>NZ_CP088262.1:1200000-1800000 GCF_021117365.1 Nocardioides sp. cx-173 | reverse complement strand
ACTACTCCACCGTGGACGAGAGCTGGCGCGCGGACAAGATCTGGCGCCACGCGCTCGGCACCGGCCAGGACGACGACGAGCTGGTGCACCACGAGACGGACGGGCGGTTCTTCGTCGGCCTCGGCCGCACCCGCAGCGACCGGTTCCTGGTCATCGCCTCGGGGTCGAAGACCACCTCGGAGTACCGCTTCCTCGACGCCGACGACCCGGACGCGGGCTTCCGTCTCTTCTGCGAGCGCCAGGAGGGGGTCGAGTACTCCCTCGAGCACGCCGTGATCGCCGGGCAGGACCGGTTCCTGGTCCTGCACAACGCCACCGGCCCCGACTTCGAGCTGGCCGCCGCCCCGATCGCGCCGACCCCGTCAGCGCAGTGGCAGCCGCTCATCGCCCACGACCCAGCGACCCGGCTCGAGGACGTCGACGCGTTCGCCGGCCATCTGGTCGTCCACCAGCGCAGCCAGGGCCTGACCCAGCTGCGGATCCTGGAGCTGGGCGAGGCGGGTGTCTCCGACGACTACCTCGTGGAGTTCGACGCACCCGTCTACACCGTGGGGTCGGGCGGCAACCCGTCCTTCACCCAGCCGACGGTCCGCCTGGGCTACACCACGATGGCGGTCCCGGCCTCGATCTACGACTACGACGTCCGCACCCGCGAGCTGGTGCTGCGGCGGCGTACCCCGGTGCTCGGCGGCTACGACCCGGCCGACTACGAGGAGCACCGGCTCTGGGCCAGCGCCGAGGACGGCGAGCAGGTCCCGATCTCGATCGTGGCCCGCCGCGGCTCCCGCGAGGGCGTCGGCGGCGGCACCGGGCCGGTGCCCGTGCTGCTCTACGGCTACGGCGCCTACGAGGCGTCGATCGACCCGTACTTCTCCGTGGCCCGTCTCTCCTTGCTCGATCGTGGCGCCGCCTTCGCGATCGCGCACGTGCGCGGCGGCGGCGAGCTCGGCCGTCGGTGGTACGACGACGGCAAGATGATGCACAAGCAGAACACCTTCTCCGACTTCATCGCCTGTGCGCGTCACCTGGTCGACACCGGCTGGACCACGCCGGAGACCCTCGTCGCCGAGGGCGCGAGCGCGGGCGGGCTCCTGATGGGCGCCGTGGCCAACCAGGCGCCCGAGCTCTTCGGGGGCATCGTGGCCGGCGTCCCGTTCGTGGACAACCTCACCACCATGCTGGACGCCACGCTGCCGCTGACCGTCACGGAGTACGACGAGTGGGGCAACCCGGAGGCCGACCCGGAGGTCTACGACTACATCGCCGGCTACGCGCCTTACGACAACGTGGCGGCGGTGCGCTACCCCCCGATCCTGGCCGAGACGTCGTTCAACGACACCCGGGTGCTGTACGTGGAGCCGGCCAAGTGGGTGGCCCGACTGCGGGCCACGGCGGTCGAGCCGGACGTGCTCCTGCGCATCGAGATGGCCGCCGGGCACGGCGGCGTGTCGGGTCGCTACAAGGCCTGGCACGACCGCGCGTTCTCGCTCGCCTGGATCCTCGACCGGATGAAGCTTGCCTGACTCACCCTCTGGGTACCCCTGAGAAGTCCCTGAGAGTTCGACACCATGGCAACTCTGGGGCAATCCGCTTCGTCATTCATGACGAAGGCTCTTACAGGGGACCGGGAATCCTCGGTCCACCGGGAGCGTTGGGATAGTCGCAGGGTGAAGGGTCACCTTGCAGTGAGGAGGGTCCCCATGGCGGCACGGACTGCAACGGCCACGCGCGAGATCGAGGGCCGCGACAGCGTTGGTCTGTACCTCGACGAGATCGCGCGCACTCCCCTCCTCGACGCGGCGACCGAGGTCGAGCTCTCCAAGACGATCGAGGCCGGCCTCATGGCCGAGGCCCTCCTCGCGGAGGGCCGGGTCGGTCGGCGCAAGGGCGGCGCCCCGGGCCACGCCACCGCCGAGGAGCTCGAGTGGCTCGCCGAGGAGGGCCGCAAGGCCGTGGACCTCTTCATCTCGGCCAACCTGCGTCTGGTCGTCTCCATCGCGCGCAAGTACGGCCGCGCCCAGATGCCGATGCTCGACCTGATCCAGGAGGGCAACACCGGCCTGATCCGCGCGGTCGAGAAGTTCGACTACACCAAGGGCTACAAGTTCTCCACGTACGCCACCTGGTGGGTGCGCCAGGCCATCACCCGCGGCATCGCCCAGCAGGCCCGCGTCGTGCGGCTCCCCGTCCACGTCGTGGAGGAGCTCAACCAGGTGGGCGGCGCGCGCCGCACGCTCGAGCGCCAGCTGGGCCGCGACCCGGACCCGAGGGAGATCGCCGACGAGCTGGGCATGGACGTCGACCGGGTCCTCGACCTGATGTCATGGGGCCGCGAGCACGTCAGCCTCGACTCCCCCGTCGACGCCGACGGCGACACCTCCCTGGGTGACCTGATGGCCCAGGAGACGGCCCCCGGACCCGATCTCACCGTCGTGGACGTCGAGTCCCGCGAGCGGCTCAACCGCCTGGTCGGACAGCTCGACGACCGCGCCGCCGACATCATCCGGTCGCGCTACGGCCTGGTCGACGGGCGTCAGCACAAGCTCGCCGACATCGGCGTCAAGCACGGCATCTCCGCCGAGCGGGTCCGCCAGCTCGAGCGGGAGGCGCTGCAGAAGCTGCGGCGCCTCGGCGACCCGGACCTGGCCGCCTGAGCATCCAGCGCCTGCGCATCGAACGCGACGACCTCCGCAGTGCGGAGGTCGTCGCGTTCCTGTCCGAGCACGTCGCCGAGCTGCGAGCCGTCAGCCCGCCGGGCAGCAGCCACGCCCTGCACCTGGACGGGCTGCGGGCGCCCGGGGTGTCCTTCTGGACGGCCGTGGGCGAGGACGGCGAGCTGCTCGGCTGCGCCGCGCTCCAGGAGCTCACGCCCGAGCACGCCGAGCTCAAGTCGATGCGCACGGCCACGCGGCATACCCGGAGGGGCGTGGCGAGCGCCCTCCTGGCGAGGGTCCTGGAGGAGGCGCGCGCGGCGGGCTACGAGCGGGTCAGCCTCGAGACCGGGTCCTTTGACTTCTTCGCCCCGGCCCGGGCGCTCTACGCGCGCCACGGGTTCACCGAGTGCGCACCGTTCGGCGGCTACCGCCCCGACCCCGCCAGCACGTTCATGACGCTCGCGCTGGGTCCGTGAGCCCGGCGTAGACCTCCTCGACCCGCTGGCGCAGCTCCTCGAGCGAGCCGGTGTTGTCGATGACGTGGGTCGCCACCGCCAGCCGGTCCTCGCGGGTCGCCTGGGACGAGATCCGCGCCTGCGCGTCCTCGCGCGTCCAGCCCCGGTCGCGCAGCATCCGCTCGACCTGCGTCTCGGGAGGCACGTCCACGACGAGGACCGCGTCGAAGGTGTCCGCCCGACCGGACTCGGCGAGCAGGGGGATGTCGTGGACCACGACCGCGCCCTCGGGCGCCGCCTCCTCGAGCGCGACGATCCGCTCGAAGACCAGCGGGTGGACGATCTGCTCCAGCGTCCGGCGCTTGGCCTCGTCGCCGAAGACGACGGTCCCCATGGCCGGGCGGTCCAGGTCGCCGTCCGGGGTCAGCAGCGCCTCACCGAAGGCCTCCACGACCTCCGCGAGGCCGGGAGTCCCGCGCTCCACGACCTCCCGGGCCAGCTTGTCGGCGTCGATGACGACCGCGCCGAGCTCGGCCAGGATCGCCGCGACCGTGCTCTTGCCCGAGGCGATGCCGCCCGTGAGTCCCACCCGCATAGCGTCACGGTAGCGCCGCCGTCACGGGCGTCTCACGGGGTGTAGGAAACTCACGGCTCCGGTACGAAGGTTCATGCGGGTTGCACGAGTTTCACCGGGCACCCGGTGAAACTCGCGCAGGCCGGCGCGCCGGAGACGGACCCGCCTCAGCAGGCGAACTGGCGGCGGTACTGCTGCGGACTGACCCCCCGGACCCGGGTGAAGTGGTGGCGCAGCGTGGCGGCGTTGCCGAAGCCGACCTCGGCCGCGATCCGGTCCACCGAGGCGTCGCTGCGCTCGAGCAGCTCCTCGGCGGCCTGCACCCGCTGGGCGGTGACCCAGCTGTGTGGGGTGGTGCCGGTCTCGTCGCGGAAGCGCCGGGCGAAGGTCCGCGGGGACATGTGGGCGCGCCGGGCCAGCGCGTCGACGCCGAGGTCGTCGTCGAGGTGCTCGGCGATCCACTGCAGCACGGGGCCCAGCGTCTCGGCCCGGCACTCCGGCACGGCGCGCACGATGTACTGCGCCTGGCCGCCCTCGCGCTGCGGTGGGACGACCATGCGGCGGGCCACGGCGCTGGCCACCGCGGCGCCGTACTCCTGGCGCCACACGTGCAGCGCGGCGTCCAGCCCGGCCGCCGAGCCGGCGCTGGTGACCACGTCGCCGGAGTCGACGTAGAGGACCTCGGGGACGACCCTGGCCAGCGGGAAGCGCCGCGCCAGCTCCTCGGTGTAGCGCCAGTGCGTGGTGCAGTCGCGCCCGTCCAGCAGCCCGGCCGCCCCGAGCGTGAACGCGCCCGAGCACACCGACAGGATGCGCGCGCCGCGCTCGTGGGCGCGCCGCAGCGCGGTCACGACCCCGTCGGGCACGATGCCGCCGCGCGGCATCGCCGGCACCGCGATCAGGTCCGCCTCCTCCAGTCGGTCCAGCCCTCGATCGACGTTGATCGAGAAGCCCATGGTGGTCGGCACCGCGCCCACCACCGGACCGCAGACGGCGAAGTCCAGGGAGGGCACACCGTCGTCTCGGCGGTCGATCCCGAAGGCCTCGCAGAGCACGCCCAGCTCGAACGGGGCGACCCCGTCGTAGACGAGGGTGGCGACGTTGGTCAGCATCCCGCCATCATGGCAGAGAGTTGGCAGCAAATCGACGGAGTACGGCTTCTCTGCCACTCGTGGCACGAATCGGATCAGCGCATGATTGCTGCCATGACCACCGTACTGATCCTCCTCGTCCTGATCGCCGGCTTCGCCGCCCTCGTGAGCTACGCGCGTCACGACCACTTCGCCGGTCCCGCCAACACCGCCGAGAAGCACGACGAGCTCGGGTCGCTCGCCCTGCGCGGCCGCGTCGTCTGACGCCCGCTCACCTGCCCCACGCCACCCCTCCGACAACGCCGAAGGGCGCCCACCTCGCGGTGGGCGCCCTTCAGTGTCGTGCGGGGGTGGTTCGGCCGATCAGGCCTGGCCGCCCGTGAGCTTCTCGCGCAGCGCCTGCAGCGCCTCGTCCGAGGCGAGCGAGCCGCCCTCGGCGGAGCCGCCGGTCTCGACGTCGGCGTCACCGCCCGAGGAGTACGTCGTGGCCTCGCCGGCCTCGACGTCGGCCTGCTTGGCCTCGGCCTGCTGCTTGACGTGCGCCTCCCAGCGAGCGTGCGCCTTGGCGTACTGCTCCTCCCAGATCGCACGCTGCTCGTCGAAGCCCTCGAGCCACTCGCCGGTCTCGGGGTCGAAGCCCTCGGGGTAGACGTAGTTGCCCTGCTCGTCGTAGGTCGCCGCCATGCCGTAGAGCGTGGGGTCGAACTCCTCGACGTCGGCCGCGGTCGCGGTCTCGTTGGCCTGCTTGAGCGACAGCGAGATCCGGCGACGCTCCAGGTCGATGTCGATGATCTTGACCATGACGTCGTCGTTGACCTGGACGACCTGCTCGGGGATCTCCACGTGGCGCTCGGCCAGCTCGGAGATGTGCACCAGGCCCTCGATGCCCTCCTCGACCCGCACGAACGAGCCGAAGGGCACCAGCTTGGTGACCTTGCCCGGCACGATCTGACCCATCTGGTGGGTGCGGGCGAAGTGCTGCCAGGGGTCCTCCTGCGTGGCCTTGAGCGACAGCGAGACGCGCTCGCGGTCCATGTCCACGTCGAGCACCTCGACGGTGACCTCGTCGCCGACCGTGACGACCTCGGAGGGGTGGTCGATGTGCTTCCACGACAGCTCGGAGACGTGCACCAGGCCGTCGACGCCGCCCAGGTCCACGAAGGCACCGAAGTTGACGATGGAGGACACGACACCCTTGCGGATCTGGCCCTTCTGGAGCTGGGTCAGGAAGCCGTGGCGCACCTCGGACTGGGTCTGCTCGAGCCAGGCACGGCGCGACAGGACCACGTTGTTGCGGTTCTTGTCGAGCTCGATGATCTTGGCCTCGAGCACCTGGCCGACGTACGGCTGCAGGTCGCGCACGCGGCGCATCTCGACCAGCGAGGCGGGCAGGAAGCCGCGCAGGCCGATGTCGATGATGAGGCCGCCCTTGACGACCTCGATGACGGTGCCCTCGACGACGCCGTCCTCCTCCTTGACCTGCTCGATGGTGCCCCAGGCGCGCTCGTACTGGGCGCGCTTCTTGGACAGGATCAGGCGGCCTTCCTTGTCCTCCTTCTGGAGGACCAGGGCCTCGACCTCGTCGCCGACGGCGACGACCTCGTTGGGGTCGACGTCGTGCTTGATCGACAGCTCGCGGGAGGGGATCACACCCTCGGTCTTGTAGCCGATGTCGAGGAGGACCTCGTCGCGGTCGACCTTGACGATGATGCCGGAGACGATGTCGCCGTCATTGAAGTACTTGATGGTCGCGTCGATGGCGGCGAGGAAGTCTGCTTCGGACCCGATGTCGTTGATCGCCACCTGGGGCGCGTCGTAGTCCGGCTGGATCAGGGTGCTCGTCATAAGGGAGGTGATTCCTTGGTGGGCAGATGTCGTGCGGGCACGCCCGAGGTCCGGTTTCACTACCGATGTGAGCCCCGGCTCCCCGCGATGCGGGACCAGGCGGTGATAGCGAGCGAGAGTCCGCTCCGTATGGAACCCAGGCAGACAACAGGCGCAACTCGCGAGTTTACGCTCGCTCGCGCACGCGAGTCCAACCGGCCTCTCCCAAGCTTTGTGATCTGGGGTGATTAGGGGCGGGGGGCATGGGGTAAGCGGGGCATGGTAAGGCGCAGTCATCGCACTGACGCTCCCTCCTGTCCCCCGACCGCACCACAGGTGGCCGCGCCCCCGTCCTCGGGTCGTGCTCCCGCCCCTGCGTGTCCGCGGCAGGCGCGCCCGCTCCACCTGAGCTCAGGAGAGAAGCGCATGAGATGCATCCGTCCCCTCGGGGCGACACTCGGTCTGTCGACACTCGCCCTCTACTCACTGCTCGTCGTCCCGGCGCCGGCCCAGGCCGCCGCCCGGACCGTGCCCTCCGGGGCGACCTCGACCGCGACCGGCGAGATCCTGCACGTCACGGCGCTCGAGGTCCCGGCGCTCGGCACGGCGGTGGCCGACGTCGCGGTCGGCAGGGCGGAGGGGTCGCTCGACGCGACCCACCCCCGCGCCGAGGCGGCCGCGCGCAACCTCGACGGCGCCCTGCTGTCGACGATCCCCCTCGACCTGCTCGCCGACTCCGCGCAGTCGGCGGCGCCGGACAACGCCGCCCCCGACACCGACGACGTCGCGGACGGGGAGGTGCCGGACCTGCTCGACCTCGGGGCGTCCACGACGTCCGCGCATGCCAGGTTCAGGGCCGACGGGAGCTGTCTGCCGGGCTCGACGCCGGTGAGCCGGTCGAGTGTCTCCACCGCCGATGTCAGCGCCCTGGAGGTCCCCGGCGTGGGCCGGCTCCTCGGCCTGCCCGGCACCGCGTCGGTCTCACAGTCCACGGTGCTGGAGCCCAACGGGCGGCCGGACGACGGGCGCGACGTGGTCAGCAGCGTCACCGGCAGCACGGTCTCGCTGGAGCTGGCCGGTGGCGAGCTCGTCGAGGTGACCTCCGCGCCGGTCCTGACGGCGCGCGCCGACGGGACCGTGGCCGGCACCAGGGCGACGTACTCCACCCCGGTGGTGGAGGTCGCCGGGGAGCCGCTCGTGCCGGGCACCCCCGCGTCGGTGCCGGCGGGCGCCGGGGTGCTGCTCGAGCTGAGCCTGGCCGAGCCCACCGTCACCACGAGCGCCGACGGCCTCGGTGTGACCGCACGGGTCTCCCTGCTGCACGTGAAGGTCACCCTCAACGGCGTCGTGGACGTGGCCGAGGTCGACCTGTTCCCGATGACGGCGCACGCCACCGCTCCGGCCGGAGGGGTCTCCTGCGGCACCGTGGCCGGTGACGCCGACACCGATGGTGACGGCCTGAGCGACACCGAGGAGACGACGGGCTCGGCCAACGACGCGTTCGGCAACGAGCCCACCGACCCCGAGCAGCGAGACAGCGACGGAGACGGCCTGACCGACCTCGAGGAGGTGACCGGCTCGCGGAACCACGCCAACCCCGGCGTGCCGAGCGACCCCAACTCCGCCGACACCGACGGCGACCTGGCCGGCGACGGCGAGGAGGTGGAGGACGGCACCGACCCCGCCGACGCGCGGGACCCGGGCGCGCCGATCGACGCCGACGGTGACGGGCTGACCGACTCCCAGGAGACCAGCGGCGTCAGCAACGACGGCTTCGGCAACGTCGCGACCGACCCGCGCGACCCCGACACCGACGACGACGGGCTCGGCGACGGCGAGGAGACCAGCGGCGAGGCCAACCGCGCCCACGGCCGGCGGGCCACCGACCCCACCCAGGGCGACACCGACGGCGACGGTCTGAGTGACGGCGCCGAGGTGCGTGGCGTGGTGGTCCGCCAACGGGTGCGGACGGGCCCGCAGCGCTCCTCGACGATCGGGAGGGTGCGGACCGACCCACTGCGCAAGGACACCGACGGCGACGGCCTCGCCGACCGCCGCGAGGTGCGCGGCATCGCCGTGCGCCAGCGGGTCCGCGTCCCGAAGGGCCAGACCTACGTGATCCGGACCGTGCGGACCAACCCGCTGCGCAAGGACACCGACGGCGACGGGCTGCGCGACCGGCAGGAGGTCACGGGCTCGGCCAACGCCCGCTTCCAGCGGCACCGCTCCGACCCGACCCACTGGGACACCGATCGCGGTGGGGTGCGCGACGGCACCGAGGTGAGGGCAGGGGCCGACCCGAGCGACGCCCGGTCCACCCCGCGCCACCCGCGCCCGCGCGGCTGAGCGCCGCGGGGCCTCGTGCGACGGAGTCCGCCTCAGCCGGCCAGGCCGACCGGAAGCGGGGAGCCGGTCTCGACGTAGGTCTTGAGGTTGCTGAGCAGGTAGGGCCAGCCGCCGACGGACTGGCGTCCGGTCTCGGTGCCGGCGACGCCGCGGTGCTCGACGATCACGAAGGTCAGTGGACCGCGCTCCTCCAGCCTCCAGGTCAGGTGGCTGGGCTCGTCCGCGCTGACCCCCTCGTCCCAGCGGGCGTCGAAGGTCTGGACGAGCAGCCGGGGCGGGTCCACCTCGAGGTTGGTGCCGCGGATGTGGGTGCGGCCGTCGGTGTCGTCCATGGTGTAGTCGGCGCCCTGCTCGGTGGTGGACAGCCGGGAGCCGAAGTACCACTGGTGGGCGTCGGCGGTCGTGATCGCGTCCCACACCCGCTGGACGGGGGCGTGGATCACGACCTGCTGGACGAAGTCGGGTGCGCTTGCGCTGGAGTCGGTCATGGTGGGGTTCCTCTCGATGGTTTCGGTCTGGTCGCGTAGGCCGATGAGCTGGTGCGCCCAGCCGGCCGAGAAGTCCGTGGTCCACTGCCGGGCCAGGTCGAGCAACGGCACGGGGTTGAGGTAGCAGAGCCGCTGCCGACCGACCTTGCGCGTGAGCACCAGGCCGGCCCGCTCGAGCACCTGCACCTGCTTCACTCCTCGCGCCCGCCGGCCTCGGCGTGCAGGTCCCCGCTCCGGGCGACGGCGCGCAGCAGGCGCTCGGCTCGCGCGGCGACGGGGTTCTCCGCGCGCCGTCCCGCGAGATCGACGAGGGCCCAGAGGTCGGCCGCCCGCGCCAGCGCGAGCGCGGCGTGCGGCGCAGCTCCGAGCCGGTCGGTGTAGACGCCCAGCACGGCCTCGACGTACGCCGGCTGCCGGTCGAACCGGAGCACGTTGCCCAGGTCGGTGAACGGATGGCCCGCGTGGGCGTACTCCCAATCCACCACCCCCGTCACGGCGAGCGACCCAGGATCGACGAGCAGGTTCTTGGGGTTGAGGTCGCCGTGCACGAGGCAGGTGCGGGCGACCGTGTCCAACAGCGCCTGGGCATCGAGGGCCACCTCCCGCAGCCCCTGCAGCTCCCGCTGGGGCCAGTGCGCCAGCGCGTCCTCGTGGGCGGCGACCCACTCGGGGAGCCCGTCGGGCGCCCCCAGGTCACCCAGGGTGAGGTCGCCGTCGACGAAGGCGCCCGGGCGCAGCATCGCGATGCCGCCCAGCGTCGCCACCACCTCGCCCACCGCCCGCCCGAGCCGCGCCAGGCCCTCGTCGTCCAGGCGCGGCAGGACCAGGTCGCCCCGCTCACCCGGCAGCATGCTGGTGACGAGCAGCGCCGGCATCCCCGAGGCGGGATCGGCGCGGCGCGCCTCGAGGACGTCGGCGACCGGGAGCAGACCACGCACCAGGCGGAGCAGGGAGGCGTCCACCTCGTGGGCGTGCTCGCGACCGGGGCGCGGGCGGGCGTAGACCCGCACGACCTGGCGCTCCCCCGCAGCCTCGGCCAGGAAGGTCTCCCCCGACCAGCCCCCTTCCAGCGGTGTCAGCGAGGCGAGTCCACCCGGCCATGGTCGCAGGGGCCGAGGGGATAGCGTGAGGGCGTGCAGGAACACTGGCCGCACCCTCTGGTGCGCGTGGAGCGCCGGCCCGTCGGCGAGGCGGAGTCCCGGGCGGCCAACGGCCCCGACTGGGACCGCTATGCCGACGAGTACCAAGCGACGCACGGCGAGTTCCTCGGCGACGCCGGCTTCGTCTGGGGCCCCGAGGGCCTCACCGAGGAGCAGGCGAGAGTCCTCGGCGACGTCTCCGGCAAGGACGTGCTCGAGGTGGGCTCCGGTGCCGGCCAGTGCTCGCGCTGGGTCCGCTGCCAGGGCGGACGCTCCTTCGGCCTCGACCTCTCCCACCGCCAGCTCCAGCACTCGCGGCGCCTCGACGAGCAGACGGGCATCGCGGTGCCCTCGGTGCTGGGCACGGCCACGTCCCTGCCGTTTCGCGACGCCTCGTTCGACGTGGTGTTCTGCTCGTTCGGCGCGCTGCAGTTCGTCAGCGAGATCGACCTCGCCGTCGCCGAGACGGCACGGGTCCTGCGACCGGGCGGGCGCTTCGCGTTCTCGATCACCCACCCGACGCGGTGGATGTTCCCCGACGACCCGACCGAGGCCGGCCTCGTCGCGAGCCAGTCCTACTGGGACCGCACGCCGTACGTCGAGGTCGACGAGGCCACCGGCGAGGTGGCCTACGTCGAGCACCACCGCACGCTCGGCGACTGGGTGGCGCTCCTGGCCGGGCGCGGCTTCTCGATCACGACCCTGCTCGAGCCGGAGTGGCCCGAGGGCCACGACCGCCTGTGGGGCGGCTGGTCCGCGGTCCGCGGCCGGCTCACGCCCGGGACGGCGATCATCGGCGCGGACCTGACGGCCCGCGCCGACGGTTAGCCTGCCGTCACGCCGACCGCGTGTGCGCCGAGGCGCCCCGGCCGCGGCGGGCGCCCAGGAGCAACAGGATCCCGGCGAGGATCAGGATCGCGCCGGCACTGAGCCCGACGATCGGCACCGTCTTGGTGATGAGGTTCAGCCGGGCCACGTTGTCCTTGGCGTCCGAGGAGCTCTCCTTCACCTGGTCCTCGGTGAACGCGATCTTCAGATCCAGCACCTGGGTGCCGTCCTCGAGGAAGCGCTGCTGGTCCTGCGTCTGCTGCAGGATCGCACCGGTGGTCGGCTCGACCCAGATCTCGACCGCCTGGTCGTAGGTGCCCGGCACGCCCTCGGCGACCTCGATCTCCTCGTCGCTGATGTCCACCTGGTAGACGTAGCACTCGACCCCCTCGACGTCCTCGGTGCGGTCGTAGACGGCCGGGAAGGCCGCCCCGGCGGTCCCGTCCCAGTACTCGTAGTCCTTCTTCTCGGCGCCGAAGGGCCACTTGTTGATCAGCCCCTCGTGCTCGGTGGCCTCCGGCAGACCCTCGAAGTCCGAGACGGCCAGCGCGGTGACCCGATCGGAGGCGAACACGTCGGTGCTGGCGCTGACCAGGCGCTCGTCGTCACCGTCGACACAGCTCGGAGGATCGTCTCGGTCGATCACCACGCACGAGGTGTTCACCCAGGCCGCGGTCTCGTCGTCCGAGGCGCTCGAGTCCACCTTGGTGATGCTCTCCACCTTGACGGGGCTCTCCGGCGCACCCTGCTTCGAGACGGTGCCGCTGAGGTTGGTCACGCTGACCACGTCCAGTGGCAGCTTCTTCACTTGGCCTGGCGCCCACGCGAGGCACATGAGCCCCACCACCAGGAGCAGACAACCGAGACCGAGCAGAATCGGGGCAAGAAATTTGCGCACAGCGTTCCCCTCCCAAGGACATGCAGTCGCCGCATAGTAATGCAGGTCACACCCAATTGGAACGTGTTTCAGTTTGATCGGGTGGGGCGGGTCGGGCCGCCCGACGCGCGGCAGGGGCGTGTGGGATAGTCCGCGCGTGACCTCGCTCCCCGCAGCCGGCCCCGCGCTCGCCCAGGCGGTCCGCCCTCGGCAGTGGACCAAGAACCTGGTCGTTCTCGCGGCCCCCGCGTTCGCCGGCGAGCTGGACAACATCGACTCGGTGGTGCGCACGCTGCTCACCGTGGTCCTGTTCACGTTCGCGGCCTCGGCGGTCTACCTCGTCAACGACGTGCTCGACGTGGTCGAGGACCGGGCACACCCGACGAAGCGGCTGCGCCCGATCGCGGCCGGCCGGCTCGCGCCACGGATCGCGGTGGGGGTGGCCGTCCTCCTCATGATCGTGGCGACCGGCCTCTCCTTGGCGCTGTCGTGGCAGCTGGCGGTGGTGGTGGCTTCCTACTGCCTGGTCAACGTCGCCTACTCCCTCGTGCTGAAGGACGAGCCGGTGATCGACATCGCCGTCATCGCCCTCGGGTTCCTGCTGCGGGCCGTGGCCGGTGGGGTCGCCTGCGGGATCGACCTCTCGCAGTGGTTCCTGCTGATCGCGTCGTTCGGGTCGCTGTACATGGCCGCGGGCAAGAGGTACGCCGAGCTGCACCTGGAGGTCGAGGAGGGCTCGGTGACCCGGCCGTCGCTCAGCAGGTACTCCGCGACCTATCTCCGCTTCGTGTGGTCCACGTCCGCGGCGCTCCTGATCATGTCCTACAGCCTCTGGGCCTTCGAGATCTCCGTCCCCGGACCGATCCCGTGGACCGAGCTCTCGATGGCCCCGTTCGTGCTGGCCGTCCTCCGCTACGCCGTCGACGTCGACGCGGGAGTGGCAGGCGAGCCCGAGGAGATCGCCCTCTCGGACCGGGTCCTGCAGTCCTTCGCGGTGATCTGGGCGGCGATGATCGTCCTCGCCATCTACGGCTGACCGGCTCCGAGCCGCAGCCGGTGGCGCTGCCTGGAGGGGCGTAGCACGCGAGAACCTCCGGGCCGGGGTGGCCGGAGGCCACCTCCCGCTCGGAGGTTCTCGTTCGCTCAACCGGGCTTGCCGCGAAAGAGCGGCCCGGCCAGGTGCTGCTAGGCGGTCTCGGTGCGGCGCCCGGTCCGCAGGAGCAGCGCACCGACGAGCAGCGCCAGCAGCCCGCCGAAGATGCCCACGATCGGCACCCAGACGGTCACCAGGCTCAGCGTCCGCTGGTTGCTCTTGGCGTCGTCGACGTTGGTCTTCTGCTGCTCCTCGGTGAAGGCGAGCTCGAGCTCCAGGGCCTGCGGGCCTCCGTCGATGTAGCGCTGCTGATTGTCGGTCTGGTGGATGATGGCACCGGTGACCGGGTCGATGTAGATCTCCTTGTCACTGCTGTACGTACCCTCGACGCCCTCGGCCACCTCGATCGGTGCCTCGTCCACGACCACGTGGTAGACGTACGTCTCGAGCCCGTGCACCTCCGCGGTCCGGTCGTAGACCGCGTCGACGGCCTTGCCGGCAACGCCGTCCCAGTAGGGGTAGTCCTTCTTCTCGGCGTCGAAGGGCCACTTGTTCTGCAGCCCCTCGGGCTGCTCGGCGTCCTCGGGGAGGTAATCGCCGTTGTCGACCGACAGCGCGGTCTCGCGGTCCGTGGCGAACAGGCTGGTGGAGGCGCTCAGGAGCCGCTCGTCGTCGCCGTCGAGGCAGTCGGGGACCTCCCCTTCGTCCTTCATCAGGCACGAGTGGTTCACGAACACGGCCGTGTCGTCGTCGGAGGCGTCGGTGTCGGCCTTGGTGATGCTCGACGCCCGCACCGGGCCCGAGTCGATCTCGCCGCTGGCGAGGTCGACCTTCCCGCCGACGCCGGACAGGTGAGTCACCGAGTCCACGTCGAGGGGGGTCTTCTTGACGACCCCCGGCGCCCAGACGAGGGCCACCAGGCCCGCCACCAGCAAGAAACCTCCGAGCGCGATCAGCACTCGAGCAACTACGGTGCGCACCTGTCTCCTCACGTCATGAACGTCACAATGAAATCCGGTGCACGGTAGCGCACCCCACGCCGGGGTGTCGCACCGGCATGCCGGTGGGTGGTCTAGCGCTTGCGCAGGACGACGGCGAGATTCCAGGTGGCCACCTCGCGCACGAGAGGCACCCGCAGCAGCCACCACGACCACGCCGGGTTGTAGCGGGGCAGGATCTCGACCACGTCGGCCTGGTCCTGGCTCCGGGCCCAGCGCAGCGCCTGACCGACCGTGACCTTGAACAGCGACTCGCCGTAGCGGTTCTTGGGCTCGTGGCCATGGGTGCGCCGATACCTCGCGCGTGCTCGATGGCCACCGAGGAAGTGCCAGGGAGCGGTCTCGTGACCGCCCCAGGGACCGAACCACACCGTGTAGCTGAGGAACACCGTGCCACCGGGTCGAGTGACCCGCAGCATCTCCTGCGCCATCAGCCACGGGTCGCTCACGTGCTCCAGGACGTTGGAGGAGTAGCAGACATCGACGCTGCCGTCGCGAAACGGCAGGGCCATCCCGCTGCCCAGCAGGGTGCCCGGCGGCAGCTCGCCGAGCCCGGACAGCTCTCCCACGTCGGCGTCGAGCGCGAGGTAGTGCGCTCCGGCGGCGGTGAACGCGTCCCGGAAGTAGCCGGGCCCACCACCCACGTCGAGCAGGAGCGCGCCGTCGAGATCGGCGTACTCCCCCAGCTGCTCCACCGAGTCACGGGCCAGCGCGGTGTAGAAGCGAGGCGGGTCCGGCTGCTCGTAGCGGAACGCCCGCAGCAGCGCGACCGACCTCGCGAGCGTGGCCCGGCTCCTCGACCTGGACCTGGCGCGCCGAGGTATGCCCTTCACGCGCGGCACACTAGCGGGTGCCCTAGCGTGTCGCGGATGCACCGGCTCCATGACCTCGCAGGCAAGCACGTCGTCTTCCTCAGCTGGCGCGACACCCGCAACCCCGAGGGCGGTGGGGCCGAGCGCTACCTCGAGAAGGTCGCCGGCGGCCTGGCCGAGCTGGGCTGCCGCGTGACGATCCTCTGCGCCGCCCATGCAGCCGCCCCGCCCGACGAGACCGTGGACGGGGTCAAGTACGTGCGACGGGGCTCCAAGCTCACCGTCTACCTGCGCGGCATGCTGGCGCTGGCCCTGGGCCGGCTCGGTCACGTGGACGTCGTCGTCGACGTCCAGAACGGGCTCCCGTTCTTCTCGCGCCTCGTCACCCGCGCTCCGGTGGTCGTGCTGGTGCACCATGTCCATCGCGAGCAGTGGGGCGTCCTGTTCGGACCCGCACTGGCGCGGCTGGGCTGGTGGATCGAGCGCAGCTTCGCGCCGTGGCTCTACCGGCACTCCCAGTACGTGGCGGTGTCGCACGCGACCCGGGGCGAGCTGCGGGAGCTCGGGGTCGACCTCGACCGCATCGCCATCGTCCACAACGGGACCGACCGTGTCGTGCGGGTCGACGAGACCAAGGCGCCCTACCCGACGATCGCCGTCGTGGGCAGGCTCGTCCCACACAAGCAGGTCGAGCACGCGATCGACGCCGTCGTCGCCCTGCGCCACGACTTCCCGGGCATCCGCCTCCAGGCGGTGGGGTCCGGGTGGTGGGAGGCCAACCTGCGGGCCTACGCCGTCGAGAAGGACGCCTCGGACATCGTCACCTTCCACGGCCACGTGGACGAGCTGACCAAGCACGAGATCTACGCCCGGGCGTGGCTGCTGGCCCTGCCCTCCATCAAGGAGGGGTGGGGACTGGTGATCGGCGAGGCGGCGATGCACGCCACGCCCACCGTCGCCTACGCCTCCGCCGGCGGGACCCGGGAGTCGGTCCGCGACGGGATGACCGGACTCCTGGTGGCCGACCAGGACGAGTTCACCGCGGCCGTTCGCCGCCTGCTCTGTGACCAGGAGCTCCGGGACCGGCTGGGCGCGGGCGCGCTGATGATGAGCCACTCCTACACCTGGGAGCATGCCCAGGAGTCGTTCGCCGTCGTGGTCCTGGCGGCCTGCGAGGGACGACGCATCGACGCTCAGGACCCCGACGAGGGGACCTGAGCGTCCAGAAGGGGGCTACTCGCCGTACTGGATGACGGGCTTCTCGACGCTCGCGGGAGACTTGTCGGGTGCGGCCGTCTGGCTGCTGACAAGGCCCACGATCGCGGCCGCGCCCACGGCGCCGCCCACGACCATCGTCGCGATCAGAGTGACCAAGCTGTTGGTAAGCACGTGTTGCCCTCCTGGTAGGGAGTACACCGTAGCAGCGCCGAGCGCCAACGTCGGGTTAGCGCTCGATCCGGTCGCGGCGTCGTGCGCGAGCCGCCTGCAGCACGGCCGTGGCCAGGCAGCCCAGGAACCCCGCCCACGCGGCCACCATCGCGATGGTCCACGAGGTGTGGCGCTCCGGTCGGGCGGGGTCCTCGAGGGCCACCACCCGCAGGTCACCGTCGAGGAGGACCCTCCCGGCCACGTCCGGGGCGGTGCCGACCGCCGTGGTGTCGACGACCACGACGCCGATCCCCGCCGCCGCCAGAGCGCTCGCCCTGGCCTCGGGAGTGCCGAGCGCGAGGGCCTCGGCGACCTCGGCGACCCGCGGGTCCTCCCCCGGCAGCGTCGTCCCGCCGACGACCAGCTCGTCGCTGGCGACATAGTCGTAGGGCAGATAACGCCACAGGGGGTCCAGCACCTTGCGGTCGTCGTTCCAGGCCGGCTGGCGATAGCTCGACAGCGGCAGGCTCACCAGGTCACCGGCGCTCGGGCCCTCGCGGTCGAGGACGCCGCGGGCCGCGACGTACGACTCGGGGTAGGCCACCGCCCCCAGGCTGCCGCCCGCGCCCCACAGCGCCCCGGGAAGCACCAGGACGGGAAGGGCGACCAGCACCGGCGCGAAGACGAGGCGCGACCCCGCCTCGGGTGCCACCAGCCGGAGGGCGGGCTCGGTGCCGTGCGCGACCAGGATCGCGAGGAGCGGGGCACAGAGCACCAGGACCCGGGCACCGTCACGGAAGAGGCCCGCACCGGGCACGGTGCTGAAGAGCCAGCCGGCCGACTCCGGCGCCACCCACGTCGCCACGGCCAGGGTGAAGCCGACGCCCCACATCACCAGCAGGGCGACGGCGTCGCGCCGATCGGCGCCCCGCCACCAGCGTCGTGCGCCGGCCGCAGCGAGCAGGACCAGGAGCACGGTGGCGACCCAGCCCAGCAGCCCGGCCCTGGCGTCCGGCACCACCTCGGAGTTCCAGATCCCCCCCAGCGTGAGGGCGGCGACCGGTCCCGGAAGGCTCCCCTCGTCGGCGAGGGCGAACGCCCGTGCGCCGGCCCCGGCGGTGGTGGCGCTTGCGGCGTGCAGGAGCCCCGCCACGAGCCACGGCGCGTTCGCCGCGGCGGCGAGCGCGGCGACCCGGAGCAGGTGCGCCGGCCGGCGGGTGGCCGCACAGAGGACGAGCACGAGGGCGGTGGCCACTCCGGCGCTCGCGCTCAGTGAGGCGACGGGCATGAGCAGGCACAAGCCGGGGGGAAGACTGCTGGTCTCACGCCACCGACGCGCGCCGAGGATCACCCACGGCAGCGCGGCGTAGCCCAGGAGCACCGGCCAGTGGCCGATCAGCAGCCGCTCCACCACCAGCGGGTTCCACTGGTAGACCGAGACCGCCATGAGCCGGGCGGGCAGCGGCACCTCGCCGACCAGCCGCGCGGCACCGATCCCGGCCCCGACGAGGGCGCCCATCAGCACCAGCTTCTGCAGCAGCTCGCCAGGCACCACCTCGTCCAGGATCGCCACCACGGCGTCGCTCGGGACCGCGCGGGGCAGCCCGCTCGCGATGCCGAGGAAGTCCGCACGCAGGGCGAGGTCCGGCACCCAGACCATGTCGTAGCTGAGCACGAAGCCCCTGCCCAGGGCCGGGCCGAGCATCAGCACCGCGAGCAGCAGCGACCACAGGGCCGGCGCCGCCTGGACCGCTCGTCCTCCACGTCGCTGGTCTCCGGCCACGGCGCGATCCAACCACGCGCGGCGGCCGGCGCCCGCACCGGCGGCCGCGGCGCGGAGCCACATGGCCTAAGGTCCTCCGGTGAGCATGCCCACAGCCACCAGGGGCGCCGGCCTGCGCGGCAGTGCCGGCATCGCCGTGGCGATGCTCGTCATGAACGTGACCACCTACGGGTTCCAGATGGTCTCGGCGCGGCTGCTCGGTCCGGTCGAGTACGGCGCCGTGGCCAGCCTGATGGCCTTCCTGCTGGTCCTGTCGGTGCCGCAGCTCGGGCTCCAGGCCACGGCGGCGCGTCGCATCGCCGCGGACGCCCAGCACGCGAAGTCGGTCGAGCGCTCGATCCTGCGGCTCTCCTACCGGGTCGCGCTCGTGGTGAGCCTGGCCGCCCTCGCGGCGAGCCCGGCCGTCGTCCACCTGCTCCGGCTGGACAGCATGTGGCCCGCCATCCTGATCGGCCTCTCGGCCGGCCCCCTCACGGTCATGGGCGGACAGGCCGGGGTGCTCCAAGGAGAGCGCCGCTGGCGTGCCCTGGGTCTGCTCTACATGGCGATGGGCGTTCCCCGTCTCCTCCTGGGCTGCGTGTTCCTCGCGGTGAGCCCCACGACCACGGCGGCCATGCTCGCGGTGCTCCTGGGGCTGGCGGCTCCGGCAGCCGTCGGCTGGTGGGCGCTGCGCCGGCCTCGGGCCGACTCCGGGCCGACCGCTCCCGGCCTGCCTGCCGAGCCGGCCCGCCGGGTGCTGGCCGAGCTGGCCTCGAGCTCGGTCGCGCTTCTGGCCTTCCTCGTCCTGACCAACGTCGACGTCCTCATCGCGCGCCGCACCCTGGACGAGCACGCCGCCGGCCTCTACGCCGGCGGCCTGATCGTCACCAAGGCCGTGCTGTTCCTCCCACAGTTCGTCATCGTCGTCCTGTTCCCCTCGATGTCGGCCCACGCGTCTCGTCGCTCCGCTCTCAGGGGCGGGCTCGCCGTCCTCGCCGGCACGGGCGCCGTCTGTACCCTCGGCGCCTACCTGCTGAGCCCGCTCGCCCTGGTCTTCGTGGGAGGCAGCGAGTACGCCGAGGTGGAGTCGCGACTGTGGCTCTTCGCGCTCCTCGGCATCATGCTGGCAACGCTCCAGCTGCTGGTCTACTCGGCCCTGGGGCGGGAGAGCCACCGGTCGACGTACCTGATCTGGGCCGGGGTCGCGACGATCGTGACAGCCGGCGTGTTCGCGACGGACATCACCGGCCTGGCGGTGTCGGTCGCCGTCGTCGACGCGGCACTGGTGATCGTCCTCGCCACCCTGGCGCTGCGCGACGTGCGGCGCCACGACCAGACGGACTGACCGGCCGGCGGCCCCCGAGCCCGCACCGACCGGTCACCGCCCGCGTCTCAGTCCCGCGGTACGGGGTAGCCCACCTCCACGGCCACCACGCACACCGTCCCGACCTCGTCGCCCGCGTCCTCGTCCAGCAGCGACATCTCCAGGGCGTCGACGTCTCCGCGGACCACCAGGTCCACGACGTTGAGACCACCGCGCAACGGGACAGCCTGCTCGTCGCCGGACGCCGCGACCCGCAGCATCCCCTTGGCGGCGGTGTAGTAGCTGATGCGGGCGACCATGCGCTCCCCGGACATCGGCTCCGCCAAGGGGATCACACCGCCGTCCCGGGTGATGGGGTAGCCGCATGCCTCGTCGTCGGTCGGCTCCGACCTGGCCGACGCCACCAGGTCGATCGGTCGCAGGCGACCGTCGGAGCCGACCATCCGCATCCGGTGGCTCGGCAGGTCGAACACCGGGCTCTCCGGGGCGATGCCGACCATGGTGGACACCCGGGCGTCGTCGGCGAACCACCCGATCATGACTCCGTCCGGCGCCCTGCCGTCGAAGATCACCGCGTCTGGCTGGTCGCGCAGCTCCGCACGCAGCGTCTCGACGTAGCGCCGGTCCTCGTCGTTGTAGGAGTAGGAGGCGACCGCGGCGGTCGTGACGGCCGCGGAGGCGACGTAGGCGAGCGTGAGCCCGACGGCCACGACCGCCCCCGGCGGCCGGGGCACCCGGAGGCGACGGGCACGCGGGACCGAAGCGGGTGCGGCCAGCACTGCGCGGACCACCAGCGCGAGGGCGACGGGCAGCACCGGCACCATGTCGGCGGCATAGCGCGGGATCAGTCCGAAGAGCCCGCCCATCATGGAGCGCCCGGCGAAGAGCAGTCCCACGTCGATGAGCGCATAGACCGCCAGCAGCAGCCAGCCCCAGAGAGCGGGCCGGGCGCGGACCACGGTCCACACCACCGCCGAGCCCACCACCAGCCAGGCGAGGACCACCGCGTACGTCGGCGGCATCAGCAGGCTGTCCCCCAGCACCGTCGGGGTCCAGGGGCCGCCGACGAAGCCCGGGACGGCGTTGCGGAACACGAAGTTGCCCACGAGTTCGAGCCCGCCGCCGGTCGAGCCCGCGGAGGTCGCCTCGATCGGCGCGGTCGCGCGGTGCAGCACGAGGTAGCCCCCGAGCAGCACCGCCAACGGGGCCCACAGGGTCAGCAGCCGCGACCTCAGCGCCGCCACGATCGCCCGCGGCCCGGACACGGGAGAGAAGGCGCAGGCGATGAGGCCCAGGACCACGGGGAACAGCGCGGCCCGCTCCTGGAACAGCAGCCCCGCGGCGGTGGCGGCGAGCACCGCCGGCAGCGCCCAGCGGCGCCCCTCCTGCAGGTGCACCAACAGCGCCCACACCGCCAGCAGCAGGCAGATGCTGATGGGCAGGAACTGGATCGCGACCGCCCACCACTGGGTCGGCCAGAGGGCGAGCGGGCAGGCCAGGCCGACGGCCAGGAGTGGGACCCGCGCCCACGATCCCGGGAGCATCCGGCACAGGACCATCCACAGGAGCACCGCGGCCACCGCCTGCATGAGCAGGATCTCCACGACGACGACGCCCCAGTCGAGCGGCGCGTGGTGGGCGTGCGCCCAGGCGAAGAGGAAGCCGCCGGGGAAGAAGTGCCCCGAGTAGTCCTGCGTCAGCATCCCCCAGCTCAGCGGCTCCGCGCCGAGGCGCAGCATGAGGTAGTCGTCCTGGGTGAAGAACCCTCGGCCCAGCAGGACACCGCGCCAGACCGCCTGTCCCGCGATCAGAACCAGGGCGACCGCTCCGGCGGCGGAGCGCCACGGTCCGGCCCAGGTGCGCCAGATCGAGCTGCTCTCAGCCATGGAGGGCCTCCCTCTCCGTGGCACCGTCGGCGACGCCGTCGGAGGGCAGGCCCGCACGGCTCGCGGCACCGATCGCGAGCGCGGAGGCGACCAGCCCCAGACCGACGCCGGCGAGGGCATCGCACACCGTGGGAGGCAGTCCGGGCCCGGAGATGGCGACCACTCCTGCCGCGACGCCGCCTGCGGCGACGAGCAGGGCCCCCAGCGCCGGGGGGTCGACCAGCCGGCGGGCGCCCGCCACGCCGATCAGGAAGCCGAGGCCCAGGGCCGGACCGCCCACGAGCACAGCGACCACGACGCCGAGGGCGCGCCACCATCGCGACCACCCCCACGGGTCGTCGACCGGGTCGAGCGCCAGCACCACGCGGGCCCGCTCGCGACGCGTCGCCAGCACCGCCCCGGCCACCACGAGCAGCGCTAGCAGCCCACCCAGCGCCAGCGCAGCCTGGTACCAGGTGTTGGGGGCGAACGTCAGGGTCACGCGGCCGCCCTCGCCCTCCGGCACCAGGTAGCCCTGCTTCCACCCGTCGACGCGCACCGTCTCGAGCTCGCGACCGTCGAGCTCGGCCACCCATCCGTCGTTGACGTTCTCCGGGACCAGGAGGAGAGACTCGGGGCCGGGTCCGACCTCGACGCTGCGCTCGTTCGACTCCCACGACTCGATCGCCACGTCGCGGCGCTCCGGCGCCTCGGGCGACCTGCCCTCGGCGGGACGCAGCGTGAGCTGGGTGGGGGCGAACTGCTCCGTGGCGCTGATCCGCACCTCGTGGGTCCCGGGTGCCAGGCGGAGTGGTCCCTCACAGGACTCAAGCGGCATGGCGGTCCCGTCGATCACCTGTCCGAGCGTGCCGGTGACCCGCGTGGGGTAGATGCGGCCGTCGACCTCCAGCTCCGGCCCGATGCCGCAGATCGAGCCGGTGGGCAGGTCCCGGTCCATCCAGTAGCGCAGGGAGTCGAGGCCGTCGATGCTGAGCTCGGAGACGCCCACCGGGCTGTCCATCTCCGCGGGCAAGGGGTCGAAGGTGATCCGCAGGTGCCGAGAGGTGATCGGCGCGAACTCCGCCCGCCCCGCGGCGTCGAAGCGCAGCCGCTGCCGCGGCTCCCCGGGGCTGGAGACCCAGCCCCCGGTCGGCGCGACCGCCGTTCCTCGAGGCTCGCTGACGGTGAGGGAGTCCACCGTGCGCCTCGGGCCCCAGCGCAGGCGCAGCGTGGGCCGCGGGTCGCGAGCGGCGGCAGCCCAGAAGGTGGCCGGATTGGCGTCGAAGGCCAGCTGCGGCCCGGCGCCGGGCTCCTCCAGGTAGGTCGAGGAGGCTCGCACCCGGGCCTGACCCATGATCGGCTCCATGAGCCGCTGCGCGGCCGGGGTGGCCCGTGCGACTACGGAGCCCTCGAAGTCCCAGGAACCGCCTTCGTCGACGGTGATCTGACGGACCATCCCGGACTCCTCCTCCGAGGGCCGGGGGCTGGTGAGCAGCCCGCAGTTCGTGCCCAGGCCGGCGTCGATGCAGCCCCGGCGATGCGCCCGCGAGCGCAGCACGAAGGTGGTCTCGGCGCCGGCCCCGGCCTCGGGCACCACCAGACGTCGCTGGACGTCCAGTCCGGGGAAGGAGATGTCGCGGATCGCGACGACCCCCTCGGTGCCGGCGGCCCCGGCCACCTCCACCCGCAACGAGTCGAAGGCACCGCGCAGCGGGATCTCCACGAGCCCGACGTCGGGATCGACCTGCCGCGTGACCTCCTGCTTGCCCGCGGTCACCTTGACCTCGCGCACGGGCAGCCCGGTGATGCCGTCGACGCCCACGGAGAGCCTGACGCTCGGGTAGGACACCGGCTCCTCGAAGCGGACCTCGATCCACTGCTCCTCCGGGTCGGTCAACGGCGATGACTGCCAGAAGGTCTCATCGAGTCCGTCGACGGCGGCATAGGGCCCGAGCTCCGGGCGCACGGCGCCGAAGTTGTCGGAGTAGCCGCCCGAGGAGGACGCCACGACGGAGGCCAGCCCCTCGTACTCCGCGTAGACACGCTGGCTGGCCTCGGGGCCCGGGTAGTCGTGGTCGGTCCGAGCGGTCCGGTACTCCTCGCCCCGCGTCATGATCTGGCCCACCGCGTCCTCGAGCCGGCCGAACGCGCGCTCGCGCTTGCGGTAGCCGTCGGCCACGACGTCGGGGACTCGGGCGTCCCAGTTCCTCTCCCCCCTCACCACGACGGGGGTGCGAGGGTCCAGCACACCGGCCTCGACGGCGCTGATCACGTCCTCGGGACCGCCGGCCAACGTCTCGACGTCGGAGACCGCGACGGCCTCCACGCGCGACACCGCACGGTCCACGCGCAGCACCGAGACCATCGCCTGGTCCTGGGTCGGAGACTCACCGAAGGAGCCGACCTCGGTCAGGCCGGGGCTGCGGCTCAGGGCCAGGTCGACCCGGGCCGGGTCGGGCGCGTCACTGGAGTACAGGTCCAGGTCTCGGCGCACCACGACGTACTCGATCCCGGCGCGCGCCAGCACGTCGGCGAGCACCGGCGAGCCCTGACCATCGGCGATCCGCTCCTGGATCGCGTCGAGGAAGCGGATGGTGCCGCCCGGGGTCAGCGGGACCTGGCTCCGCGCCGCCCACGGGGTGGTCGCGAGTCCCTGCATCGGCTCGTCGATGGTCCAGCCCCACCACTGCTGGCCGAACCCGACTCCCGGCAGCACCAGGGCGGAGCCCGTGCCGTCGACGTCGGCGAGGTAGTCGGTCGCCTGCTGCCACGCGTCCGGCACCTCGGTCCAGCCGGGCTTGCGCAGGTCGCCGTTCCACAGCGGGTGGGCCGCGACGAGCAGCAGCACGACCAGGCCCGACGCCGTGAGGGTGCGTGCCGCCGCCAGCCGGCGACCGGCCGCGGGGAGGAGCCAGGTGGTCGCGTGCGCGAGCCCCAGCGCCAGCGGCAGCCGCAGCAGCGGATCGACCTTGTGCACGTTGCGGAGCATGGAGAAGGGGCCGTCCAGCAGGTACTGGAACTGCGCGTGGAGCGGCGAGGCCAGGGCGCCCTCGCGGGAGATGGTCAGGCACACGGCCCCCAGCAGCAGGCTGGCGAGCAGCGGGGTGCGCAGCGGCATCCCGCGCCGCGTCAGCCCGAGCATCCCGAGGGCCGCGACCAGCGCGGTCACCACGATCAGCGCCGGCTCGGTGGCCAAGGCATAGGAGCCGGGCCACCAGGGCTGGCCGCCGACGTAGAAGAACGACAGCCAGTGGTCGGCGCCGCGGGTGACGTTCGTCCAGCCCAGCGGACGAACGACGGCGATCGAGGTCTCGATGTAGTCCAGGAACGGCGGGCTGTAACGGCCGAGCACCATCAGCGGCAGCATCCACCAGGCGCTCGCGAGGACGACGGCGCCGACCCACCAGCGAGCCAGGAGGGCCCCTCCGGGGCGGCGCACCGTGGCGAGGACGACGAACAGCGGCAGCGGCAGGGCCGCCAGGTTCTCGACGGCGTTGACGCCGCCGAGGAGCAGCACGGCAGCCCCGGACCACAGGGCACCCGCACGCGGCCCGATCCGGCCCTGCTGGGCCAGCACGATGGGGAGCACGACCCACGGCAGCACCGCGGTCGGCAGCACCTCCGCGCTGAGCACGCCGGCCAGCCCCAGCAGACGCGGCGCCACGGCGTACGCGACGCCTCCGAACCACGCGGCCCAGGGCGAGGCCTCCGGACGGAGCGCGCGGAACAGTCGGCGGCAGCCCTCGAAGGCCACGATGAGCAGCAGGCCGCTCCAGAGCCGTTGCACGGTCCAGTCGGGCACGCCGAGCCAGTCCCCGACGAGGAAGAAGGTGCCCTGCGGGAACAGGTAGCCGTAGGCCTGGTTCTGCAGCTCACCGAACGAGGAGTTCTGGTTCCACAGCGAGAGGCTGCGCGTCAGGAACCGCTCGGGGTCGGCGGTCAGGTCGAACTTGGTGTCGAAGGTCGTCGCCCCCACGCGCTGCAGAAAGGACATCGCGAGGAACCACAGCCAGGTCAGGGGCACGGCCCACCAGACGAGTCCGCGTCCGCGAAGTCCGTCGAGCCTCAGCCCGTGCGAGCGCGCGAGTTCGATGGTGGACTCCCCTCCGTGCCGTCGGCGACGTTGACCGACCGGTAACCTGCCGCGTGTGATCCTAAGGTGTCGTCTCACGTGCGGACCCACGCACCGCCCCAGCACGGACTCTCCGGCCCGGTCCGCGACGGCGGGCAGCCGATGACCACGACCGTGGACGATGAGTCCTTCGCCAGCGCGTGGGCGGTCGCCGACCGGATCCCCGGGTGGCTCACCCGAGCCCAGGCCCGGCTGCTGTACGACGAGGCGCGGGCCCTCGCGCCGGGCGCGACCATGCTGGAGATCGGCAGCCACCAGGGCCG
This sequence comes from Nocardioides sp. cx-173, assembly GCF_021117365.1. NCBI lineage: Bacteria > Bacillati > Actinomycetota > Actinomycetes > Propionibacteriales > Nocardioidaceae > Nocardioides > Nocardioides sp. cx-173. The sequence goes on along the minus strand of NZ_CP088262.1, from coordinate 1,774,107 downwards.
GTCCACGGTGGTGCTGGGCCAGGTGGCCAGCACCACCGGCGGCACCGTCATCGCCATCGACCCGTTCGTGGACGGTCGCCTCTTCGGCGGCGCGCCGACCAAGGCCAAGTTCCTCTCCCACCTCGCCGAGGCCGGCGTGCAGCACTCGGTCCGGCACGTGGAGGACTACTCCACCCAGGCCCGGCCGGGGTGGACCGAGGGCTTCGAGCTGCTCTACATCGATGGCAAGCACGACTTCTGGACCTTCAGCGACGACCTGCGCTGGCGAGCCTTCCTGCCACCGGACGCCGCGATCCTCGTGCACGACGCCTACTCGTCCATCGGCGTGACCCTGGGCATCCTGGCCCGGGTGCTGTTCGCCCGCGACCTCACCTACGTCCGGCGCGAAGGGTCGATGGCGCTGTTCCGTACGAGCCGTCCTAGGCTCACGGACCGGCTGCGGGTCGTAGGCGAGCTGCCGTGGTGGCTGCGCAACGTCGGCATCAAGGTGCTGCTGCGCCTGCGCCTGCGCCCCCTGGCTCGTCTGGTCGGGCACGACTCGCCGTACGACCCGTACTGAGCCGCACTGGGCCGTACTGGGGGCCGGAGGTCAGCCGAAGAACCGGTCGGCCAGCCCGGCGATCAGCCGGGCGTGCTCCCCGGCGTCGAACTCCTCCCGGCGGGTCCGCAGGGTCAGGGTCGTCGCGCTCCCGGTCGAGACCAGACCCACCGCCACCGAGCGCGGTCCGCTGAGGGCGGGGTACATCGCCACGGATGCCAGGTCCTCACCCTCGACGCCGCCCAGGTTGCTGAGCATGGCCGTCGCGCCCAGGCGGTTCTTGAGCAGGCGGACGACCAGCGGCGCGGCTCCCCCCGCGGAGGTCTCGGGAAAGTCCGGCTCCGGCCGGAGGTCCGCGATGGTGCGCGCCAGCATGGACCGGTCCGCTCCCTCCCGGCCAGGGCGCACGCGCAGCCGGAGATAGGCGGTCTGCCGGTCCGGCTGGGGGACCCCACTGGGCCGGCGCGACGCGCCGATCACGAGCACCGGGCGACGCCGCGAGCCCGTGGGCAGGTCGGCGTGCAGGGCGAGGACCGCCGCGGCGAGGTCGGCCGTGCCGCGCCCGACCCGGGGCCGCGTCACGGCGCTGAGGTCCTCCGGCTCGGGACCCGCTCCACCGCTACCCACGAATCGTGCGGGCGGAGCGACCAGGGCCTCCCCCAGCCGCCGCACGCTGGAGCCGATGAAGCCGTGCGGCGCGGCGCGCTCGCCGATGCCGCGCGCGCTGCTGCGCAGCTCGCGTCCCAGCGCCGCACCCGCCACGGCGAGCAGGCCCAAGCCGTCCACGGCGCCGTGGTGGGCGCCGATCAACATCCCCATGCCGTCGTCGGTCAGGGCGAGGCGCAGCAGTGGAGACGTCGGCCCGTAGGGCGCGGCAGCGACGTCGCGCCGAGCGTCGGCCCACTCCGAGTCGGGATGCCGGGTGATGACGGGCGCGACCCCGAGGTGGGGCCGACGCGCACACAGCCTCGCCACCCGCTCGGCCACCTCGCCCGCATGCTGCGGCCGGGTGAGTCGCGCCTCGAGACAGAGGCCCCACGTGGTGTCCGGGTCGCCGTACATCCCCACGACCTCCCGGGCCTCACGTACCGAGGGGGCCAAGGGGTCGCAACGCGTGGCGGGGGTGGAACGCACCAGTGCTACCTCGGTCGGGCGGGGGTCGAAGGACAGCACAACCTATCGCGAGGGCGGTCCGTCTCCGACCGCGCCCCGTCCGGGCGCGGACCGGCGCGCAAGCGCGCTCACAGCACCTGCTTGGCCAGTCGGAGCAGCCCCTGCTTGGCCGAGCGCCGGTGCGCCGACCCGCCGCTCTCCTCGCCTCGGTGCTCGAGGAACCAGTCGTAGGAGCTCTGGAACATGGCGTCGGTGGACCACTGCGCGCGCCAGCCGAGCTCCTCGACCGCCGGGGAGACGTCGAACCACAGGGACCGGCTGTACATGATCCAGTGGTAGGGAGCGAACGGGGTCAGGCCTAGGCGTGCGGACCACTCCATGGCCTTGGACGTCGGGCCGACCGGGAGGTGCCGCACCCGGGCGCCCGTGCCGGCGTACTGGCACAGGTGCCCGACGGCCTCGCCCATCGTGCCGAACTCCTGCGCCCCGATGTTGTAGACCGCCGCCCCCGGTCGACGAGCCGCCAGCAGGCAGGCCGAGGCGAGGTCCTCCGCGTGCACGAACTGGTAGACGTTGGTCCCGTCGCCGAGGATGGGCACCCCCGCACCGTCGGCGATCCAGTCGAAGAGGATGCCGAAGATCCCGAGCCGACCGTGACCCAGGATGGTGCGCGGCCTGACGACGGTGACGTCCAGGCCCCGGGTCACCGCCGCGCGGCAGAGCAGCTCCGCATCCAGCTTCGCCCGACCGTAGGCCTCCACGGGGCTCGGGACCGTCTCGCGGGTGACGGGGTTGCGCTCGGGCACCCCGAAGACGGCCGACGACGACGTGTGCACCACCTTGGCGACCGCCGCCTGCTCGCACTGGCGCAGGACCACCTCGGTGCCGCGGACGTTGACCGACTCGAACAGGTCGCGGTCGCGGGCCAACGGGACCTGGGCGACGTTGTGGAAGACCAGGTCGGCACCCCTCACCGCGGCACCGACCAGGTGCTCGTCGCGGACGTCACCGTGGAACAGCTGCACGTCGGAGGGACGATCCGGCGCGTCGATGATGTCGAGGACCCGCACCTCGAGGCCGGCGCGGAGGAGCTGGTCGACCAGGAGCGAGCCGAAGTAGCCGCTGCCGCCGGTGACCAGGGCCACCTGGCTCATCGGGGACTCCGTCTCGGCGCCACCGGGAGGTCGTGGTCGGCGCACCACCGCACGGCGCGCCGCATGCCCTCGGCCAGGTCCACCTGCGGCCGGTAGCCCAGCACGTCGACGGTCGCCGACACGTCGCAGGCGATGGTCTTGTCCATCTCCCCCAGGACGTGGAGCTGCTGGTGGTAGACGCCGCGGGCCTGGAGCGTGCCGTCGACCCGCTCCGCAAGCCGCCCGAGGAGCGCCGGCAGCCGCAGCTGCCGGCCGCGAGTGCGGTAGCCCTCCTCCTCGAGCACCCGCTGCACGGTCATGACGATCCTCTCCATGGTGTAGGGCTCGCGGTCGGCGACCCAGAAGGCCTGTCCCGAGACCTCGGGGTGGTGCTCGGCGAGGGCCACGCCTTGGACGAGGTTGTCGACGTAGGCCATCGACCGGACCTGCTGGCCGTCGCCCAGGACCGGGAACCGACCGGCCGCCACCATCGCGAAGAAGGTGGTCTGGCGCGCCGGCTGGAAGGGACCGTAGAACCACGGCGGGCGCACGACCACGGTGTCGAGGCGTCGGCTCGCGGCGGCGTCGAGGACGAGCCGCTCGGCCCTCATCTTGGACCGGCCGTAGCCCAGGTGAGGGCGGTACGGCTCGTGCTGACGGAACCGGTCGTCGGGTGTCGGGTTGACGCCGAACGCCGAGTTGGAGGACAGGTGGACCACCCGGCGGACCCCGGCGTGGGTGGCGGCCTCGAGCAGCGCCCGGGTGCCGCCGACGTTGACCCGCTCGAAGTCGGCCACCCGGGCGGGGTGGATGACTCCGGCGGCGTGGATGACCGAGGCCCCGGAGGCGTCGGCGAGGAGCCGTCCGGCGACGTCCGGATCGGCGAGGTCGCCGACGTGCACGACGGCGCGCGGCAGGACCTCCAAGATGTGCGGCACCTCGGCCGGCGAGGCGGCGAGCACGCGGACCTGACCGTCGCGGGCCACCGGGCCGTGCTCGGGGCGGGGACGCGCCACCGCGTCCAGGAAGGCACGACCGAACCACCCCGCTCCCCCGGTCACCACGGTGAGGTCAGCGGGTGCCCACGGCGTCATCCTGCACCTTCCAGCATCTGGTCGACGTTGCGGTGGGCGATGGCCATGAGCGTCCCCTGGGGGTTGATGCCGGGCGCACTCGGCAGCAGCGAGGCGTCGTTGACCCGGAGGTTGGCCACGCCGTGGACCCGACCGAAGGAGTCGGTCACGCCGCGCCGCCGGTCCTCGCCCATGGCGGCCGTGCCGCACAGGTGGACGGTCATCACCGAGGCGTTGCCGCGAGTCATCGCCCCTGCCGCGGAGGGCACCTGGTCCGCGTCGAGGACGCGCGGCGCCCCGACGTACGACGGCACCTGGACCCGGGCGCCCGCCGCGGCGAGCAGGAGCATCAGCCGCCCCAGCCCGGCCCGCAGTGCCGCGAGGTCACGGCGGGTCAGGGCGTAGGTCACGAGCGGGTCCTCGAACCCGGGGACCAGGCGGACCCGACCGCTGCCCTGGCCTCGGATCGAGGCGTAGTAGACCGACTGCCGGGGCCAGTCGGCCGGCAGGTCCCGATCGCGCTCCCACGTGCCGGAGAGACCGAGGGCGATCATGCCGGGCCGCCCCGCCGACCCGCCGAGCGTCAGCCCCGGGGCGAACTCCTTGACCTGGTAGGTGGCCAGGTCGGCCGGGTCGTTGACCTCGGCGTCGAAGTCGGCGAGCACCTTCACCGTCGGGTGCACCGAGAGCCCTCGCCCCACGTTGCGCCGGATGCCGCTGCGCAGCAGCAGGGCCGGGGTCTGGATGGCGCCGCCGCACACGACCACCTGGTCCGCCGAGACGACGCCCCGGTCGGTATGGACACCGGTGGCGCGTCCCCGCTCGAGGCGCAGTCGCAGTGCGCGGACCCGCGGTCGCACCTCCGCGCCTGCCGCGACCGCGTCGGCGAGGTAGGTGCGCAGCATGGTCTGGCGCGCGCCCTTGCCGCCCGCCTCGTCGGGGCGCTGCCACCGAGGGACGTCGAGTCCGTCCCAGCCGAGCGTCTCGGCCCCGCGACGCAGCACCTCGGACGCCGGGCTGAGCGGACCAGGCGCGGTGGCGACCGAGAGCCGCTCCTCGACGAGCGTGGACCACGGCGCGAGCTCGGCGGCGCCGAGGCCCTCGATCGCGTTGGTCCGGCTCCACTCGTCCAGGACGCCCGAGTCGGGACGGTGGTAGAGGCCGGAGTTGACCTCGCTGCCTCCCCCGACGCAGGAGGCCTCGGTGTAGGCCACCGGTGGGCGGCCCAGGGCGACCGTGAGGCCGCCGTGACGGTACTGGCGGCGCATCTGCTCCAGCGAGTAGGGCGCGACCTCCCCCGGCTCGACGTGGTCGCCCTCCTCCAGGACGACCACGCTCAGCCCGCGGCGCGCGCACTCGCGGGCCGTGACCGCACCGCCGGGACCCGAGCCGACGATCGCCACGTCGTAGCTCATCGCGCGTCCTCGAAGTGGATGACCAGCGCCACGCCGCGCACCAGGCGGAAGTACTCGGCCACCAGGGGCACCCGGCTCGCGGCCAGCCGCCGTACGACGTCGGCGCGCGCGTCGGCCCCCAGGCGGCCGTAGGGTCGCCGCCCGAGGACGCCGGCCCCGAGCGTGACCACGGTCTGGGCGAGGCGCACCCCGGCACGCGTGGCGTCGGGCAGGGACGCCAGATGACGTGCGGTGGCACGGCCCAGGAGATCGGCGTCCCGGCGAGGGAGGTCGGGCAGGTCCCCCACCATCAGGTCGCTGGTCAGGCTCGCGAGCCGCTGCGATCCTGAGGTCATCAGTGCGCCGCTTCGTGCCAGCTGTGGCCGGTGCCGACGGAGACGTCGAGCGGGACGGTGAGCTCGGCCGCCGAGCCCATCTGCTCGCGGACCAGGGCGTCCAGCCGCTCCCGCTCCCCGGTGGCGACCTCGAAGACGAGCTCGTCGTGGACCTGCAGCAGCATCCGGGAGCGCAGCCCGTCGGCCTCGAGGGCGCGCTGGACGTTGAGCATCGCGATCTTGATCAGGTCGGCGGCCGAGCCCTGGATCGGGGCGTTGAGCGCCATGCGCTCGGCCATCTCGCGGCGCTGCCGGTTGTCGCTGGTCAGGTCCGGCAGGTAGCGGCGGCGGCCCATGATGGTCTCGGTGTAACCGGTCTTGCGGGCCTCGTCGACGACGCCGCCGAGGTAGTCGCGGATCCCGCCGAAGGTCTCGAAGTACTCATCCATGAGGCCGCGCGCCTCGGCCGGCTCGATGCCCAGCTGCTGGGAGAGCCCGAAGGCCGAGAGCCCGTAGGCCAGGCCGTAGTTCATCGCCTTGATCTTGGCGCGCATCTCGACCGTGACGTCGTCGGCGGGCACGTCGAAGACCCGGGCCGCAGTGATCGAGTGGAAGTCGCGGCCCGAGCGGAACGCCTCGATGAGGAGCTCGTCCTCGGAGAGGTGGGCCATGATCCGCATCTCGATCTGGCTGTAGTCGGCCGTCATCAGGCACTCGTAGCCGTCGCCGACGACGAACGCCTCCCGGATCCGGCGGCCCTCCTCGGTGCGGACCGGGATGTTCTGCAGGTTGGGGTCGGTGCTGGACAGGCGCCCGGTCGCCGCGATCGTCTGGTTGAAGGTGGTGTGGATCCGCCCGTCGGGGGCCACCGTCTTCAGCAGCCCCTCGATGGTCTGGCGCAGCCGGATCACGTCGCGGTGGCGCAGCAGGTGCTCGAGGAAGGGGTGCTCGGTCTTGACGTACAGCGCCTGCAGGGCGTCGGCGTCGGTGGTGTAGCCGGTCTTGGTGCGCTTGGTCTTGGGCATGTCGAGCTCGTCGAAGAGCACCACCTGCAGCTGCTTGGGAGAGCCGAGGTTGATCTCCTTGCCGATGGCGTCGTAGGCCGCCTGCGCGGCCTTGCGCACCTCGGTGTCGAACTCGCTCTGCAGGGCCTCGAGGTGACCGTTGTCGACCGCGATCCCGGTCTGCTCCATGAGGGTGAGCAGCTCGACCAGCGGCAGCTCCATGTCGGCCAGCAGCCGGGTGCCGCCGTGCTCCTCGATCGCGGCGTCGAGCGCCTCGGCGAGCTCGAGTACGGCGCGCGCGTGCAGCATCGCGGTGGTGGCGACGACGTCACCGCCCTCGACGTCGTCGAAGAGCGCGTCCTGCTCGGGCTCCTGCTCCTGGCGCAGCTCGCGGCGCAGGTAGCGCACGGTGAGGTCGGAGAGGTCGTAGGAGCGCTGGTCGGGGCGCACCAGGTAGGCCGCCAGGGCCGTGTCGGAGGCGACGCCGTGCAGCTCCCAGCCGTGGGCGGCCAACGCCAGCGCCGGGCCCTTGGCGTCGTGGAGCACCTTGGGGCGGTCGCGGTCGGCCAGCCACGAGGCCAGCGCCGCGTCGTCCTCGGGGGTCAGCTTGGCGACGTCGACGTAGGCCGCCTTGTCGGCGCCGGTGGCCAGCGCCAGGCCCTCCACCCGGCCGGTCCCGGCGCCCCAGGCGCCGCGCACGTGCAGGCCCACCCGGTCGGTGCCGAGCTCGCCGAGCCAGGGCGCGACCGCGCCCGGCTCCAGGACGTCGCCGACCAGGTCGAAGCCCGGCCCGTCGACCTCCTCCTCGGACTCGAGGGTCTCGAAGAGCCGGTCGCGCAGCACCCGGAACTCCAGGCCGTCGAAGAGCGTGTGCACCTCGGTGCGGTCCCACGGGCGGATGGCCAGGTCGGTCGGGGTGAGCTCGAGGTCCAGGTCGGTCACCAGGCGGTTGAGCTGACGGTTGCGCATCACGTCGCCCAGGTGCGCGCGCAGCGACTCGCCCTTCTTGCCGGTGATCTCGTCGGCGTGCAGGATCACGTTGTCGAGACCGTCGTACTGGTTGATCCACTTGGCGGCGTAGCCCACGCCGACGCCCGGCACGCCGGGCAGGTTGTCGGAGGTCTCCCCCACCAGCGCCGCGATCTCGGGATAGCGCTCGGGCGGGACGCCGTACTTGTCCTGGACCCACGCCGGCGTCATGCGGGCGAGGTCGGAGACCCCGCGCATGGGGTAGAGCACGGTCGAGTCGTCGGTGACGAGCTGGATGGAGTCGCGGTCGCCGGTGAGGATGAGGACCTCCATGCCGTCGGCCAGGGCCTGCGTGGCGAGCGTCGCGATGATGTCGTCGGCCTCGAAGCCGTCCTTCTTCAGGAACGGGATGCGCAGCGCCTGCAGCACCTCCTCGATCAGCGGCAGCTGGCTGCTGAACTCCGTGGGCGTCTTGTTGCGGCCGGCCTTGTAGTCGGCGTACTCGGCGAGGCGGAAGGTCTGGCGCGAGACGTCGAAGGCGACCGCGAGGTGGGTCGGCTTCTCGTCGCGCAGCACGTTGATGAGCATCGAGGTGAAGCCGTAGACGGCGTTGGTGTGCTGCCCGGTGGTGGTCGAGAAGTTCTCGACAGGGAGCGCGAAGAAGGCGCGGTAGGCCAACGAGTGGCCGTCGAGCAGCAGCAGGCGCGGACGGTCGGTCTTGGCAGCGTCAGGCACGCCCGCGACTCTATCCGTGACCACCGACCCGGTGCGGCGGGCGGTCGGCCACAATGTGCGCATGAGCGACCACCAGCCGACCGAGATGCCTGTCGAGGAGTTCCTCGCCCAGATGCCCATGGGTGCGCTGAACGAGAGGATGGGCATCGAGCTGCTCGAGGTGTCCTCCGAGCGCGTCGTCGCCACCATGCCGGTCGAGGGCAACACCCAGCCCTACGGCCTGCTGCACGGCGGTGCCTCCGTGGTCCTCGCCGAGAGCCTGGGCTCGATCGGCTCGGCGATCCACGCCCACCCCGACCGGGTGGCCGTGGGCATCGACATCAACGCCACCCATCACCGCTCTGCGACCTCGGGGGTGGTCACCGGGGTCGCGACGCCGATCCACCTGGGGCGCACCTCGGCGTGCTTCGAGGTGGTCATCACCGACGAGCGCGGCAAGCGCGTGTGCACCTCGCGCATCACCTGCGCCCTGGTGCCGGCCGAGCGCCTCGGGCGGTAGTCCGCGCTAGCGCGGCTCGGGTGCGTCGAAGACCTGGGCCCGGCGCATCGAGCGGCGCGCGGCGAGCACGCGGGTGAGCTGACGCCCGTTGCCGGCCAGCGCGGGGCGCTGCGCCGTGAGCTTGGCTCGTACGGCGGCCGTGGGCGCCAGCCGCAGCGTGGCATGGGGGCCGAGGGCCAGCCGCGCCATGAAGCGGTTGGCGTCGCGCGAGCCGGAGGTCGCGGCGGTCGCGACGTGGGCCACCCCCAGCTCCTCCGCGAAGCCGACCGCACACTCCATGAGCGCCCGGCCGATGCCGTGGCGGCGGTACTGCGGGAAGACGTGCGGCGAGACGGCCTGCACGGTCTGCTCGAGGTTGAGGGCGGAGAGCGGCGCCACGCGCAGCAGGATCGCCCCCGCGAGCCGACCGTCGTACTCGGCCACGATCAGGCGCTGCTCGGGCGAGGCGCTCGCGCCCTTGATGATCAGCTCGAGGTCGGCCTCCTGATCCTGCCGGTCGGCACGGCGAAGTCCGTCGGCCCAGAGCTCGACCAGAACGGGCGCATCCGGGAGCTCCGCCTCGCGAAGCGACACCAACGACCGACTCATGTCTCGCCTCCCCGGGCCATGGAAAACCTTGGACTGCGACCGCGCGTCCCACCATCCGCGTGCACGATCAGCCCGAAGACTACGCTCAGGCCGCGCACCTGCACAGAGGAGTCCCGTGATCCCTGGAATCGGCACCGCCGTCAACGTCGTCACCGTGCTGGTCGGCACGGTGCTGGGTCGGCTGCTGGGCAACCGGCTCCCGGTGCGCACCCGCGACCTGGTCACCGACGCGTTGGGGCTGGTCACGCTGCTGATCGCGGCCACCTCGGCCGTCGCCGTGCTCGACCCGGCCCTGTCGGTCCGCGTCGGCGACAGCGCCCCGATGCTCATCGTGCTGGGCTCCCTGGTGCTGGGCGGCATCGTCGGGTCGCTGCTGCGCCTCGAGCAGCGGGTGGAGTCGCTCGGCGGCTGGCTGCAGCGCCGGCTGTCCGGCGAGACCGGCTCGGCGGAGCGGCACCGCTTCATCGAGGGCTTCGTCGTCGCCTCGCTGCTCTTCTGCACCGGCCCCCTGACGATCCTGGGGTCGTTGAACGACGGCCTGGGCAACGGCGCCGACCAGCTGTTCCTCAAGTCCACCCTGGACGGCTTCGCGGCCATCGCCTTCGCCTCCGCGTTCGGCTGGGGCGTGGCGGCCGCGGCGATCACGGTGTTCGTCGTGCAGGGTGCGCTGACCGTGGTGGGCATGCTGCTCGGCGACGTCCTCCCCGACGCCGAGCTCGCCGCGATCACCGCGACCGGCGGGCTGCTGCTGGTCGGCGTGGCCCTGCGCCTGCTGCGGATCCGGGAGATCCCGGTCGCCGACCTGCTCCCCGCGCTGCTCGTCGCGCCGGCGCTCGTGGCCCTGGCCGCCGCCCTGCACTGACGGGGCACTGACGGGGCACTGACGGGGCACTGACGGCCGGGCGGTGCCTCAGGCGACGCCCAGGTAGGCCTCGCGGATGCTGGGGTCGTCGAGCAGGCTGGCGCCGGAGCCGGACTTCACGATGTTGCCGGTCTCGAGCACGTAGGCGCGGTCGGCACGCGACAGCGCCTGCTTGGCGTTCTGCTCGACCACCAGGATCGTCGTGCCCTGCTCCGCGATCTCGCTGATGATCGAGAAGATCTGCTGGATCAGCATCGGCGCGAGGCCCATGGAGGGCTCATCGAGGCACAGCAGCTTGGGCCTGGCCATGAGCGCGCGGCCGATGGCGAGCATCTGCTGCTCGCCCCCCGACATCGTGCCGGCGATCTGCTTCTTGCGCTCGTCGAGCCTCGGGAAGAGGCCGAAGACGCGCTCGAAGTCCTTGCCGATCTCGGCCTTGTCGCGCCGGGTGTAGGCGCCCATGTCGAGGTTCTCGACCACGGACATGCCGGGGAAGATGCCGCGGCCCTCCGGCGCCAGGCACAGCCCCTTGCGCACCCGCTGGTCCGCGCGGAGCCGGGTGATGTCCTCGCCTTGGAAGACGATCCTTCCGGACTGGATCCCGCGCACGCCGGAGACCGCCCGCATGGTCGAGGTCTTGCCGGCGCCGTTGGCGCCGATGAGGGCGACGACCTCGCCCTCGTCGACCTGCAGGCTCAGGCCGTGGAGGGCCTCGATCTTCCCGTAGGCCAGGACCACGTCCTCCAGCTCAAGCAACATCGTCGGGCTCTCCTAGGTAGGCGGCGATGACCTTGGGGCTGCGGGCCACCTCGGCGGGCAGGCCGTCGGCGATCTTGGTGCCGAACTCCAGCACCACGATCCGGTCGGTGACCCCCATGACCAGCTTCATGTCGTGCTCGATGAGGAGCACGGTCAGCCCGCGGTCGCGGATCCGGCGGATGAGGGCCATGAGGTCCTCCTTCTCCGCGGGGTTGAACCCGGCCGCCGGCTCGTCGAGGCAGAGCAGCTTGGGGTCGGTGGCCATGGCGCGTGCGATCTCGAGGCGCCGCTGGTAGCCGTAGGGCAGGTTGCGGGCGAGCTCGTGCGCGCGGTCGGCGATGCCGACGAAGCGCAGCAGGTCCATGGCCTTGATCCGGCCCTCGCGCTCCTCGTACATGTGCCGGCTGATCCCGGCGGCCCGCTCCCACGCGTGCTTGACGCGGTTCTCGGAGTACAGCTCCTCGGGCGCGCCGAACACGCGACGCAGGCGGAACAGCGCGCCGAGCACGCTGGTCTTGTGCTCCGCGTCGCAGCCGACCATGACGTTCTCGAGGGCGCTCATCTCCGGGAACAGGCGGATGTTCTGGAACGTCCGCGCCACACCGAGCTTGTTGATCTTGTGGCTCTTGATGCCCGAGATCTTGGTGCCGTCGAAGTCGACCTGCCCCGACGTGGGCTTGTAGACGCCGGTCATCACGTTGAAGCACGTGGTCTTGCCGGCGCCGTTGGGTCCGATCAGGCCGAGGATCTCTCCGCGGCGGATCTCGAAGTCCACGTCGTTGAGCGCCACCACACCGCCGAAGCGCAGGGTGACGTGGTTGACGTGCAGGAGCACATCCTGCTCGACGACGGGCTCCAGGGTGGTCCAGGTCTGCTCAGGCATCGGTGGCCGCCTCCTCTGCCTCGATCTTGCGGTCTCGGAACTCGGCAGCGCGTCTGCGACTGGGGACCAGGCCCTGGGGCCGGAAGATCATCACCAGGACCAGCGCCAGCCCGAACGCGAACGGGCGCCACTCCTGGAAGTCGCGGAAGCGCTCCGGGAGGTAGGTGATCAGGAAGGCGCCCAGCAGCGCCCCGACCATGTTGCCCGAGCCGCCGATGACGACCATGGCGACGAACAGGAACGACAGGTTCAGCTGGAAGTCGTTGGGCGTGATGGCGGTCTGGTGGCTGGCGAACAGCATGCCCGCGATGGCACCGAGCATGGCGCCGATGACGAAGGCCCACAGCTTGTACTTCAGCGCCGGGACACCCATGATCGCCGCCGCGTCCTCGTCCTCACGGATCGCCAGCCAGGCGCGGCCGACGCGGCTGTTCTCCAGGCGACGGACCAGGATGATCAGCAGGAACAGCACCGCGAGGGCCAGCCAGTACCAGTAGTGGTGGTCGAGCCGGTTGAACAGGTCGACCTCGCGGCCGTACTCGTTGACCACCTGCGGTCCCGGCGGGGACGGGATCTGCACGATGCCCTGCGAGCCGCCCGAGACGTCGCTGACGTTGCGCAGCACGATCCGGATGATCTCGCCGAAGCCCATCGTGACGATGGCGAGGTAGTCGCCGCGCAGCCGCAGGGTCGGGGCGCCGAGGATCAGCCCGGCCATGAGGGCGAAGGCCAGGGCGATCGGGATGCAGGCCACGAACGGCACGGCCCAGCCCTCGGAGAACCCGAACTCCCTGACCATCCACTGGGTGACGGGCGAGGAGGGCGAGCCGAAGATGGCCACCGAGTAGGCGCCGACGGCGTAGAAGCCGATGTAGCCGAGGTCGAGCAGGCCGGCCAGCCCGATCACGACGTTGAGGCCGACCGCGACGATCATGTAGATGACGATCTGGAACAGCACGGCGTCCCACGAGGAGCCGCGGCTGGTGAGGTCGGTGCGGACCTGGGCGAACGGCAGCAGCTGCAGGAACGGCAGGTAGACCAGGAACGCGATGCCGGCCGCGATGAGCACGGCCTTCGTGACCTCGCGGGTGAGGCGCGGCAGCCCGCGCCACCTCTCCTTGACGCCCTGCAGGCCGCCGGAGGCTGTGGTGAGTACGTTCATGCGCGCGCCTTCCCCAGCGATTCGCCCAAGATGCCTGTCGGCCGGACCATCAGCACCGCGATCAGCAGGATGAACGCGGTGACGTCGGCCCAGTTGGAGGTGAACAGCGTCGAGGCGTAGACCTCGACCACCCCGAGGAGCAGCCCGCCCAGGAGCGCTCCGCGCAGGTTGCCGATCCCCCCGAGGACCGCGGCCGTGAAGGCCTTGATGCCGATCAGGAAGCCGACGTTGAACTTCGTGATGTCGAACTGCATCGTGTAGAGCAGCGCGGCCACGCCGGCCATCGCGCCACCCAGGATGAAGACCAGCATGAAGACCCGGTCCTGGTTGACCCCCATGAGGGCGGCGGTGTCGGGGTCCTGGGCGACCGCCCGGACGCCGCGACCCAGCCGGGAGCGGTTGACGAAGACGTCCAGCGCGACCATCATCCCGACCGCGCCGAGGAAGATGATCAGCTGCAGGTTGGTGATCGTGATCGCGTCGGTGGTCAGCAGGCTGCCGTTCGGGCCGATCAGCTGCTCGGTCTTCACGAGCGAGGGGATGCTGATGGTCTTGCGACCGAAGGGCTCGCCGAAGATGGCGTGCAGGACCTGGCCGAACACCTCGAGCAGCACCAGCGAGCAGCCGATCGCGGTGATCAGGAAGATGAGGGGCGGGGCGTTCTTCTTGCGCAGCGGGCGGTAGGCGATCCGCTCGACGGCGAGCGCCGTGCCGGCGGAGGCCAGCATCGCCCCGATCAGCGCGATCAGCGTCGCGAGGACGACGAAGCCCAGCCCGTCGCCCTCGGCCGCGCCGATGAGCGTGTAGACGCCCAGGACCGCCCAGGTGCCCACCATGAACACCTCGGAGTGGGCGAAGTTGATCAGCCGCATGACGCCGTAGACCAGCGTGTAGCCGAGCGCCACCAGCGCGTAGATGGCGCCGCGGGTCAGGCCGTCGACCGTGTGGTCCGGCAGGTCGCTGAACAGGTTGTCCCACGCCACCAGCGGCACCACCAGGGCACCGAGTTGTTCAAGCAACGGAATGCTCCTTGGTAGGGGTCACGCCGCCGGCCGGGCCGGGGCGACGAGGCAGAGACGGGGGCGGCCGAGCCGTGCTCGGCCGCCCCTGTCAGTCACTGCGTGACTCAGTCGAGCGAGATCTCCTGGTCGGGCACCAGGGCGTCGCCCTGCACCTTGTAGGCCCAGATGACCACGTTCTCGACGGCGATGTCGCCCTTGTCGTCGAACGCCAGGGTCTTGGTCAGGCCCTCGGCGTCGTAGCCGTCGACGAACTCCTCGACGGCGCCGCGGTCGGTGGCGCCGTCCTTGATCGCCTCGAGGAAGATCGTCATGGCGTCGTAGCCCTCGGCGGCGTACGCGCCGGGCTGCTCACCGAACTCCGTCTCGTAGTCGGCGTAGAAGGTGTCGCCCTCCTCGATCGGGACGCACGGGCAGGTGACGATGGCACCCTCGCCCGCGGCACCGGCCGCCTTCGGGAAGTCGGCGCCGTAGACGCCGTCGGGGAAGACCACGGGGACCTCGATGCCGGCGTCGCGGATCTGCTTGATCAGCGGTGCGGCCTCGGCGATGTAGCCGGCGTAGAAGATGGCGTCCGCGCCCGCGCCCTCGATCTTGGAGATCGTGGCGGAGAACTCGGTCTGCTCGACCTGGGTCTTGTCCGACCCGGCGACCAGGTCGCCCAGCTCCTCGGTGACCTTCTCGGCCAGCGGCTCGCCGTAGGCCTCGGAGTTGTCGATCACGAAGACCTTCTTGCCGCCCAGCGCGTCGGAGAGGTACTTCGCCACCGCGGCGCCCTGCACCTCGTCGTAGCCCACGACCCGGTGGAACACCTCGGCCGGGTCCTCGGTGGTGAGGTCGGTGGCCGTGGCGGACTGGCTGATCATGGTCACGCCGGCCTCGTCGAAGATGCCCTTGGTCGCGCGGGTCTCACCCGAGAACGCGCCACCGATCACACCGAGGAACTCGGGGTCGTCGGCGATCTGGCTGGCCAGCGGCGTCGCCTTGGTGGCGTCGCCCTCGCTGTCGAACTCGACCAGCTCGACCTTGCAGTCGTCGTTCTCCTCGAGGAACTGCGTGAGCGCCAGCTTGGCGCCGTTGACCGAAGGGATGACGATGCTGGAGTTGGGACCGGACAGCGCCCCCATCACGCCGATCTTGCCTGCGCACTCGTCGCCGCCGCCCTCGGCCTCGTCGTTGGTGTCCGCGCTCCCGCACGCCGACAGGACCAGCGCCAGGCTCGCAGCCACAGCCCCCAGCCCGACTACCTTGTTTCGCCTCAAGACCTTCTACCTCTCGTCAGGTCCCCGGCCGACTACCGAAGACGCAGAGTGTCGGGGCAGCGGACCCCACGGTCCCGGTCCCCCGGTGCGGAAACGTACACCGATCGGGAGTGATGCGTAAGACACTTCACCAATGGCTGCCGAATCATCACTAATCCGTTATGGAGCGGTGTTCAGCCTCGATCGGTCCCATCGAGCCCCGGACCGTGCTCGACGACTCCTTCCGCCACCTGGCGCATCGAGAGGCGAAGATCCATCGCGGTCTTCTGGATCCAGCGGAAGGCGTCCGGCTCGGAGATGCTCAGCTGCTCCTGCAGGATGCCCTTCGCGCGGTCCACGGCCTTGCGCGTCTCGAGCCGCTCGGAGAGGTCGGCGACCTCCGTCTCCAGCTGGCTGAGCTCGGCGAAGCGGCTCACCGCCATCTCGATGGCGGGCACCAGGTCGGACTTGTTGAACGGCTTGACCAGGTAGGCCATGGCGCCGGCGTCCCTGGCGCGCTCCACCAGGTCGCGCTGCGAGAACGCCGTCAGGATGACCACCGGCGCGATCCGCCGCCCGGCGATCGCCTCCGCCGCCGCGATCCCGTCGAGCACGGGCATCTTCACGTCGAGGATGACCAGGTCAGGTCGGTGCTCCTCGGCGAGCTCTATCGCGCGCGCTCCGTCACCGGCCTGGCCGACCACGGAGTAGCCCTCCTCGGTCAACATCTCCGCGAGGTCCATGCGGATCAGCGTCTCGTCCTCGGCGATCACGACGGTGCGGCGGGTGGGGCTCGTGTCAGGCTCGGTCACCCCGCCAGGCTAGTGGCCCCTCACCCGGGCCCCACCCGGCGGCTCAGCCTCCGGTCGCGCTTCGCGCGGGGACCCGAGCGCCGTACGACGAGACGCGGGCGGCGAGGTAGAGCTCCACCTCGACCTGCTCCAGGCGCCGGCGACTGCACAGGGTGGTCGCGAGGCGTGCGTTCTCCACCGCGCGGGCGTTGCTGCGCAACCCGAGCTCCCAGGGCTTCCACATGTCCGACCTCCGACCGACCGACGATGTGACCAAACTATAGTTAGTTGATCGACTTTGTCCAGGGCGAGGAGGGCCGGACCGATCGGCTAGGGTTTCCGCCGGTCAGCCCCGGTAGTCCAACGGCAGAGACAGTGGTCTCAAACACCATCCAGTGTGGGTTCGAATCCCACCCGGGGCACCTTCCTCCCCGTCGAGCTAGCCCTGGCTGTAGTAGGCCGGCGCCACCCGGTTGATCGCGTCACCCATGCGGTGGATGCGCAGCGCGTTGGTGGAGCCGGGGATGCCCGGCGGGGCGCCGGCGATGATGACCACCAGGTCGCCCTCCTCGACCCGGCCGATCTGCAGCAGCTGCTCGTCGACCTGGCGCACCATCTCGTCGGTGTGGGAGACCCGGGACGTCTTGAAAGTCTCGATGCCCCACGACAGCGACAGCTGCGAGCGGACCCGGGCCTCGGGGGTGAACGCCAGGATCGGGATCGGACCGCGCAGCCGCGACATCCGGCGCGCGGAGTCGCCCGACTGCGTGAACGCCACGACGTACTTGGCCTCGACGCGCTCGGCGACCTCCTCGGCCGCCTTGGCGATGACCCCGCCACGGGTGTGCGGGTCCCACTCGATCTTCTCGAACTGTCCGAACTGCCGCGGCTCGAGCGCGTGCTGCTCGGTCGCGGTGATGATCCGCGCCATCGTCTCCACGACGTGGATGGGGTGCTCCCCCACGCTCGTCTCGCCCGACAGCATCACGGCGTCCGCCCCGTCGAGCACCGCGTTGGCGACATCGCTGGTCTCCGCGCGCGTCGGCGAGGGGCTGGTGATCATGGACTCCAGCATCTGGGTCGCCACGATCACCGGCTTGGCGTTGCGGCGGGCCTTCTCGATGATCTGCTTCTGCAGGAACGGCACGTCCTCGAGCGGACACTCCACGCCCAGGTCGCCACGCGCCACCATGAACCCGTCGAAGGCGGCCACGATCTCGTCGAGGTTGTCGATGGCCTGCGGCTTCTCGATCTTGGCGATGACCGGCAGCCACACCCCGACCTCGTCCATGACGCGCCGCACGTCCTCGACGTCCGCCGCGCTGCGTACGAAACTGAGGGCGATGAAGTCGACGCTCAGGCCCAGGGCGAAGCGCAGGTCCTCGATGTCCTTCTCGGACAGTGCCGGCACCGAGACCGCCACCCCGGGCAGGTTGATGCCCTTGTTGTTGCTGACCTTGCCGCCCACCAGCACGTCGGTGGTGACGTCGGTGTCGTCGACGCCGGTGACCCGGAGCCGGACCTTGCCGTCGTCGATGAGGATCGGGTCGCCGATGCTCACGTCGCCGGGAAGGCCCTTGTACGTCGTCCCGCAGATCGTCGCGTCACCCGGCACGTCGCGGGTGGTGATCGTCCACTGCTGGCCGCGGCGCAGCGTGACCGGACCGTCGGCGAACGTCTCCAGGCGGATCTTGGGGCCCTGCAGGTCCGCGAAGATACCGACCCCGTGCCCGCTGGCGTCGGCCGCCTCGCGCACCAGCCGGTAGGCCTCGGCGTGGTCGGCGTGACTGCCGTGGCTCATGTTCAGCCGCGCGACGTCCATGCCGGCATAGACGAGCTCGCGGATCCGTCGTTCTGAGTTGGTGGCAGGGCCGAGGGTGCACACGATCTTCGCTCTTCGCACTCCCCCACTCTACCGAGGAATTAGAACGATCCAACCCCCGAATCACCCAGGGCCGCCCTCGCGCCGACCGCTGACCCGTCAGAAAGTTTCTGACGGGTCAGCGGTGGGTCAGACGACGAGGGGGCGGGCGGTGGGCGGGATCGGGGCCGGGAGGGCCGTGGATCCGGTGAGGAAGGTGTCGACGGCGGCGGCCGCGGCGCGCCCCTCAGCGATGGCCCACACGATCAGCGACTGACCGCGCCCGGCGTCGCCGGCCACGAAGACCCCCGGCACCGAGCTCATGTAGCTGCCGTCGCGCGCGACGTTGCCGCGGGCGTCGAGGTCGACGCCGAGCTGCTCGACCAGGCCGGGCTTCTCGGGGCCGACGAAGCCCATGGCGAACAGCACCAGCTCCGCGGGGATCTCCCGCTCGGTGCCCTCGATCTCGGTCAGCTTGCCGCCTTCGAAGACCACGTCGACGAGGCGCAGCGCGCGCACGTTGCCGTCCTCGTCACCGAGGAACTCCTGCGTGGACACTGCGTAGACCCGCTCCCCCGCCTCCTCGTGGGCCGAGGAGACCCGGAAGGTCATCGGGTACGTCGGCCACGGCTGGCCCTCGGGGCGCTCGTGGGGCGGCTCAGGCATGATCTCGAGCTGCGTGATCGAGGCGGCGCCCTGCCGCGTCGAGGTGCCGAGGCAGTCGGCGCCGGTGTCGCCGCCGCCGATGATGACCACGTGCTTGCCGTCGGCGCGGATCTGGCCCTCCACCTGCTCGCCCAGCGCGACCCGGTTGGCCTGCGGGAGGAACTCCATCGCCTGGTGGATGCCGCCCAGCTCGCGGCCGGGGACCGGCAGGTCGCGGGCCTCGGTCGAGCCCATGGCCAGCACCACGGCGTCGTAGCGCTCGCGCAGCGAGTCGCCGGTCAGGACGTCCCCGCCGACGTCGACACCGGCCCGGAAGACGGTGCCCTCACGCTTCATCTGCTCGACGCGCCGGTCGAGGTGCTTCTTCTCCATCTTGAACTCGGGGATGCCGTAGCGCAGCAGCCCGCCGACCTTGTCGGCCCGCTCGTAGACGGCCACGGTGTGGCCGGCCCGGGTCAGCTGCTGGGCGGCCGCGAGGCCGGCCGGTCCGGAGCCGATCACCGCGACCGTGCGGCCCGAGAGCCACTCCGGCGGCTGCGGGCGGACGAAGCCGGACTCCCACGCCTTGTCGATGATCGAGACCTCGACGTTCTTGATCGTCACCGGGTCCTGGTTGATGCCCAGGACGCACGCGGTCTCGCACGGCGCCGGGCACAGGCGCCCGGTGAACTCCGGGAAGTTGTTGGTCGCGTGCAGGCGCTCGATCGCACCCTCCCAGTCGTCGCGCCAGACCAGGTCGTTCCACTCGGGGATGATGTTGCCCAGCGGGCAGCCCTGGTGGCAGAACGGGATGCCACAGTCCATGCAGCGGCCGGCCTGCTCGGTGATGATCGGCAGCAGCGCGCGGCCCATCCCGCCGGGGTAGACCTCGTTCCAGTCGTGCACGCGCTCCTCGACCGGGCGGCGCTCCGCGACCTCGCGGCCGTGCTTGAGGAACCCTTTGGGGTCAGCCATGGAGTGCCTCCATCATCTTGTGGGCGGTCTCGTTCTCGTCGAGCCCGTCGGCCTCGGCCTTCGCCTTGGCCTCGAGCACGATGCGGTAGTCGCGGGGCATGACCTCGGTGAACCTGGTCAGCGAGGAGGCCCAGTCGGCCAGCAGCTCCTCGGCCACCGGCGAGCCGGTCTCCTCGAGGTGCCGGCGCACCAGCTGCTCGAGCTCGACCGCAGCCTCGCCCGTGACCGGGCCCAACTCGACCAGCTCCCGGTTGACCCGGAACTCCTTGAGGTCCAGCACCCAGGCGATGCCGCCCGACATGCCGGCCCCGAAGTTGCGACCGGTCTTGCCGAGCACGACCACCCGGCCGCCGGTCATGTACTCGCAGCCGTGGTCGCCCACACCCTCGGTGACCAGGCGCGCGCCGGAGTTGCGGACGGCGAACCGCTCGCCGACCCCGCCGCGCAGGAAGATCTCGCCACTGGTCGCGCCGTAGGCGATGGTGTTGCCGGCGATGATCTGCTCGTTGCTGTGGAACGTCGCCGCCCGGTCCGGCCGGACGACGATCCGCCCGCCCGAGAGCCCCTTGCCGACGTAGTCGTTGGCGTCGCCCTCGAGCCGGAGCGTGATGCCCGGCGGCACGAAGGCGCCGAAGGACTGGCCGGCCGAGCCCACGAAGGTGAGGTCGATGGTGCCGTCGGGGAGCCCCGCGCCGCCGTACTTCTTGGTGACCTCGTGGCCGAGGATCGTGCCGACGGTGCGGTGGACGTTGCGGATCGCCACCTGGGCCCGCACCGGCTCGCCGTGCTGGAGCGCCGGCTGCGCCAGCGGCACCAGCTCGGTGACGTCCAGCGACCGGTCCAGACCGTGGTCCTGGGCCTTGGTGTGGCGCAGGTCCTGGTCGGGGAAGGCGCTGGTGTCGGGCGCGTGCAGGATCGGGCTCAGGTCCAGCCCCGACGCCTTCCAGT
Organism: Nocardioides sp. cx-173; assembly: GCF_021117365.1. Lineage (NCBI taxonomy): Bacteria > Bacillati > Actinomycetota > Actinomycetes > Propionibacteriales > Nocardioidaceae > Nocardioides > Nocardioides sp. cx-173. The sequence continues at coordinate 1,753,580 of NZ_CP088262.1, read as the reverse complement.
GCTCGACCGCCTGGACCGTGTCGAGCGCCCCGACCTGGCCGATCGCCTCCTCCACGCTGCGGAAGCCCAGCTCAGCGAGGAGCTCGCGGACCTCCTCGGCGATGTAGGTGAAGAAGTTGACGACGTACTCGGCCTTGCCGGAGAAGCGCTCGCGCAGGACGGGGTTCTGCGTGGCCACGCCCACCGGGCAGGTGTCGAGGTGGCAGACCCGCATGAGGATGCAGCCCGACACCACGAGCGGCGCGGTGGCGAAGCCGAACTCCTCGGCGCCCAGGAGCGCGGCCACGACGACGTCGCGACCAGTCTTGAGCTGGCCGTCGGTCTGGACGACGATCCGGTCGCGCAGCCCGTTGAGCAGCAGCGTCTGCTGGGTCTCCGCGAGGCCGAGCTCCCAGGGGCCGCCCGCGTGCTTCAGGGAGGTCAGCGGCGACGCGCCGGTGCCGCCGTCGTGACCGGAGATCAGCACGACGTCCGCGTGCGCCTTGGAGACGCCCGCCGCGACCGTGCCGACGCCGACCTCGGAGACCAGCTTCACGTGGACCCGCGCCGCCGGGTTGGCGTTCTTGAGGTCGTGGATCAGCTGGGCGAGATCCTCGATCGAGTAGATGTCGTGGTGCGGCGGCGGGCTGATCAGGCCGACCCCCGGCGTGGAGTGCCGGGTCCGGGCCACCCAGGGGTAGACCTTGTTGCCGGGCAGCTGGCCGCCCTCGCCGGGCTTGGCGCCCTGCGCCATCTTGATCTGGATGTCATCGGCGTTGGTGAGGTACTCCGAGGTGACGCCGAAGCGGCCGGAGGCGACCTGCTTGATCGAGCTGCGCCGCTCCGGGTCGTAGAGACGGTCGGGGTCCTCACCGCCCTCGCCGGTGTTGGACTTGCCGCCCAGCCGGTTCATGGCGATCGCGAGGGTCTCGTGCGCCTCCTTGCTGATCGAGCCGTAGGACATCGCCCCGGTCGAGAAGCGCTTGACGATCTCCGAGACCGGCTCGACCTCGTCGATGGGGACCGGCGTACGGCCGGTGCTCGCGGCGTCCTTGAAGCGGAACAGCCCGCGCAGCGTCATCAGCCGGCTCGACTGGTCGTCGACCGCGGCGGTGTACTGCTTGAAGATGTCGTAGCGGCCGGTGCGGGTCGCGTGCTGGAGCCGGAAGACGGTCTCGGGGTCGAAGAGGTGCGGCTCGCCGTCGCGGCGCCACTGGTACTCGCCGCCGGTCTCGAGCTCGCGGTGACCCGGCAGGATCCCGCCGCGCGGGTAGGCGCGGGCGTGGCGGCGCGCGACCTCCTCCGCGACGGTGTCGAGCCCGATGCCGCCCAGCTTGCTGGTGGTCCCGGTGAAGTACCGCTCGACGAGGTCCTGCGACAGGCCGACGGCCTCGAAGATCTGCGCCCCCGTGTAGGACGCGACGGTGGAGACGCCCATCTTGGACATCACCTTCAAGACGCCCTTGCCCAGGGCCTTGACCAGGTGCGCCACGGCCTGCTCGGGCTCGACCTTGACGTAGTAGCCCTCGCGGGCGAGGTCCTCGACGGACTCCATGGCGAGGTAGGGGTTGACCGCGGCCGCGCCGTAGCCGACGAGGAGCGCGACGTGGTGGACCTCGCGGACGTCGCCGGCCTCGACCAGCAGCCCGACCTGGGTGCGGGTCTTCTCGCGCACCAGGTGGTGGTGCACGGCGGAGGTGAGCAGCAGCGACGGGATCGGCGCCAGCTCGGCGGTGGAGTGCCGGTCGGAGAGCACGATGATGCGTGCGCCCTCGGCGATCGCCGCGGACACCTCGGCGCAGATCTCCTCGATCCGGTGCGCCAGCGCGCCGCCGCCGCCCTCGACCTCGTAGAGCCCGCGCGACACATGGGTGATGAAGCCCGGCATGTCGCCGTCGCGGTTGATGTGGCGGATCTTGGCCAGGTCGTCGTTGGAGATGACCGGGAACGGCAGCACCACCTGGCGACACGACGCCGGGGTCGGGTCCAGGAGGTTGGCCTCGGGGCCGATGGTGCCGTTGAGCGAGGTGACGAGCTCCTCGCGGATCGCGTCCAGCGGCGGGTTCGTGACCTGCGCGAAGAGCTGGCTGAAGTAGTCGAACAGCAGCCGGGGCTTGTCGCTCAGCGCCGCGATCGGGGTGTCGGTGCCCATGGAGCCGAGCGGCTCGCCGCCGGTGTTGGCCATCGGGGTCAGCAGGATGCGCAGCTCCTCCTCGGTGTAGCCGAAGATCTGCTGGCGGCGCGTCACCGACGCGTGGGTGTGGATGATGTGCTCGCGCTCGGGGATGTCGTTGAGGTGGATCAGGCCCGCGTGCAGCCACTCGCCGTAGGGGTGCTCGGAGGCGAGCTCGGCCTTGATCTCCTCGTCCTCGATGATCCGGTGCTCGTCGGTGTCGACGAGGAACATCCGGCCCGGCTGCAGCCGGCCCTTGCGCACGATGCTGGCGGGGTCGAGGTCCAGGACGCCGACCTCGGAGGCCAGCACGACCAGGCCGTCGTCGGTGACCCAGTAGCGCGAGGGGCGCAGCCCGTTGCGGTCCAGGACGGCGCCGATCTGCGCACCGTCGGTGAACACCACGCACGCGGGGCCGTCCCAGGGCTCCATGAGGGCGGAGTGGAAGGAGTAGAAGTCGCGCCGCTTGGCGTCCATCTCGGTGTGGTTCTCCCACGCCTCGGGGATCATCATCAGCACCGAGTGCGGCAGCGAGCGACCGCCCATGTGCAGCAGCTCGAGGACCTCGTCGAAGGAGGCCGAGTCCGACGCCCCGGTGGTCACGATCGGGAAGATCCGCTCGAGGTCGCCGGGGATCAGGTCCGAGGACAGCAGCGCCTCGCGGGCGCGCATCCAGTTGCGGTTGCCCATGACCGTGTTGATCTCGCCGTTGTGCGCGATGAACCGGAACGGGTGCGACAGCGGCCAGCTCGGGAAGGTGTTGGTGGAGAAGCGCGAGTGCACGACCGCGAGGGCCGAGGCGACCCGCTCGTCGAGCAGGTCGGGGTAGAAGCCGTCGAGCTGCTCGGTGGTGAGCATGCCCTTGTAGGCCAGGGTCCGCGAGGACAGCGAGGGGAAGTAGACGTCGGCGTCCCGCTCGGCACGCTTGCGCAGGCAGTAGGCCATGCGCTCCAGCGACATGCCCGTGACCCGCTGGCGGGCGCCGGCGACGAAGAGCTGCTGGAACGACGGCATGACGCCCAGCGCGGTGGCGCCGAGGATCGAGGGGTCGGTCGGGACGTCGCGCCACCCGAGGACCGCGAGGCCCTCCTCCTCGGCGAGCGCCTCGATGCGGGCGCGGGTCTGGGCCACGTGCGCGTCGTCGCCCTGCAGGAACGCCGTGCCGACGGCGTACGCGTTGGCCGGCGGGAGCTCGAAGCCGACGACCGCGCGCAGGAACGCGTCGGGCACCTGCATGAGGATGCCGGCGCCGTCGCCGGAGTTGGGCTCGGCACCCGCGGCACCGCGGTGCTCGAGGTTGCGAAGGGCGGTCAGTGCCTTCGCCACGATGTCGTGGCTGGCCTCCCCGGTGAGAGTCGCCACGAACGCGACGCCGCAGGCGTCCTTCTCGTGGCGAGGGTCGTAGAGACCCTGGGGCGGCGGGAACGCGTGCGAGTAAGGCACTGGGTTCTCCCGTCGTCGTGTGCAGGGGTGACCCTGGAGTACCACTGCACTGCTGGGCGCTAGGGACGACGTTGGCCCACGCGGCGGAGTCGTCAGATTACCATCCGGTTACGTGGTCGCGTCAGCCACCGGGGGTCTCACGAGACGGTCAGGTGGTGGCGTCCTCGGAGGCCTCCGGGGCGCCGGAGGTCTCCCCCACATCTGGGTCGGCGTCGGCCACATCGTCGGGGGCCTCGGTCGTCTCACCGCTCGGACCGTGCCCGTCTCGCCAGACGCTCTCCTCGCGCCCGGGCCAGCGCCGCAGGCTGATGACGAAGTAGACCGCCGCGGCCACGAACAGCACGATCGAGACCCACACGTTGAAGCGCAGGCCGCCCACGTCGTTCAGCTCGACGGTGTCGATCCGGAGGTACTCGATCCAGCCGCGCCCGGCCGTGTAGGCCATCACGTACAGCGCCAGGACCCGGCCGTGGCCGAGCCGGAAGCGGCGGTCGGCCCAGATCACCAGCGCGAAGGCAGCGAGGTTCCAGACGAACTCGTAGAGGAACGTCGGGTGGAAGGTCGTGCCCGGGGCGAAGGCGAGCCCGGAGGGCCAGTTGGCCGGGTCGATCTCCAGTCCCCACGGCAGGTCGGTGGGTCGCCCGTAGAGCTCCTGGTTGAACCAGTTGCCCCACCGGCCGATCGCCTGCGCCACGAGGACGCCCGGGGCCATGGCGTCGAGCACCGGCAGCAGCCGGATCCCCTTGCGCCGGGCGCCGATGACGACCCCGAGCGCGCCCATCGCCACGCCGCCCCAGATGCCGAGGCCACCGCGCCAGATGTACAGCGCGGTGACCGGGTTCTCCCCGTCGCCGAAGTACAGGCCGCTGTCGGTCGCGACGTGGTAGAGCCGGGCCCCGACGAGCCCGAACGGCACCGCCCAGATCGCCAGGTCCTGCACGTCGCCCGGCCGGCCGCCGCGCGCGACCCAGCGGCGCTCGCCGATCCAGATGGCGACCACGATGCCGAGGATGATCGACAAGGCGTAGCCACGGATGGGGAGCCACCCGAGGTGCCACACCCCCGAGTCCGGGCTGGGGATCGAGAGCGCGGTGACCGCCATGAACGACACGTCAGTCCTCCTTGGCGAGCAGGGTGTGGATGTCGGCGGCGAACTCCGCCTGGCTGGTCTCCTGGTCCCAGTAGACCGGAGCCTCGTCGTCGCTGTCGAGGCCGATGACCTGGGTGCTGTGCCCGCCCAGATCGTAGCCGCCGCTGGGCAGCTCCTTGCCGTTGCTGACGTAGACGGCGAGCGGCTTGCCGGCCTCGACGATGGACTCGATGTCACCGGTCAGGCCGATGAACGACGGGTCCAGGCGGTCCAGGTAGCTGCGCAGGGCCGCCGGGGTGTCGCGCGCGGGGTCGGTGGTCACGAAGACGACGTCGACCTGCTCGCGGTCCTCGGCGTCGAGCCGGTTCATGGCGCCGGCCAACGCGCCCATGACCTGCTGGCAGATGTCGGGGCAGTGGGAGTAGCCGAAGAAGACCAGCGTCAGCCGCTTGTCGGTGTCGGCGGCCAGGGAGTACGGCTGTCCGTCGGTGTCGGTCAGCGCCACGTCCGGCGCCTGGTAGGGGCGCTCCAGGGTGGTGCCCGAGAACGCCGGCGGCTCGTCGTCGCTGCAGCCGGACAGCACGAGCACGAGCGCGACCAGCGGCAGCAGCAGCCTACGCACGCCTCACTCCGGCGGCGAGGTCCTCGGTGAGGGCCGCGAGCGCACGCAGGCCGGTCGGCCGGTCGTGGTCGAGCAGGGTGCGGACGAAGGCGGAGCCGACGATGACCCCGTCGGCGTACGACGCGACCTCGGCGGCCTGGTCGCCGTTGCTGACCCCGAGCCCCACCCCGATCGGCAGGTCGGTCGTGCTCCTGGTGCGGGTCACGAGCGGGCCGGCGAGGTCGCTGGTGGTGGTGCGGGTGCCGGTGACGCCCATGACCGCGGTGGCGTAGACGAAGCCGCGGCACGCGGCGGTGGTCATGGCGATGCGGGCGTCGGTGGAGGACGGCGCGACCAGGAACACCTTGTCGAGACCGTGCTCGTCGGCAGCCGCGATCCACTCCGGTGCGCTGTCGGGGGTCAGGTCGGGGGTGATCAGGCCCGCGCCCCCGGCGCTGGCCAGGTCGGCGGCGAAGCGCGGGACGCCGTAGCGCTCGACGGGGTTCCAGTAGGTCATGACGAGGGTGGGTACGCCGGTCGCGGCCACGGCCTCCACCGTGCGCAGCACGTCGCGGGTGCGGACCCCGCCCTCGAGCGCCCGCTGCGCGGCCGCCTGGATCGTGGGACCGTCCATCACCGGGTCGCTGTAGGGCAGGCCGATCTCGATCACGTCGCAGCCGGAGTCGACCAGGCAGCGCAGCGAGTCGATGCCGCCCTGGACGTCGGGGAAGCCGGCCGGCAGGTAGCCCACCAGCGCGGCTCGGCCGTCGGCGCGGGCCTTCTCAAAGGCGGTCGCGCTGGTGTTCGTCGGGGTGCTCACAGGTCGAACCACTCCATGGCGGTCTCCATGTCCTTGTCGCCTCGGCCGCTGAGGTTCACCAAGATGGTGGCCTCCGGGCCCTTCTCGGCGCCGAGCCGCTTGGCGACCTCCAGCGCCCCGGCGAGGGCGTGGGCCGACTCGATGGCCGGGATGATCCCCTCGGTGCGGCTGAGCAGGGCCAGCGCGTCCATCGCCTCCGCGTCGGTGACCGGCAGGTACGTCGCCCGGCCGACCTTGGCCAGGTGGGCGTGCTGCGGGCCGACGCCCGGGTAGTCGAGCCCGGCCGAGATCGAGTGGGACTCGATGGTCTGCCCGTCCTCGTCCTGGAGCACGTAGGTGCGCGCGCCGTGGAGGACGCCGCTGTCGGCGGCGTGGATGGTCGCCGCGTGGCGCCCGGTCTCGACGCCGTCGCCGCCCGGCTCGAAGCCGTAGATCGCCACGTCCTCGTCGTCGAGGAACGCCTGGAACAGCCCGATCGCGTTGGAGCCGCCGCCCACGCAGGCGGCGATGGCGTCGGGCAGGACGCCGTACTGCTCGAGGCACTGGGCCCGCGCCTCGTCGCCGATGCCGCGGGCGAAGTCGCGCACCATGCTGGGGAACGGGTGCGGCCCGGCGGCGGTCCCGAAGAGGTAGGCCGTGTGGTCGACGCTGGAGACCCAGTCGCGCAGCGCCTCGTTGATCGCGTCCTTGAGGGTGGCGCTGCCGCCGTCGACGGGCACGACCTTGGCGCCGAGCAGGTTCATCCGGGCGACGTTGAGCGCCTGGCGCTTCACGTCGACCGCGCCCATGTAGACGGTGCACTCCATGCCGAAGTACGCCGCCGCGGTCGCGCTGGCGACCCCGTGCTGGCCGGCACCGGTCTCGGCGATGACCCGCTTCTTGCCCATCCGCTGGGTGAGCAGCGCCTGGCCGAGGACGTTGCGGATCTTGTGGGCCCCGGTGTGGTTGAGGTCCTCGCGCTTGAGCAGGATCCGGGCGCCGACCTTGTCGGAGAGCCGGCGGGCCTCGTAGAGGCGGCTGGGGGTGCCGGCGTACTCGCGGCAGATCTCCTCGAAGGAGGCGACGAACGCGGGGTCGGCCATGGCGCCCTGCCAGGCCTCGGTCAGCTCGTCGAGCGCGGCGACCAGCGCCTCCGGCATGAACCGGCCGCCGAAGTCGCCGAACCAGCCGCGGTCGTCGGCGTCGTACCTGGAGGTGGGCTGGGATGCGGGCTGGGTCATGCCTCGACTCCTGTCATCGCGGCGACCGCCTCGCGCGGCGCCCCGTCCTTGACCAGCGCCTCGCCGACGAGGACCACGCGCGCGCCCTCGCCCACGAAGCGGGTGACGTCCTGCGGACCCGAGATGCCCGACTCCGCCACGAGCACCCGGTCGTCGGGGACCAGCGGTGCCAGCCGGGAGAAGGTGTCGTTGTCGACCGCGAGGGTCTTGAGGTTGCGGGCGTTGACCCCGACGAGCTCGGCGCCCAGCGCCACCGCCCGCTCGGTCTCGGCCTCGTCGTGCACCTCGACCAGCACGGTCAGCCCGAGCTCGCGCGCCTCGTCGTAGAGGCGGCGCAGGGTGTCGTCGTCCAGCGCCGCGACGATCAGGAGCACGAGGTCCGCGCCGGCCGCGCGGGCCTCGACGACCTGGTAGCTGGTCACGACGAAGTCCTTGCGCAGCACGGGGACGTCCACGGCGGCGCGTACGGCGCGCAGGTCGGCCAGGCTGCCGCCGAAGCGGCGCTGCTCGGTCAGCACGCTGATCGCCGCGGCTCCCCCGGCGGCGTACTCGGCGGCGAGCGAGGCCGGGTCGGGGATGTCGGCCAGCTCGCCCTTGCTGGGACTGCGGCGCTTGACCTCGGCGATCACGCTCGAGCCGAGCGAGCGGAAGTGCGGCATCGGGTCGCGCACGGGGTCGGCGTCGGCGAGCGCGGCGCGCAGGTCGGCGAGCGGGAGCCCCGCCTCGCGCTCGGCGAGGTCGATCCGCACGCCGGCGACGATGTCGTCGAGCACGGACATGACTTCCTCCAGGACTCAGGCAGGATTCGGGCAGGCTTTCGGGCGGCACCGGGGCCCGGTGCAGCCCCAGCACACCATGCGCTCAAGGGCGATGCGCTCCCTCGAGTCTGACACGCGACGTCATAGGGTCCTGACATCGGTCAGACTCCTGGACCGGTCATCCATCGAAGGGAATGCCATGAGCTACGGACAGCCGCCCCCGCCCCCGCCGCCGGAGGGTCCCCAGTACGGCGGACCTCCCCCGGGCTACGGCGCCCAGCCCCAGAAGACCTCGGGGATGGCGATCACCAGCCTGGTGCTGGGCATCATCGGCGTCTTCCCCTGCTGCAGCTGGTTCGTCTTCGGGATCGGCGCCGTCGTGTTCGGTCTGCTGGGGAAGAAGGACATCCGGGAGTCCAACGGCGCGAAGAAGGGCGCCGGCCTGGCCCAGTGGGGCTTCATCCTGGGCATCGTCGGGATCGCGCTCGGCATCGTGTTCTGGGTCCTGGTCGCGACCGGCCAGGTCGAGATCGACACCTACACGAGCTGACCGGCGGGAGGCGGGCTCCTAGGGCGCGAGCCAGGAGCCCGAGAGGTTGCGCAGCACCGTGAACACCACGAGCAGCGCGACCGCGGCGAACGCGGTCCACGCGACCGCGTTCGCCGGCACCGCCCGACGGCGGCCGCGCCAGCGGTCGGCCGTCCACAGCGCCAGTGCGGCCAGGGCGAACGGCAGCGCGACGACGAGCGCCAGGTTGCTCGAGGCGGCGTCGACCAGCTGCAGGTGGGTGAGGTCGTTGACCGCCCGCAGGCCACCGCAGCCCGGGCACCAGAAACCCATCAGCGCGCTCGGGCACAGGCCCCAGCTCGCGTGGTCGTGCGGGTCACGCAGGCGCAGCGCGAGGGTGACGGCCCCCAGGGCCCCGATCGTGGTCAGGGGCGCGGCCATCCGCTGCCACCGCGACGGCGGTGGCGCGAGCACTGGCGCGCCGGGCGCGATCGGGTCGTGGGTCAATGCGTGGAACCGTGCAGACCCATCTTGGCCATGATGACGAAGAGCACGCCGCTGGCCAGCGTGATCGCCACGCCCACCCAGAAGATGGTGTAGTTGATCGGGTCGAGCATCAGCCCGATCGCCCCCACGACGAAGCCCAGCAGTCCGACGACCACGGCCGTCCAGGCGGCCGGTGTGTTGCCGTGGTTGTCAGACATACGGTGCTCCTCGCAATGTGAATCAGTGGTGGATCAGTGGTCGATCAGTGGCGCATCGCTACGTCCGCGCGATGCGGCGCCAGTCTATTCAGGTGCTCATCTGGTGGGATCGTCACCCTCGTCGAGGGCCTTCCACAGGTCCAGGTTCGACGGCTCCGCCGCGGGCTCCTGGCGGTCCTGGTCGCCGGGGGCGTCGTAGCGGCTCCCGATCTCCGGCCAGTGCGGCACCAGCCGCACGGCCAGCACCGCCGCCGCGGCGGAGACCACGGCGCAGGCCAGCCCGAACCAGAACCACCTGGTGTGGTCGACGTCGACGCCGGTGAGGCCCACCCCGGCGAGCTCATCCTCCAGGTCCCGGGCGGCCGTGAAGAACCCCACGACGTACGTCGCGAGCGTGCCCACGGCAGCGAGGGCGCCGAGGGCCGCCACCACCCGGCGCGGGCGGCCTCGCGCGACCAGCACGACGCCCCAGCAGGCCAGGACGACCAGGCCGAGCGCGGTCGCGAGCGGGACGCTGGCGCTCTCGGACAGGCCGAAGGCCATGCCCCAGGAGTCCTGCTGCTCGTCGGCGTCGAAGGTGACCCAGAGCTGGTTGCCCCCGACCGCGGCTCCGACCCCGGAGGCGAGCCCCAGCACGACCAGCGGCGCGAACCCGCTCCTAGTCACCCGGCAGGCCGTCCACGGAGACGAGCAGGGCGGCGTCGAAGCAGGTGCGGTCGCCGGTGTGACAGGCGGCGCCCACCTGGTCGACCTTGACCAGCAGGGTGTCGCCGTCGCAGTCGAGGCGCACCTCCTTGACCCACTGCACGTGCCCGGAGGTGTCGCCCTTGACCCAGTACTCGCGGCGCGACCGGCTCCAGTACGTCGCCCGGCCGGTCGTCAGCGTGCGCTGCAGCGCCTCGTCGTCCATCCAGCCCAGCATCAGCACCTCGCCGGTGTCGTGCTGCTGCACCACGGCCGGCACCAGGCCCTCGGCGGAGCGCTTGAGCCGGTCGGCGATCGCGGGGTCGAGGGGCATGGGAGCCATTATCGCGCGGACCCACCACCGGCGCCCGACGAGGTGGCTCAGGAGGTGGCTCAGGAGGTGGCGGGGCCCTGTTGCGACACCCAGCTGCGGTGCAGCCCGGCGTAGACGCTGCCGGCCTCGGCGGCGAGGACCGCGTGCGGTCCGCGCTGGACGATGCGGCCCTGGTCGACGACGACGACCTCGTCGGCGGACTCGGCGGTGGAGAGCCGGTGCGCGATGGTGACCGACGTCCGGCCGCTCATCAGGCGCTCGAGGGCACGGCCGATCCGCATCTCCAGCTGGGGGTCCACCGCGCTGGTGGCCTCGTCGAGGACGAGCAGATCGGGGTCGGCGAGATGGGCGCGCAGCAGCGCGACGAGCTGCCGCTCGCCGGCCGAGAGCGACTCACCGCGCTGGCCGACCTGGGTGTCGAGGCCGCGGGGCAGCCCGTCGAGCCAGTCGGAGAGGCCCAGCTCGTCGGCGCTGGCCCGGATCTCGGCGTCGGTGGCGTCCAGCCGGCCGTAGCGGACGTTCGCGCGCAGCGTGTCGTCGAAGAGGAAACCCTCCTGCGGCACCAGCACCACGCTGCGGCGCAGCGAGGCCTCCCCGATCTCGCGCACGTCGACGCCGTCGAGCAGGACCGAGCCCCGCGAGGGGTCCATCAGGCGGGTCAGCAGCTTGGCGAAGGTCGACTTGCCCGAGCCGGTCTCCCCCACGATCGCGACCCGGCGGCCGGCATCGATGTGGAGGTTGATGTCGCGCAGCACCGGCGGCCCGCCGGGGTAGGCGAACTCCACGTCCTCGAAGCGCACGTCGATCGGCCCGCGCGGCAGCACCTGCCCGTCGGGGCCGGGGTCGACCAGGTCGGCCGGGGTGTCGAGGATGCCGATGACGCGGCGCCAGCCGGCGATGGCGTTCTGCGCGTCGGTGAGGATCTGGGTGCCCATCTGGACCGGCCCGACGAACAGGGTGACCAGGAACGCGAAGGCCACCACCTCGCCGGCGGTGATGTCGCCGGCGAAGCCGAGCCAGATGCCGACGATGAGGACGCCGGCGTTGGCCAGACCGGCGGAGATCCCACCCAACGAGAAGGAGAACGCGGTGAAGCCCTGGGCGCGGGTGCTGGCCCGCTGGTGACGGGTGATCGCCTGGTCGATGCGCTCCTGGGTGCGGGCCTCCACGGCGTACGAGCGGACGACCGCGGCGCCGACCACCGGCTCGGAGATCGCCGAGAGCATGACCCCGACCTGGCGGCGGACGGTGCCGTAGGCGTCGGACAGCTTGCGCTGGAAGAACCGCAGGGAGACGAACAGCGGCGCGAAGCACAGCCACACCACGAGGGCGAGCTGCCAGCTGTAGAAGACCATCACGATGGTCGCGATGAGGACCTGCCCGATGCTGACCACGAACAGCAGCCCACCGAACACCAGGAACTGGCTGACCTGGTCGACGTCGCTGGTGACGCGGGAGACGAGGGCGCCGCGGCGCTCGGTGTTCTGCGTGAGGAGCGGCAGGTCGTGCACGTGGCGGAACGCCCGGATCCGCAGCATCGCCAGGCCTCGCTCGGAGGTGGTGAACAGCCGGCGCGTCATCGCGTAGGAGGCGTAGCTCGTGACCAGGAGTGCGGCGCCGGCGGCCAGGCCCATCCACACCGTGAACGACACGTCGGGGCCACCGGAGCGGCCCAGGCCGCGGTCGAGGGTCTGCTGGACGGCGATCGGCACGATCACCTGCCCCACCGAGGCGAGTACCGCCAGGGCGAGAGTGCCCCAGACCCCCTCCTTCAGCTCGGGCGAGAAGTGCAGCCCGCGCCGGATGGTGGCGATCGCGCCGATGTCCTCACCGGAGTCCATCACCGTGCTCATATGGCCACCTCCTCCTGCTCGTAGGCGTTGACCAGCCGCGCGTACGACGGGCTGCGGGCGAGCAGCTCGGCGTGCGTGCCGCGGTCGACCACCCGCCCGTGCTCGAGGTGGAGCACCTCGTCGGCGAGGCCGATCGTGGCCTTGCGGTAGGCGACGACGACCAGCGTGGAGCCCGCGCCGCTCTCGCGCAGACCGGCGAGGATGCGCGCCTCGACCTCGGGGTCGACGGCCGAGGTGGCGTCGTCGAGGATCAGCAGCCGCGGGCGGCGTACGAGCGCGCGGGCCAGCGAGATGCGCTGGCGCTGGCCGCCGGACAGCGACGTCCCGCGCTCGCCGAGCTGGGTGTCGAGGCCCTCAGGAAGCGCCGCGACGAAGCCGTCGGCCTGCGCGGTGCGCAGCGCGGCCCAGACGTCGGCGTCGCTGACGTCCGCGCCCAGCGTGATGTTGCCGCGCACGGTGTCGTCGAAGAGGAACGCGGTCTGCGGCACGATCGACACCGCGGAGGCCAGCTCGCCGGGAGCCAGCTCGCGCAGATCCAGGCCGTCGAGCGAGATGCGGCCGCGGTCGGGGTCGACCAGCCGCGTGAGCAGGGTCGTCAGCGTGCTCTTGCCCGACGCGGTGGCACCCACGAGCGCGACCGTGCGGCCGGGCTCGACCGAGAACGTGAGGCGTTCGAGCAGCGGCTGCTCGGGCTCGTAGCGGTAGGTGACCGACTCGACGTCCAGGCGCGCCCCGCCGGGCCCGTGGACGGCCGCCTGGTCGCCGTGCGGCATCTCGCCGTCGGCGCGCAGGACCGACGTCACCCGGCGGTAGCCCACGACGCTGCGCGGGAACTCGCCGAGCACCCAGCCGATCGAGCGGATGGGGAAGGACACGATGGTGAGCAGGTAGGCGACGGTGACGACGTCGCCGGGGTCGGTGGCGCCGCTGAGCACGCGCGAGACGCCCACGGCGAGGACGAACAGGACCCCGATCCCGGGCAGGGCCGCGAGCGCAGGGTCGAACGCGGCCCGGATGCGGCCGACGCGGATGTTGACGTCGCGCAGCTCCTCGGCCTTGGCGGCGAACCGCGCGGTCTCCTCGGGCTCGCGGCCGAGCGTCTTGACGACCATCGCGCCGTCGAAGGACTCGTGGGCGATCTCGCTGACCTCGCCGCGCAGCTGCTGGGCGCGGGTCATCCACCCCTGGGCGCGGCGCTGGTAGATCACGTTGACGGCGATCACCGCGGGGAAGACCAGCAGCCCGACCACGGCGAGCACCAGGTCGGCCGCGAGCATCTGCGCCACCGCGATCACCATCATCGCGACGGTGCCGACCGCCATCGGGAGGGGCGCGATGGGGGCCCAGGCCGCCTCGACATCGGAGTTGGCGTTGGAGAGCAGCTCGCCGGTGGGGTGACGCTGGTGCCACTCCATGGGCAGGGAGAGGTACTGGCGGGTGACGGCGCGGCGGGTGTGGGCCTGCATGCGGTACTGCATGATGCCCGCGCCGAGCCGCCGCGCGACGATGCCCACCGCGCGCAGGATCGCGACACCGAGGAAGAGGGCCAGGATGGCCACGAGCGAGCCCGTGCCGACCTCTCCGCTCTCGAAGGCCGGCAGCACGACGTGGTCGGTGGACCACCCCAGCACCCAGGCGTCGGCGACGGTCAGCGCGCCGAAGAGGACGCTGCCGAGCGTGGAGAGGGTGAAGACCCAGGGCTCACGCTTGATGGCCACCAGGAGTACGGCGAACCCGGCTCCGGTCGATCCCCGTCCGTCTGCTCGTTCGTCGCTCATGTCTCCCTGACCGCTGCTTCTCGTCTGCCGAACCGACGAGGCTCGCAGGCTATTCCCGACCACGGACATCGCCCAATCCGGTGCCCACTCCCCCAGCCGGAGGCATGGCAGGCTGGGCCCCATGCCCACCCCCTCCTTCGCCCGGCGCGAGCGCCACGACCTCTGCGACCTCGCGCTGGTGCTCGGCGCCGACGCCCCGACGCTCTGCGCGGGATGGACGGCGAGGGAGCTGGTCGCGCACCTGCTGGTGCGCGAGACCCGGCCCCTCGGTGCCGCGGGCCTGGTGGTGCCCGCGCTGTCCGGGCTCACCGACCGGGCCATGGCCCGCATGGAGCGCCGGGACTTCGCGGTCCTGGTCGAGCGGCTGCGCGACCCCGGCCTCACGCCGTACGCGCTGCCGCCGGTGGAGCGGCTGGCCAACACGATGGAGTACTTCGTGCACCACGAGGACCTGCGCCGCGGCCAGCCCGGCTGGGAGCCGCGAGCGCTGGCACCCGAGGACGAGGAGCGCATCTGGCGCGCGGTGCGCCTGGCCGGCCGGGTGCTGGTCCGGCCCGCCGGGGTGCCCGTCCGCGTCCGGCGCACCGGAGGCGACGAGACGCTCACCCTGCGCGGCGGGGATGACCCGGTGACGGTCACGGGCCCGCCCAGCGAGGTGGCGCTGTTCCTCTTCGGCCGCGACGCGGTGCGCGACCTCGCCTTCGACGGCCCGCCCGAGCGGGTCGACCGCCTGCGCGGCGCGGACCTGGGCCTCTAGGCGTCCGCCTCGCCGACGAAGCGCACGACGCGGGTGCTGAAGTGGAAGGTCGACACCGCGCCGCGCACGATGGTCAGGAAGCCGTCGGCGGCCTCGACTGGCCCGCATTGGAGTACTCCACCAGCACCCTCCACGGCTGGCCCGGTCCCCCGTCCGGTGCCGACTCGGGCGTCTCGCGGCCGGGAGCCCGGTACACGTCGTAGTCGCTCACCCCCAGCAGCCTCTCCCCCACCGACCCGTCACAAACTCACCCCGGGCACCGCTGACCCGTCAGAAAGTTTCTGACGGGTCAGCGGGTGGGGTGGCCGGCGTCGGCCAGGGCGCTCTTGACGTCGGCGATGCGCAGGGTGCCGAAGTGGAAGACGGTGGCCGCCAGGACCGCGTCGGCGCCGGCGTCGACGGCCGGGGGGAAGTGCTCGGTCGCGCCCGCGCCGCCTGAGGCGATGACCGGGATGGTGACCTCACGGCGTACGGCGCGGATCAGCTCGAGGTCGAAGCCGTCCTGGGTGCCGTCGGCGTCCATCGCGTTGAGCAGGATCTCCCCCGCACCCAGCTCGGCCGCGCGGACCGCCCAGGCGACCGCGTCCAGGCCGGCCGACTTCCGGCCGCCGTGGGTGGTGACCTCGAAGCCGGAGTCGGTGCCCGTCGCCCGGCGGGCGTCGACGGAGAGCACCAGCACCTGGTTGCCGAACCGGTCGGCCACCTCGGCCACGAGCTCCGGGCGGTGGATGGCGGCGGTGTTCATCGCGACCTTGTCGGCCCCCGCGCGCAGCAGCCGGTCGACGTCCTCGACCGAGGACACGCCGCCGCCGACGGTCAGCGGGATGAAGACCTGCTCGGCGGTGCGCGACACGATCTCCATCGTCGTCGCCCGGCCCTCGTGGGAGGCCGAGATGTCGAGGAAGGTCAGCTCGTCGGCGCCCTCGGCGTCGTACACCTTCGCGAGCTCGACCGGGTCGCCGGCGTCGCGCAGCCGCTGGAAGTTGATGCCTTTGACCACCCGGCCGCCGTCGACGTCCAGGCACGGGATCACCCGTACGGCGAGGCTCACGCCCGGGCGCCCTTCGTCAGGGCGAGCGCGTCCTCGAGGGTGAAGCGACCCTCGTAGAGCGCGGTGCCGGCGATCGCGCCCTCCACGCCGCTGTCGACCAGGCCCATCAGCGCCTCGATGTCGGCGAGCGTCGACACCCCGCCGGAGGCGATGACCGGCCGGTCGGTGCGGGCGCAGACGTCCTGCAGCAGCTGCAGGTTGGGGCCGGCGAGCATGCCGTCCTTGTTGACGTCGGTGACGACGTAGCGGGCGCAGCCCTCGGCGTCGAGGCGCGCCAGCGTCTCGTAGAGGTCGCCGCCGTCCTTGGTCCAGCCACGGGCCGCCAGCGTGGTGCCGCGCACGTCGAGGCCGATCGCGATCCGGTCGCCGTGCTCGGCGATAATCCGCGCGCACCACTCGGGCTGCTCCAGAGCGGCGGTGCCGATGTTGACCCGGCGGCAGCCGGTGGCCAGCGCCGCCTCGAGGGACTCGTCGTCGCGGATGCCGCCGCTCATCTCGACCTGGATGTCGAGCGCGCCGACGATCTCGGCCTGGAGCTCGCGGTTGTGGCCGCGCCCGAACGCCGCGTCCAGGTCGACCAGGTGCAGCCACTCGGCGCCCGCGTCCTGCCAGCGGCGGGCTGCGGCCACCGGGTCGCCGTACACGCGCTCGGAGCCGGCCACGCCCTGAGCGAGCTGGACGGCCCGGCCCTCGGTGATGTCGACGGCGGGAAGGAGCTGGAGGTAGGACATGGGATCTCTCTCTAGGTGCGGCGGAACAGCATCGTGTGCAGGACGGGGGCGGCGAGCACGCTCACGATGATCACGAGCAGCCGTGCCGCCCAGTGCTCGAGGAACGCGAACGACACGACGTTGATCAGCACCACCAGGGCGAGCGTGGCCAGGGTCTGGTTGCGCCGGCGCCGGGCGAGTACGCCGGTCGCCTGCGGGCGCCGCCGCGGCAGCACCGAGGTGACTCGGCGCCGGCGGACGGCACGGCGCTCCGCGCGCTCCTCCGCGGCCGCGCGAGCCGCGGCGCGCACGGCCGCCTCGCGCTCGCGCTCCTCGCGGCGGCGGGCGCGCTCCCTGCTCATCGGGAGCTCATCGGGGGCTCATCGGGGGCTCATCGGGGAGCTCATCGGGAGCTCACAGCGAGCGCACCCAGTTGTGCAGCAGCGCGGCGCCGGCGTCGCCGGACTTCTCGGGGTGGAACTGCGTGGCGGTGAGCGGGCCGTTCTCGACGGCGGCCACGAACCGGTCACCGCCGTGCTCGGCCCAGGTCACCAGGGGCGCGCGGGTGCGGTCGTTGGTGCGCAGGGCCCAGTCGCGCACGCCGTAGGAGTGCACGAAGTAGAACCGCTCCCCCTCGATCCCCGAGAACAGCCTGGAGCCCTCCGGGACGTCGACGTTGTTCCAGCCCATGTGCGGCACGACCGGCGCCTGCAGCCGTTCGACGACCCCGGGCCACTCGTCACAGCCCGCGGTCTCGACGCCGTGCTCGACGCCGCGCTCGAAGAGGATCTGCATGCCCACGCAGATGCCCAGGACCGGCCGGCCGCCGGCGAGCCGGCGCCCGATCAGCCGCTCACCCCGGACGGCGCGCAGGCCGGCCATGCAGGCGGCGTACGCACCGACTCCGGGGACCAGCAGGCCGTCGGCCTCCAGGCAGGCGTCGAAGTCCGAGGTGAGCTCGACCTCCGCGCCGGCGCGCTCGATCGCCCGCACCGCGGACCGCAGGTTGCCGGAGCCGTAGTCCAGAACGGCGACGCGGGGCTGAGCGCTCAAAGAGCGCCCTTGGTCGAGGGGATGCCGGTCTCGCGCGGGTCGAGCGCGATCGCGTCGCGCAGCGCCCGGGCGAACGCCTTGAACTGGGTCTCCACGATGTGGTGCGGCTCGCGGCCGGCCAGCACCCGCACGTGCAGCGCGAAGTGGGCGTGGAACGCGATCGACTCGAAGACGTGCTGGGTCAGCGAGCCCAGGTAGGCGGGGGTGCTGCCCCCGAGCTGGACGTACTGCTGGCCCTCCGGCTCGCCGGTGTGCACGCAGTAGGGCCGCCCGGACACGTCGACGACGGCCTGCACCAGCGCCTCGTCGAGGGGGACGGTCGCATCGCCGAAGCGACGGATGCCCACCTTGTCCCCCAGTGCCTGGCGCAGCGCCTGGCCGAGCGCGATCGCGGTGTCCTCGGTGGTGTGGTGCGCGTCGATCCAGTGGTCGCCCTCGGACTGCACCGTGAGGTCGATCAGGCTGTGCCGCGAGAGCGCGGTGAGCATGTGGTCGTAGAAGCCGATGCCGGTGGAGATGTCGTGTCGGCCGGTGCCGTCGAGGTCGACCTCGACGAGCACCTTCGACTCGCTCGTCTGGCGCTCGATGCGTGCGGTCCTGCTCATCTCTGCTCCTCCGTGACCTCGGTCAAGGCCTGCTTGAACGTCTTCATCTCGTCGGCGGTGCCGATCGACACCCGCAGCCAGCCCTCCGGGCCGACCTCGCGGATCAGCACCCCCCGGTCCAGGAGGCCCTGCCACACAGCATGCCGGTCCGCGAAGGTCCCGAACAATGCGAAGTTGGCGTCGCTGTCGGCGACCCGGTGTCCCTGCTCGCGCAGCCAGGTCACGGTCGCGTCCCGCTCGGCGCGCAGCTCGTCGACCTTCCCGAGCAGCTCGGGGGCGTGCCGCAGAGCGGCGAGCGCGGCCGCCTGGGTGACCGCCGAGAGGTGGTACGGCAGCCGGACCAGCCGGAGCGCGTCGCAGATCGCCGGGTCGGCGGCCAGGTAGCCCAGCCGCAGACCGGCCGCCGCGAAGGCCTTGCTCATGGTGCGGGTGACGACCAGGTTGCGGTGGCTCGGCAGCAGCTCCAGCGCGCTCGGCACGCCGGTGCGGCGGAACTCCCCGTAGGCCTCGTCGACGACGACCAGGCCGTCCCCGGCCGCCGCACACAGGGCCCCGACCGCCTCCGGCGGCAGCGCGGTACCGGTCGGGTTGTTCGGGCTCGGCAGCAGCACGACCGCGGGCCGCTGCTCGCGGATCAGCGCGGCCGCGGCGTCGAGGTCGATCGAGAAGTCGTCCTCGCGCCGGCCCTGCACCCAGGCGGTGCTGGAGTCGCGGGCGTACTCGGGATACATCGAGTACGTCGGCGCGAAGCTCATCGCGCTGCGGCCCGGTCCGCCGAAGGCCTGCAGGAGCTGCAGCATCACCTCGTTGGAGCCGTTGGCCGCCCACACCTGCGCAGGGACGATGCCGTGCGGCGTGTCCCGGGAGAGGTAGGCCGCCAGCGCGCCGCGGAGCTCGACGAACTCGCGCTCCGGGTAGCGGTTGAGCGTCGCCGCGGCCTGGGCGACCGCGCTCGCGATGTCCGCCACGCAGTCCGGCGAAGGACCGTAGGGGTTCTCGTTGACGTTGAGCTGGACCGGGACGTCCAGCTGGGGGGCACCGTACGGCTCGAGGCCGCGCAGGTCCTCCCGCAGCGGCGGAAAGGGCATGGCTACTGCCCGAACCGCACGCGGACCGCGGCGCCGTGGCCCGGCAGGTCCTCCGCCTCCGCGAGGGTGACGACGTGACCGGCCACCTCGGCGAGCGCGTCGCGGCTGTAGTCGACGACGTGCACCGACTTGGTGAACGCCCGCACCGAGAGCCCCGAGGAGTGGCACGAGCAGCCGCCGGTGGGCAGCACGTGGTTGGAGCCGGCGCAGTAGTCGCCCAGCGACACCGGTGCGTGCGGGCCGACGAAGATGGCGCCGGCGTTCTGCACCCGCGCGGCGTAGGCCGCCGCGTCGGCGGTCTGGATCTCCAGGTGCTCGGCGCCGTAGGCGTTGACCACGTCGAGACCCTGCTCGAGGTCGTCCACCAGGACGGTCGCCGACTGCGCACCGCTCAGGGCGGTGCGTATGCGCTCGGTGTGCTTGGTCGCGATGACCTGCTTGTCGAGCTCGGCGTCGACGTCGTCGGCGAGCCGCTCGGACGTGGTGACCAGGACGGCCGCGGCCAGCGGGTCGTGCTCGGCCTGGCTCACCAGGTCGGCCGCCACGAACGCCGCCTCGGCGGTGTCGTCGGCCAGGATCGCGATCTCGGTCGGGCCGGCCTCGGAGTCGATCCCCACCTGGCCCTTGAGCAGCCGCTTGGCGGTGACCGTCCAGATGCTGCCGGGGCCGGTGACCAGATCGACGCGGGCGCAGGGGCCGACCCCGTAGGCGAACATCGCGATCGCCTGGGCGCCACCGACGGCGTACACCTCGTGGACGCCGAGCAGCTCGCAGGCGGCCAGGATCGTCGGGTGCGGCAGGCCGCCGAAGTCCTTCTGGGGCGTCGAGCTGAGCGCGATCGACCGGACGCCCGCGACCTGGGCCGGCACCACGTTCATGAGGACGCTCGAGACCAGGGGCGCGAGGCCGCCGGGCACGTAGAGGCCCACCCGGCCGACCGGCACCTTGCGGTGGGTCACGCGGGCTCCCTCGCCCAGGTCGGTGGCCACGTCGTGCTCCAGCTCGGCCTCGCACGTCGCCCGCAGCCGGCGCACCGACTCCTCGAGCCCGGCCCGGATGTCGGGGTCGAGCGCGGCGAGGGCGTCGGTGAGCGCTTGGCGCGGCACCCGGATGTCGTCCTGGGTCACGCCGTCGTACTGCTGCGACATCTCGAGGATCGCCTCGATCCCGCGGACTCGGACCGCCTCGCAGATGTCATGCACGGCGGGGATCGCTGCCTCGACGTCGAAGTCCGCGCGCGGCACGGCGGCGCGGTAGTCCACGGGGCCGGCGTCGGCCGCCCCGCGCAGGTCGATGCGGCGGATCATGGGTCGATTCTACGAAGGACGCGACGCCGACCCCACATCGACGGCCCACCGTGGACAGCTCGCGCGAAACCCGCGAGGACGTCGTCGGGACGGCCGGGACACCCGTTACGGTGGCGGAGTGACCGACACGCTGCCGATGTTCCCCCTGAACGCGGTCCTGTTCCCCGGGGTCAGCGTGCCGCTGCGGGTGTTCGAGGACCGCTACCGCGCGCTCGTCCACCACCTGCTGCGGGTCTCCGACCCGACCGAGCGGGTGTTCGGCTCCGTCGGCATCCGCGAGGGCTACGAGGTCGGCGACCACGGCGCCCAGTCGCTCTACCGGGTCGGCTGCCGGGTGCACCTCAGCGAGGTCGAGAGCAACGACGACGGCAGCTTCGACATCGTCGCGGTGGGGCTGGACCGGATCAAGCTGGACCGCCTCGACACCACCGGGCTGTTCCCCGTCGGCCACGTGGTCGACCTCCCCGAGCCCGACGCCGGCGTCGACGAGGCCGTGCTGGAGCGGGCCCGGGCCACGTTCACGGCCTACCGCACCGCCCTTGCCGACATCCGTGCCGACCCCTACGAGGGCAACCTGCCCCGCGACCCGGGCTACCTGTCATGGACCCTCGCGGCGTGCGCTCCCCTGCCGATGCCCGAGCGCCAGTCGCTGCTGGAGGCCGACGACGCCACGGAGCGCCTGCTCCTGGTCACCGACCTCCTGCGCGCCGAGCTGCGCGCCATGAACGTCATCCCGTCCCTACCCGCCACCGAGGTCGCCAGAACCAGATGGTCGCCGAACTGAGCCGACAGCGACCGAGCGAGGCACGAGCTCGGCCGCGTGGTCGGCGAAGATCGAGCAAGCCCTCCGGCTGAGCCTGCGAAGCCGGAACGGGCGCGTCGAGATCCGGTGAGAGGCGCAGAGCGCTGACCACGTAGCTAAACGCCCTCGCCCCTCGACCCACGAGAATGGCGACATGGCCAAGAAGAACCCCGGCGGCACCCGGGCGACCGTCGCGCTGAGCGACGCCGGCGTCGAGTTCACGCTGCACGCCTACGACCACGACCCGCGCGCGGAGTCCTTCGGGCTCGAGGCCGCCGAGGCGTTGGGGCTGGCGCCGGAGCGGGTGCTCAAGACGCTGGTCGCCACCGTGGACGGACGGCTCACGGTGGCGGTCGTGCCGGTCTCGGGCCAGCTCGACCTCAAGGCACTCGCCCGGGCCGTCGGCGGGAGCAGGGCGCAGCTGGCCGACCGCGGCGACGCGGAGCGCGCCACCGGGTACGTCGCCGGCGGGATCTCCCCGCTGGGGCAGCGACGCCCGCTCCCCACCGTGGTCGACGAGTCGGCACTGACCCACCCCACGGTCTACGTCTCCGCCGGCCGGCGGGGGCTCGACCTCGAGCTCGCCCCCGCCGACCTGGTGCGCCTCACCGACGCGTCGACCGCCCGGATCGGCCGCCCCGCCGGCTGACCCGGCTCAGTTGGTGGTCAGGCGGAACACCGAGTGGTCGACCCCGTCCTCCTGCCAGACGCTGATCCCCAGGCCCTCGAGGGGCTCGAGGTTGGCGACGAGCTCGTCCTCGTCGCCCATGCCCCTGACCGCGTTGACCAGCCAGCCGTCGCCGGCGTCGAAGTTGACGAACACGATCGACCCCGACTTGTCGGCCTCGCGGACGACGTCCTGGAAGGTGTCGGTATCGCCGAGCCCGCCCTCGTCGAGCAGCCGGGCCCGGTAGTCGGCGCTGGGCCCGAGGACGAGGTACTCGTCGTTGCTGTCGGTCTCGAGCACCTCGCCAGCCTCCGGCTCGCTGCTGGACAGCGAGGCGGTGAGGTCGCCCAGCACACCCTCGATCGCCTCGGGGTCGCCCTTGATCTTGATCCCCACCGGCAGGTCGCTGGCGTCGCCGGAGTCGAAGAGGGCCTCGAGGTCGACGTCACTGCCGATCGCGACCGTGGCCGACTCGCCGGCGAGCGTCTCGGCGTCCTCGGGCAGCGTCAGCCCGGTCTCCTGCTCGGCCTGCTCGATCAGCTGCTCCAGGTCCAGCTCCTCGCCGGCGTAGCGACCGAGGTACTCGATCAGCTCGTCGGCCCAGCCCTCCTCGAAACCGACGCCGAAGGCGGCGGCGGTGTCCTCGGGCAGGGACGAGATCGCGACGCCGCCCTGGTCGCTGCCGTAGAGCGCGTCGATGCCGATGAACCCGGTGTCCGTGGCGGACTCGATCTCCAGCGAGCCGTCGTCGAAGCGCACGGTCAGCGCCGCGCCCTGGAACTCCTCGAACATCGCCTGCAGCTCGTCGGTCGCCTCGCCGGCCGCGTCGGGCTGCAGGGCGTCCTCGCACTCGGAGTCGCTGTCGTAGTCGTAGTCGTAGTCGTCGTAGTCGGGCAGCTCGGTCGAGCTTGGGTCATAGGGCTCGACCTGCTCGAGGGGGTTCGCCTCGCAGGCCACCGTGGCGCCGAGCGCGCCGAGACCGCTCGCGGACTCGGCCAACACCTTGCCGGCCTCCGGCGCGGCGTACGCCGTCAGGATGCCCGGGTCGCCGGCCTCGTCGGTCCAGCGCTGGAAGTCCTCGTCGTCGGCCAGGCTGCTCTCGGCGGCGTCGTCGGCGACCTGCTCGGCGATCTCGGTCGTCTCCGCGACGACGGCCCAGTCGCCGTCGACGGACCAGCCGCCGATCTGCTCGGTCTCCTCGCCCTCCCCGGACGAGCCCTCGGCGCTGTCGCCCGTGGCGCAGTCACGGAGCTTGGCGAGGCCGTCCTCGGCAGCATCGGCGTCCTTGACCTGCACCACCAGGACCGGGGAGGGGGTGTCCTCGCCGTCGTCGCCCTTGCCGGTGTCGACGGCCGCGACCGCCACGCGGTCGCCGAGCCAGGGCTCGATGTCCTCGCCGTAGTCGATGTCGGGGCAGACCTCGTCGTCCTGCATCTGCTCGAAGAGCTTCTTGCGCAGGTCGTCGTCGGTGTCGAGGCCGACCTTGTCCTTGAACGCGGGGAACTTGCGCAGCGTGCGCATGGCCTCGATCTTCTGCCCACCGCTCGGGTCGAGGTCGATGCTGACGTAGCCGATCGTGCCCGCGGGGAGCGCCTCCGCGGGCTGAGCACCGGTGCTGAAGAACGACACGGCGGCCCACGCGCCGACGCCCACCGCGCCGAGGGCGACGACGCCGACCCCGCCGAGGATGTACTTCTTCTTACCGCCGCCCGACCGGGGGCGCGGCGGCAGCGGGTAACCGCCACCGGCCTCGAGGTACTCGGGCGGCGGCGGTCCGACCGGCGGGCCGCTGGGCGGTCCGGCCGGTGGCCCGCCGGGCCGGCCGGCCGGCGGGGTGTAGGGCGGAGGCGGGGGCGAGTACGGCGGGGGCTGCATGCTCGGAGGCTGTCCCCACGGGGGGCCGGACGGCGGGCCGGCGGGCGGAAGGTTGTCGGACACGGGGACCCCCAGGGTGGAAGCGGACAGGCGGTGAGCACGCGGAGAGGGACCCGGACGGGCCCCCTGGCCGTGTGGTTCGGCGGGAGCCTACCCTCGGCGCCGGCCGCTCAACCGCGCTCGCCGCGGCGTTTCGGCAGGCCCACGTAGACGACGACCAGGGCGGCGAGGGACGCCAGCGGCAGGACCAGGAACGGGCTGCCGCCCGACACCTCGATGCGCGAGGAGACCCGGTCCCCGTCGGCGGCCGTGCGCGCCACCTCCTCGGGGTCGGCCGGGCTCAGGGCCAGCCCGACGCGCCACATCAGGTAGGTCGCCAGCACCGCGCCCACGAGGACCGCGACCAGCGTCGCGAGCTCGGAGCGGTCGAGCAGCCAGGCGCAGGCCGCGCCGAGCACCAGCCCCACGACCGCCGACACCACCACGAACCAGCCGGTGCTGGTGAACTCGCCGCGCAGCCCGGCGGAGTCGCGGTACCACGTGCCGTCGTAGACGACGCCGCTCACCGGGTCCCAGAGCCGGAACCAGACCCACCCGGCCGCGGCGCCCACGACGGCGTACAGCGCGAGCGCCAGACCGACCTGCCGGGCGACCGGTCGCCAGGCGGCACGGTCGTGACCGGCCGGGGCGGGCGGGTGGCTCACCCCGCGAGGCATCCGGGCCCGAGCAGCTGCTTGAGGTCGGCGAACAGCGCCGGGCTCGGGGAGACCCGGTGGTGGTCGCCGATGCGCATCACCAGCGTCTTCTCGCGCATCAGCACCTTCAGGTGCACCTCGGTCACCCCGGGGTGGGTGCGGAGCACGTCCTTGAGCCGGTCGACGGTGTCGCCGTTGACCCGGGTCTGCGGCAGCTTGATCACGACCGGGCCCGAGGGGCCGTCGGACAGGTCGGGGACGGTCACCTCCTGGCCGTGCAGCTCGGGCTGGTCCTTGCTGCGGCTGAGCCGGCCCTTGACCGTGAGGATGGCGTCCTCGACGAGGTAGGGGCTGGCGAGCTGGTAGGAGCTGGGGAACAGCAGCACGTCGATCGCGCCCTCGAGGTCCTCCAGGCTGACCATCGCCCAGGCGTCGCCGCGCTTGGTGATCTTGCGCTGCACGGAGGTGACCAGCCCGCTCACGGTGACCGTGGACCCGTCGGCTCGGTCCTCGTCGAGGACCAGCTGGCCGATCGTGCAGTCGGTGCCGTTGGAGAGCACGTGCTCGAGGCCGAGCAGCGGGTGGTCGGAGACGTAGAGCCCGAGCATGTCGCGCTCGTGGCCCAGCAGGGTCGTCTTGTCCCACTCCTCGATGTCCGGGATCGCGACCGTCATCGCGAAGCCTCCCCCGACCTCGTCCTCCAGGCCCCCGAAGAGCGAGTCCTGGCCGATCGCCTCGTTCTTCTTGATGTCGATGTACTGGTCGATGGCGCTCTCGTGGATCGCGACCAGGGCGCGGCGCCGGTGCTTGAGCTCGTCGAAGGCGCCGGCCTTGATCAGCGACTCGATCACCCGCTTGTTGCACACGACCGCCGGCACCTTGCTCAGGAAGTCGTCGAAGGACTCGTAGCGGCCGTGCTCGGCGCGAGCCGCCACGATCCCGTCGACGACGTTGGCGCCGACGTTGCGGATGGCGGTCAGGCCGAAGCGGATGTCGTGGCCGACCGGGGTGAAGTTGCTCGCCGACTCGTTGACGTCGGGCGGGAGCACCTGGATCTTCATCCGGCGGCACTCGTTGAGGTAGATCGCCGACTTGTCCTTGTCGTCCTTGGTGGACGTGAGCAGCGCGGCCATGTACTCGGCGGGGTAGTTGGCCTTGAGGTAGGCCGTCCAGTAGGACACCAGCCCGTAGGCCGCCGAGTGCGCCTTGTTGAAGGCGTAGTCGGAGAACGGCAGGAGGGTGT
Source organism: Nocardioides sp. cx-173 (assembly GCF_021117365.1). NCBI lineage: Bacteria > Bacillati > Actinomycetota > Actinomycetes > Propionibacteriales > Nocardioidaceae > Nocardioides > Nocardioides sp. cx-173. The sequence goes on along the minus strand of NZ_CP088262.1, from coordinate 1,727,782 downwards.
CCCACAGGGTCTTGATGGCGTGGGCCGAGAAGCCGCGCTCCTGCATGCCGGCCGAGAAGCCGGCGAACTGCTTGTCCAGCTCCTCCTTCTTCTTCTTGCCCATCGCGCGACGCAGGATGTCGGCCTGGCCCAGCGTGTAGCCCGCGAGCTTCTGGGCGATGGCCATGACCTGCTCCTGGTACACGATCAGGCCGTAGGTCTCGCCGAGGATGTCCTCGAGCGCCTCGGCCAGCTCGGGGTGGAGCGGGTCGACCGGCTCGCGGCCGGTCTTGCGGCGGGCGTACTTGTTGTGCGAGTCGGCGCCCATGGGGCCGGGACGGTAGAGCGCGCCGACGGCCGAGATGTCCTCGAAGGTGTCGGGCTTCATCGAGCGCAGCAGCGCCCGCATCGGCCCGCCGTCGAGCTGGAAGACCCCGAGGGTGTCGCCGCGCTGGAGCAGCCCGTAGGTCGCCTCGTCGGTGAGCGGCAGCTCCTCGAGCACCACGGTCTCGCCGCGGTTGGCCTGGATGTTCTTGACCGCGTCGTCGAGGACCGTGAGGTTGCGCAGCCCCAGGAAGTCCATCTTGATCAGCCCGAGCGCCTCGCACGTCGGGTAGTCGAACTGGGTGATCATCGCGCCGTCGGCGGGGCGCTTGAGCATCGGGATGATGTCGATCAGCGGCTCGCTGGACATGATCACGCCGGCCGCGTGCACGCCCCACTGGCGCTTGAGGCCCTCGATGCCGATGGCGGTGTCGACGACGCGCTTCACGTCGGCGTCGCCGTCGTAGAGGCTGCGGAACTCCCCGCCCTCGCCGTAGCGCTTGTGGGCCGGGTCGAAGATCTCCTTGAGCGGGACGTCCTTGCCCATGACCGAGGCCGGCATGGCCTTGGTGATGCGGTCGCCCATGGCGAAGGGGTAGCCCAGGATGCGGCTGGAGTCCTTGACGGCCTGCTTGGCCTTGATCGTGCCGTAGGTGACGATCATCGAGACCCGGTCGTCGCCGTACTTGTCGGAGACGTAGCGGATGACCTCGCCGCGCCGGCGCTCGTCGAAGTCGATGTCGAAGTCGGGCATGGAGACCCGGTCGGGGTTGAGGAAGCGCTCGAAGATCAGGCCGTGCTCGAGGGGGTCGAGGTCGGTGATGCGCATCGCGTAGGCGACCATCGAGCCGGCGCCGGAGCCACGGCCCGGCCCGACCCGGATGCCGTTGTCCTTGGCCCAGTTGATGAAGTCGGCGACCACCAGGAAGTAGCCCGGGAAACCCATCTGGGTGATGACGCCGACCTCGAAGTCGGCCTGCTTGCGGACCTTGTCGGGCACGCCGCCGGGGTAGCGGAAGCGCAGCCCTTTCTCGACCTCCTTGACCAGCCAGGAGTCCTCGTTCTCCCCCGGCGGGCAGGGGAAGCGCGGCATGAAGGTGCCGTTGCCCTCGGTGAACTGCACGTCGCAGCGCTCCGCGATGAGCAGGGTGTTGTCGCAGGCCTCGGGGAAGTCGCGCCAGGTGTCGCGCATCTCGGCGGCGGACTTGAGGTAGTAGCCGTCGCCGTTGAACGCGAACCGCTGGCCCGGGCCGTCGCCGGCGGGGATGTCCATCGTCGAGCCGGAGTTGATGCAGAGCAGGTGCTCCTGGCTCTTGGCGTCCTCCCGCATCACGTAGTGGGAGTCGTTGGTGGCCAGCAGCGGGATCGAGAGGTCCTTGGCGAGGCGCAGCAGGCCGTCCTTGACCCGGGTCTCGATGTCGAGGCCGTGGTCCATCAGCTCGAGGAAGTAGTTGTCGCGCCCCAGGATGTCCTGGAACTCCCCGGCCACGGTGCGGGCGGCGTCGTAGTTGCCGTGGCGCAGGTGGACCTGGACCTCCCCCGAGGGGCAGCCGGTGGTGCCGATGATGCCCTTGCCGTGCTGCGAGAGCAGCTCACGGTCCATGCGCGGGTGCTTGAAGAAGCCGTCGCGCCAGGCGCCGGTCGAGAGCCGGAACAGGTTGTGCATGCCCTCGGTCGACTCCGAGAGCAGCGTCATGTGGGTGTAGGCGCCGCGGGCGGAGACGTCGTCGGGCCCGCCACCGTAGAAGTTGACGCCCTTGCGCTCGAAGCGGGAGATGTTGGGGGTGAAGTAGGCCTCGATGCCGATGATCGGCTTGACGCCGGCCTTCTTCGCCTTGGAGTAGAACTCGTAGGCGCCGAAGACGTTGCCGTGGTCGGTCATCGCCACGGCCGGCATCCCGAGCTCCGCCGCCCGCTCCGTCAGCGCACCCAGCCGGGCCGCCCCGTCGAGCATGGAGTACTCGGTGTGGACGTGGAGGTGGACGAAGGAGTCGGAGCCGGTGGTCATGGTCTGCGGGGCGCTCCTCGCCGGTCGAGATCGGGCATGCGACAGCGGCCTCGGCATCCCGGCACCATCGCTGGCACCAGGCTCCGGTCGTCTCGCTGGGGGAAGACCGTCAGCCTACGCGAACCGCTTCGAGCATGGTGGCACCCCGCACCGACATCGCGGGCTCAGCCGAGCACCAGCGCCGCCACCCCGGCGGTGACCACCACGGCACCCACCAGCCGGCGTGCGCCGTGGGCCTCGCCGAGCCACCACCAGGCCAGCAGGCTGCCGATGACGATGCTGGTGCTGCGCAGCGGCGCGACCACCGAGACCGGGGCCATCGTCAGCGCCACGAGCACCAGGACGTAGGCCACCGGCGACAGCACGGCCACCGCCGCGCCCGTGCGCCAGTGCCGCCGGGCGACCTCGCCGGCCAGGCGCAGCCGGGCGCCGCTGGAGACGGTGAGCACGCCACACATCCACACCCCGCCGACGGCGTAGTACAGCACCGGGTCCACGCCGAGCCCGGCGACGGCGTGCGCGTCCCAGAGCGTGTAGGCGGCGATCGCGAAGGCGATCAGGACGCCCCATCGCACGCCGGCCGCCCGCCTCGCCTGCAGGTGCGCCGGCGCCGCGCCGGTGGAGACCACGCCCACGCCCGCGGTGATCAGGGCGATCCCGGCCCACCCGACCGGGCTGAGCCGCTCCTGCAGCACCACGACGGCGAAGGCGGAGGCCAGCACGGGGCCGAGCCCACGCGCCACCGGGTAGGTGACGTTGAGGTCGCTGCGCGAGTACGCCGCCTGCAGCGACACCGCGTAGGCGGTGTGGAGGACGGCGCTCAGCGCGCTCGCGGCGACGAGGGTCCAGGAGAGGTCCGCGCCGCGTGCCAGCGCCACGGCGGCGGCGGGGGCCAGGGCCACCAGCGAGAACATCGAGTAGACCCACACGAACACCCGGGCGTCCTCCGCGTGCGCCCGGCTCGCGAGCAGGTTCCACGCCGCGTGCGCGACGGAGCCGAGCAGCGTCAGGACGACCGCCGTCAGCACGGGCCGGTGGCGGCTCGCAGCGCCCGCGCCAGCGCCGCGCGGCGCGCGAGCAGGTCCGCGAGCTGCTCCTCGACCTCATCGGCGAGGCCGCGGAGGAAGGCCACCGGGTCCTCGCCCGGCCAGGCCAGGCGCAGGTCGGGCGCCTTCTCCTCGTTGGCCGAGCCGTCCGTGCGCTCCAGCTCCACGAGCCCGTGGCGGGCGTAGAACGCCCGTGCCGGGGCGTTGGACTCGAAGACCCACAGGCAGAAGCCTCCGGGCCGGCGCGACTTCGCCAGGTCGAGCAGCGCCGAGCCGATGCCGCGGCGCGCATCGCCCGGCGCGACGTACAGGTCGTCCAGCCAGGCGTCGGTCAGCCGCGCGTAGCCGGCGACCCGGCCGGCGTACTCGGCGACCCAGACCTCGTCGGTGGTGAGGCGCCCGGAGAGCCAGGCCCGGACCTCGAGCTCCGGATGCACCGACGGCGGCATCGGCGCCGCAGCGCGGGCCTCGAGGTGCACCAGGGCCAGGGCCGCGGCGTCGCTCGCGACGCCCGGTCGCAGGACCAGCTCAGTCGGCATTCCGGATGACCTCGAGCGCACGCGAGAGGTCGTCGGGATAGGTGGACTCGTACTCCACGTAGGCGCCACTGTCGGGGTGCTCGAAGCCGAGCCGTACGGCGTGCAGCCACTGACGCTCGAGGCCGACCCGGCGCGACAGCGAGGGGTCCGCGCCGTAGGTGATGTCGCCGACGCAGGGGTGTTTCAGCGCCGCCATGTGCACCCGGATCTGGTGCGTGCGACCGGTCTCGAGGTGCACCTCGAGCAGGCTGGCGAAGCGGTGGGCCTCGAGCGTCGAGTAGTGGGTGATGCTGGCCCGGCCGTCGGCCATGACCGCGAACTTGTAGTCGGCCTTGGGGTGCCGGCCGATCGGGGCGTCGATCGTGCCCTCGTGCGGGTCGGGGTGGCCCTGGACGAGCGCGTGGTAGGTCTTGTCGACGGTGCGCCGGCGGAACGCGTTCTTGAGCAGCGAGTACGCGTGCTCGGACTTGGTGATGACCATGACCCCCGACGTCCCCACGTCCAGACGCTGCACGATCCCCTGGCGCTCGGGCGCGCCGCTGGTCGCGATCCGGAATCCGGCGCCGGCCAGGTGCCCGACGACCGTCGGGCCCGACCAGCCCGGGGAGGGGTGGACCGCGACGCCGACGGGCTTGTCGATCACCACGATGGAGTCGTCGTCGTGGATGATCTTGATGCCCTCGACGATCTCGGGCACGACCGCGAGGGCGTCGCGCTCGTGCGGGATCGTCACGTCCAGCCGCGCCCCGGGCAGCACCCGGTCGCTCTTGGCCACCCCGCCACCGTCGACGGTGACCAGGCCCTGCGAGATGAGGTCGGCGGCGCGGGTGCGCGACAGCCCGAACATCTGCGCGATCGCGGCGTCCACACGCTCACCGGCCAGCCCGTCGGGAACCTGCAGGCTGCGGTGGTCGGTCTGGCTCACTCGGTGGGCTCCTGGGTTTCGGGGTCGTCGTCGTGCTCTTGGGACTCGCGGGTGCCGTCGATGCGCACCCCGCGGAACGCCTGGATGAGGATCACCCCGGCGGCGACGTTGATGCACATGTCGGCGATGTTGAAGACCGGCCAGTTGGGCAGCATCAGGAAGTCGATGACGTGTCCGCGCAGCGGGCCCGGCTCGCGCAGCAGGCGGTCGGTCAGGTTGCCGGCGACCCCGGCCAGGAGCAGCCCCAGGCCGAACGCCCAGCCGGCGCTGCCGATGCGGCGGCTCAGCCAGAGCACGATGCCGACCGCCGCGATCGCGATGCAGCTGAGCACCTCGGTGAACTCGGTGCCGGCGCTGAACGCCGCTCCCGGGTTGCGGGTCAGGTGCAGGACCAGCAGGTCACCGACGACCGGGATGTCCTCACGACCGGTGAGCCGGTCCACGGCCACGATCTTGCTGACGACGTCGATGGCATAGAAGACCAGGACGACGGCGGCGAACCGGGCCCAGAGGCGCCGTCGACGCCGGGGGTCCTGGTGGGCTGGCTGGGACGTGGTGTCGTCGCTCAGCGACGTTCCTCGCGCTGCTTGCATGGCATGCACAGTGTCGCACGGGGGAATGCCATGAGACGCATCTTGCCGATGGGGCTGCCGCACGACTCGCAGACACCGTAGGTGCCGTCGTCGATGCGCCCCACGGCCCGCTCGATCTGCGCGAGCTTGTCGCGCTCGTTGTTGAGCACGGTGAGCTCGTGGTCGCGCTCGAAGCTGGTCGCGCCCATGTCGGCCTGGTCCTGGCCGGCGCCGTCACCGGCGTTGCGCAGCAGATCGGAGAGCTCCTCCTCCTGGGTCGCGACGATCGCAGTGCTGTGGGTGCGCTGGGCATGCAGCTCGTCGAGCACCTCCTTCAGCTCCGCCTTGGTCCAGGCACCCTCGCCCTCCTTGACCACCAGATCGGCGGCGGTCCTCTTGGCGGGCGCCGTCTTCTTCGCGGGCGCGGCCTTCTTCGCAGCAGGGGCCGCCTTCTTGGCGGCGGGCGCGGCCTTCTTCGCAGGCGCGGCCTTCTTCGCCGCGGGCGCGGCCTTCTTCGCCGGCGCGGCCTTCTTCGCCGCGGGTGCGGTCTTCTGAGCGGCGGGCGCGACCTTCTTGGCGGCGGGTGCCGCCTTCTTCGCCGGCGCCGCCTTCTTCGCGGCAGGGGCCGCCTTCTTCGCGGCGGGCGCGGCCTTCTTCGCCGGTGCCGCCTTCTTCGCGGCAGGGGCCGCCTTCTTCGTCGGCGGTGCCGCCTTCGTGGCGGGCGCCGCCGCCTTGACCGCCGCGGCGGCGGCCTTGGCGGGCCGCCGCGAGATCACCTTGCGGGCCGCTGAAGCGGCCTGCCCGGCCAGGGACTTCCTGGTGCTGCGAGCCATGGGATGCCGCCTCCTGTGACCGGTACACCGTGATCTACGCCACGGGCTGCACGGAGGGTAGCCGGTGCGCGCAGGCCGCTCAAACCGCCCCGCCGCAAATGCGAGAGAACGGCCGGCCCGAGGGGGCCGGCCGTTCTCGTCACGCTGGAAGGAGCCTCAGCCCTCGTCCTCGCCCAGGATCGAGCGCAGGCGCTTGGGCGCCGGCGGCTGGTCGCCCGAGGGGGCGGCCGAGTCGCCGCTGCCCTGGAGCGCCTCGAGCTGCTGGGTGAAGTAGCTCTTGAGCCGCGAGCGGTACTCGCGCTCGAAGGAGCGCAGGTTCTCGACGTCGAGGCTGAGCTTGTCGCGCTCCTTCTCGAGGTCGCCGAAGAGCTGCTGGCGGCGCTCCGCGGTCTCGGCGTCGAGCATCTGCGAGCGGGTGCGGGCGTCGGCCTCGAGGCGGTCGGCCTTGCTCTTCGACTCGTGCTCGAGGCGCTCGGCCTTGGTGCGAGCCTCGCCGACGATCTTGTCGGCCTGGTTCTTGGCGTCCTCGACGAGCTCGTCGGCGTTGCGCGTGGCGATCTCCAGCAGCCGCGCGGCGGCGTTGGAGGCCTGAGGCACGGTCTCGATCCGGATGGTCTCCGGGGCGGGAGCCACGGCGGCCGGTGCGGGAGCCGGCGCCTCGCGGATGGGCTCGGGCTCGGGAGCCTTCTCGACCACGACCGGCTGCGGAGCGGTCTCGGCCGGAGCCGAGGCACCGCTCGACGACCCGCTCTGGGCCGAGGCGAGCTTGGCGCGCAGGTCGTCGTTCTCCTTGGTGAGACGCGCGAGCTCGGCCTCCACCTCGTCGAGGAACTGGTCGACCTCGCCCATGTCGTAGCCCTCACGGAGCCGGACAGGCGTGAATCGCTTGTTGCTCACGTCCTCAGGCGTCAGCGGCATGACCTCACCCAATTCTTGTTCGGTTCGAGCAGTATGTGTCCGTCGAAACAATAGCGCCTGCGTGGGACTGGTGTGACGTGGCGTCACTACTGCAGGAGCACCGCCGCGTTGAGATACCTCAGAAGGTAGGCGCCGATCATCACGATCAGGAAGCTGAGGTCGAGCGCGAAGCTCCCGATCCGCAGCGGTGGGATCACCCGACGCAGCGCCTGGATGGGCGGGTCGGTGATCGAGTAGACCACCTCGAGCACCACCAGGATCGGCCCGCGAGGCGACCACGAGCGTGCGAAGACCTGCACCCAGTCCACGACGAAGCGGACCCAGAGCATGCCGATGAAGATCCAGAGGACGACATCGATGACCCGTCCGACAGTTTCCACGAATACCTAGCTCTGGTTGAAGAAGCCACCCTCGGCGATCCGCTGCTTGTCCTCGGCGGCGACCGTGACGTTGGGCGGGGAGAGCAGGAACACCTTGCTGGTGACGCGCTCGATGGTGCCACGCGTCGCAAACACGAGCCCGGCGGCGAAGTCCACGAGGCGCTTGGCGTCGGCGTCGTCCATCTCCGAGAGGTTCATGATCACGGGCACGCCCTCGCGGAAGTTCTCCCCGACCGTGCGCGCCTCGTTGTAGGTGCGCGGGTGCAGGGTCGTGATCCGCGACAGCTCGGCCACCACGCCGGAGACGCCCGAGGGGACGGGCGCGTGCCGGCGACGCTCGGAGAGGTCGGCGACGGGGGCGGGACGGGTCTCCTTGAGACGCTGCGTGCGGGGCGCGGCCGCGACCGGCGCCGTGTGCTGCGTGTCGTAGTCGTCGCCGTCGTACTCGTCGTATCGCCCGGTGTCCTCGAGCAGGCCGAGGTACTCACCGATCCTGCGCATCGCACCGCTCATGACGTTTGCCTCCGAAGCTCGGGCGCCCCGTCGGGGCGCGCCATCTCTGATCTGGACACTACTTGAACCGCGGCCTGGTTCCGAGCACCGCGGAGCCTATGCGCACGTGTGTCGCGCCGGCCGCGACGGCCTGCTCGAGGTCGCCGCTCATGCCCGCCGACAGCCACGTGGCGGAGGGGTGGCGCGCGAGCACGTCGGCGCGCACCTCGGCCAGCCGCGCGAACGCCTGCGCCGGGTCGGCGCCGAGGGGCGCGACGGCCATCAGCCCCTTCAGCGACAGGTGATCGGCAGCCTCGACGGCGGCGGCCAGGTCCTCCAGCGCGGCCGGATCGGCGCCCGCGCGGTGGGCGGTGCCGGGCGGGTCCAGGCTCACCTGCAGGAGCACGTCGACGTCGCGGCCGCGCTCCCCCGCGCCGCGGTCGAGGCCGGCGACGAGCTTGGGCCGGTCCAGGGACTCCACGACGTCGGCATAGCGCGCGACGGCGGCGGCCTTGTTGCTCTGCAGCCCGCCGATGAAGTGCCAGCGCAGGCCGAGGTCGGCGCACTCGTCGGCCTTCGCCTCCGCCTCCTGGTGGCGGTTCTCACCGACGTCCGTGACCCCCAGCTCGGCCAGCAACCGGACGTCGGAGGCTCCAAAGAACTTGGTCACGACCGTGAGTCGTACGTCGGAGGCGTCGCGGCCCGCGCTCTCGCAGGCGTCGGCGATGCGACCGCGCACCACGGCCAGGTTGGCGGCGAGCTCGTCGCGGCGGGCGCTCATGGGCGCAGCCTGACCAGGCCGGCCTGGCGCCCGGCCTTCCGGCCGTCACGGCGGTAGGAGTAGAGGTCCGCGCTCTCGCGGGTGCACCGGGCGGCGTCGACGACCGTGACCCCGCCGGCCTCGAGCTGGGCACGGACCCCGGCCCCGAGGTCGAGCGACGGCGTGCCCCACGACGTGGTGGCGACCGCCTCGGGGACCACGGTGCCCACCTCGTCGCGCATCTCGGCCGGTACCTCGTAGCAGGCGCCGCACACGTGCGGGCCGACCCAGGCGGTGACCTCGGAGGCCCCCAGCTCGCACATCCGCGCGAGCGTGGCCGGGACGACGCCGGCGGCCAGCCCGGGGCGCCCGGCGTGGGCGGCACCGACGACGCCGGCGGCCGGGTCGGCCAGGAGCACCGGCACGCAGTCGGCGGCGCGCACCATCAGGGTCACGCCGGGGGCGTCGGTGACGATCCCGTCGGCGTCGGGGCGCACGCCCTCACCGGCCCCCTCACCGGGGATCGCCACCTCGCAGCCGTGGACCTGGTGCAGGTCGGCGAGCCGGTCGCCGGGGGCGAAGTCGTCGAGCACGATCCGCAGGTTGCGCGCACACGCCTGCGGGTCGTCGTCCCCCTCGAGGGCGAGGTTGAGCGAGTCGAACGGGACGCCGCTGACCCCGCCGAGCCGGTCGGTGAACGACAGCTCGACGGGGCCGAGGGCAGTGCGGTAGGCGTACAAGCCGCTACTTCAGGAAGTCCGGGATGTCGAGGTCGTCGTCGTCGTAGACCACCGGGGCCGGCGCCGCCTTGGGCGCCGGGGTGGTCGCCTCGGCCGGGGTCGTGCGCGCGCTGGCGAGCACCCGCTCGGTCTCCTGGGGCCGGTCGGCCTCCACGGGCTCGTCCTTGCGGCGGGTGGCGACCGCGGCGGCCGCGGCGCGGGTCTCGGCCTGCGTCTGCTGCGGCTTGGGGTCGCGGCGCAGGACGTTGCCCTCCTCCTTGCGCTTGGGCGTGCCGCCGTCGAAGCCCGCGGCGATCACGGTGACGCGGACCTCGTCGCCGAGCGCGTCGTCGATCGTGGCGCCGAAGATGATGTTGGCCTCGGGGTGGACGGCGTCGGCGACGAGGGCGGCCGCGGTGTTGATCTCGAACAGGCCGAGGTCGGAGCCGCCGGCGATGGAGAGCAGCACGCCGTGGGCGCCGTCGATGGAGGCCTCGAGCAGCGGGCTGGACACGGCCATCTCCGCGGCGGCGACCGCACGGTCCTCGCCGCGGGCCGAGCCGATGCCCATGAGGGCGGAGCCGGCGTTGGCCATGACCGACTTGACGTCGGCGAAGTCGAGGTTGATCAGGCCGGGGGTGGTGATCAGGTCGGTGATGCCCGAGACGCCCTGGAGCAGGACCTGGTCGGCCTGCTTGAACGCGTCGAGCACCGACACGTTGCGGTCGCTGATCGAGAGCAGCCGGTCGTTGGGGATGACGATGAGGGTGTCGACCTCCTCGCGCAGCTGCGCGATGCCCTCGTCGGCCGAGCCCGCGCGGCGGCGACCCTCGAACGCGAACGGGCGGGTGACCACGCCGATGGTCAGCGCGCCGAGCGAGCGCGCGATGCGGGCCACGACGGGCGCTCCGCCGGTGCCGGTGCCGCCACCCTCGCCGGCGGTCACGAAGACCATGTCGGCGCCCTTCATGACCTCTTCGATCTCGTCGGCGTGGTCCTCGGCGGCGCGGGCCCCGACGTCGGGGTTGGCGCCGGCACCGAGGCCGCGGGTGAGCTCACGGCCGATGTCGAGCTTGACGTCGGCGTCGCTCATCAGCAGTGCCTGGGCGTCGGTGTTGATCGCGATGAACTCGACGCCCTTCAGGCCGACCTCGATCATCCGGTTGACGGCGTTGACACCGCCCCCACCGATGCCCACGACCTTGATGATGGCCAGGTAGTTCTGTGCAGCTGCCACGGCGGCTTCACCTCTCGGAAGTACGTGCTCTGGTGTGTGCTCTTGGGTGGGACGGGTCCGGCTCGGGGAAGTTGGCGGGTCGAGAACCCTGACCCTCAGGCTGAGGGTTATAGTTATGTCAACCTCGTCGTGAAGAAGACACTAGGCATCGAGGCGGCGGGTGCGGCGCAGACACGCCGCGCCGGAGATGGACTTGCGCTACTTCAGGGTCGGGGTGCCGGGAACCGAGACGTCGTAGTACTCCTCGGCCTTCTGGCCCAGGAGCTGCTCGAGGACGCGCGCCTTGTCCTCGGACTGTGCCGAGCTCCCCCAGCGCACCTCGCGGCCGCCCCGGAGCTGGAGGGTGATGCTGTCCACCGTGCGCACCTCGACGTGGTCGACCTGCCCGGCCAGGTCCTCGGGCAGGGCGGCGACGACCAGGGCGGCCTCGCGCAGCGCCTCCCCGCTGGTCTCGGCCGACGTCTGCACCCGGGGCAGACCAGCGGGGGCCTTGGCGAGAGTGCCGAAGACCACGCCGTCTCGGTCCAGGCCGCGCAGCGACCCGGCGATCTCCACCACGGCGACGGCGGTGCGCTCCTCGATGGCGATCAGCACCTCGTGCGGCCACTGCCGTGACACCTCGACCGAGCGGACGACGGCCAGGCCCGCCAGCCGGGCCCGGATCGCGTCCAGGTCGACGCGCGCGAGCGGCTCGCCCATCGGCACGCGCGCCGCGGCGCGTACGTCGTCGTCGCTCAGCGTCGTCTCGCCGGTGACCTCGACGCCGTCGACCGCGAGGGCGTCGGAGAGGTAGACGGTGTAGAGCCCGCCGCCGAGCAGGAGCATGAGCGCGAGCGCGCTGACGACGTACTTCCACACCAGCCAGCGGCGGCGCCACTGGCGGCGCGCGAAGCGACGCCGGGTCTGCAGGGCAGTGCGGTCCTCGTCGTCAAGACCGGCGCCGCCGCCCCTAGCCATCGGTGCCCTCCAGCAGCGCCAGGATGCGGGGCCCGAGCTCGGTCACGGTGCCGGCACCGAGGGTGAGCACGAGGTCGCCCGGCCGCGAGCGGCGCACGACCTCGGCGGGGGCGTCGTCCAGGTCCGCCACGAACGCGACGCGCTCCGCGGGCAGGGGCACGGCGTCGGCGACCAGCGCCCCGGTGACGTCCGGGTCGGCCTCCTCGCGCGCGAGGTAGACGTCCAGCACGACGACCTCGTCGGCCGCACCGAGCGCCTGACCCATCGCGGTCCCGAAGATCCGGGTGCGGGAGACCAGGTGTGGCTGGTAGGCCACCACGACGCGGCCGTCCCCCGCGACCGCGCGGGCGGCGGCCAGGTCGCCGGCGATCTCGGCGGGGTGGTGGGCGTAGCTGTCGTAGACCCGCACTCCCCCGGCCTCGCCCTTGGCCTCCATGCGGCGGCGGGTGCCGCCGAAGCCCTCCAGGCCCCGGCGCAGGTCGTCGAAGCCGTAGCCCAGGCGCAGCCCGGCAGCCAGGGCGGCGGCGGCGTCCAGGACGTAGTGACGCCCCGGGATGCGCAGCGTGACGCGGCCCAGCTCACGCCCCTCGTCCACCACGGTGAACGACGAGGTGGTGCCCTCGAAGGCCAGGTCGGTCACCTGCAGGTCGCCGGCGCCCTCACCGACGCCGACCACGCGCAGGCCCCCGGCACGCGCGAGGTCCGCGAGCCGCGCGGCGCCCGGGTCGTCGACGATGCAGACCAGGAACCCGTCGCGGTCGACGCGCCCGGCGAACTCGTCGAAGGCGGCGCGGTAGGCCTCCTCGGTGCCCCACTGGTCGAGGTGGTCGGCCTCCACGTTGGTGACCACCGCGGCGTACGGCTCGTAGACCAGGAAGGCGCCGTCGCTCTCGTCGGCCTCCGCGACGAACAGCTCGCCGCCGCCCTCGGCCGCGTTGGTGCCGGTCTGCGACAGGTCGCCCCCGATCGCGTACGTCGGGTCCGCACCGGCGGCCTGCAGGGCCACGGTCAGCAGCGAGGTCGTGGTCGTCTTGCCGTGGGTGCCGGCGACGGCCACCACGCGGCGCCCGGCCATGACCGCGGCCACCGCCGCTGAGCGCGGCAGCACCGGGAGCCCGCGCCGTACGGCCTCGACGTACTCGGGGTTGTCCTCGCGCACCGCGGTCGAGACCACGACGGTGTCGGCGTCGGCGACGTGCGCGGCGTCGTGGCCGAGCCAGACCCGGGCGCCGAGCCCACGCAGGGCCTCCAGCGTCGGCGAGTCGGTGCCGTCGCTGCCGCTGACCGTCATCTCGCGCGCGAGCATGATCCGGGCGATGCCGGACAGGCCCGCACCGCCGATGCCGACGAAGTGGACGCGGCCGAGCCGCTCCGCGGGGGTGAGGACGTCGGGGACGGGGACCTTCACGAGCCGGCCGCCTCGAGCACGATCGCGGCCAGCCTCTCGTCGGCGTCGCGTGGGACGAGCGCGGTCGCCGCCGCGCTCATGGCGGCGAGCCGCGCGGGGTCGGTGGCCAGGGCGGGCACGTGGCCGGCCACCCACTCAGGCGTCAGGTCGGCGTCGGCGACCAGCAGCGCTCCCCCGGCGTCGACCACCGGCTGGGCGTTGCGCACCTGCTCGCCGTTGCCGATCGGCAGCGGGACGAAGATGGCGGGCACGCCGGTGGCCGCGGCCTCGACGACGCTGGACGCACCGGCCCGGCACACCATGAGATCGGCCGCGGCCAGAGCCAGGTCCATGCGGTCCACGAACCCGACCACGACGTACGGCGCTCCCGTCGAGGACGGCGCGGCCGGGGTGGCCTCGCCCTTGGGCCCGACGACGTGCAGCACCTGGACCCCGGCGTCACCGAGGGCGGAGGCCGCGCCCGAGACCGCCTGGTTGAGCCGGCGCGCGCCCTGCGACCCGCCGGTGACCACGAGCGTCGGCCGGTCCGGGTCGAGGCCGAAGAAGGCGCGGGCCTCCTCGCGCAGCGCGGCCCGGTCGAGCTGGGAGATCATCCGGCGGATCGGCAGCCCGACGTACTCGGCCCGGGGCAGCGGGGTGTCCGGGAAGCTGACGGCGACCCGCGCGGCGACCCGTGCGCCCGCCTTGTTGGCCAGGCCCGGCACGGTGTTCTGCTCGTGGACCACGAGCGGCAGCCGGCGCCGGCGGGCGGCGAGGTAGGCGGGCATCGACACGTAGCCGCCGTAGCCGACGACCACGTCGGGCCGGACCCGGTCGAAGACCGCAAGGGTCTCCTTCACCGCGCCGCGCAGCCGCCCGGGCACGCGCAGGAGGTCGGCGTTGGGGCGCCGGGGCAGCGGCACCGGGGGGATCAGCTCGAGGGGGTAGCCGGCGGCCGGGACCACCGTGCTCTCCAGGCCGCGGGGCGTGCCGAGGCAGGTGATCTCCACGCTCGGGTCGAGCCGCCGCAGGGCGTCGGCGGTGGCGAGCAGGGGTGAGGTGTGGCCGGCGGTTCCACCGCCGGCGAGCAGGACGCGCATCAGCCGAATCGTCTCATCGCGCGGAGAGGCCCGCGGAGCGGACCCTCTTGCGCTGGGCCAGGGCCCGGGCGGCCTCCGGCTCGCGGCGGGCGAACCCGACGAGCAGGCCGAGGGCGACGAGGGTGGGCAGCAGGCTGGACCCGCCGTAGGACACGAGCGGGAGCGGGATGCCGATGACCGGCAGCAGGGCGAGCACCATGCCGACGTTGACGATCATCTGGCCGATCAGCCACACCACGATCCCGAAGCTGCAGTAGCGCACGAACGGGTCGACGGTCTCGCGCGCGATGCGCAGCGCGGCGTAGGCGATGGTGAGGAACAGCCCGACGACCAGGAGGGTGCCGACCAGACCGAGCTCCTCGCCGAGCACGGCGAAGATGAAGTCGGTGTGGGCCTCGGGCAGGTCCCCCCACTTCTGCTGGCTGGCGCCGATGCCCTGTCCGAAGGTGCCGCCGCTGGAGAGGGCGTAGAGGCCGTGGGCAGGCTGCCAGCCCGTGCCGTGGAAGTCCTTGAACGGGTCGATGAACGTGGTGATGCGGGCGAACCGCTCGGGGTTGGTCGACGCCATCGCGAACACGCCGACGCCCACGATGAGCGACGACATGATGAAGAAGCGGGCCGGTGCGCCCACCACCCACAGCATCCCGAGCAGGATCGCGAACAGGATCAGCGCCGTGCCCAGGTCACGACCGAAGATCACCAGGCCGGTCGCGAGCAGCATGCCCGGGACCACCGGCACCACGATCTGGTGGAAGCTCGCGAGGCGGCGCTCCTTGTTGGCGTAGATGTGGGCGGCCCAGATGACCAGGGCGAGCTTGGCGATCTCCGAGGGCTGGATGACCAGCGGGCCGAGGGGCAGCCAGTTGGTGTTGCCGTTGCGCTCGACGCCGAACTTCGCGGTCAGCGCGAGCAGCAGCAGCGAGACGGAGAAGCCGACGTAGGCGAGCCGGCGCACCCAGCGGGGGGGCAGCCGGCTGACGACGTACGCCGCCGGCAGCCCGAGGATCACCCACATCAGCTGGCGGCGCACGATCGTGAACGAGTCGCCGGTGGCGCGGAAGGAGAAGACGCTGGAGGCGCTCAGCACCATGATCAGCCCGATGGTCAGCAGCAGCGCGGCGGCGCCCATCAGCAGGTAGTACGACGTCAGCGGTCGCGCGAGGGCGTCGCTGACGGCGCGTCGCCAGGTGCCGAAGGCGGAGGGCCACGGGCTGCGCCGCAGACGGGTGGAGCGCTCGGGGTTCGCGGTGGTCACGTGCCACCTCCTCCTAGCGCTGGTCGTCGAGCCGGTCCCGGACTGCCGCGGCGAAGGCGTCGCCTCGCGCCGCATAGCTCGTGAACTGGTCCATCGAGGCGCATCCCGGCGCGAGGAGCACCGTGTCCCCGGCTCCGGCCAGGCCGGCCGCCGCGTCCACGACACGCCCCATCAGGGCCCGTCCATCGTCCTGGGTCCCAGTCTCGCCGCCGTCCACGGTCAAGACCGGCACATCGGGTGCGTGTCGCGAAAGCGCCTCGGCGATGACCTGGCGGTCCCGGCCGATGAGCACGGCTCCCCGGAGCCGCTCGCGCACGGCCACCACGAGGTCGTCGAAGCGGGCGCCCTTGGCCAGGCCACCGGCGACCCACACGACGCGGTCGTAGGCCTGCAGCGAGGACTGCGCGGCGTGCGGGTTGGTGGCCTTGGAGTCGTCGACCCAGGCCACCCCGTCGGCCTCGGCGACGAGCGCGATCCGGTGACCGTCGGGGCGGAACTCCCGCAGCCCGTCGCGTACGGCGGCCTGGCTCACACCGTGGGCGCGGGCGAGCGCGGCCGCGGCCAGCGCGTTCTGCACGAAGTGGGGTGCGTCGGAGGCCAGGTCCCCCACCGTGCACAGCTCCGCGGCGCTGCTGTCGCGCTGGGCGACGAACGCCCGGTCGGCGAGGATGTCCTCGACCATGCCCACCATGCCCACCGCGGGCATGCCCAGCGTGAACCCGACCGCGCGGGCGCCCTCGACGACGTCCGCCTCGCGCACCAGCTGCTCGGTGACCGGGTCGGCCACGTTGTAGACGCACGCGAGCTGGGTGCGCTGGTAGATGCGTCCCTTGTCGGCGACGTAGTCGTCCATCGACTCGTACCAGTCGAGGTGGTCCTCCGCGACGTTGAGCACGGCGGCGGCCTGGGGGCTCATCGTGTGCGTGTAGTGCAGCTGGAAGCTGGACAGCTCGACGGCGAGCACGTCGTAGGGCTCGGGGTCCATCACGGCCTCGACGATCGGGGTGCCGACGTTGCCCACCGCGCGGCTGCGCAGCCCGGCCGCGCGCAGGATCGCGTCGAGCATCTGGACGGTGGTGGTCTTGCCGTTGGTGCCGGTGACGCACAGCCAGGGCGTGTCGTGGGCCGGGTCGCGCAGTCGCCAGGCCAGCTCGACCTCGCCCCAGACCGGAACGCCACGCTCCTGTGCCTGCACCAGCAGCGGCGCATCGGGGCGGAAGCCGGGCGAGGTGACGACCAGGTCGACGTCGGGAGGCAGGGTCGCGGTCGCACCCTCGTGGAGCAGGACCTTCGCGCCGAGGATCTCCAGCAGCTCGGCCTTCTCCAGCTCCTCGGCGTTGCGCGCGCCCTCCGCGAGCGCGGTGACGCTGGCACCGAGGTGGGTCAGGTTGTCGGCCGCCGCGAAGCCGGACACGCCGAAGCCGGCGACGACGGCGTGGACCCCCTCCCAGGAGTCCAGCCGACCGAGGTGGTCCACGTTCACAGACGCGCCACCCACTCGGCGTAGAAGACGCCCAGGCCGGTGGCCACGAACAGCCCGGTGATGATCCAGAACCGGATCACGACGGTGACCTGGTCCCAGCCCATCATCTCGAAGTGGTGATGGATCGGGGCGATCCGGAAGATCCGTCGCCCGGTGCCGGTGAGCCGCTTGGTGGTCTTGAACCACGTCACCTGCATCATCACCGAGAGGGTCTCGAGCACGAAGATGCCGCCGAGGATGACCAGCAGCAGCTCGGTGCGGGTCAGGATCGCGAAACCGGCCAGGGCGCCGCCCAGCGCGAGGGAGCCGGTGTCGCCCATGAAGATCGCCGCGGGCGCGGCGTTCCACCACAGGAAGCCGAAGCAGGCCCCGGTGATGGCGGCCGCGATGACCGCCAGGTCCAGCGGGTCGCGGACGTTGTAGCACTGCCCGCTCGGGTCCTCCTGGCAGAACTGGTTGTTCTGCCAGATGTTGACCAGCATGTAGGCGCCGAACACCATCACACTCGCGCCGGTGGCCAGGCCGTCGAGGCCGTCGGTGAGGTTGACCCCGTTGCTGGTCGCGGTAACGATCAGCCAGATCACGGCGATCGCCACGATCATCGGCAGGGCCAGCCAGTCGATCTCGCGCAGGAACGACACCTTCTCCGACGCCGGCGTCCGCCCGTTGGCGTCCTCGAGCCACGGCGAGAGCGCCAGCACCCCGAAGACCACGGCGATCACGGTCTGCCCGGCCATCTTGGCCTTGCTGCGCAGCCCCAGGCTGCGCTGGCGCGAGATCTTGATGTAGTCGTCGACGAAGCCCACGAGGCCCATCCCGACGAAGAGGAAGAGCAGCAGCAGCGCGGACGCCGACGGCGCGCTCATCGTGATCAGCTTCGCGGCGAAGTAGGCGAGCACCGTGGCGAGGATGATGACCACCCCGCCCATCGTGGGCGTGCCGCGCTTGGTGTGGTGGCTGGTCGGCCCGTCGTCGCGGATCTCCTGGCCGTAGCCCCAGCGGGTGAAGTAGGTGATCGCCACGCGGGTGCCGAGCAGGGAGATCAGCAGGGACAGGCCGCCGCCGAGCAGGATCGCTCTCATGGTGTGGCCCCTCCCTCCGCTTGCTCCGCTGCGCCGGCCGCGGTGGCCAGCAGTCCGTCGGCCACCACCTCGAGCGCGGCCCCGCGAGAGGCCTTGACCAGGACGGCATCCCGGGCGCCCACATTCTCGCGCAACCAGGCCAGGGCTTCGGTGCGCCCCGCCGTGACGACGACGTCACCCTGCCAGCCCGCCGACTGACGAGCACCCTCGGCAATGCCGGAGGCAGCCTCCCCGATGACGAGGATCACGTCGAGCCCGGCGGCGGCGGCGGCCCGCCCCACCTCGTCGTGCGCGGCGTGGGCGTCCGGACCGAGCTCGCGCATCTCCCCCAGCACCGCGACGGTACGGCGCCCGGCGCGCGCGCCGATGGCGGCGAGGGCCTCGATCGCCGCGACCATCGAGGCCGGGTTGGCGTTGTAGGCGTCGTTGACCACCAGCAGCCCGTCGCCGCGCTCGTGCAGCTCCATCCGCCAGCGCGAGGCCGACCGGGCCGATCCCAGCGCGCCGGCCGCCTCGACGAACGGCATGCCGACGGCCACGGCCATGGCGACCGCCGCGGCCGCGTTGGCGACCTGGTGCGCCCCCGTCTGCGCCAGCGTCACCGGCAGCCAGGCGCCGTCGTAGCCCAGCTCGAAGCGGGGCCGGCCGAGCTCGTCGAGCTCGACCGCGCGCCACGCGACGTCGCCGGACACCCCGAAGGTCACGGTGGCGGCACGGGTGCGTGCGGCCATGGCGGCGGTGAGCCCGTCGTCGGCGTTGAGCACCGCGGTGCCCTCGGCCGGCAGGGCCTCGACCAGCTCGCCCTTGGCCTGCGCGATGGCCTCCCGGGTGCCGAACTCGCCGATGTGGGCGGTGCCGACGTTGAGCACCGCGGCCACGGTCGGCGGCGCGATGTCGCACAGGTAGGCGATGTGGCCCAGCCCGCGGGCCCCCATCTCGACGACGAGGTAGGCGGTCTCGGGTCCGGCCCGCAGGACCGTGAGCGGGACCCCCAGCTCGTTGTTGTTGTTGGCGGCCGTGGCGACCGTCGGCCCCGCCGCCGCGAGCACGTGCGCGAGGTAGTCCTTCGTGCCGGTCTTGCCCTGGGAGCCGGTGAGCGCGAGCACCGGGGTGCCGAGGGTGTCGACGACGTGGCGCGCGAGCCGCCCGAGCGCCACCACCGGGTCCGGCACGACCACGGTCGGAGCGACGGTGGGGCGGCTGCCGAGCACGGCATGAGCCCCCTCGGCGTAGTCGTGGCCGTCGACCCGCTCCCCCACCACCGCGACGAACAGCCCTCCGGGCGCCGCCTCGCGCGTGTCGACGTACGCCGGTCCGGTGACGACGAGGGCGGGATCGCCGTGGACCTCGCCCCCCACGACGGCCGCGAGCTCGGCGAGCGTGAGCGGGATCATCGGCGCGCCGCCAGCGCCTCGCGGACCACGACCCGGTCGTCGAAGGGATGCACCACGTGCTGGATCTCCTGACCGGTCTCGTGCCCCTTGCCGGCGACCAGCACGATGTCGCCGGGCCGGGCCATGAGCACGGCCTCGTGGATCGCGGCCCGGCGGTCCCCGATCTCGAGCACCTCCGCACCCCCGGCCTCGACGCCGGAGAGCATCGCGGCGCGGATGGCGGCGGGGTCCTCGGTGCGCGGGTTGTCGTCGGTGACGACGAGCACGTCGGCCAGGCGGGCGGCGATGCCGGCCATGATCGGTCGCTTGCCGGGGTCGCGGTCGCCGCCGGCGCCGAGCACCACGATCACCCGGCCCTCGGTCAGCGGCCGCAGCGTGGCGATCGCGGCCCGGACGGCGTCCGGCTTGTGGGCGTAGTCGACCACCACCACGAAGTCCTGCCCCTCGTCGACCCGTTCGAAGCGGCCCGGGACGCCTGCGCCGGCGCGGATCCCCTCGGCGACGGCGGCCGGGTCCAACCCGGCCTCCGCGCAGGCGGCCACGGCGGCGAGCGTGTTGGCGACGTTGAAGTCTCCCGGCACGGGGCAGCCCGCGGCGAGCCGGAGCCCGCCCGGCCCCGTGACCGTGAACGACGAGCCGTCGGCGCGCAGGGCCACGTCCACCGCCTGCCAGTCGGCCTCGCGACCGGTCGAGGACATCGTGCGGACCGGGACGCCGGCCTCGCCGGCCAGCCGGCGGCCGTGCTCGTCGTCGACGTTGACCAGCGCGAGCCGGGCGTGGTCCGGCGTGAACAGCGAGGCCTTGGCCGCGTAGTACTCCTCCACGTCGGCGTGGAAGTCGAGGTGGTCGCGGCCCAGGTTGAGGAAGACGGCCACGTCGAAGACGACGCCGTCCACGCGCCCCAGGACCAGCGCGTGGCTGGAGACCTCCATGGCGCAGGCCTCGACGCCACGCTCGCGCATGAGGGCGAACAGCCCGTGCAGGTCCGGCGCCTCCGGGGTCGTGAGGTCGGTCCGCACGTCGACCCCGTCGATGCGGGTGCCGACGGTGCCGACCACGGCGGCCCGCACCCCCGATCGCTCCAGGCCGTCGACGGCCAGCCGGGTCGTGGTGGTCTTGCCCTGAGTGCCGGTGACCCCGATCATCCGCAGAGCGGCGGCGGGCTCGCCGTACACGAACGCGGCCAGCCGGCCCAGCACCTCGCGCGGCTGCGCGACGACCACCAGCGGCACGCCGATGTCGGCGGCGGCCGCCCCGTCGGCGTCGGTGAGCACCGCGACCGCTCCGGCCTCGACCGCCGCCTTCGCGAACGCGATGCCGTGGGCGCGGGCCCCCGGAAGGGCGGCGTACAGGTCGCCGGGGAAGACCCGCTGGGAGCTCAGCGTGACCCCCGTGACCTCGACGTCGTCCAGGTCGCCGACGACCTCGACCCGGTGGGTCCGGCTCAACCAGCCGACGATCTCGGCGAGGGCGACGACGTGGGGATGCTCGGGTCGGCTCGAGGACATGGCCACCTGACGATCATGGCTCATCGCCACGTGACGGGCAGCCGGGAGGGCTCGCTGCCGGTGGGGGGCACGGCGTAGCGGCGCAGTGCGAAGCTCATCAGCTTGGCGAACGCCGGGCCGCCGACCGAGCCGCCGCCACCGGTCTTGGGGTTCTGGACGACCACGTAGACGGTGAAGCGGGGGTCGTCGGCCGGGGCGAAGCCGGCGAAGGAGACCGTGGTGCCGCGATAGCACTTGCACTCGGGGTCCACGCGCTGCGCGGTGCCGGTCTTGCCGGCGACCCGGTAGCCCGGCACGGCCGCGGACGGCGCGACCCCCTCCTCGGGGTCGAGGACGCGCTCCATCATCAGCATCGTCTGGTGGGCGGCGTCCTCGCTGATGACCCGGCGGGTCGTCGTGTGGTCGGTGCCGACCTCGGTGCCCAGCTCCGTCGAGGCCGAGCCCTTGACCAGGCTCGGGTCGACCCGCACCCCGCCGTTGGCGATGGTGTTGACCGCCGCCGCCATCTGCACCGCGTTGACCGACAGCGACTGCCCGAACGCGATCCGGTCCTCGGTCTGGCTGGTCCACATGCTGCCGTCGGGCAGCAGGCCCGCGGTCTCCCCGCCGACGCCGATGTCGGTGCGCTCGCCGATGCCGAAGCGGGTGAGGTAGTCGCGCAGCTGGCCGTCCTGGAACCGGTCGGCGGCCAGCACCGTGCCGATGTTGGAGGACTTGGCGACGACGCCGGCCAGGGTCAGCTTGATCAGGCCGTGGTCGAACCAGTCGCCGATCGGCCGGTCCTGGCGCCGCAGCACGCCGGGCACCTTCAGCTTCGTGCGGGCGGTGACCTTGCCCGCGTCGATCAGCGCGCCCATCGTGAGCACCTTCTGCACCGAGCCGGGCTCGTAGACGTCGCTCATGGCGCGCGACTTGAAGTCATCCTCGTCCGCCTGCAGCGGCTCGCTGGCGTCGTACGTCGGGTCGTCGGCCAGCGCGAGGACGTCGCCGGTGCGGCTGTCCATGACCACCGCGATGGCCGACTCGCCGCCGGAGCTCAGCCGGGTCTGGTGCAGGACCCGCTGGGTGTACCACTGCAGGTCCCGGTCGATCGTGGTGCGCAGGTCGTGTCCGTCCACGGCCTCGGTGACGGTGTTGTCGCCGAGCGGGATCTTGTGCCCGGCGCCCACCTGGTAGCGCGCCTCGCCGTCCTTGCCGGCCAGGAAGCCGTTGAACATCGCCTCGAAGCCGGCCGAGGGCTTGGCGGTGCCGTCGGGGTTGGGCGTGCCCAGGAACCCGACCAGGTTGGCCGCGATGTCACGGCCCGGGTAGACCCGCACCGGGTCGCGACGCGTCGCCAGACCGCCGTACGCGTCGGCGATGGCCTCGTACTCTTCGAGCGCCTCGCGGTCGCCGTCCTCCTTCGCCTGCTCCGCGTCCTCCTTGGCGGCCGCGGCACGGCGCTTGGCCTCGTCCAGCACGTCGGAGGCGATGCGGGCCGGGACCTGGCGGGCGATGTACTGGAAGCGGCTGTCCTCCACGCGGAGTCGCTCGAGCGTCGAGAAGTAGTCGACGGCCAGGCGGGTGGAGAGGAACTTGGCGAGCTCGGGGGCGAGCCCCGCGGTCACCGCGGGATCGGCCACCACCATCAGGCCGTCCGCGGAGTTGGCGAGTGGCTCGCCGTTGCGGTCGAGGATGTCGCCACGCTCGGCCGGGAGGATGACCCGGACGGTGCCGTCCGCCGCCGCCATCTCCGCGTACTGGTCGGGGTCCAGCCCCTGCAGCTGCACCAGGCGGGCGCCGAAGAAGGACAGCACCATCGCGATCACCACGAACCCGACGCGCATGCGGAACTCCGAGGAGCCACGTGAGCGGAGGCGCTGCGGTCGGGGCGAGGTCACCGTTGGGGCTCCTGGGTCAGTTGGGGCGGATGTTACGGCTGGTTCTCAGTTCTACCGGCCGCGGTCGCGTTCGCGCCGTTGCCGCGGGCCGTGTCGCGCCCCGTGTTCTGGCCCGTGTTCTGGCCCGCGTTCTGGCCCTGGCCGTGCGAGACGACGGGGCGGCCGCCGTCGGTGGCGCCGGTGCCCGGGGCGAGCGTGGCCGGCGGGTCGAAGAAGGCGGGTCGCGTGGGCCCCGGCTTCTCCAGCGGCAGCCGGGCGCCGTCACAGGGCTTGGCCTCGCCGCGCACGCGACCGGTGGACAGGTCGAGGAACACCGGGGGGCAGCCCTGGACCATGCCGGCGCGCTGGGCGCGCTCCCCGAGACGCTGCGGGTCGCGCAGCTTCTCCAGCTCCATCTCCAGCGCCTGCTCGCGCGCGGCGAGCGTGGTGGCCTGCTGCTCCAGGGCCGTGGTGGTGAACGCCGCCTGCTGCATCGAGGTGTTGAACAGCAGCAGGCCGACGACGCCGGCGAGCAGCAGCAGGCTGACCAGGGTCACGAACGGCACCCGGGGGGCGCGCGTGCGGCGGCGCGGGACGACGCTCAGCCGGGCCCGCTGGACCGCGGCCTCCGCGAGGCCGCGTGCGGGGGACGAGAGTCGGCTCCGGACCGAGGCGGTGGGGCTGCTCATGGCTATGCGGCTCCTTTGCCGGTGCGGGGAAGGACACGTTCGACGGCGCGCAGCCGGACGGAGGCGGCTCGGGGGTTGGCGGCGATCTCGGCGGCGTCGGCCCGCTCGGCGCCGCGGGTCACCAGCCGCAGCTCCGGCTCGTGGCCCTCGGGGACGAACGGCATGTCGACCGGGACGTGCGACCTGGTCGCGGCGGTGAAGGCCTGCTTGACCAGCCGGTCCTCCAGGGAGTGGTAGGACTCGACGACGACGCGCCCGCCCACCGCGAGGGCGTCGATGGCCGCCGGGATCGCCCGGCGCAGGACGGCGAGCTCGTCGTTGACCTCCATGCGCAGCGCCTGGAAGGTGCGCTTGGCCGGGTGTCCCCCGGTGCGCCGAGCCGGCGCGGGGATCTCGGCGTAGAGCAGCTCCACGAGCCGGGCCGACGTGGTGAACGGCTCGGCCTCGCGCTGGCGCACGACGGCGGCGGCGATCTTGCGCGCGAACTTCTCCTCGCCGTAGTCGCGCAGCACCCGGGCCAGGTCGGCGGCGCTGTAGGTGTTGAGGACGTCGGCCGCCGTCGGGCCGCTGGTGCCGTCCATGCGCATGTCGAGCGGCGCGTCGATCGCGTAGGCGAAGCCGCGCTCGCGCACGTCCAGCTGCATGGAGGAGACGCCCAGGTCGAACAGGACGCCGTCGACCTCGCTCAGCCCGAGGTCGGCGAGCACGTCGGGGATCTCGTCGTAGACGGCGTGGACGCCGGTGAACCGCTCGCCGTACGGCGCGAGTCGGCGCCCGGCCAGCTCGAGGGCCGCCGGGTCGCGGTCGATGCCCACCACGCGGGCCAGCGGGCAGGTGGCGAGCACCGCCTCGGTGTGACCGCCGAGGCCGAGCGTGGCGTCGACCAGGACCGCGCCCTTGTGGTCCAGGGCCGGGGCCAGCAGAGCGACGACCCGGTCGACGAGGACGGGGTCGTGGGTGGGCGAGGGCATCAGCGCCCCAGGTGGGCGAGCAGCAGGAAGACCGTCGCGAACGCCACCGAGGTGAGTGCCGAGAACGTCATCACGGCGGCGGCGTCGCGCGCCTGGTGGCGAACCCGCCTGACCGGTGTGACTGGTGTGACGCTCATCGGTTTCGACCCCGCTAGGAAAGGAAGCGCGTGTGGTGCTGAGGAAGTGGTGATCCGCAGGACCAGGTCCCTGCCCGCTTCCCGAGGGAAGTGCCGCGTTCTGGTGCCGGGGAAGGTGCCCAGAATTCGGCGAGTACAGGAAGCGGGCCCGAGACCTCGTCCTGCGGATCGTGTGAAGTTGGTGAGCTACTCGTCGTCGTCCTCGTCGAGGTCGGCGAACTTGAGGACCTCGGCCTCCTGGTACTCCTGCCACCTGGCGGGGTTCCAGATCTCGAGCCGGTCCCGGACGCCGATCACGACGACGTCCTTCTCGAGCTCGGCGTACTCGCGCAGGGGCGCGGGGATGCCGATGCGGCCCTGCTTGTCGGGGACGACCTCGTCGCCACCGCTGAAGAACATGCGCTGGTAGCCACGAGCGGCCTTGCTGGTCATCGGTCGCTCGGCAGCACGGTCGGCCTCGCGGTCGAAGACCTCCGGCGGCCACACGACCAGGCAGTTCTCCTGACCCTGCGTCACGACAACCCCCTCCGCCAGTCGGTCCCGGAACTTCGCAGGGAGGAACAGCCGACCCTTCTCGTCGAGCTTCGGCGTGAAGGTGCCCATGAACCGCATGGAGCACCTCCTAGATCAGCCACCGACACCCACCGCACTGGTCGCTTCCTCCACTTCGCTCCACATTACCCCACTTTGCTCCACCGTCAACCACATCGCCCCCCGCGTTTCCACGCCGCCCCACCCCGAGGCGGCCGCGCCGGCTTGCGGGCCGTTCTAGGGTGTTCGCACGCAGCCCGTTGACCGGAAGGACCACACGTGGAGACCAGCGCGTCGTCGATGACGCCCACGGGGGCCGCCGACCTCGAGACCCTGTCCCGCGTGGTCGCGCGGGTGCGGCACAACATCGAGCGGGTCATCGAGGGCAAGCCCGACGTGGTCTCGGCGGCGCTGGTCGTGCTGCTCGCCGAGGGTCACCTCTTGATCGAGGACGTGCCCGGAGTCGGCAAGACGATGCTCAGCAAGGCGCTGGCGCGCAGCATCGACTGCTCGGTGCGGCGGATCCAGTTCACGCCGGACCTGCTGCCCTCCGACGTCACGGGCGTCTCGATCTTCAACCAGAACACCCGCGAGTTCGAGTTCCGCCCGGGCGGCATCTTCGCCAACATCGTGGTGGGCGACGAGATCAACCGCGCCTCCCCCAAGACCCAGTCGGCCCTGCTCGAGTGCATGGAGGAGCGCCAGGTCACCGTCGACAACGCGACCTACCACCTCGAGACGCCGTTCATGGTCATCGCGACCCAGAACCCCATCGAGATGGAGGGCACCTACGCCCTGCCCGAGGCCCAGCGGGACCGCTTCATGGCCCGGGTCTCGATCGGCTACCCCGTGGAGGCCGCCGAGATCGCGATGCTCGACTCCCGCGCGGAGTCCAACCCGCTCGACGACCTGGAGGCGGTGACCGACGCCGCCGAGATCCGCAAGCTGTCCGCGATCGTCGCGTCGGTCTACGTCTCCCCCGCCGTCCAGCGCTACGCGGTCGCCCTCACCGGCGCCACCCGCCGCACCGATGAGCTGACGCTGGGCGCCTCGCCTCGCGCCACGCTGCACCTGGTCCGCGCGGCCAAGGCGTTCGCCGCCATCCACGGCCGCGAGTACGTCCTGCCCGACGACGTCCGTAGCCTCGCCCGCCCGGTCCTGGCCCACCGGCTGCTGCCCAGCGTCGAGGCGGCGATGAGCGGGCGGTCCACGAGCGTGATCCTCGACGGCATCCTGGCCTCGGTGCCGGTGCCCGACGCCCAGCCCCGTGCGTGAGGCACTCGCCGGTCTCACCGTCCGCGGACGGGCGTTCCTGGCTGCCGGCGTCACGGCTGTCGTCTGCGCGGTCGTCCTCGGTCAGCCGGCGCTGACCCGCGTCGGGATCCTGGTCCTGGCGCTCCCGTTGGTCACCGTCGTGGTCCTCGGCCGCAGCCGCTACCGCCTGGCGCTCGTGCGCACGGTCAGCCCCCAGCTGGTGGCGGCGGGGCAGCCGGCACGGGTCAGCCTCACCCTCACCAACGAGGGCCGCACCCCCAGCGGCGTGCTGCTGCTGGAGGACCAGGTCCCCTACGTCCTCGGCACCCGTCCGCGGTTCGTGCTCGAGGGCATCGGCCACGGCTGGCGCCGCCACGTGACCTACCAGGTGCGCTCCGACGTACGCGGCCGCTTCGAGATCGGCCCGATGGCGGTGCGCGTGAGCGACCCCTTCGGGCTCGTGGAGCTCGGCCGCTCGTTCCGTACGACGGTCCCGCTCACGGTCACCCCCCGTACCGTCCCCCTGCCGGCCATCCCGCTCGGCGGCGGCTGGACCGGCTCGGGAGACAACCGGCCCCGGGCCTTCGCGTCCGGCTCGGCGGAGGACGTCACGGTGCGTGAGTACCGCCGCGGTGACGACCTGCGCCGAGTGCACTGGCGCAGCTCGGCCCGCGTCGGGGAGCTGATGGTGCGGCGTGAGGAGCAGCCCTGGCAGTCACGGGCCACGCTGTTCCTGGACAACCGGATGCGGGCGCACCGCGGCCAGGGCATCGCCTCGTCGCTGGAGGCCGCGGTCTCCGCGGCCGCGTCGGTGGCGGTCCACCTCAGCCACCGCGGCTTCTCCGTGCGGCTGGTCACCGCCGCCGGCGAGGACCCGGCCGCCGCCTGGCACTTCCGCGACTCCGACCTCGACACCGCGCCCCTGCTCGAGGCCCTCGCCGTCATCGAGGCGGTGCACACGCCCCGACTGGACGCCAGCTGGCTGGGCGAGCAGTCGCACGGCGGGCTCACCGTGGCCGTCCTGGGCGGCGTGGAGGCCACCGACATCCCGGTCCTGCGCCGCATGCAGCACCACACCAGCTCCGCGCTGGCCATCGCCGTCGACGTCGCCGCGTGGGCCTCGCCCACCTCCGGCACCGGCGGCGCCACCCCCGTCCTCGCCCAGCAGGGCTGGCGCGCGGTCCCGCTGCGGCCCGGCGACCGACTCGACGCGGTGTGGCAGGAGCTCGGGCGCAGCGCCTCCCAGCTCTCCCGCACCGGCGGCGGCGCCGCACCCGAGGGGATGGTGGTCCGATGACGCGCACCCCCCAGCGGACCGGACGGGGCACGGGACGGGGCACCGGGCTGGGCACCGGCATGCTGCTCGCCTTCGTCGCCGCCGGCACGACCTGGATCGCGACGTTCTGCTGGCGCGGCTTCACGATGACCTCGGCGACCTACCTGGTCCCCCTGCTGCTGCTCGGCGCCACGGTGGCGCTCACCGGCGCCCTCGCCCGCTGGTGGCGGGTGCCGGCGGTGCTCGTCATCGCCCTGCAGGTGCTGGTCTCGGGGATGTTCGCGTGCCTGATGCTCACCGGGTCCCCACTCCCCCTGGGCACGGCGTGGGTCGAGCTCGAGAGCGCCTTCCGCAACGCCGTCGACAGCGCCAACCAGTACGCCGCACCGGTCCCCGACGCCGCTCCCGGCGTGCATCCGCTGCTCGTGGGCGGCGGGCTGCTGTGCCTGCTGCTCGTCGACGCGCTGGCGTGCACGCTGCGCCGCGTGCCCCTGGCCGGACTGCCGCTGCTCACCGTCTACAGCGTCCCGGTCAGCCTCCTGGACTCCAGCGTCTCCTGGTGGGTCTTCGCCCTCACCGCGGCCGGCTTCATGACGATGCTCTTCCTCCACGAGAGCGACCTCGTCGCTCGCTGGGGGCGCCCGTTGGGCCAGCCGCAGGCCGAGGGGGCGGACACGTTCGGGGTCCGCACCGGCGCGATCCGGGCGAGTGCCGGCACCATCGGCACGGTCGCGACGGCGCTCGCGATCGTCGTACCGCTGCTGATCCCCACGATGAGCCTGAGCCTGCTCGACTTCGGCACCGGCCCCGGCGGCGACGACGAGATCTCGATCGAGAACCCGATGGTCGACCTGCGCCGCGACCTCAAGCGCGGCAGCGACCGGCCGCTGATCCAGGTGGAGACCGACGACCCCGACCCGTCGTACCTGCGGATCTCCGTCCTCACCCGCTTCAGCGGCAACGAGTGGAGCTCCGGTGACCGCGAGGTGCCGACCGAGAACGTCCCCGACGGGCAGATGCCGCCGCTGGAGGGGGTGTGGCCGGAGATGCCGCGCCGCTACTTCGAGTACGACGTCAGCATCAACGACGACTTCGAGTCGACCTGGTTGCCGACCCAGGCGCCGATCGCGGACATCCGCGCCGAGGGCGACTGGCGCTACGACCCCCGGACGATGGACTTCCTGGCCGGGAACGCCGGCAACGACGACCTGACCACCGCGGGGATGGACTACTCGATGACGGGGGTCCAGCTGGACGTCGAGGCCACGGAGCTGGCTCAGGCGCCCTCCGGCGTCACCAACGACACCCTCGACTTCCTCGAGCTGCCCGAGGACCTCCCGCCGCTCGTGCGCGAGCTGGCGGTGGACGTGACCGAGAACGCCGACTCCACCTTCGAGAAGGCGCAGGCGCTGCAGCAGTGGTTCCGCGTAACCGGCGGCTTCGAGTACGACCTGGAGGAGGCCGACGAGGGCAGCAGCGGCGACGAGCTCGCCGCCTTCCTCGACCCCGACGAGGGGCGCGTGGGCTACTGCGAGCAGTTCGCGGCGGCGATGGCGACGATGGCCCGCGTGCTCGACATCCCGGCCCGCGTCGCGCTGGGCTTCCTCTCGCCGGACCGCATCGGCGACGGGGTCTACCAGTACAGCTCGCACGACCTGCACGCCTGGCCGGAGCTGTACTTCCCGGGCGCCGGCTGGGTGCGCTTCGAGCCCACCCCCGCCGACCGAGCCGGCTCGGCGCCCGACTACACCACCGAGAACGTCCCCGACGTGCCGGACCCGAGCGTGGCGCCGTCGGCCACCGCCGGCGACGACCTGCCCGACCGCACCACGGACCGGCCGAGCGCCGAGACGCCGGTCGAGGAGGACGCCGACGCCAACGGCGACGACGAGGCTGCCGCGTTCCCGTGGCTGCGCCTCGGGGGCGGGCTCGTCGCCCTGCTGGTCCTGGCCGCGGCCGCCCTGAGCCCCCGGGTGCTGCGCCGCCGGGCGCGCGAGCGCCGCCTGGCTGGCGGGCCCGAGGAGGCATGGGCGGAGCTGCGCGCCACGGCGATCGACCTCGGCCTGGCCTGGCCACGGTCGCGCTCACCGCGCGAGACCCGCGACTGGCTGGTCGCCCGGATGGGTGGGGCCCAGGACGGCCGGGCCGGGGTGGAGCGTCCGGCCCGCGGCGCCGACCAGGCCCCCGAGGCCGTCGCGGCCCTGGACCGGATCGTGCTGCGGCTCGAGCGGCTGCGCTACGCCCGCGACCACGGCGCGGCCGACCCGGCCCTCGCCGAGGACGCCGCGCTCTGCCTGGCGGCGCTGGAGCAGGGCGCCGCGCCGCGCGTGCGGCGTACCGCGCACTGGTGGCCGCGCTCGCTGCTGCGCCGCTCGCGTCGGCTGCGGCGCTCCGGCTCCAGCCGCGCCGAGGCCCTCGGTGGCGGCGGGGTCGTCGAGCACGTGGGCTGACGGCGGGGAGCCGCCCGGTTCGACGGGGCTAGAAGCCGCCGTTCTGCTCGCGGCGGCGGCGCCACCGCTCCTCGAGGCGCTCCATGAAGGAGCCGTGGCTCTGCCGGCCGGCGCTCGCGCGGCGGGGGCGGCGAAGACGGCTGCCGCGGCCACCGTCGATGACGGCGAAGCCGGAGGGGTGGCCGGTGGCGCGGGGCTCCGCGGCGACCGCTGCCTGGCCGCGGATCGCGGTCAGCGAGACGGTGGCGGAGACGAGCATGATCACGAACCCGGCGATGCCGAGCGGGATGACCTGGCTGATGACGCCGGTCATGAGGACGACGATGCCGACCACGAACACGACGCCGGCGAGGATCGCGCGACGTCGGGCGCTACGGCGCAGCGACGTGCCGCGCAGAGTCGACGCGAACTTCGGATCCTCTTCGACCAGGGCGCGTTCCATCTGCTCGAGCAGTCGCAACTCCTCTTCCGAGAGTGGCACCTTGTCCTCCAACCTGGTCGTCCTGGGCCAAGTCTAGGCAGCCCTTCCTGATCGCGGTAGGCGCACTCGACATTTCGTCAGGTGAGCAGGCTGGCGGGTCGGACGGCGGACGCCCCGAACCGGCGTGTGGCCCGGTCGACGGCCTGATCGGCGTCGGCCCAGCCGCGCTCCCGTTCGCCCAGCACCAGCTGGCGATGGACGCGCTCGCGCGGCATCAGGCCCTCCACCCGGACCCCCACCAGCCGGATCCGCGCGCGCTGCAGCCCGAGGGCGTCGTAGAGCCCCACCGCGGCGCGGTAGACCTCCTGGGTCACGTCGGTCGCCTCGGCCAGGGTGCGGGCGCGGGTGATCGTCGTGAAGTCGGCGAAGCGGACGGTGATCGAGACGGTGCGGCCGGCCACCTTGGCCACCCGCATCCGCCCGGTGACCTTCGCGGTCAGCTTCAGCACCTCGCGCAGCACCACCTCGCGGTCGTCGGTGTCACGCCCGAACGTCTCCTGGGCGCCCATCGACTTGTCGGGCTCCCCGCCGCCGAGGCCGAACGCCGACGCGGTGCGGGCCACGATCTCGCGCCGGTCGGTCCCCCAGGCCAGGTCGTGCAGCTGCCGGCCGAGCGCGTCGCCGACCGCGCGCTGCAGGGTGCGCAGCGGCGTGTGCGCGACGTCGCCGACCCGGACCAGTCCCAGCCGGTGCAGCATCGCCTGGGTCTTCTCCCCCACGCCGTAGAGCTCGCCCACGTCGAGCGGGTGCAGGAAGGAGGTGATCTGCTCGGGCGGGACGACGACCACCCCGTCGGGCTTGGCCCGGCGACTGGCCAGCTTGGCCACCGACACCGACGCGGCCACCCCGACCGAGCAGGTGATGCCCTGCTCGTCGTGGATCCGCGCGCGCAGCTCCTCGGCGATCCGCACGGGCGGGCCGAGCCGGCGCATCGAGCCGCGGACGTCGAGGAACGCCTCGTCCAGCGACATCGCCTCCACCAGCGGGGTGACCCGGCGGAAGGTCTCCATCACCGCGGTCGACACCGTGGTGAAGGTGTCGTAGTCGGGCGCGAGCACCACCGCGTGCGGGCACAGCCGCCGGGCCCGGGTCCCGGTCATCGCCGACCGAACGCCGTACTGGCGGGCGACGTAGTTGGCCGACAGCACCACCCCGCGGTGGCCGCCGCCGACGATCACCGGCACGCCCTGCAGGTCCGGTCGCTCGCGCGTGGCCACCGACGCGTAGAAGGCGTCCATGTCGACGTGCAGGATCGGCGTGGTGGTGGTGGGAGCGGCGCTCACGGCCGGCTCCCGAGGTCAGGTCGCGATGACGTGCAGCTGCGTGGCGAGGGGGAGGTACTCGGGTCGCTCGGCGACGGCGCGCTCGAGCTCGACGAGGGCGGAGGCGGCACCGGGCTCCAGCTCGAGCAGGGAGCCGGGGACCAGGTCGGCGAAGACCCGGATGCCGTGGACCGAGGCGATCTCGAAGCCGGCCCCGGTGAGCAGCTCGGTGGTCTCCTCGGCGGTGAACCGGTGGCCGGAGCGCCCGGTCGGGGCCTGTGCGGGGTCGAGCAGCGCCAGCGCCTGGCCGAAGTGGCCGGCCATGGCGCGGGCCAGCACCGCGGCGTGCCGCTGGGCGACGAGCAGGCTGAGGGTGCCGCCGGGCCGGAGCACCTCGCGGATCGTGGCCAGGGCGGCGGCGGGGTCATCGACGACCTCGAGCACGCCGTGGCAGAGCACGACGTCGGCGCTGTCGGGCCCCACGGCCTCGACCAGGCTGGACAGGTCGCCCTGCTGGGCGTCGACCTCGACACCGACCTCGCGAGCCCGGCGAGACAGCGCGGCGAGCGCGTCGGGACTGGGGTCGACGACCGAGACCCGGTGGCCGAGCTCTGCCACCTTGACCGCGAAGCCGCCGGTGCCGCCGCCGATGTCGAGGACGTCGCGGGAGCCGGCGCCCAGGATCGGGCGCAGGACGTCCCACACCACGGCGGTCCGGGTGGCGCCTCGGCGCTCGCTGGCTGACATGGCGCCAACCCTAGTCGGGTCATCCCGCGCTCCCCGGGGAGCGGTGCCACAGCTTGCGGGCCACGCCCTTGGTGTCCTCGCCGGCGGGCTTGATGTCGGCGTAGGGCGACATCTGGAAGCCGCTCGAGTGCACCAGCACGCGGCGCTGCTCCGGCGGGGCGAACCCGTCGGGGACGGTCGCGAGGTGGCGGCGTACGGCGTCGATGCCCTCGCGCTGCCAGACCGCGTGCAGCAGCGGCAGCTCCCAGCAGCCGGTGGCGCGCAGCGAGACGCCGCGGTAGCCGGTGCGGCGCAGCTCGCCGCGCACGACCAGCAGCCAGGAGTGGAAGACCGTCTCGGCGTAGGGTCCCTGCGCGTCCTCGAAGAACGTCGCGTCGACGGGGCCGGTCGCGTCGTCCAGGGTCAGGAAGACCACCCGGCGCCCCGACCGGATCGGCGGGGTCTGGGTGGCGACCTTGACCCCGGCGACCAGCAGCTCGGCGCGGCTGCGCTGCGCCAGCAGGTCCTTGCTCCGGACCACCCCGAGCTCGTCGAGGAAGTCGGCGTAGTCGTCCACGACGTGACGGCTGACGTCGAGGCCGAGGATCTCCAGCTCGGCGGCCATCGACTCGGCCGCCGTCATCTCCGGCAGCCCGGACACCTCGCCCTCGCGGGGGCCGTCGCCCAGGTCGAGGGCGAGCTGCACCGAGGTGACCGGCGGCGGCGCCGGGGTGGCCCGGCTCTGCGCCGCGGCCTTGGCCCAGACCCCCTGCTCGCCCAGCGGGTGCCGCTCCAGCGGCGCCGCCTGCTCGCGCGCCCGCGAGTCGGTGCTGTTGCGGACCACGGCGTCGTCGGCGCGCGCCCGCGCGGTCGCGGCCGGCCGCCGGGAGGCCAGGCCGCGACCGCGTGCGGCCTTCTCGAGGGCCTTGCCGTGGCGCTCGAGCTGGGCCACCTGGAGCAGCAGGTCGCGGCGGGTGACCCGGCCGCGCTGGCGCACCCCGCCGGACGCGCCGATGCCGTAGACGGCGTCGAACCCGCCGGTCAGGACCAGGCGCTCCACGACCGGGCGCGACACCCGCGCGCGCTGCCAGAAGTCGCTCAGGGACGCATACGGCCGGGCGGCGACGATGCGCTCCACCTCGGCCTCGTTGATCCCCTTGACCTCCGAGAGGGACAGCCGGATGCCGTAGCCGCCGTCCTCCGCACGCTCCACGACGTACTCCTTCTCGGAGGCGTTGACGTCCAGGCCGAGCACCTCGATGCCGAGCTGGCGGACGTCGTCGAGGATCAGCCGTTTGGGGTACATGCCGGGGTCGTGGGTGAGCACGCCGGCAAGGAAGTGGGCCGGCCAGTGCGTCTTAAGCCAGGCCGACTGGTAGGTCGGCAGCGCGAACGCCGCGGCGTGGGCCTTGCAGAACCCGAACGACGCGAAGGACTCGATCACCTGCCACAGCCGGTCGACGACCGAGAGCGGGTAGCCCCGGGCGAGCGCGCGGGGGAAGAACCAGACCTTGGTCTCGGCCATGCCCTCGACGTCGCCGAGGGCACGACGCCTCTCGTCGGCCTCGGCGTAGGAGATGCCGGTGAACTCCGCGATCATCAAGATCACCTGCTCGTGGAAGACGACCACGCCGCGGGTGTCCTCGAGGATCGGGCGCAGGTCGGGGTGCAGGTAGGCCGGCTCCTTCCAGCCCTGCTTGACCTCGAGGTACGGCGTGATCATGTCGCTCTTGACCGGTCCGGGTCGGAACAGCGAGATGTCGGTGATGATGTCGCCGAAGGTCTCGATGCCGGACTTGCCGACCAGCTCGCGCTGGCCGGGCGACTCGATCTGGAAGACGCCCAGCGTCTTGGCGCTGCTGATCAGCTCGAAGGTCGCCGGGTCGTCGAAGGGCACCTGCGCCTCGTCGTCGAGGTCGACGTTCACGCCGTCGACCCGCGCGATCTCGGCGACCGCGTGGGCCATCGAGGACTGCATGCGGATGCCGAGCACGTCGAGCTTGAGCAGGCCAAGGTCCTCGACGTCGTCCTTGTCGAACTGGCTCATCGGGAACCCCGCGAAGCTCGCCTCCACCGGGGTGCGGTCCAGCAGGGTCACGTCGGAGAGCAGCACCCCGCAGGGGTGGACCGCGACGTGGCGCGGCAGTCCGTCGAGGCGCTCCACGAGCTGGAACATCAGGTCCAGCCGCTGGTCGGTCAGCCCGCTGGCGCGCAGCTCGGGCAGGTCGCGCAGGGCGATCCGCGCGTCGCGGGCCCGGATGTGCGGGAACGCCTTGGCGATCGCGTCGGTCTCCCCCGGCGGCATCCCGAGCGCGGCCCCGACGTCGCGCACGGCGTGGCGCACCCGGTAGGTGTCCATCATCGAGACGCACACGCAGCGCTCGCCGCCGTACTTGTCGAGGATCGCCTCGTAGACCTCCAGCCGGCGCGCGGACTCGACGTCGACGTCGATGTCGGGCAGGGCACGGCGCAGCGGCGAGAGGAAGCGCTCCATGAGCAGCCCGTGGCGAATCGGGTCGACCCCGGAGATCCCGAGCAGGTAGTTGACCAGGCTGCCGGCGCCGGACCCGCGCGCCGCGCAGCGCACCCCCATCTCCCGGATCAGGTCGGTGACGTCGCCGACGGTGAGGAAGTACGGCGCGTAGCCCAGGCTGCGGATGGTCTCCAGCTCGTCGTCGAGCCGCTTCCAGATCACCTGCCGCGGAGCGGAGCCGTAGCGATCGCCGATCGCGCCCTCGCAGCGCTGACGCAGGGCGATGTCGGCGCTGGCGTGCTGGGTGGAGAGCTCGAACTCCGGGAAGTGCACCTCGCCGAGCCCGAGGTCCGCGCGCGGGTCGAGGGCGCAGCGGTCGGCGACCTTGCGGGTGTCGGCCAGCAGCCGGGCCGCGTCGCGCTCGCTCATCCCGGCGGCGCGGCTGACCTCCTCGGCGATCTCGGCCATCTGCTTGCCGGACTTCAAGAAGCCCTCGGCGTTGCGGCGGTCGAGGTGGCGCCGGTCGAGCGCGACCAGCCGGCGCGCGGCGTCGAGCACGTCGACGGTGACCGCGTCGCGGCGGTCGGCGTAGCGCACGGCGTTGCTGAGCACGGCCGTCAGCCCGGCCTGCCGGGCGACCCCGGCCAGGCGGGCGGCGTGGGGGGTGGTGCCGGGGCCCCAGCCCGGGCCGCCGCCGGGCAGCCGGTGGGAGACCAGCTCCACCACGAGGTGCGAGCGCGGCACCAGCGCGCGCCAGGGCGCCAGCGCGGCCAGCGCCAGGTCGTCGCGGCGCCGGGTGGCTGCCACCCCGAGCGCGGAGCCGGGGCCGAGCAGCACGGTCAGGTCGCCGCTGCCGAGCAGTCCGACCACCTCGTCGGGCAGGTCGTCCAGGTCGAGCACCGGGCTGCCGCGCTCGCCGGACAGGTGGGTCGCGGAGACCAGCCGGCACAGCGCCGCCCACCCGGCCCGGCCGCCGCCGGTGTCCGCGCTGGCCAGCACGCTCACCCGGGGCAGGCCGCCCCGCTCGGCCGGGAGGTCGCGGAACGCGCCGCCGCGCACCGGGGTCCTGGTCCGCCCCGGTGCCGGCAGCCCGCCGGTGCGGTAGGCGAGGTTGACCCCCAGGACGGGGCGGATCCCGGCCTGGCCGCAGGCCCGGGCGAACTTGACCGCCCCGTAGGTGCCGTCGCGGTCGGTCAGTGCGAGGGTGTCCATCTCCTGCTCGGCCGCGCGCTCCACGAGCACGTGCGGGTGGGAGGCGCCGTACTGCAGCGAGTAGCCCGAGGCCACCTGCAGATGGACGAACGGATCGGACACGGTCGAAGCCTCCTCAGCCGGCTCGACCCCTGACTGGATGTTCGAACAGATGTTCGAACGAGTTGAGTGTAGGACAGGCCCCCGCTGGCGCGTCAAGCCGAGCGCGCAGGCGGGACGACCCGTGCCTGGGCGAGGGTCTGGCCCAGCGGCGCGTGCGGCACCAGGCCGAGGGACTGCTCCACGACACCGAGGAACCGGTCGGCGTCGCGCACCAGGTCGTCGGCGTCGCGCTCGGTGACCGCACGGGTGGAGCCGGCCTCGGCCGCGGCGCGCTTGGCCGCGCCGGCGGCGAAGAACGTGGCCCACTCCCCCAGCTCGGGCGCCACCTCGGCGAGCAGGACCCAGGCGTTCTTCTGGGGACGTCGCCGCGCCGGCGCCGGACGCGCCCGCGCGGCGAGCAGCGCGGCCGCGGCCCGCAGCGCGGCGACGTGGGCGGCGGCGTAGCGGGTGGGGACGTCGGTGGCGGCGACCGCCTCGCTCAGCGACTCGGCGGCGCGGGCGAGGTAGGAGTGGGTGGTGGCCGGGAGGGCGTAGGGGTTGAGGCTCATCTCAGTCCTCGCAGCCGACGAGCTGCCAGCGACCGTCGGCCCAGTCGAAGGAGAGGTCGAAGACCCCGCCACCGTCGAGCCCACCGT
This sequence comes from Nocardioides sp. cx-173, assembly GCF_021117365.1. NCBI lineage: Bacteria > Bacillati > Actinomycetota > Actinomycetes > Propionibacteriales > Nocardioidaceae > Nocardioides > Nocardioides sp. cx-173. The sequence goes on along the minus strand of NZ_CP088262.1, from coordinate 1,690,826 downwards.
CCGCACCGCGACCCGCCTCGACCCGCCACAGCTCACGCTCGCCCAGGAGGTCGCCCACCGGCGTCGGCTCGGAGCCGGGCTCGTCGGAGCCGATCGCGGCCCGCGCCACGGAGCCCTGCCACCACGGCCCGGTCTCCACCCAGTGCGCGAGCACCGCACGGACCTTCCAGAGCCGGCCGTGCCAGAGGAACTGCTCGGGGCCGTCCCCGCCCCTGCGGACCTCGACCGGGTCGTCGTAGCGCCTCACGCTCGTCCTCCTCGCACCGTGACCCCGGGTGCCGGCGGGGACGGGGGTCGAGGTCGTCCCCGCCGACGTGTTCGAACAGATGTTCGAACGCCCTCAAGGTACACCCGCCCACCGACAGCGCGTCAAGAGCGCGGCCGGAGACGTCTCGGACTGCGTCAGAGGCGGGCGGGGGCGTGGTGGTCGGCGTGCACGAACGCGCCCGTGTCGCGGTGCAGCAAGGCGTAGAGGATCGCCGCGTTGAGCGGCAGCGAGGCCACGGCGCACAGGACGAACAGCATCGGCGGGTCCGTGCGCAGGCTGGCCACGGTGGCCAGCACGATCACGACGACCAGCGACACCAACGACCACCGGGCCCAGTTGTGGGCGGTCTTGAGGAACGGCAGCAGCACCAGGAGCAGGCCGGCGAACACGACGTACAGGACGACCGCCACCGGCACGAACGCCGGCGGCTGGATCGCGCTGTCCTCGGGGTGACCCACGGACCAGGCCTCGATCAGCGCATCGCGCTCGAGCGCCGTCAGCACGGTCACCGCGGCCCCGACGACCACGAGGACCACGACGAGCCAGACGACGAGGTTCACCGAGCGCGGCGCAGCCGGCAGCTCGTCCAGCTGGTGGTCCATGGGAAACCTGGTCTCTCTGTGGCGGTGGTGGTCGCTAGGGTCGCGGACATGACGACGGAGCACCCGAGCATCGCCCGGTTCCGCACGGAGCATGCCAACCGCGGCGGGACGGGAAACATCGTCATTCTGCCCGACTCCGTGCACACCGCCGCACTCGCCGCCGAGGCCCTGGGATGCGAGGTGGGCGCGATCGCCAACAGCCTGCTCTTCGACGCGGCCGGCACCCCGGTCCTGATCCTCACCTCGGGCGCCCACCGGGTGGACACCGCACTGGTCGCCGAGCGCATCGGCGTGCCCGGGCTGACGCGGGCGAAGCCGGACTTCGTGCGCGAGCACACCGGTCAGGTGATCGGCGGGGTGTCCCCGATCGGCCACCCGGCGCCGGTGCCGACGTACCTCGACACCTGGCTGCGGCGCTACGACGTCGTGTGGGCCGCCGCCGGCCACCCGGCCGCGGTCTTCTCGACGAGCTACGACGAGCTCGTCGCGCTCACCGGCGCGACGGCGGTGGAGGTGGAGTGATGGAGATCTGGCTCAACCCGGCGTGCTCGAAGTGCCGCACCGCGGTCGCCGAGCTGGACGCCGCGGGCGTCGGCTACACCGTGCGCCGCTACCTCGAGGACCCGCCGAGCGCCGCCGAGCTCGCCGAGGTCGTGGGCCGGCTCGGCCTGGAGCCCTGGGACGTGGCGCGGTCGAAGGAGGCGGCCGAGGAGGGCATCGACCTGCCGCGCGAGGCGGCCCACCGCGACGCCTGGCTCGAGGCGCTCGCCGCCCATCCGCGCGCCCTGCAGCGCCCCATCGTCACCGCCGCCGACGGCACCACCGTCGTCGGCCGCGACCCTCAGTCGCTGGCGCGGGTCATCGCCGCGGAGTGAGAAACTCCGCCGCCGTGCGAACCCCGCAGGTCTCGCGCGGCGTAGAGAGGGTGACCTGACACCGACCCGACGGAGCAGCGATGCGACGTGACCGACGCGAGCAGGACTTCTCGGAGTTCTTCCTCGCCCGCGGGCCCGCCCTGAGGCGGACCGCCTACCTCATCGTGCGCGACTGGCACACGGCCGAGGACCTCACCCAGCAGGCGTTCGTGAAGCTGTACGCCGCCTGGCCGCGCATCCGGCGGGAGTCGGCCGAGGCCTACGCCCGCAGGACCGTGGTGAACCAGTGCCTGAGCCACCTGCGCCGCCACGCCCCGGAGCACCCCACCGAGGTGCTGCCGGAACGGGTCCAGCCGACGGGCGAAGGCCCGCTGGACGTGGGCCGGGCCTTGGCGCTCCTGCCGCCGCGGCAGCGCGCGATCGTCGCGCTGCGCTTCCTCGACGACCTCTCGGTCGCCGACGTGGCCCGGACCCTGTCCATCGCCGAGGGCACCGTGAAGAGCCAGACCTCGCGCGCGCTCGACACCCTGCGCACCCACCTTCCCGATCTCGTCCTCACCGAGGAGCCCCGATGACCGAGCACGACCTGACCACCCTCGTCCGCGACCACGTCGCCTCCGACGAGCCGCCCTTCGCCCTCTCCCCCGACACCGTCGTGCGGGGCGGGCGCCGTACCGTCCGCCACCGGCGCCTGGCCGCGGGCGGCGCCGCGCTCGCCGTCCTCGCCGTCGGCGCGATCACCGTGCCCCAGGTCCTCGACGGCGACACGGCCCGCGGGCACTCGACCGCCGTCGACCCCGCCACGGCGGCCTTCCTGGAGGACTACGACGCCGCCCAGATGCCGCGGATCCTCGAGGAGGAGTCGCGGGCGGTGTTCGAGCGCAGCGTCGAGGACCTCGGCGAGGCGACGTTCCACGCCGGCGACAACCAGGGTGCCGCCCTCCCGCCGAAGTGGTGGGACCGCGCGAGCGGGATGACGCTCTCCTACGGCGGCACCTCCGACCACCGGCTCTCCGTCGACCTCGCGCATGCCCGGAGCGAGGCCGAGGGCAGCGCACAGAGGTACTGCGAGGAGAGCCTGGAGGGCGGCTTCTACCTGGAGTGCGCGGTCGACGTGCGCGACGACGGGAGCGTCGTCATCAGCAACCTGTGGGCGCTGCGGCCGTACGGCGGCGCCACGTTCATGGCCGTCGAGCGCGACCAGCTGGCGACGATCGACCCCGACCGGCTGTGGTTCGAGCGGCGGGTGAAGGTCATCAAGTCCGAGACCTTCGTGACCTACGTGAGCGAGACGGTCAAGGCGTCGTCGGAGCAGGCGGCGCGGGCGGCGTTCCAGGTGCCCCAGGCCGACCTCGCGGAGCTCGGGACCGACCCGCAGGTGGTCATCCCGGCCCCCGAGCCGGACCCGGCCAGCGGCTGCCCCGGCTTCGTGCTGCCGGGCACCGTCACCTGCGGGACCTTCGACGAGCCGGACGCCGAGGGCGGCGACGGGGGCCCGGCCGGCGACACGGGCCCGATGTCGCCGGGCGTGGAGCCGTCTCCGGCGGGCTAGCCTCCGGGGATGGAGTCCCTCCCCCTGGCGTTCTCGAGCGGCTGGGCCAGCGGCGTCAACGCCTACCTGGTCGTGCTGGTGCTCGGCATCGCCGAGAGGGTGAGCGGGTCGAGCGAGATCCCGGACGTGCTGGGGCGTGGGAGGTGCTGGCGGTCGCGGGCTTCCTCTACGCGATGGAGTTCGTGGCCGACAAGATCCCGTTCGTCGACTCCGGCTGGGACGTCGTGTCCACGGTGATCCGCCCCACAGCCGGTGCCGTCATCGGGGTGCTCCTCGCCGGAGATGCCGACTCGCTCGCCCAGGCGGTCAACGGCGCGGTCGGCGGCGGCACGGCGCTCCTCTCGCACCTGGTCAAGGCCGGCAGCCGGCTGGCGATCAACTCCTCCCCCGAGCCGGTCACCAACATCGGCGCCAGCATCACCGAGGACGTGGTGGTGCTGGCGCTGGTGTGGTTCGCGATCGAGCACCCCGCCGCGGCCGCCGCGGTCGCCGGGGTGCTGCTGGCCGTCGGGCTGGTCGTGCTCCTCCTCGCCGCCCGGCTCATCCGCCGCGGGTGGCGGCGGCTGCGCGGCAAACAGGTCGCGAGTCCGCGCGCGGTCGCCTAGCGTCCTCGCATGCCGGATCTCGCCGACCCCCGGACGCGCGCCGCGGTGACCGAGCGGCTCGCCGCGCTGTACGCCGGCCGGCCGATCGTCGTGGGCCCCGCCGTCCTGGCGGGCGTCGCCGCCACGGTCAGCTGGCTGCGCGGGTTGGGCTGCCCGGTGCTGGTCGTCTCCACCGGCACCGGCGCCGGCACGGTGCCCGAGCTCGAGGACTCGCGGCTCGTGGAGATCCTCGCTCCCGCCGCCGACTCGGTCACCGACGAGCTGCGCCTCATGGACCGGATGGCCCGCGAGCTGCCGCCGGGCGCCCGGAGCGCTGTCGAGCGCTTCGACCCCGAGCGGCGCGGCGCGTGGTTCGCCAACCCGTTCGTCACGACCGACGAGCCGATCGACGGCCGCCCGGTGCTCTACGGCCGCCCGGCGGCCTACCTCGCGCTCGAGGACAAGATGCTCGCCGACGGCCTCTGGGACGCGGCCGGCGTCGACCGGGCGCCGTACGCGGTGGTCGTCAACGAGCGCGCCGCGCTCGCCGCGGCGACCGAGGCGCTCGCCGGGCCGCTCGGCGCGGTGTGGTCGGGCGACGCGCGCGACGGGTTCAACGGCTCGGGCAACTACGTGCGGTGGGTGCGCGACGAGCGCGACCGGGAGGCGGCGCTGGGGTTCTTCCGGCCGCGGTGCGACCGGGTGCGGGTGATGCCGTTCCTCGAAGGGGTGCCGTGCTCGATCCACGGCGTCGTGCTCCCCGGCGGGACCGCGGCGTTCCGGCCGGTCGAGATCGCGACGCTGCGCGACCCCACGACGCGGCGCTTCGTCTACGGCGGCATCGGCACCACGTGGGACCCGCCGGACGACGACCGCGAGGCCATGCGCGACGTCGTACGCCGGGTGGGCGCGCACCTCGCGCAGGCCCACGGCTACCGCGGCGCGTTCGGGGTCGACGGCGTGCTCACCGCCGACGGCTTCCTGCCCACCGAGCTCAACACCCGGATGTCGGCGGGCGCGACGCTGGTCGCCGAGGTGGACCGCGGCCTCTTCACGCTGCTGCAGTCGCACCTGGTGCTGGGCCTCGACACCGGGCTCACCCCCGAGGACCTCGAGTCGCTGGTGTCGCTGATGGACGAGTCGCGAGCCGGCAAGGCGGTCGCGGTGCACGAGGGCCCGGCCACGGTGGGCGGCAGCGTCACGCGGCCACTCGACTGGGACGGCCGGGACTTCTCGGTCGGCGAGGGCGACACCGGCCACACCTTGGTCGCCGCCGACACCGTGACCGGGCTGTTCGCCAAGGTCGACCCGTGTGCCGCCCTCGTCCGCGGGCAGCGCCTGGCGACGGTGACGGCCGGGCTGCTGCGCCTGATGGACCGCGAGTACGGCACCGGCTTCGGCGCGGTCGAGCCCGCCCCCGAGGTACGCCGCTAGGTCGGTAGGTTGGCCGCATGGCGCGGGTGGTGGTGGTCGGGGGTGGCTACGGCGGGCTCGCCTCGGCCGCGCGGCTCGCCAAGCTCGGCCACGAGGTGACCCTGCTCGAGGCCACCGACACCCTGGGCGGCGCGCTCGGGACCGAGTCGGAGGCCGGCTACACCTGGGACGCGGCGGCCACCGCGACCCTGCTGCCCGCGGTGATCCGCGACCTGTTCCGCAAGTCCGGGCGGCCCGTCGAGCGGGAGCTCGACCTGGTCCCGCTGGACGTGATCCGCGAGCACCGCTTCGTGGACGGCACGTCGGTGCGGCTGCCCGGGGGCACCCGCGGTGCCCAGCTCGCGGCGTTCGACGAGCTCGGGCCCGGGCTCGGCCAGGCCTGGGTCGACCACGTCGCCTCCTTCGCGGACGACTGGGAGGTCCTGCGCCGCGGCTACTTCGAGGTCCCGTGGGACCGCGACCGCCTGCCGAAGCAGGTCGCGGCGCGGCTGCACAGCCGCGAGACCCTGCACAAGCGGCTGCGCCGCGCGTTCCGCGACGACCGGCTCGCGCTGGTCGCCGGGCACCCGTTCGTCGCCGCCGGTCACGACCTGCGCAACGTGCCGGCCTGGGCCGGCCTGCACGCCTACCTCGAGCAGCGCTTCGACGCCTGGACCATCACCGGCGGCATGGCCCGGCTCGCCGCCGCGCTGGAGGCCCGGCTCGCCACCCGCGGCGTGACCGTGCTGCGCCTCACCCGAGCCCTCGACCTGGTCGTGCGCGAGGGACGGGTCGCCGCGGTCGGCACCGAGCTCGGCGAGGTCGCGGCCGACGTGGTCGTCGTCGCCATCGACCCCCGGCGACTGCCCGCCCTCGCGCCGTACGTCGAGCGCACGATGCCGGCGATCCCGCCCGTCGTCGCCCACCTCGGCCTGGACGGCGACGTGCCCGACGTCCCCCACGAGCTGGTGCTGCACGGCGACCCGATGCTGGTGGTAAGGCACGGCGGCACGGCGCCTCCCGGGGGCACCGCATGGACGGTGCACGGACGCGGCCGGCTGGCCGAGGACCTGCTGCGCGCGCTGGCCCGTCACCGGCTGGACGTGCGCGAGCACGTCGTCGCCCGCGTCGACCGCTCGCCGCGCCAGCTCGTCGACGAGTGGGGCGGCTCGCCGCTCGGCGTGCTGTGGCAAGGCCGCGCGACCGTCCACCAGCGGCTCGGGCCGGACACCCCGATCCCCGGCGTCTACACCGCCGGAGCCCATGCCACCCCCGGCGCCGGCCTGCCGTACGTCGGCCTGTCCGCCGCTCTCGTCGCCCAGGCGGTCGGCCCGGCCTAGGTCAGACGTGGCCGCTGAGCTGGGCCAGCCGGGTGGCGAGCGCGTCGACCATCGCGGAGGCCTTCTTGGCCGAGACGGCCGAGCTGCGCTCGCCGCCCTGGCTGGACACGGGGAGCACGTCGACCGAGAGCCGCGCGCCGCCGGCCAGCGCGCGGAGCTCGTCGATCTTGTCGCCGAACGGCGAGCCGCTGCCCGGTGAGTAGTAGTCCAGGACCTGGTCGAGGTCGTCGGGGTACAGGTCGACCTTGGTGACGGCGATGACCAGCCACACGGGCTTGCCGCGGCGCACGGCCATCGAGGCGATCCGGTGCGCGGTGATCGTCCAGTCCTCGAGCTCCGCGGCGAGCTGCTCCTCCCGGCTGGCGGTGGCCGAGCCGGTGGTGCCCGCCGTACGCCGCGGGGTGGCGTAGCCGTTGGCGACGACGTGGATCACGCCGTCGACCGGCTCGTCGTGGAACACCTCGTCGAGCGCACCGAGCCGCGTCGCCGCGTTGTCCCCGGGCACGACCAGGAAGCGGAATCCGTGCAGCCGCGCCGAGCGGCGGGTCCGACGCTCCATCACCGCGGAGCCGACCTCGCCCGCGCCGGTGCCCGACGTACGGCGTGCGAGCCGGTCGGCGAGCTGGGTCTTGCCGACGCCGGTCATCCCGGTGACCGCCACGGTCGGGAAGCGCCGGCGGAACAGCCGCCCCACCCGCTCGGGCGCCGACGCGAGACCGGTCAGCACGCCGCCCGCGATCGTGGCGCCGACCGCGGCGCGGCTCGGGCCGGGCAGGATCGTGCGCAGTCGGGCTGCGGGGTGGGGCACGGCGCCTCCTGGTCTGCCTGGGTACTGCGGGCAGGGCCGAGCCTACGTTCTGCGGCGACGCCGGGCCGCCGACCGTCCGGCGCGAACGGCGAGGACCGCGAAGAAGAGGGCGACCGCCAACCAGAGCAGCGACCTCACCGCGCGGTCGTCGGCCACGTCGGCGACGAACAGCACGAGGGCGCACCCCGACATCACCGCGAGCAGCCACACCTCGATCCGCTGGTTCACGCCCGGCGCGCCGCGCGCTTGGCCGCGGCCGCCTCGCGCTGCTCGACGAAGCGGGTGGCCTGCTCGTCCAGCGCTGCCATCGCGGCGGCGAGCTCGTCGCGGGCGCGCTCGCCCTCCTCGTCGAGGCCCTCGAGCTCGAAGAGCCGCCACTGCCGCACCAGCGGCTGGACGATGTCGTCGTGGTGGATCCGCAGGTCGTAGATCCCGGCCCGGGCCATCTGGACCGCCTTGCGCGCGAAGCCGGGGATCACCGCCCCGGGCATCTGGAAGTCGAGGACCTCGTCGGTGATGGCGCGCATCGTGGGCCCGGGCGCGAGCTGCAGGGCGGCCTCGATGATGTTGCGGTAGAAGATCATGTGCAGGTTCTCGTCCTTGGCGACGCGGGTGAGGAGCCGCTCGGCGACCGGGTCCTCGGTGATCCGCCCGGTGTTGCGGTGCGAGACCCGGGTCGCCAGCTCCTGGAAGGACACGTACGCGCACACGTGCAGCAGCGGCTTGTCACCGGAGTCGAAGCCGGCCTCCATGGTCTGCATCCGCGCCCGCTCGAGCTCGTCGGGGTCGACGCCGCGGGTGACCAGCAGGTAGTCGCGGATGCAGAACGCATGGCGGCCCTCCTCGGCCGTCCACCGGTTCACCCACTCCCCCCACGCGCTGTCCCGGCCGAACGCACGCTCGACCTCGCGGTGGTAGCTGGGCAGGTTGTCCTCGGTGAGGAGGTTGACCTCCAGCGCGGTGCGGGCGATCGGCGAGAGCGTCGACTGCTCCAGCGACCACGGCTCGCCGTCGAGGAGCGCGAAGTTGCGGCCCTCGGCCCACGGGACGTACTCGTGCGGCATCCACTCCTGCGCCACGTCCAGGTGCCGGTCGAGGTTGGCCTCGACCGTGGGCTCGAGCTCCTTGAGCAGCGTCGCGGTGTCCATGTCTCGGCCTACCACGGCGGCACGGTCCGCGGATAGGGCCGGGCCCTAGGCTCATGGCATGCGCTTCGGCCTGACCCTCCTGACCGACCAGCCGTGGACCGAGGCCGCTCCCCGGTGGCAGGCCACCGAGGAGATGGGCTTCGACCACGCCTGGACCTACGACCACCTGGTCTGGGGCGGGCTGCCCGACTCGCCGTGGGCCGGGGCGACGCCGACGCTGGCGGCCGCGGCCGGGGTCACCGAGCGGATCGGGCTCGGCACGCTGGTGTCCGCCCCCAACTTCCGCCACCCCTACCTGCTCTTCCGCGACGCCCAGGCACTCGAGGACATCTCCGGCGGGCGGTTCCTGCTCGGCCTCGGCACCGGGGGCGACCTTGACTCGCAGGTCCTCGGCGCCGGCGAGCTGTCCGTGCGCGAGCGGGTCGACCGGTTCCAGGAGTTCGTCGGCGTGCTCGAGTCGCTGCGCGACGGCGACCACGTCAGCAGTCAGGGGCGCTGGTTCTCCACCGCGGACGCCCGCACGCGGCCGGGGCTGCACCGCACGCCGTACCTCGTCGCGGCCAACGGGCCCCGCTCGCTTCGCTTTGCCGCCGCGCACGGCGACGGCTGGGTGACGACCGGGCCGCACGCCACGGACTCGCTCGACGGCTGGTGCGCCGGGCTGGCGGAGTCGGCCGCGATCTTCTCCGACGCTGCCGCCGCCGCGGGCCGCGACCTCGCCGCCCTCCCCCGCTACGTGCTCACCGACGCCGCGCCACACCTCTCGGGGCAGGGTCGCTTCGCGCTGTCCAGCGTCGCCTTCTTCGAGGAGGTCGCCGGACGGGTCGCCGACCTGGGCTTCACCGACCTGGTCACGCACTGGCCGCGCGAGGACACGACGTACGTCGGCGACGAGTCGGTGCTCGAGACCGTCGCCGCCGACGTGCTGCCGCGGCTGCGGTAGCGGCCCCGGTAGCGTCCGGGGGTGTCCAGAGCTCGCCGACCTCGTGCCCGTGCGCGCAGCGCACGGCCGCTGCCGTCCGCCGGGCCGGGTGAGCGGGTGTGGGTGCTCGACGTCCCGTACGGGACCCAGGTCGACGGCGCCACCTGGCACCCGGCGGTCAAGACCCACCTGTACGTCGGGCGCGAGCTGCCCGCGCACCTCGCGCCGTACTCCCCCGGGCCGTACACGCTGGGTCGGTTCGTCGAGAACACCCTCAACCCCGACGATCCGACGCCGGCACCCGAGCCGACCGACGCGTTGGAGCCCCGGAGGATCCAGCTCGAGGCCGCCGACGCGATCGCGGCGCGCGCTGCGGCGGGCGGACGGCAGTTCCTGCTGGCCGACGAGCCGGGCGTGGGCAAGACGATCTCCGCGGTCCTCGGAGCGACGGCGGTGGGCGACCTCCGCGGCGCGCGGCGGGTGCTCGTCGTGGCCGACCGGCCCGCCGCGATCACCATCGGCCACTGGTGCCGCACGATCACGGCGCTGGGCGACGGGGGTCTGGACTGGGTCGTGATCACCTGGGACCGGCTGGAGAAGGTCAAGGACCACCAGTGGGACGTGATCATCGCCGACGAGGCCCACGCGCTGCGCCGTACGACGACGAAGCGGTGGAAGCTCTGGGCCAGGATCTCGGGGCACGGGCGGCCGCACGACACGGCGCCGTTCGTCATCGCGACCACGGCGACGCCCGGACACACTCCCCTCGAGCTGCCGTACCTCGCTCCCGCCTACGCGCAGGTGCTCGGCGAGCAGGTGAAGGAGTGGACCAACGCGACCCAGCCCGGGACCGCATTCGCCAGCGCACTCGAGCGCCACGGCGTCGGGGTGGAGCAGGGCCGCTACGGCGCGACCTGGACCACTGATGCAGCACGACGCGCCGCGGACCTCAAGCTGGTCCGCGGCTGGCTCGCCGACGAGCGGCCTCCGGCGATGCTGCACCGCGCCGCCCCGTGGGGGCCGGTGCCCATCTCCGGCATGCCGGTGGCGCTCAGCCCGGCCGAGCGGAGCGCGTACGAGGCCGAGTGGGGCGAGTTCTGTCGGGAGATGGACCTCGCCCGACGCGGCCGTAACACCGCCAAGGGCAGGGCCGCGCTGCTGCGCTTTCGACAGAAGGCGGGGCTGATCCGGGTCGACTCGACGGTCGCCTGGATCGCCCAGCAGATCGAGTCCGAGCGGCAGGTCGCGTGCTCTGTCGAGTTCGTCTCGACCGCCGCGGACCCGATCGCCGACCGGCTGCGGGACTCCGGCATCGAGGTGGCCACCATCTACGGCACCGACCGGTTCGACGCCGAGGCCGAGCGGCTGCGGTTCCAGACCGGCCAGGCGAAGGTCTGCGTCTTCACCACGGTCGCCTCGATCAGCCTGCACGCCGGCGAGACCCTCGTTGACGACCGCCGGGCCAGCACCGAGCCGCGGGTCGGCGTCTTCCACCAGGCCCGCTTCTCGGGCATCGCCGCTCGGCAGGTGACCGGTCGCACCCACCGCGACCACCAGGTCTCGCCGTGGCACATCGCCTACGCCGAGGGCACCGTCGAGGAGCAGGTCGGCCGGGTGATGGTGGAGCGGATCGCCGCGGCCTCCGACACGGTCGGAAGCGACACCACGGGCCTCGCCGACGTCGCGCAGCTCCTGGGGGCCGACTGGCTGCCGCCCACGATCCTCGCCGAGGACGGCGGCTGATCAGCCCTCCTCGCCGCCGTCCATCCGGCGCCGCTCGATCACGTCGTCCAGCTGTCCGGTCCGGTGCCGGACGACCAGGCGCGCGAGGGCGCGGTCGAGCGGGTCGTCGCCGGTGAGGGCATCGGCCTCGGAGGCGTCGATGACGTGGGTGCCCGCGGAGTCGACCACGCGGGTCAGGCCGTGGCGGGTGCGCCAGACGACCTCGCCGCTCTCCAGCGGAGTGGCGCGGTGACCGAGGTGGGTCTTGGCCCGGTGGTTCGTGCGGGTCAGGGGCTGACTCGTCCTCGTCGAGGTCTGGCCCGGCGGGCCGTGCGGCGAGTAGGGCACGGGGTGGTCGAGGTCGAGCCTGCGTGACATGCTCGAGGCGTGCGGGAACTGGTCGCCTGGCCGCAGCAGGTGGATCCGCTCCTTGACGGCCTCGGGGTGCTCGTAGCACGAGACCGAGACCTGGTCGTTGAGGTCGATGACCGGTGTCAGCCGGATGTGGCGGTGACCGAGGAGGTCGGCGAGCCGGGAGAGCAGCTGCGGGCCGAGGTCCTCCACCCGGGCCACGCCCGGCATCCCGGCGAGGGCGGCCTCGTGGACGTGGACGTAGACGACGGCCTTCGGCCGGAGCCGGGTGAGGTCGAGGCCGTCGAGCTTCTCCAGCAGCGCCGCACTGTCGGGGGTCCGGTCGTGCTCGGCGAGGAGCCGCAGGACGCCGAAAGGACGCGCCAGCCACCCGAAGGCGACGGCACGGAGCTCGTCGCGGCCCAGGCCGGCGTGCTCGGGGCGATCGGCCAGGAGATCGGCGACGGTGTCGACCATCGCGGTGATCTCGTGGGCGTCGGCCTCGCTGACCCGGGCGATGACCTTGCGCAGTCCGGTGCCGTCGCGGCGGGAGAGTCCGACGTAGCGCCGCTTGCGCTCGGCGCCGAGGCGCGCCTCGTGCGCCGCCAGGTCGACCTCGATCCTCTTCGCCTCGCAGAGCTCGATCACCCGCGAGGGCGCCTGGGAGCCGATCGCGGCAGCGACCGCGTCGTCGACCAGGTGCATCACTTCGAACGGCAGGTCCCGGGTCATCGACGCCACCCGGCGCGCCAGCCACAGCTCCGCGTCGAGCGCGACCGCCCGCTCGAACGTGCGCGGCAGCCGGTGGCGCAGGTCGAGCAGGTCCCCCACCAGCGAGCGCGCGCTCAGCACGTGGAGCTGACACGCGACCGCGAGCTCGCAGAGCGCGAGCTCCCGTACGCCGGGCGTCCCGTCACCGCCGAGCCGGTCCAGCCGGTCCGATCCCGGTGGGCGCGGCCCCGGCTCCTGGGCGGGGTCGGAGGAGTGCAGGTCGCACCAGTGGAGCGCCAGGAAAGCCTGGGCCAGCTCGGCCTCCCGCCTGCAGCGCACGCCACCCTCGATTGCGGCGAGGGTGGCGCGCGCGTCGAGCTCGGAGGGGTGAACGTCAAGCATGCCTGATTCTAACCGAACACCTGTTCGAGCACAAGAGGTTGCGCCGACGTAGACGCGACCGACACCGGGGCTTACGCGACGCTGCGCGCCAGCCGCGCGACCACGGCGGCCACCCGGGACCCGAACATCACGGCGTCATTGTGGTCGGCACCCGCGATCACGACCCGCTCGTGGAGTGAGGGTGCCTGGTCCGCGACCCGCTCGCTGAGCGCGGTCGGGACCACGGAGTCGCGGTCGCCGTAGATGACCACCACCGGCACGTCGCTGGTGGCGAGGTGCTCCACGACCGGGAACCGGTCGCGCAGGAGCGCACGCACGGGCAGCCACGGGTAGTGGTGCGCGCCCACGTCGGCCAGCGCGGTGAACGGCGAGCGCAGCACGACCCCCGCCGGTGGCCGCCGGGCCTGGAGCGCCGCCACGACCCCCGAGCCCAGGGACTCGCCGAAGTAGACGGTGCGACGCGGCGGGTAGCCGAGCTCCTCCAGGGCCGCTACGGCGGCGTCCGCGTCCGCGGCGAGGCCGCTCTCGCTGGGACTGCCCGGGTTGCCGCCGTAGCCGCGGTAGTCCATGAGCAGTACGGCGAGACCGCGGCGGCTCAGCTCCTCGGCGAAGCGGGCCCGGCCCGCGCGGTTGCCGCCGTTGCCAGGCGCGATCAGCACCGCCATCTCGGTGTCGCCCGGGCCCGCCGGGGGCACGAACCAGGCGCCCAGCTCCAGCCCGTCGTCGGTGTGCAGGGTGACGTCACGCGCGCCGTCGATGACCTCGGCGGCGGGTGGCACCGGCGAGGAGTCGGGGAAGTAGATCAGCTGCCGCTGCAGCGCCCACAGCATCGCTACCCCCGTCCCGAAGATCAGCAGCACCACCAGCAGGCCCCGTCTGAGCCTCCTGAGGACGGGCCTGGTCATTCCTCATGCTCGCCGGTGTCCCTCGACGCCGCAATCCGTGCCGGCGGCATCCGTGGCATCTCCACCGCGTCCTCGATCCGCAGGACCCGCCGGATCTCCGGCCAGGCGAGCGCTCCCAGCCGCTGCGGCGCGCCCTCGTCGCCGCCGACCGCGTAGGGGCGCGACAGGTCCGGCACCACCTCCCCCGGCAGCACGACGGGATGGCCCGCCGCGGGATCGACCACGACGGTCGTCTCCAGCCCGCGCGCACGACGCCGCACCGCGATGCGCCCGGCGGCCGCAGTGCTCGCCCACACCCGGTCGGTACCGCCCGCGACGAGCAGCACCTCGGCGCGGATCCGCTCGACGGGGATGGTGGCTGCCTCCACGACCTCGTGGCCGGCCAGCTCACGGCTGCGCTCGTACAGCTCGACGTACGCCGGCAGCGCGGACGGTGGCTCCCAGGACCGGTCGAGCGGCACGAACGGGACGGGTACCCCGCGATGCGTCCACTTGCTGCGCCGTGGGTCGTCGGGATGCTCGTGCTGGCCCTCCCAGGCGACGTCGGTGGGCGCCAGCGCCACGACCGCGTCGACGCGGCGGTCGATCGTCGCGGTGAGCAGCGCGGCCTCGGCGCCGTAGGAGAGCCCCAGCAGCACCACGCGCGAGCACTCGGCAAGCAGCCGGTCGATCCCGTCGGCGAACGTCTCCAGCGGCACCTCCCGTGGCACCGACGGCTGGCCCTCCCCACCGAACCAGCTCAGCGCCAGCGCCGTCACGCCGCACGAGGCGAGCATCTCGGCGCGCCCGACGTCCAGCCGTCCGCTGGAGCCGGCGAGGACGAGGACCCCGGTGCCGTTGCCCGCGACCGGACGTGCCAGATGGGTGGGACTCGTCATGCGACCCCACTATCGTGGTCCCATGGCCACAGAGGAAGCCGACCCGGACGTCATGGGCATCTTCGACACCGACGCCGAAGCCACCCTGGTCTGCCGGGTGTGCGGCGCGCTGGTGTCCCGCGCGGGCGAGTACGCCCAGGCGCACTGGGCCTGGCACGAGACGCCGAACGGCGCCTGACCGCTCAGGCGCCCTGGCCGAGCGGCTCGATGTCGCCGCTCTCGACCAGCTGCTCCAGGGCCAGGGAGCACCCGGACTCCCAGCGCCCCTCCCCGGCCTGGAACGACACCACGGCGTCGCCCGCGCAGTCGGCGTCGCTCCCGGCATGGTGCGAGCAGCGCCCTTGCGCGGCGGCGGATCCGGGCTCGTGCAGTGACGGGTCGAATGCCTGCGAGTGGTTCATGGGGCGACCTCCTCAGGTCGTGGATGGGTCACACAACGGCCCAGGTCACGGTGAGTGCCTGGGCGAGGGACGACCGACCCGGCTCAAAGGTCAGGTCCAGCCTGGACGAGTAGGCGGCGCCCACCTCGCCAGTCTGCGCCGAGAGCCCAGCGACCGCACCCTCCACGATCGCCTGCACGTCGCCGAGCGTCACTCCGGCGAGGGCGGCGAGGTGCTCGGCTCGGGCGAGGGCGTCGGCGTACGCCGCCTCGCGAGCGGCGGCCAGCGCGACGGAGCTGTCCGAGATCTCCAGCGTGACACCCTCGACCTGGAGCCGGTCCCCCACCTGCGTGGCGAGCTCCCCCACGAGGGTGCCGGCGACCTCGAGGGAGTCGCAGGCGATGCGGTAGCCGTGGCGAGCCTCGAAGCCCGCCGGACGGCCCTGCTCGTCGTGGGCCGGCCACACCGCGAGCTCGACGGTGCCCACCGACGACGCCGCCACGTGCCCCCGGGCGACCGCGACCGCGGTGTCCCCCGCCGACGACGCCCCGGCGAGCGCGTCGGTGAGTGTCGCGCCGCGGTGGACCGCGGCGACGCGGACGACCGCCGAGTCGGGGTGGGCGGTCGCGGCCCCATGGCCGGAGACGGTGACCGTGCGCATACGCGCGACGTTAGTCCCCTCAGACGGTGATCTGCAGCGCCTGGAAGATCTCGAGCGTCGCCTTGGAGCGGTTGAGCGTGTAGAAGTGCAGGCCCGGAGCGCCGCCGGCGAGCAGGTCCGCGCACAGCTCGGCGGCGAGCGTGATGCCCTCGGCGCGCATGGCCACCGGGTCCCCGTCCTTGGCGCTGATGCGGGCCACGACGTCGGCGGGCACGTCGGTCCCGATCAGCTCGCCCTGGCGGCGGATCGCGGCGAGGTTCAGGATCGGCATGATGCCGGGCAGGATCGGGATGTCGACCCCGCGCGCACGCACGCGATCGACGAGACCGAAGTAGTCCTCGGCACGGAAGAACATCTGGGTGACCGCGAACTCCGCACCGGCCCGCGCCTTGGCGACCAGCACGTCGGCGTCCGCGTCGAGCGACTCCGCGGACGGGTGGCCCTCCGGGAAGGCGGCCACGCCGATGCGGAACTCGCCGCGCGCGTGCGCCATCTCGACCAGCTCGGTCGCGTAGTCGAGCCCGCCGGGCGTCGGGGTCCAGGCGGCCCGCGGACCCTCCTCCGGGTCGCCGCGCAGGGCCATCACGTGGTGCACGCCGGCGGCGAGGTAGGAGTCGAGGATCGCCTCGAGCTCCGCGCGCGTGTGGCCGACGCAGGTGAGATGCGCGACCGGGGTCATCGAGGTCTCGCGGGCGATCCGGCTGGTGACGCGGATCGTCGTGTCGCGGTTGGAGCCGCCGGCGCCGTACGTCACGGAGACGAAGGTCGGCGCGAACGGCTCGAGGTCCTGGATCGCCTTCCACAGCTGGGTCTCGCCCGCCTCGTCGCGCGGCGGGAAGAACTCGAAGGAGAACGAGCGCTGACCCTCGGCGATCAGCTCGGCCACGCCGCGGCCAGGTCTGCGGTCCATGCCGAGAGTGTAGGTAGCCGGACGGTGCTGTCCGAATCGTGACCATTAGGGTGCTGCAGGTGGTCAGCGACGAGACGCCCGGTCCGGAGCAGTGGGACGGCGAGGAGTTCCGCGCGGCGGTCCAGGCGGCGCTCGACGCCTTCCTCGACCAGCAGCAGGCCGCCCTCGCCCCACTCGGTCCCGACGCCGCGCGCCTAGTCGCGGAGGCACGGCGCGCCGTGTCGGGCGGCAAGCGGTTCCGGGCGGCGTTCTGCTACTGGGGCTACCAGGCGGTCCGCCCCGAGCTGGAGGACCAGGCGGCCCTGGCGCGCGCCTGCGCGTCGCTGGAGATGCTGCACGCGAGCGCGCTGGTACATGACGACCTCATGGACGCCTCCGACACCCGTCGTGGCCGGCCGGCCACGCACCGCGCCTTCGAGGCCGAGCACCGCGGCGACGGCTGGCGCGGCGACCCCGAGCAGTACGGCGCCGCCGCGGCCATCCTGCTGGGCGACCTGCTGCTGAGCTGGTCCGAGGAGCTGCTGCGTCGCTGCGGCCTGCCCGCCGAGCGGGTGACCGCGGCGCTGGAGGTCTTCGACGCGTGCCGCAGCGAGGTGATCGCCGGGCAGTTCCTCGACGTCTCCGTCCAGGCCCGCGGCCGCGCCGACGTCGACACCGCGATGACCGTCCTGCGCTACAAGTCCGCCAAGTACTCGATCGAGCGGCCGCTCCACATCGGCGCCGCTCTGGCCGGCGCCGACGCGGCCATGCTCGAGCGGCTCTCGGCGTTCGGGCTCCCGCTGGGCGAGGCGTTCCAGCTCCGCGACGACCTGCTCGGCGTCTTCGGCGACCCCGACGCGACCGGCAAGCCCGCCGGCGACGACCTGGTCGAGGGCAAGCGCACCGTGCTCGTGGCGCTGGCGCTGGACTCCGCGCCCGACGACGACGCCGCCCTGCTGGACCGGGCGCTCGGCCGACCGCTCGACGAGGCGGAGGTGGCGCGGCTGCGCGGCATCATCGACGCCAGCGGCGCCCACGCGCAGGTCGAGGAGGTCATCGCCGCGCTCGCCGAGCACGCGGTGACCGGCCTGGCGCAGGCGGGCGTCCACGAGCGGGCCGGCCAGGTGCTGCGCCAGCTCGCCGCAGCGGCGACCCAGCGGGCCGTCTAGAAGGCCATGGCCTGGGCGCGGCGCTTGACCTCGGTGCCGCGGTTCTCGCGCAGCGCGTCGATCGGGCGGCCCGGCAGGTCCTCCTGCTCGAGGAACAGCCAGGCGATGATCTCGCGGTCGTCGTAGCGGTTGTCGTGCATCAGCGTCAGCAGGCCGGGCAGCCCCTTGACGACGAGGCCGTCCTGGACGAACGCCGCGGGGACCTTCTGCCCCTCACCGGGGACGGGGACGGCGGCGGCGAGGTCGTGGTCGCGGATCATCGTCTTCACCTTGCCCACGGTGACGCCCAGCTGCTGGGCGGCCTCGGCCCAGTCGATCCACTCGGGCACCAGGGCCGCCAGGTCGTGGTCGGCCAGTCGCGTCTCGCTCATGGGGACCATGGTTCCACCCGGGGGTCCGCCGCCGAAATGGGCGTCCCCCGTCGGGCCCCTCGGGGTCCGCGCCACGCCGGGGCGGCCTCAAACCCGCCCGGAGACCCGGCGACCGTACGATTGCCCCACCGGATCCTTCCCCGTCCGGCCGCAGGAGGGTCGCTGTGAGCGCTGATCGGCACGTGCCGAGCTCCGGCCTGCCCGACCCCGTGAGCGGCCGACTGCTCGACAACCGCTACCTGGTCGGGGCCCGCATCGCCCGCGGCGGCATGGCCAGCGTCTACGAGGCCACCGACACCCGCCTCGACCGCACGGTCGCCATCAAGGTCATGCACGCGGGTCTGGGCGACGACGACGAGTTCGCGGCCCGCTTCGTGCGCGAGGCGCGGGCCGCCGCCCGGCTCTCGCACCCCCACGTCGTGTCCGTCTTCGACCAGGGCAACGACGACGGCATCGTCTTCCTCGCGATGGAGCTCGTCCAGGGTCACACGCTGCGCGACACCATCGCCAAGGAGAGCCCGATGCCGCCCGCGCGGGCGCTCGCCCTGCTCGAGCCGGTGCTGTCTGCTCTCGCCTCGGCTCACCGCGCCGGGCTGGTCCACCGCGACGTGAAGCCCGAGAACGTCCTGATCGCCGACGACGGCCGGGTCAAGGTCGCCGACTTCGGGCTCGCCAAGGCCGTCAGCGCCGACACCCAGCACACCGCCACCAAGGGTGTCCTGATCGGGACCGTCAGCTATCTCGCGCCCGAGCTCGTCGTCGAGGGCCGCGCCGACGCCCGCGCCGACGTCTACGCCGCGGGCGTGGTGCTCTATGAGCTGCTCACCGGGTCCAAGCCGCACGAGGGCGAGTCGCCGATCCAGGTCGCCTACAAGCACGTCCACCACGACGTGCCGCCGCCGTCCGCGCTCGTGCCGGACCTGCCGCCGTACGTCGACGCGCTGGTGGCCCGCGCCACCGCCCGCGACCCGGGCCAGCGACCGGCCGACGCGTCCGTACTGCTGCACCAGGTGCACCGGGTCGCCCACGCCCTGGCCGACGGCGCACCGGACGACGCCGAGCTGACCGCCGACCTCGCCCTCCTGGCGCCCGCCCGCGAGGGCGACACCTCCCCGGACATGTGGGACGACGCGGAGATGGCCGCGCTCATGGAGCCCGCCGCCGCGGTCCGCGAGGACACGGCGACCTACCCGGCGGCCAAGCCGCCGCCGATGAGGCCGCCCGCCTCCGCGCCCCCCGCCGCACCGACCCGCGAGCCGCGGCCACCCAGGCCCCGGCCGCAGCGGCCGCGACGCTCCCGCAGGGGCCCGCTGCTGCTGGTCCTCGCCCTGCTGCTCACCACGGCCGGAGGCGGCGCCGCCTACTGGCTCGGCTGGGCCCGCTACACCTCGACGCCCGGCGTGATCGGTCTGGCCCAGGCCGCGGCCGAGGACAAGCTCGACTCCGCCGGGCTCACCGTGGAGTACGCCGACGAGGCGTACTCCGAGACCGTCCCGGCCGGCATGGTGATCGCCACCGACCCCACGGCCGGGTCGCGCATCCTCCAGGACGGCACGGTCACCGTGACCGTGTCGCTCGGCAAGGAGCGCTACGACGTGCCCCAGCTCAAGGGCCTCACCGAGGACCAGGCTCAGGATGCCCTGATCGAGGTCAAGCTCGCCTACGACGAGACCATCGAGCGCTGGTCGGAGACGGTGCCCGCCGGAACCGTCCTGCGCAGCGTGCCGGCGATGGGCACCACGCTGCGCCCCGGTGCGGCGGTGGACCTCGTGGTCAGCAAGGGCCGCCGGCCGATCAAGGTGGGCAGCTGGGTCGGCAAGGACATCGACGACGTACGGCGGGCGCTGGAGAGGCGCGGCCTCGAGGCCGAGGTCACCTCCGAGGTCTACGACGACGCCGTGCCCGACGGTCACGTGATCAGCCAGACGCCCCGCACCGGCACGCTCTTTCGCGGCGAGGCGGTCAGCTTCGTGGTCTCGAAGGGACCCAAGCTCGTCGAGGTGCCCAACGTGACGGCGTCGGGCTACGAGAGCGCGGTCGAGAAGCTGGAGGCGCTCGGCTTCGAGGTGAAGGTCGTGCGGGGCTCGACGTACATCGGACTGGGCTTCGTCTACAGCATGGACCCCGGCGCCGGCGCGATGATCCCCGAAGGAAGCACGGTGACCCTCAACCTCGTGTGACACTGCTCCGCGTGCTTTCCCGCAGTACGGGTCGAACCCGTCAGATCACCGTCTCGGCCCTCGGTCTCGCAGTCCCGCTCGCGCTGATCGTCGCCCTCGTCGGGCCGGCCGCGCTGGGACGAGCACCCGCAGCTCCCGACGCCGGCTGGTCCTCCGACTCGCCGTTCGCCGCGGCCGGCAGCGAGCTGCACGGCACCGTCACCGTCCCCGCCCGACGGGGCAGGGACACGGTCGTCACGCTATGGCTCAGCAACGCCCACCTCGCCTCGGTCCCCGACGCGTGCCGGCCCACGGTCACGGTGCGCGAGCGGGCCTCGTACGTGTCGGCCGACGGCCGCACGCTCACCTGCCTCGTGCGCTCCACCGGCAGCAGACGCACGGTCTCCCTCGACGCGCTGGTCGACGGCGAGCCGGGTCAGCAGGTCGACGCCACCGTCACGGTGGACGGCCGGTCCACGCCCCTCGGGGCGCGCCTGGTCACGCCGGGGGCCCCGGTGGCCGAGCCGGACCTGCGCCTGCTGTCCAGCCCGGACTTCCTCAACGCCGACGTCGGCGACCTGGCCCGCGGGCCGGGCTTCTGGCGCCCCGGCCGCACCGCGAACTCGACCAACGCCGACTACCGGCGCGCTCTCGACACGATCCTCGACGACTGGCGGGCCGAGCGCCCGGAGAGCGTCCTGGTCGCCGGTGACCTCGTCGAGGGCTGGTGGGGCACCGAGGTCGACCGGTCGGGGAACTTCGGCCCCGACCGGACCCTGGCCCAGCGCAAGGCGGCGCTGCGCCGCGCCGCCGCGACGTACTACCCGCAGTGGAAGGAGCGCTTCGCCGAGCGAGGACTGGAGGTCCACGCGGCCATGGGCGACCACGAGTTCGGCGACAACCCCTGGCGAGCCGAGAAGCGCCGCCTCGCCCCGCTGTTCGAGCAGGAGTTCGCGAAGCGCTTCGGACGACGGGCCGACGGGAGCCCGCGCTACGCCGACCGGCCGCGCGGCTCGAAGCACGAGCTGTCGGCGTACGCATGGCGGCCCCGGCCCGACGTGCAGGTCCTCACCCTCAACGTCTTCGATGCCACGGCCAGGGGCATGCGGATCCGGCTCGACCGGCCCCAGCTGCGCTGGGTGGAGCGGGTCCTGCGCGAGGCCCGCCAGGACGGCGTGAGGTGGGTCATCGCCCAGGGCCACACCCCGATCGTCGGCCCGGTGCGCTCGCACGGCTCGAGCAAGCTCATGTACGAGGGCGGGGCCCACTCGCCGCTGTGGCGTCTCTTCAAGCGCTACGGCGTGGACCTCTACCTCAGCGGCGAGGTGCACGACGTCACCGCCGTCCACCGCGACGGCATCCTGCAGGTCTCGCACGGCGGGCTGTTCGCGTTCGGTCTGACCAACTACCTGCTCGTCGACGTCTACGACGACCGCATGGAGCTGGACCTGCGCGACTACGCCACCCACTGGCGCGACGCCCCCGACGGCAGCCGCCTGTGGGAGACCCGCCCCCAGGGCATGCCCAAGCAGCTCCACGTCTCCCCGACCCCGTTCACCATCGGCACCGCCGTCGTCGACGGCGAGGGCCGCCTCCTGGACCGCTCCGGCATCTTGGAGAAGTACGCCGGCTGACTAGGTTCCGAGCGGGCCGCCCGGGCCGAAGGCAAGGCGGGCGAAGCGCTCGCCCATGCGCCGGTGGGCGGCGGCGTCGGGGTGCAGGTCGTCGGGCAGGGGCAGCTCGGCGTGGTCCTGCTCGCCGTAGAGCTCGCGGCCGTCGAGCAGGTGCAGGTGCGGGTCCGAGAGCGCGCGCTGGGCGACGATTCGGCCCAGCTCGGCGCGGATCACCTCGAGCGTCAGCTTGCCGGCGGCCACCTCCGCGGGGTCGCCCGCGGCGCTGAACCGCAGCTCGCCCGCGGCCAGGCCGATCACATCCATGGCACTCGGCCCCGGCGTCTGCTCGTGGATCGGGCACAGGATCGGCGAGACGACCAGCAGCGGAGTGGTGGGGTGCCCGTCGCGGACGGTGTCGAGGAAGCCGTGGACGGCGGCCCGGAAGGCGCGCAGCCGCATCACGTCGGCGTTGACCAGGTTGATGCCGATCTTGAGGCTGATCGCCTCGGCCGGCAGGTCCCGGATGGTCCGGGCCGCGAACGGGTCGAGCAGGGCGCTCCCGCTGAAGCCGAGGTTGACCAGCTCGGCGTCCGCGAGGCGCGCGGCGAGCGCGGGCCAGGTGCCGGTGGGGTGGGCGGCGTTGGAGCCGTGGCTGATCGAGCTGCCGTGGTGGACCCAGACCGGCCGGCCGGTCACGGTCGAGGGCTCGATGACGGCGTCGGCGCGCAGGTCGACCAGCAGGGTGGCCTCGTCGTGCGGCAGCCAGATCTCGACGTCCTTGGCCTGGTCGCCGAGGCCGTCGAAGCGCAGCGTCACCGGCTCCCCGGGGCGGTGCTCCGTCGCGCCGGTCGCGAGGTCGATCGAGAGCACGTCGCCGCCCTCGGCCGTGGCCTGGGCCGCGAGCCGGCCGTCGACCACCAGGTCGTAGACACCGTCGGGTCGCGGCGGGGCGCCGGCGTAGTCGCGCTTGGTTGGCACCACGTCGAGCTCGATCAGCGAGGCCGAGGTGCGGAAGGCGAGGCGGACGCCGGAGGGCTGCTCCTCGGCCATGCTCAGCTGGGGGTCGGCGGCCTGCTCCCGGGCGAGGGCGGGGAGCCGGTGCGGGCGCAGGCCGCGGGGCGTGGGCTCGGTCTCGACGGCACCGCGCAGGAGCGCGGCGATCTGGTGGGACATCAGGACCTCTCGGTGGTGGTGGGCCAGCTGCGGAGCAGGGCATCGAGCGCGTCGAGCACCCGCTGCCAGGACGTGGCGGAGTCGGGCTCGCTGTGGCTGAAGGCACCGGCGAGCTCCTGGTCGACGAAGCCGCGGAAGACGCTTCCCAGCAGCCGTACGGCGTGCGTGGCGTCGGGCTCGGCCAGGTCGTAGCCGCGCAGCACGGCCCGCGCCATCGCGGCGTGCCGGGGCCCGGCGCTCGCCCGCGCCGTCTCGGTGTCGAGCGGGAGCTGAGCCGCGGCGTAGCGACCCGGGTGCTCGCGTGCGTAGTCGCGGTAGACGTCGCCCAGGGCGGCCAGCGCGTCGCGGCCCGAGCGACCGGCCAGGGCCGCGTCGCCGCGGTCGGCCAGCTCCTCGAGGGCGAGCAGGGCGATCCGTCGGCGCAGGTCCTCGGAGCCGGCGACGTGGGAGTACAGGCTGGCCACCTTGACGCCGAAGCGGCGCGCCACCTCCGTGAGCGTGACCTGGTCGAAGCCGACCTCGTCGGCGAGCTCCGCCCCCGCCCGGGCCAGCCGGTCCTTGGTGATGCCGGCGCGCATGGCTCCCCCCTCATTTCCTAGCGTCATCATGCTTCTACCTAAGATGCTTAGGCAATCCGGCGCCGGATAGCGTTCCTCCCATGCGCAACCCGATCGGCACCCACGTCCTGGTCGGCAAGGGGCTCGCCGAGGGGGCGCTGGCCAACGCCGACGTGGTCGGCGCCGAGACCATCCAGGTCTTCGTGGGCAACCCCCGCGGGTGGGCGCGCTCGGCGGGCAAGCCCGCCGACGACGCGCGGTTCCGCGCCGAGACCGAGCGCCGCGGGATGCGGACCTTCATCCACACGCCGTACCTGGTCAACCTCGGCTCCCCCACGCCCGCGACGTACGAGAGCTCGGTGGCGCTGGTGGCGCACAACCTGCGCCGGGCGGCCGAGATCGGCGCCGAGGGCGTCGTGGTCCACACCGGCTCCTACGTCGACCCCGATGGCGGCGCCGAGCGGCACGCCGCCGCGATGCGCCAGGTGCGCGAGGCGCTGCTGCCGATCCTCGACGCGGTCGCCGACGACGCGGCGCCGTGGCTGCTGCTCGAGCCGACCGCCGGCCAGGGCCGGTCGCTGTGCGCCGGCGTGGAGGACCTCACCGGCTACCTCGACGCGCTCGACCATCACCCCAAGGCCGGGATCTGCCTCGACACCTGCCACGTCTTCGCCGCGGGCGCTCCGCTCGACGAGCCCGGCGGCACCACCGCCACCCTCGACCGGATCGTCGAGATCGGCGGGCCCGGCCGGCTGCGGCTGGTGCATGCCAACGACTCGATGGACGTCCGCGGGGCCTTCAAGGACCGCCACCAGCGCATCGGCGAGGGTCACATCGGGACCGGTGCGTTCGAGGAGCTCTTCGCGCACCCGGCCACCGAGGGCGTGCCGTTCATCCTCGAGACCCCGGACTCGCGCGACGCCGACACCCGCGACATCCCGCTGCTGAAGGAGCTGCGCTCGCGCGTGGCCGCCCGGCGTCTCGCGGTGTGAGCCGGGCCGGTCGGCAGGCCTCCAGGGTGGCTAGAGTCGCCCCCGTGACGCACACGTATCTCTTTGGGCACTCGCCGGGCATCCCCGTGCGAGCCGTCTAGACGCGCTCACACTCCATCCACCGCCCCGGCCACCGACCGGGGCGTCGTGCTGTCCGGGCCGGGTCGGGCACGCACCGAGAAGAGGAACCCCATGGTCGTCGTCATGTCACCGGACGCCACCGACGAGGACGTCGCGCACGTCGTCGAGAAGGTCGAGGCGGTCGGCGGCGAGGCCTTCGTCTCCAAGGGCGTGGTCCGCACCATCATCGGGCTGGTCGGGGACATCGAGTCCTTCCACCACCTCAACCTGCGCACCCTGCGCGGCGTCGCCGACGTGCACCGGATCAGCGACCCCTACAAGCTGGTGAGCCGCCAGCACCACGCGACCCGCTCGACGGTCTGGGTCGGCCGCCCGGGCGCCCAGGTGCCGATCGGTCCCGACACGTTCACCTTCCTGGCCGGGCCGTGTGCCGTGGAGACGGCCGAGCAGACGCTCGCCGCGGCGCAGATGGCGCGATCCGCGGGCGCCACGATCCTGCGCGGCGGCGCCTTCAAGCCGCGGACCTCGCCGTACGCCTTCCAGGGCCTCGGCCTCGCCGGACTGGAGATCCTCGCCGAGGTAGGCGCCGCCACCGGGCTGCCGGTCGTCACCGAGGTGGTCGACGCGCGCGACGTCCAGGTGGTCGCCGAGCATGTCGACATGCTGCAGGTCGGCACCCGCAACATGGCCAACTTCGGCCTGCTTCAGGCCGTCGGCGACGCCGGCAAGCCGGTGCTCCTCAAGCGCGGCATGACCGCGACCATCGAGGAGTGGCTGATGGCGGCCGAGTACGTCGCCCAGCGCGGCAACCTCGACATCGTGCTGTGCGAGCGCGGCATCCGGACCTTCGAGCCGGCCACCCGCAACACCCTCGACATCTCCGCGGTGCCGGTGGTCCAGGCGACCAGCCACCTGCCGATCATCGTCGACCCCTCCCACGCCGCCGGCCGCAAGGACCTCGTGGTGCCGCTCTCGCGCGCCGCGATCGCCGTGGGCGCCGACGGGATCATCGTCGACGTCCACCCGGCCCCCGAGACCGCGCTGTGCGACGGGCCCCAGGCCCTCCTCGGCAGCGACCTGCGCGAGCTGGCCGGCGCCGTGCGCAAGCTGCCCCCCGCGGTGGGTCGCGTGGGCGCCGGGGAGCGGATCCGCGTGGAGGGCCGGGAGCAGAGGCCCTAGGCTTCCGCGCGTGGAGACGTGTGAGAGGTGCGGGCACCCGCTGGGGGTGGGCCGCTACTGCCTCGACTGCGGGCATCCGGCGCCCGGCGCCGGGCCGACCGACACGGCCGAGCGGCCGGCCGTCGTGGACCCCTCACGCCCCGCCGAGGGCCCGGCCCCGCCGCCCCCGGTGCTGCACGCACCGGCGCAGCCGCGGTTCCCGCTGTACGCCGACGAGGTCCGCGGCCCCAGGCCGAGCGGTCCCCCGCCGGCGTACGCCCCCTCGGGGCACCGCGCCCCCGGGTCCAGCCGGCCGGGGTGGCTGCCCTGGGCGCTCGGCGCCGTCGCTCTGGTGCTGGTGGCAACGCTCGGGGTGGTGCTGCTGGTGACCGGCGGCGGTGACGACGAGGGGTCGGCGAAGGACCCCGCCCCCACCCCGACGCCGACCAGCGAGGCGCCCACTCCGACGCCGACCCCCACGCCCACGCCGACGCCGACACCGTCCGAGCCCGCCGAGCCGGGTGAGCCCGAGAACGTGGCCCGCCTGGCCACGGCCAAGGTCCCGCGCACGGCACCGCCCAACACCGACGTCGACGGCAACCTGGTGCGCTACGAGGCGCGCAACCTGCTCGACGGGGTCGCGACCACCTGCTGGCGGATGCCGGGCGACGGCAGCGGATCCACGATCACGCTGAGCCTCGGTGCCGAGACCACGCTGACGCAGGTCGGCATGGTCAACGGCTACGCGAAGAGCTCCCCGGACGGCGACCGCACCCTCGACTGGTACCGCGGCAACCGCCGCGTCCTGGTCGCGGAGTGGAGCTTCGACGACGGCACGACGCTCACCCAGAACCTCGAGCAGACCCGCCGCCTGCAGACCATCGACGTCGACTCGGTCACCACCTCCACGGTCACCTTGCGCCTCGTCGAGGTCTCCGCCCCCGGCTCGGGCCGCTCAGCCCGCAACTACACCGCGATCAGCGACGTCGCG
Source organism: Nocardioides sp. cx-173 (assembly GCF_021117365.1). Lineage (NCBI taxonomy): Bacteria > Bacillati > Actinomycetota > Actinomycetes > Propionibacteriales > Nocardioidaceae > Nocardioides > Nocardioides sp. cx-173. Next base: position 1,664,151 of record NZ_CP088262.1, on the reverse strand, counting down.
CTGGTTGGCACGCCGGCGTGAGGTAGCGGCGCGGGGAGGAGATTCACCGGGCACCCGGTGAAACTCACGCTTCCCCGACGAAGCTTCATGCGGGAGCCGTGAGTTTCACGCTGGTGGTGCGGCAAAGGTGACCGATGAGTCGCGAGGTACCGCCTGGCCGCACCCGGCCGCGGACCGCATCAAGTTTCACCGGGCACCCGGTGAAACTCACGCCTCCCCGACGAAACTCCATGCGGGAGCCGTGAGTTTCACACCCGCCGTTCGACGCCAGGGACTACAGCGCGCCCAGGACCTTCGCGGCGCGCTCGGCGTCGTCGCGGGTGACACCGAGATGCGTCACCAGCCGTACGACGGTCGGGCCGACGACGGCGACGCGCACTCCGGCCTCGGCCGCGCGGACCACGAAGTCGGCGGCGTCCTGGCGCGGGACGACGACGATGTTGGTGTCCACGGTCGCGGGGTCGACCCCGCACGCCTCGGCGAGGAGCCGGGCGTGGGTGTGGTCGTCGGCGAGCCGCTCGACGTGGTGGTCGAGGGCGTGCAGCCCGGCCGCGGCGAGCACGCCGACCTGGCGCATCCCGCCGCCCATGCGCTTGCGCCAGATCCGGGCCTCGTCGATGGCGTCGCGGCTGCCGACCATCAGTGAGCCCACCGGGGCGCCCAGCCCTTTGGACAGGCACACGGCGATGACGTCGGCCACGGCGCCGTACTCGGCGAGGGGGGTGCCGGTCGCGACGTGCGCGTTCCAGATCCGGGCACCGTCGAGATGGACCGCGGCGCCGGCGCCGACGGCGTACTCGCGCAGGTCGCGCAGGTCCGCCAGCGGGAGCACCGCTCCCCCGGCGAAGTTGTGGGTGTTCTCGACCGAGATGGCCGTGGTCCGCACGAAGAACGGGCCCAGCTCGGGGGCGAACATGCCCTGGATCATCGGCAGGTCGACCTGCCCACGGGGGTGCACCCAGGTGCGCATGGTGACCCCGTTGTACGCGCCGTGGGCGCCGAGCTCGGCGCGCGCGATGTGGGCGCTCGCCTCGCAGAGGACCTCCTGGCCCGGAGCGACGAGGGAGCGGACCGCGAGGACGTTGGCCATCGACCCGGTCGGGGTGAACAGCGCCGCCTCGTGGCCGAGCAGGCCGGCCACGCGCTCCTGGAGCTCCAGGACGGTGGGGTCCTCGCCGTAGACGTCATCCCCGACGTCGGCGCGCGCCATCGCCGCGCGCATCGCCTCGGTCGGCTGCGTGACCGTGTCGCTGCGCAGGTCGATCATCAGGCGCGGCGGAGCATCTCGGCGACCAGGAAGGCCAGCTCGAGGGACTGGACCCGGTTGAGGCGCGGGTCGCAGACCGACTCGTAGCGCCCGCCCAGGTCGGCCTCCAGCAGGGCCTCGCCGCCGCCGACGCACTCGGTGACGTCGTCGCCGGTCAGCTCCACGTGGATGCCACCGGGCCAGGTGCCGAGGCCGTGGTGGACGTCGAAGAAGCCCTGGACCTCGTCGATCACGTCGCCGAACGCGCGGGTCTTGTAGCCCGAGCTGGCCTCGAAGGTGTTGCCGTGCATGGGGTCGCAGACCCAGGCGACGTTGACGCCCTCCGCGGTGACCTTCTCGACCAGCTGCGGCAGCCCGTCGCGGATCTTGCCGGCGCCGAAGCGGGTGATGAAGGTCAGGCGCCCGGCCTCGTTGTCGGGGTTGAGGCGCGCGGCGAGCGCGAGCGCGTCGTCGGGGGTGGTCGACGGGCCGAGCTTGACGCCGATCGGGTTCTGGATGTGGCGCAGCAGCTCGACGTGCGCGTTGTCGAGCTGCCGGGTGCGCTCACCGATCCACAGGAAGTGGGCGGAGACGTCGTAGGGCAGCTGCGTGCGTGAGTCGATGCGGGTCATCGCGTGCTCGTACTCGAGCACCAGGGCCTCGTGCGAGGAGTGGAAGTCGACCCGGTGGAACTCGTCGGGGTCCGCGCCGATCGCCTTCATGAAGGACATCGCGCGGTCGATCTCGTGCGCCAGCTTCTCGTACTGCTGGCCCACGACCGAGTCGCGCACGAAGTCGGTGTTCCAGGTGTGGACCTGGCGCAGGTCGGCGTAGCCGCCGGTGACGAAGGCGCGCACCAGGTTGAGCGTGGACGCCGACGCGTTGTAGACGTCGACGAGCCGCTGCGGGTCGTGCACGCGCGACTCGGCGGTGAAGTCGTAGCCGTTGACGGCGTCGCCGCGGTACGCCGGCAGCGTGACGTCGCCGCGGGTCTCGAGGTCGGAGCTGCGCGGCTTGGCGTACTGGCCGGCGAGGCGGCCCAGCTTCACGACCGGCACGGAGGCGGCGTAGGTCAGCACGACGGCCATCTGCAGCAGCACCCGCAGCTTGTTGCGGACGTTGTCGGCGGTGACGCCGGAGAAGGTCTCGGCGCAGTCGCCGCCCTGGAGCAGGAAGGCCTCGCCGCGGGTCACCGCGGCGAGCTTGGCCTTGAGGTCGTCGCACTCCCCCGCGAAGACCAGCGGCGGCGCAGTGCGGAGGCGGGCGACGGCGGCGTCGACCGCGTCGCGGTCGGCGTACGTCGGCTGCTGGGCCGGCCCCAGGGCGTGCAGGGCGGCGAGGTCGGGGATGTCACTGCTCACCAGCCCAGCGTACGCAGCGCTGCGGCAACGGCCGAACTCGCTCTCACCCGCGGGTGCCGATCTTCCACGTCTTGAGGTAGGTGGAGTTCTTGAAAGCGGTGCAGTTGCCATAGCCGGTCTTGGTGCAGTCGTCGTTGGGGAGGTGGACGGTCACCGAGAACACGGGACGTTTGCCCCGCGGCACCTTGACGATCCGCTGGCTGCTGAGGGACGAGATCTGCCGGGTGTGCTCAGCCTCGTAGACGGTGTGGTCGCCGGTGCTTCCCTCGATGTAGTACCTGGCCTGTTTGTCGCAGAAGCGCACACTTCCCCAGTCCATCGACGCCGAGGCCGGGCCGACGCTGTGCCCGATGGAGAGCCCGATCTCGGCACAGTCGGCCTTGGTCGCCGAGACCGAGGTCGTGTCGGAGAAGTCGACCAGCTTGACCGCGCCGACGTTCTCGATATGCACCTTCATCCAACCCTTCTTGGACTTTCCGTAGCGGTCGGTGTTGTCGACGTCGACGTCGAGGACGTAGAAGTCGTACTTCCGCATGCCCTCCCTGACTCGGTAGGTGTGCAGCTTGACGTGCATCTTTCCCCGAGCGACGCGGTAGCCGTGGAACTCGCAGTAGTAGTCGCGCTTGCGTTCTCGCGACATAGTGCAGACCTTCATCTTCTCGCTGTAGTTGTTGTAGGCCATGTCGTAGGTCCCCGCGACGGGTTTCTCCCCCACCATCACCACGTCACCCTGGACATCGGCCTGGGTTGCCGGGGCCGGCGCAACCATGAGGCCGCCCGCCGTGAGAGTCGCCACCAGCAGCTTCACCAATCGTGTGCGCATTTCATCGCTCCTCGTCTTGACCGGCCACCGAAACTGGCGCGCTCATGCCGTACCCCGATGTGAGCCGGCTCACACTAGGACTACTCCTCGAGGTGCTCGATGTCGCGGAAGCCGGTCTTCTTGGCGCGCACGCCACGGTTGGTCATCCAGGTGATCACCCAAAGCACGACGCCGATGGCGAGCAGGACGCCGGCGATGCGGTACTGGACGTAGTTCTCCGGCAGCCGGGCCCAAGGACCGAGCAGGTAGGCGCAGGACAGGGCGCCCAGCACCGGGAAGGCCGTCGGCGCCTTGAACCGCCCCGCAGGGTCACGGCGCAACACGAGGCAGGCGACGTTGACGATCGTGAACACCGCGAGCAGGAGCAGCGCGGTGGTGCCCGAGAGCGACGTGACGCTGGAGGCGGAGAGGACCACGCGCACCACGAAGATCAGCCCCAGCGCGATGACCGTGGTGAAGACCACCGCGGCCCACGGGGACCGGGTGTTGGGGCTGACCCGGCCGAGGCTGCTCGGCAGCACGTCCTGGCGGGCCATGCCGTAGATCAGCCGGCTGGCCATCAGCATGTTGATCAGGGCGGTGTTGGCCACGGCGAAGACGGTGAGGAAGGGGAACAGCTTGTCGATCGGCACGTCGGGAGCGCCGATCTTCACCACGTCGATGAGAACGCCGGCCTCGGGGTTCGTGGGGCTCGAGATCGTGCCGGAGGGCACGACGGCGACGACCGAGATCGCGACCAGCATGTAGATCAGCACCGCGATGCCGAGCCCGGTCAGCATCACCCTGGGGAAGATCCGCTCCGGTTCGTCGACCTCCTCCACCATGTTGACGGAGTCCTCGAAGCCGACCATGGAGAAGAAGGCGATCGCCGTCGCGATCGTGACTGCCGCGAAGAGCCCCTTGTCGTCCGGGTTCTCGAAGACCGTCACCCGCGACAGGTCGCCGTCGCCGCGGCTGACGGCGAAGATGCCGATGCCGATGACGATCGCGAGCGCGCTGACCTCGACGAGGGTCAAGATGATGTTGAACTTCACGCTCTCGCCGACCCCGCGCAGGTTCACGCCGGCCAGCAGGAGCATGAACGCCAGCGCGACGAGGAGCGAGGCGGTGTCCCCCGTCGGGATGCCCGGCAGGATCTCATCGAGGCCGATCAGCAGGTTGGACGCGAGCAGCCCCGAGGACGTGGAGGCACTGGTGATTCCCGAGCAGACCACCGTGAAGGCCACCAGGAAGGTGATGAAGTGGATCCCGAACGCCTTGTGCGTGTAGAGCGCTGCTCCCGCGGCCTGGGGGTACTTGGTCACGAGCTCGAGGTAGGAGAAGGCGGTCAAGGTGGCCACGGCGAACGCCACGAGGAACGGCAGCCAGGCGATGCCGCCCACTTGGCCGGCGAGGCTGCCGGTGACGGCGTAGACCCCGGCACCCAGGATGTCGCCGACGATGAAGAGGAGCAGCAGCTTCGGTCCGAGGACCCGCTTGAGGCCGGGCTCCCGGCCGTTGACGTCAACGGGCTCCGCGCTCTGTCCGGTCATGTGCTGCCTCCCGCTCGTCGACGATCCCCACCACACTTCCACCACTCACGCTCGCACAAACCTCGTCATTGCGCCGCTCGTGCGGCACGGACCTCGTGAGATACTGATGTCTCGCTAGAGCCACGTTCGTCTCAGGAGATCCCGTGCAGAGCCGCGACGAGGTGCTCGACGCCGCGCTGCGCTGCCTCAACGAGGTAGCGCACCGATGACCGCGGCTACGTCGACGCCCCGGGAGCAGACCCCGGCGACCCGGCGCCGTTGGGCCGGGCTCGCGGTGCTGTCCGCGAGCCTGCTCGTGGTGGTCATGGACATGACCGTCTTGAACCTGGCCCTGCCCGACATGTCCGCGGACCTGCGCCCCGGCCCCGTCGAGCTGCTCTGGATCGTCGACGTCTACCCCCTCGTGCTGGCCGGGCTGCTGGTCGCCGCCGGCTCGCTGGGCGACCGGTGGGGCCGGCGCCGGATGCTGGTGGGCGGCTTCACCGTGTTCGGGCTGGCCTCGCTGGTCGTGCTCGTCGCCGACACCGCCGGCGAGGTGATCGCCGTGCGCGCCCTGCTCGGCGTGGGCGGCGCGATGATCATGCCCTCCACCCTGTCGCTGATCCGGACCCTCTTCTCCGACCCCCGCGAGCGGGCCACCGCGCTCGGGGTCTGGGGCTCGGTCGCCGCCGTCGGGAGCGCCCTCGGGCCGATCGTGGGCGGCGCGCTGCTGGAGCGCTTCAGCTGGCACTCGGCGTTCCTCTTCAACGTCCCCGTGATGGTGGTCGCCGTGGTGGCCGCCCTGGTGCTGCTGCCCGAGAGTCGCTCGGCGCGGCCGGGCCGCCTCGACGTCGCGACGCTGGTGCTGTCGATGCTCGGCATGGTGGCGCTGGTCCACGCGATCAAGCAGCTCGGCAAGGACGGGCCCGACACCGAGGCCGTCGTGGCGACCGTCGTCGCCGTCGTCGCGCTGACGCTGTTCGTACGCCGGTGCCTCGCGGCCGCCGAGCCGATGCTGGAGCTGCGCCTGTTCCGCGGACGCGCCTTCAGCGCCGGCATGCTCACCGCGCTGGTCAGCAGCTTCGCGATGGCCGGGCTGCTCCTGCTGGTCGCCCAGTGGCTCCAGCTGAGCCAGGCCTACGAGCCGTTCGACGCCGGCGTCGCCCTGCTGCCGATGGCGGCCGGCGGCATCCTCGCCGGCCCGTTCGCCCCGGCTCTCGCCGCCCGCATCGGCGCCCGGACGGTGCTCGCCGGCGGGCTGGTCGTGGGCTCGGCCGGCCTGCTGCTCCTCGCCGTCCTCCCGCAGCCCCTGGCCTACCCGGGAGTGGCGGTGGCGCTGAGCCTGGTGGGTCTCGGCCTGGCCTCCCTCGCGGTCGCCTCGGCGGTGATCATGGCCGGCGCGCCGCTCGACCAGGCCGGGAGCGCTGCGGTACTCGAGGAGTCGAGCTACGAGATCGGCGCGGTCCTCGGGGTCGCGATCCTCGGCAGCATCGCCACCACCGCGGGCCTGGGCGCCGCCACCCTCAGTGAGGCGCTCGCCCGCGTCGGGCTCGCGGGCGGACTCGCCATGCTGGCGATCGCCGGACTGGTGGCGCTGCTGGCACCGCGCGAGCTGGACCTCGCCGCGGTCGAGCACTGAGGCGTCACTGGTGGACCGTAGGTCTCAGACAGGCGTATGCCTTGTCTGCACCCCGGTGCTGCTAGGTCACTGCCGAACTGACGCAGTCCCGCCTTGGTGAGGACCTGGCTGACAGTTGCAGGGCCTGGTGGCCCGGGACGTGCAGACCGGCCATAGGGCTTTGCACCGCGAGTGCCGCAGTGACCAACCGGCCGTCACGTCCCGGGGCCGGAGTGCTGATTCCGTGGGCTATACGGAAGGAGCACTAATCATGGAGGCTACGCCCACTTTCGCTGGGATCGACTGGTCCTGGCAGCACCACGCGTTGTGCATCGTCGATGACGATGGGCAGCGCATCGAGGAAGTCACGCTCCCGCACTCGAAGCCGGGACTGGGCAAGATCACGACCTTGCTGCGCCGTCACGGCGTGGCCCAGGTCGGGATCGAACGTGGCGACGGGCCGGTGGTCGAGCATCTGATCCGCGACGGATTCGAGGTCGTGGTGATCTCGGCGCGTCAAGTGAAGTCGCTACGTGCGCGCTACGGCAGTGCAGGCAACAAGGACGACCGGTTCGACGCGTTTGTCCTGGCCGACGCCTTACGCACCGACACCGCACGCTGGGCGGTTGTACAACCCGATACCGAGGAGACGATCGCGTTGCGGATGCTGGTGCGTTCGCGTCACGACTTGATCGATCACCGGATTGCGGTGCATAACCAGCTGTTGGCGGTGTTGCAGCACAACTTCCCCGGAGCGATCGGACTGTTCAGCCAGCTCGACATCGGTATCAGCCTGGCGTTCTTGCGCCGGTTCCCGACCGAAGCCAAGGCCGCGTGGCTGTCCCAGCTTCGAATGGCGCACTGGCTCAAGGCCAATGGCTACTGCGGTCGCCAGAGCGCCGCCGATCTCGTCGACCACCTGCGCAACGCAGCCACCGGACGCGTGAGCGGCCCAGCAGCCGAAGCCAGCGAACTCGTCGTACTCACCCTGGTCGACCTGCTCAGCAAGCTCCGCGAACAGCAATCGATCCTCGAGACCCGGATCAAGGAAGCGCTCCTCGCGCACCCCGACGGCCCGATCTTCCAGTCCCTCCCACGCGCTGGAACCGTGCGCGCCGCAACCCTCCTGGCCGAGATTGGCGACTGCCGCGCCCGCTTCCCAGATGCCGCCGCGCTCGCCGCAGCCGCCGGGGTCGCACCCTCAACCAGACAGTCCGGCAAACACCTCAACGTCGCCTACCGACGCGGCTGCAACAAGACTCTCCGCGCCGCGCTCATCGACTGGGCTCAAGACACCCCGCGCGCCAACGCCTGGGCCCGCGATACCTACGACCGCGCCCGCCAGCGCGGCTGCCGCCACCCCCACGCGGCAAGGATCCTGGCCCAAGCCTGGACCAGGATCCTCTGGCGCTGCTGGCACGACCAAGTGCCCTACAACCCCGACCTACACGGCCGGCTCAGCCTCATCACCAAGGAGGCTGCTTGACATAGGGCTGTCAGCCGAAGAAGACCTCGGCCTCGGCGTACTCCTCGGGGCTCACCAGCTTGAGCTCGGCCGTGCCCTCGCTGAGCGGGACCCGGATGATCTTGGTGCCGCGCAGCGCCATCATCGTGCCCCAGTCGCCGTCGGCGACCGCGTCGGCCGCCTGCAGCCCGAAGCGCGTGGCCAGCCAGCGGTCGAACGCCGTGGGCGTGCCGCCGCGCTGGATGTGACCGAGGACCACCGCGCGCGCCTCCTTGCCGGTGCGCTGCTCGATCTCGCTCGCCAGCCGGTCGCCGATGCCGCCGAGCCGCACGTGGCCGAAGGCGTCCTGCTCCCCCGACACCAGCGTCATGGAACCGCCCTCGGCGGGCACGGCGCCCTCCGAGACCACGATGACCGGCGCGTACTTGGTCTTGAACCGCGCCTCGACGTCGGCGCAGAGCCGGTCGATGTCGAAGGGCTGCTCGGGGATCAGGACGGCGCTGGCGCCGCCGGCGATGCCGGCGTGCAGCGCGATCCAGCCGGCGTGACGGCCCATGACCTCGACCACGAGCACGCGGTGGTGCGACTCGGCGGTCGTGTGCAGGCGGTCGATGGCCTCCGTGGCGATGTTGACCGCGGTGTCGAAGCCGAAGGTGAAGTCGGTGCCCGACAGGTCGTTGTCGATGGTCTTGGGTACGCCGACCACGTGCACGCCGAGGTCGGCCAGCTTCGTCGCGACCCCCAGGGTGTCCTCGCCGCCGATGGCCACGAGCGCGTCGACCCCGTGCTGCTCGAGGTTGTCCTTGATCCGCTCCACGCCGTTCTCGATCTTGAACGGGTTGGTGCGCGAGGAGCCGAGGATCGTGCCGCCGCGCGGCAGGATGCCGCGGCACTGGTCGATGCCGAGCTCCATCGTCAGGCCCTCCAGCGGGCCCTTCCAGCCGTCACGGAAGCCGACGAACTCGAACCCGTGGGTGCGGACCCCCTTACGGACGACTGCGCGGATCACCGCGTTCAGTCCGGGGCAGTCGCCACCTCCGGTGAGCACTCCGACGCGCATGGGACCTCCTGGCTGGAACGTTCAACTGGACTCCCACACCCTAGTGAGGAAGTCCGTCACGTGGCGAGGGCGCCCGCCAGCACCGCGATGCCGACCCCGGTCAGCACGCCGAGGACCGCGCATCCGAACGCGGCCAGGTAGCCGCCGGCGACGCTGCTGTCCGTCGGCAGCCGCTCGGTGCCCCACCGCGGGTCGGAGGCGATGGCGGCCAGCTGCTCGGAGGTGACCCGGTCGTCCAGCACCGCCGCCTCGCGCTCGTGCGGGTGCAGCAGGACGGCGACCGGGGCCCGGCGTGCCTCGAGCCCGCCCATGGCGGGCACCAGGGCGGCCACCCGGCGCGAGCCGCCCTCGGTCAGCACGGTCACGACGAGAGCGACCGAGGGGCTCGGCAGCGGGTGCGGCGTGCCGGCCAGGTACGCCGGCTCGCGCCGCGCACGCCGGCTGCGGACGACCCGGCCGATGGCCGGGGTCGCGGTGACCCGGCCCGTGACGATCTCCTCGCCGGCGCGGACCAGCGCCGCCTTGAACCGCCGGTCGACGCGGCGGTTCCAGACCACCACCGCGACGCACCACCCGATCATCACCGCCAGGCCGAGACCGAACAGCACGGCGGCCACCGTCCAGTTGTCCCCGGCCAGGACGAAGAGCGAGCCGAGGGCAAGCGCCGGCCCCAGCGTCTGGGTGAACAGCATGCTGCGGGTCTGCCACGTGAGGTCGTTGAGCACGGCGACATCCTGCCCCGGGCGGACGCGCTCCAACCGCAGTGGCGAGCTCAGGCAGGCAGGGGGTCCTCGACCCGGTTGGTGACCCGCTGGGCGGCGCGCGGCATGACGGTCCCCAACCGGGCGGCGAAGAGCATCCCCGCCACGGCGACCGCGACGAAGGCGGCCCACACCGGCTCCGGGCCGCGGTCGAGCAGCCAGGCGATGCCGACCGGCGCAGCCGCGCCCGAGCCGTTCCAGGCCAGCTGGATGAGCGAGAGGTAGCGACCGCGCAGGTGCTCGGGAGCGGCCTCGGCCGACAGGGCCCCGTGCACCGGCCCGCCCACGAGCTCGCCGAGCGTGTAGACGACCGACCCGACCAGCACCACGACGGTCGCCAGCACCGCCGAGAGCCGGCTCGCCCCGAGCAGGACCACGAACGACGCCGCGAAGGTGGCGTTGGCGCTCATCAGCACCCGCCAGCGCACCCGTCCGGTCAGACCGCGCACGACGAGCCCTTGACCGAAGCCGACCATGATCGTGTTGAGCGTGAAGATCGCGCCCGTGACCCACCCCGCCAGCCCGAGCACCTCGGTGGCGTAGACCGGCATCGCGAAGTTCAGGGCCATCATCGAGGTCGAGTAGGCCAGCTGCGCGAGGAACAGCACCCGGTAGGGGCGGTCGGCCAGCACGAGCGCCCACGAGCCGGGCTCGGCCCGGACCGCGGTCCCGGAGTGCGTGGCGGGCACGGCGAGCAGCAGGGCGAGCGCGACGGCGTACGACGCCGCGTTGGCGACGACCACGGTGGCGTAGGCGCCGGGCGTGCCGACGGTGATGGCGACGCCGGCGGCCAGCCCGCCGACGGCGAAGCCGACGTTGCGCAGGGCACCGAGGAAGCCGAACCACTTCTCGCGCTCCCCCGGGGCGGAGATCGCCGTGACGATGTTGCCGAAGGAACCCCAGAAGGCGGTGCGGCCGAGGGTCACCACGACGGTCCAGAGCGTGACGACGGCGAACGAGTCGGAGACCAGGTAGGCCGCGAAGCCGACCGCCTGCAGGACGTTGCCGGCCAGCAGGACGCGCTTGGCCCCGATGCGGTCGACGACCGAGCCGATCAGCGGGCCGGCGGGCAGCGCCACCAGGCTCGCCAGGGAGATGGCGCCGCCGACCTGCACCAGGGTGAGGTCGGTGGTGACCAGGAAGTAGAGCATCGAGACCGGCATGAAGACGCCGCTGCCGACCGCGTCGATGGCCAGCGCCGTGACGAAGCGCCGGTGGTCACCGACGGCGGGGAACCCCAGACGTTGCAGCACTCGACCATCCTGCGGGCTCAGGTGGGGTCGAGGGCAAGCGGTTACCGGACATCACAGCGGGCGGTGGCTACAGTCGCGCGCATGACGTTCTCGATCGTGGCCCGCTCCGCCGACGGTGAGTCCTGGGGGGTCGCGGTGGCCTCGAAGTTCCTGGCCGTGGGTGCCGTGGTCCCCGCCGCCGTGGCCCAGGTCGGAGCCATCGCCACGCAGGCGGACGCCAACGTCGCCTACAAGGGCATCGCGCTCGCGCACCTCGACGAGGGCGCCACGGCCCCCGTCGCCCTCCAGCGCCTGCTGGAGGAGGACGAGGGGCGCGAGGAGCGCCAAGTGGGGATCGTCGACGTCGACGGCAGCGCCGCCTCCCACACCGGGCAGGCCTGCATCGACTGGGCCGGCGGCGTGATCGGCGAGGGCTACGCCATCCAGGGCAACTGCCTGGCCGGCCCCGAGGTGGTCGAGGCGATGGAGCAGGCCTGGCACGCCTCCGCCGCCGACGCCCCGCTCGCGGACCGGCTGCTATTGGCGCTGGCCGCCGGTGACGCGGCGGGCGGCGACAAGCGCGGGCGGCAGTCGGCGGCGCTGCTGGTGGTGAGCGAGGGCGCCGGGTACGGCGGCGGCGACGACATCGCCGCAGACCTGCGCGTGGACGACCATCCGGCACCCATCGACGAGCTCGCGCGGCTGCTGGAGCTCAACGATCTCTACCTGACCGCCTCCACCGAGGAGGACCAGGTGCCAGTGACGCCCGAGCTCGAGGCCGAGCTCGAGGCCTTCGCCCGCGCGGCCGGCCACCCCGGTTTCCTGGCCTGGGTCGGCACCGAGAACTACGAGATGAGGGTCGCCCCCGACCTCGCGTGGATCGACCGGCGGGTGCTCGCCATCGTGCGGGACGAGACCCGGTGAGCGTCCTCGCGATCGACGCCGGCACGACCGGCGTCACCGCCGTGGTGGTGACGCCCGAGGGACGGATCGCCGCCAAGGGCTACCAGGAGTTCGCGCAGCACTTCCCCCAGCCGGGGTGGGTCGAGCACGCGCCCGAGGAGATCTGGCAGGCGACGCTGCAGGCGACGCGCGACGCCCTCAAGCAGGTCGACGCCGCCGAGCTGACCGGCATCGGGATCACCAACCAGCGCGAGACGATCCTGCTCTGGGACCGCGAGACGCTCGGCTCCCCGCGGCGCGCCATCGTCTGGCAGGACCGCCGTACGGCCGACATCTGCACACGGCTGCGCGACGCCGGCCACGAGGACCGCGTCACCGAGCTGACCGGGCTGCGCCTGGACCCGTACTTCTCCGGCACCAAGCTCACCTGGCTGGCCGAGAACGAGCCGCGGACCTGGGGGCTGGTCGAGTCCGGCCGCTACGCCGTCGGCACCGTCGACTCCTACCTCATCGCGCGGATGACCCGCGGCCTCGAGCACGTCACCGACGTCTCCAACGCGTGCCGCACCCTGCTCTTCGACCTCACCATCGGCGACTGGTCCGACGAGCTCTGCTCGCTGTTCGGGGTCCCGCGCGGCGCGCTGCCGGAGCTGGTGCCCAACTGGGGCGACATCGCGACCACTGACCCGCGCTCGTTCCTCGACCTCGAGCTGCCGATCGCCGGCATCGCGGGCGACCAACAGTCGGCGCTCTTCGGGCAGACCTGCTTCGACGAGGGCGACTCCAAGTGCACCTACGGCACCGGGTCGTTCATCCTCACCAACACCGGCACCACCTTGCAGCGCTCCGACGCCGGACTGCTCTCGACGGCGGCCTGGCGCTCCCCCGACGGCGAGCTCACCTACGCCCTGGAGGGCGCGATCTTCGTGACCGGCGCGGCCGTGCAGTGGCTGCGCGACGGGCTGCAGATCGTGGGCTCGGCCGCCGAGACCGCGGCGATCGCGGCGACCGTCAAGGACACCGAGGGCGTCGTCTTCGTGCCGGCGCTCACCGGCCTCGGCGCCCCGCACTGGGACCCGCACGCGCGGGGCATGATCATCGGCATCACCCGCGGCACCACCCGGGCCCACCTGGTGCGCGCGACGCTCGAGGCGATCGCCTTCGAGGTCCGCGACGTGCTGGACACCATGCCCACGCGCGCCTCGCTGCGCGTCGACGGCGGCGCCTCCGCCAACGACCTGCTCTGCCAGGTCCAGGCCGACCAGCTGGGCGTGTCCGTCGAGCGGCCGCAGCTGGTGGAGACCACCGCCCTGGGCGCGGCGTTCCTGGCCGGGCTCGGCACCGGGGTCTGGTCCTCCACCGACGACCTGCGCGACACCTGGCAGCTCGACCGCCGCTTCGAGCCCGCCACCGACCGCCCCACCGCCGACGCCGCCTACGCCCGCTGGCAGGACGCCGTCGAGCGCGCGAAGGGCTGGACTAGCGCCTAGCCGAACGGGTAGTCCCGGACGTTTGTGTCATCGACGTCGGCGATCCATGACACGAACGTCAGGGACTACCGCAGCTTGGCGACCGACCTGGCCGCGGCGTCGCGGGCCCGGGTCGCCTCGTCGAGGGTCTGCTTGGCCTCGGTACGGGCGTCCTCGGCCTCGTCGAGCTCGTCGTCGACCTCCTCCGAGGTCGTCTCCAGCTCGGCCAGGCGGCGCTTGAGCTCGTCGATCTCGGCCTGCACCTGCATCGAGCGGGCCTCGAGCTCCTCGACGGCACCGTTGACCTCGTCGTACGCCGCCCGCGCCGCGACCAGCTCCTCCTCCGCGGCGTCGAGGGCCTCCTGGGCGGCCGCGAGCGCCTTCGCATCCGCCTCCGGGTCGGGTACGACGTGCAGCTCGGGGCGGGCCGCGGGCGCCTCCTCGACCTGGGTGGCGGTGAACCCCAGCGCCTCGGGCACCGCCACGGCGCCGCTCAGGTCGGTCTCGCCGACGCCGGTGGTCGCGAGGGCCGTCACCAGCAGCCCGCTGCGCACCGCCTCCGCGCACCGCTCATCGAGCATCGCGGCGGTGAGCGTGGACTCGACCTGGTCCCCCACGGCCGACGTCACCTTGACCCCGGCGGCGGACGCCAGCGACCGCGCCTGCTGGGTGATCGCGGCGGTGACCTGGCGGCGCTGGCGGGTGAGAGCCCGCAGCTCGTCGCCGGACATCGACGCCTGGGCCTCGCGGAGGGAGGCGCCGACCTCGAGGATCCGCTGCACCTGCTCACCCTCGCGCCGCACCAGCAGGTTGACCACCCACGCGGCCACCGACGGCTTCTTCAGCGCCTTGACCGGCCCGGCGAGGTCGGTGCCCTTGAGCGCCTTGGCGCGGGCGTCGCGGGTGGGCGTGAAGTCCGGCAGCCCGAGCGCGTAGAGCTCGTCGGCGACCTCGAGCAGGTCGGCGCCGGCGCTCACGGCCGCCCCGCCGCGACCCAGCCCTCGTGGGCTGCCAGCGTGCGCTGGAAGAGCGCGCGCAGGTCCTGCTCGGCGAACCCGTCCAGCGAGACGCCCAGACGCAGGAGCTCGCCGGCCCAGGCGTCGTAGGTGGTGAGGTCCCGCTGGTGCGTCCCGTCCCCGTCCTGCCGCGTGGCGACGCAGCCCCGCAGCGTGTCGCCGCCGTCCTCGTCGCGGCGCTGGACCACGAGGATCCGGGCGAACGCGCCGTCGGGGGGCGTCGACAGCACGGCGTGGGCGGCCAGCACGGCCGCCGGGTCCGTGGCCCGGTCGGTCACCTCCAGGCCGACGAAGCTGCCGGACGGGTCGTTGCGGAAGGACCAGCCGTCGGGGCGCACCTCGGTGATCGCGAACCGGAACGGCCCGTCGTCGTACTCGCCCACCACCAGCGGCAGCGGCTCCCAGAAGCCCTCACCCAGCCCCACGTCGGGCCACCAAAGACCGCCCGGGTTGTCCGGCGTCGGCAGCCCGGAGACCACCAGCGCCAGGTGGTTGAGGAAGGTGTCGTCGCGCGACTCCTCGTGCGTCCACACGTGGCCGTGGCGCCGCTCGACGGTGAACCCCAGGCTGACCAGGACCAGCTCGAGCACGGCGTTCTGGTGCAAGCAGTAGCCGGCACGGCCGTGGTCGACGACGCGCCGCAGGCTGGAGTCCGGATCCACGGAGGGACCCTGGCCGAGCATGATGCCGAGGTTCTCGTACGGCACGTGCTCCAGGTGGCGGCGGTGCAGCAGGCGCAGCGACTCCAGCGTCGGGGGCAGCGCCTGGTCGACACCCAGGCGCCCGAGGTAGGCGCGGATCGGCACGCGACGAGCATAGGGCCGCCCGGCCCTATGCTCTCGCCATGGGAGCAGAGACCGCAGCGACCGGCCTGCCGACGACCGTGCGTCACGCGGACGAGGCGAGGCGCCGGTTCGGGGACTTCGCGACGACGTACTTCGAGGCGATGTGGCGCGGAGACCCGCTCGCCGACGCGTTCGTCGCCGACTTCGGCGAGCTGGGCCACGGTCGCGCGATGCGGATGCTCAAGACCGCGTGCCGCGACGGCATCGACGCCGTGGCCGGGGCGCCCGACTCGCTGCGCGCCCTCTTCGCACAGCTCGACGAGGTCCCCGACTGGGTCGACCTGGACCGGATCGACCGCGACAGCGCCCACATCGGCCGCTACACGCGCCAGTCCGGCATCGTCCTCGGCGCCGCGTCGCTGGTCAGCGGCTACGCCAACTCGGCCGCGTCCCGGCCGCTGGAGATGACCGGCCGCTACCTCGAGAGCGCCGGCGCGCGCACCATCGAGGTCGGCTCCTGGCTGGTGGAGGTCAGCCGCGGTGGTGGGCTCCGGCGCCACGCGTCGGGCTTCGAGCTCACCGTGCGGGTGCGGGTCATCCACGCGCTGGTGCGCAGCGCCCTGCGCGACGACCCCGCCTGGGACCTGCGAGCGTGGGGGGTGCCGATCTGCCAGGCCTTCCTGGCCTACACGCTGATCGAGTTCTGCCTGATCCCGGTGCGCGGCATGCGCGCGATCGGGGCGCCGTACCTGCCGGCCGAGGAGGACGCGGCCTACGCCCGCTGGCGCTACCTCGGCCACCTACTCGGCATCGACGCGGCCCTGCTGCCGCGCGACCGGCAGGAGCAGGAGCGGCTGGAGGAGATCTATCTGCTCACCCGCCCGCCGGTCGACGCCTACTGCCGCGACCTCGTCGGCAGCATCAACTCCGAGTTCCTGGTGCCGGAGATCGAGGCGCTGCTGCCGGCCCGCCCCGCGCGGCTGCGCCGCCTGGCGCCGCCGGTGGTGCACGGGCTCGAGCGGGTCTTCCTGGGCGACGAGATCGCCGACGAGCTCGGGATCGCCCCCGCACCGCGCACCACGCGCCTCATCGAGCGCGTGGGCCCGGTGCTGGCGAGGGTCAACGCCACTCTCGACCGGCAGGCGTGGACCCTGGAGCCGCGACGGCGCCTGGGCGAGCGCTACCGGCTCAAGCAGGACGAGCGGCTGCGCAGCCGCTACTCCGTGCGCCACGACCTGGTCGACGAGTCGCCGGCCGGGGGCCGCCCGCACCCGGCCCGCGGCGCCTGAGCGCGAGCCCGCTCAGTCCTCGTCCAGCCCCTGCGCGATCGCCCAGCGGGTGAGCTCGACGCGGTTGTGCATCTGCAGCTTGCGCAGCGTGTTCTGGACGTGGTTCTGGACGGTGCGGTGCGAGAGCACGAGGCGCTCGGCGATCTGCTTGTAGGACATGCCCTTCGCGACCATCTTGAGGATCTCGGTCTCCCGCTCGGTCAGCCGCGGCCGCAGCGGGTCCTCGACCGGCTCCAGCAGCCGCCGGAACTCCCCCAGCACCAGCCCGGCCAGCCCGGGGGTGAAGACCGTGTCGCCCGCGGCCACCCGCCGTAGGGCGCTCAGGAGCTCCTCGCGCGAGGCCGACTTGACCAGGTAGCCGGTCGCCCCCGCCTTGACCGCCTCGAGCACGTCGGCCTGCTCCCCGGACGCCGAGAGGATCAGCACCCGCGCGGCCGGGTCCTGCCGGAGCACCTCGGCGGTCACCGCGACGCCGTTGGGCTCGGGGATCTGCAGGTCGAGCACGACCACCTGCGGCCGGCAGGCCGGGAAGCGGGCCAGCGCCTCCGAGCCGCTGCTCGCGACGCCCACCACGTCGAAGCCCGCGGCCTGCAGGTCGCGCTCCACGGCGTCGCGCCACATGGGGTGGTCGTCGACGACCATCACCCGGGTCGGCGGCTGGTCGGTCTCCGAGGTCATGGGCTGGACCCTAGAGGACTACGGGCGCAGGTAGCGCCCGCGCCGGTGCAGCAGCGGCGCGTCGTCCTCGCCCACCGCGAGCGAGTCGAGCCGGCAGGTGACCTCCAGCGACCAGCCGACCTCGCGGCTGTCGGCCAGGCTCACGGCGGCCCAGGTCCCGCTCGAGGCGAGCCGCGGGCCCCACTCGGTCTCCTCGAAGGCGCCCATCCGGAACGGGCCGCCCGGAGCGGGGGCGGTGCCGGCGAAGGCGTCGGCCAGGTCGCGGTCCGGCCACGACAGCAGCTGCACGACGCCGCGACCGGTCTCCAGCAGGCGCTCGGTGAGGTCGGCGTCCGGGTCGAGCAGCGCGAGGACGTGGGCCGGCTCGCCGTTGGCCAGCATCAGCGAGGTCACGGTGAGTCCGGAGCGGTCCCGGCCCGCCCCGGCCGTCCACAGGCTGACCGCACCGCCGAGGCGGCCCCGCAGCCGGCGTACCGGATCGGGGTCGGCGTCGGCGAACGGGTGCGTGCTGTGGATGGTCACAGGGGGAGCCTAGGTCGAGACGGGCCACCTGCTCGTGGCACGCTGCCGTGGTGAAGACGAGGATCCGGGTCCTGGCCATCCTGGGCGCACTGCTCGGGCTCGGCGCGCTGCTCCCGCTCCCCCAGGCGGCCGCGGACGACGACGGCCGGGTGCTGCGGGTCGGCACCGAGGGCACCTACCCGCCGTTCACGTTCGTCGACCCGCGCACCGAGGAGCTCACCGGCTACGACATCGAGGTGATGAGCGCGGTCGCCGAGGAGGCGGGCTGGGGCGAGCCGGAGTACGTGCAGTCGACGTTCGACGCGCTCTTCCCGGCGCTGGACGCCGACCGGATCGACGTCATCGCCAACCAGGTGACGATCAACCCCGAGCGCGAGGCGCGCTACCTGTTCACCCGCCCCTACACCTACTCGCGCGGGGTCATCGTGACCGCCGCCGGCACCGACGACATCACGACGCTCGAGGACCTGAAGGGCCGAACCGCGGCCCAGTCCGAGACCAGCAACTGGGCCCAGGTCGCGCGCGACGCCGGAGCGAAGGTGCAGTCGGTGGAGGGCTTCGCCCAGGCCGCCGAGCTGCTCGTGCAGGGGCGCGTCGACGTCATCGTCAACGACAACATCGCCGTGCTCGACTACCTCGCCTCGACCGGGTCCGACGACATCAAGATCTCCGGGAACGCCGGCGAGGAGATCAGCCAGCAGGCGCTGGTCTTCCGCAAGGACGACGCCGCCCTGCGCGACCAGGCCGACCGGGCGCTCGCGCGGCTCGGCGCCGACGGCACGCTCGCGGAGATCTCCGAGGAGTACTTCGGAGCCGACGTCTCGGTGGCGGACCCCGACGAGGTCGACGTCGCCAGGGACCGCGACAGCCGGAGCTGGGTGGGAGTGCTCCAGGACGCCGCCTGGCCGATGGTGCGCGGCGCGATCCAGGGCACCATCCCGCTGACGGTCATCAGCTTCGCCGCCGGGCTGCTGATCGGACTCGGGGTGGCGCTGGCCCGGATGTCGGCGTCGCCGCTGCTGAGCGCCCCGGCCCGCTTCTACATCTCGTTGATCCGCGGCACCCCGCTGCTGGTCCAGCTGTTCATCTTCTTCTACGGCTTCTCCCAGATCGGGCTGACGCTACCTGGGTTCCTCGCGGCGTGCCTGGCGCTGAGCCTCAACGTCGGCGGGTACGCCGCCGAGATCATCCGCGCCTCGATCCTGTCGGTGCCGCGTGGCCAGCTCGAGGCGGCGACCACCATCGGCATGGAGCGCTGGCAGGCGATGCGCCGGATCGTGCTGCCCCAGGCCGCGCGGATCGCCGTCCCGCCGCTGTCCAACACGCTGCTGTCGCTGGTCAAGGACACCTCGCTGGTGTCGGTCGTGCTGGTGACCGACCTGTTCCGCGAGGCGCAGAACGCCGCGGCGTTCAGCGGCGAGTTCATGCCGCTCTACATCTTCGCCGCCCTGTACTACTGGGTCATCTGCTTCGCCCTGTCGATCGGGCAGAACGCCCTGGAGAAGCGACTGGGAAGGTACGCCGTATGAGCACCCCGCTGATCGAGGTCCGCGGCCTCACGAAGTCGTTCGGGGACACCCCGGTGCTGAAGGGCGTGGACTTCACCGCCGACTCAGGCACCGCCACCGTGCTGCTCGGCCCGTCCGGGTGCGGCAAGACCACCGTGCTCCGCTCCCTCAACGTGCTGGAGACCCCCGACGCGGGGTTGGTGCGCATCGGGGACGCCGCGGTTGACTTCCGCGAGCTGCCGAGCGACAAGGCCACGCGGCGCCGGCAGATCCGGACGCTGCGGGCGCGCAGCGGGATGGTCTTCCAGTCCCACAACCTCTTCCCCCACAAGACCGTGCTCGGCAACCTGATCGAGGGACCGGTCCAGGTGCAGGGTCGCCCCGAGGAGGAGGCCGTGGCCGACGCCCGGCAGCTGCTGGAGCAGGTGGGTCTCGCGGGTCGCGAGGACGCCCATCCCGCCGACCTGTCGGGCGGCCAGCAGCAACGCGTGGGCATCGCCCGGGCGCTCGCGCTCAAGCCGGACGTCGTGCTCCTCGACGAGCCGACCTCGGCTCTGGACCCCGAGCTGGTCGGTGAGGTGCTCGGCGTCATCCGGGACCTGTCCGAGGAGGGCTGGACGATGGTGATCGTCACCCATGAGGTGCGCTTCGCGCGCGAGGTCGCCGACCAGGTGCTCTTCATGGACGGCGGGGTCATCGCCGAGCGGGGCGGCGCGGAGGTCCTCGTCGAGCCGCGGCACGAGCGCACGCAGCAGTTCCTGCGCAGGGTGCTCGAGGCCCGTTAGCCCGGCTGGGTCCGCGGCACGACCAGCTCCCACTCGGTGCCGAACGAGCCGGTCGTGAGCTCGGCGGTGCCGCCGAGGTCGGCCATGCGCCCGCAGATCGACTCGCGGACCCCCAGCCGGCCCTCGCGGGCCGCGTCCTCGAGCCGGCCGGCCGGGATGCCGGGTCCCTCGTCGCGGACCGAGACCTCGATCCGCTCGGGCAGCGCCTCCAGGAGCACCCACGCCGGGGCGTCGGCGCCGACGTGGACGGCCACGTTGTCCAGGCAGGCGGAGACGACCGCCCGCAGCTCGGCGACCACCGCGGCGGGCAGCTCGACCGGCGTACCGGGCGTGGCGACGGTGACGTGGCCCCGCGCGCCGAGCTCGGCGAGTGCGGCGGCGAGGTCGGCGGTCGCGTCGGGCGCGGTCGAGGAGACGGCGTCCTGGGAGCGGATCAGGGTGCGCAGCACCTGCTCCTGCTCTCCGGCCAGACGCCCCAGGTCGGCCGCCTCCCCGCCCAGCTCCGCTCCGCGGCGCTGGACGAGCGCGAGCACCTGGAGCACCCCGTCGTGCACGGTGCGGGCCAGGCGGGCGCGCTCGGCCTCGGCGAGGGCGGCGCGCTGGGCCTCGTCGCGCTCACGCGCCATGAGCTGCAGCGACTCGCACAGGAAGCCCACGATGGGCCCCGCGACCAGCAGCAGGAAGATGTTGGCGTAGTTGGTCTGCGTCAGGTCCTCGCGGACCGCGGCGTCGACCCCGGCCACGCAGACCGAGGCGAACAGCCCGCCGCGCCAGTGGTGGTGGATCGCCCAGGCGAAGATCGGGCACGCGACCCAGAAGCCGGGGATCGAGGCGTTGAACCACTCCCCCTTCACCAGCGGCGTCACCGCGAGCAGCGCCACGGTCACCGCCAGGTCGGCGCCCAGCAGCCGGCGGGTACGGCGCGCCGGGTCCGCGTAGGCCCTCAGCGTCACGCCCGTCCAGACCACCATGACCGCGGCGCAGACCAGCGCCCATCGCGGGTGGTCGAAGCCGTCGGCGCGGTAGAGGTTCAGCGCGAGGGCGTAGACCAGCAGCACCACCCGCAGGATGCCCAGCGCCCGGAACAGCCGGTCCTCGACGTCGAGCGCCGGGCGGGTCCAGAGCCGCAGCTGGGTCAGGACGCCTTCTTCTGCTCGTCGCCGTCACGGGGCGAGATCGAGTCCGCCTTCGCCTTGGCCTCGGCCTCGAGCCGCTTGGACTCCTCCTTGGCGCGGCTGGCGTACATGTCGACGTACTCCTGGCCGGAGAGCCGCATGATCTCGTACATGATCTCGTCGGTGATCGAGCGCAGGATGTAGCGGTCGTTCTCCAGGCCCGCGTAGCGGGAGAAGTCGAGCGGCCTGCCGAAGCGCACGACCGGTCGGGTGAACGACCCGAAGGTCTTGCCCGGGGGCGCCACGACGTCGGTGCCGACCACGGCGACGGGGATCACGGGGACCCCGGTCTCCAGGGCGAGCCGGGCGACCCCGGTCTTGCCGCGGTAGAGCCGGCCGTCGTGGGAGCGGGTGCCCTCGGGATAGATCCCGAACAGGTCGCCCTCCTCGAGGATCCGCTTCGCCGACGACAGGGCGCCCTCGGCCGCGGAGGCGCTGGAGCGGTCGATGGGGACCTGCCCCGCGCCGGAGAAGAACAGCTTCTGGAACCAGCCCTTGATGCCCGGGCTCGTGAAGTACTCCGCCTTGGCCACGAACGTCACTCGACGCGGGAGCGTGAGCGGCATGAACAGCCAGTCGGCATAGGAGAGGTGGTTGCTCGCGAGGATCGCCGGGCCCACCTCGGGCACGTGCTCGGCTCCCTCCACCTGCGGGCGGAACACGACGCGCAGCAGCGGGCCCAGCGCGACCCACTTGAGGAACCAGTAGAACAACGAAGCACCCTTCCTCATCGCCGACCCCGGCGGCTGGCCCGGACCTGGGGGCAGCGTAGTCCCTGCCGGCGGCTGTGACCTACAGCCGCAACACCCCGAGGTGGTGCACAATCGGCGCCATGACGACCGACCCCCTCGCCTCGCCACTGAGGATCGCGGCGCAGCCGGAGCTGACCGGCGGGCGCCGCGTCGGCGTGCTGCTCAGCCACGGGTTCACCGGCCAGCCCGCGTCGATCAAGCCGTGGGGCGAGCACCTCGGGGCACTCGGGTACGCCGTGTCGGTGCCGCGGCTGCCGGGCCACGGCACCACCTGGCAGGAGTGCAACACCACGACCTGGGACGACTGGTACGGCGAGCTGACCCGCGCCTTCGACGCGCTCTGCCTGGAGAACGACGCGGTCGTGGTCGGCGGGCTCTCGATGGGCGGCGCCCTCTCCCTGCGCCTGGCCGCCGACCACGCCGACCAGGTGTCGGGGCTGGTGCTGGTCAACCCCGCCGTCGCCACGAGGCGCCTCGACGTCAAGCTGCTGCCGGTGCTCAAGCACGTCGTGCCGTCCTTCCCCGGGCTGGCCAACGACATCAAGAGGGCCGGGGCCGACGAGCGCGGCTACGACCGCACGCCGCTCAAGGCCATCCACTCCCTCATGCGCGCCTGGCCGCCGCTGGTGGCCGACCTGCCCAAGGTCACCTGCCCGATCCTGTACCTGCGCTCCACCGTCGACCACGTCGTCGACGAGGCCTCGCAGCCGCTGATCACCGGCAAGGTGTCCTCGCGCGACGTGACCGTCGTGACGCTCACCGACAGCTACCACGTGGCCACGCTCGACAACGACGCCCCGCGGATCTTCGACGAGTCCGCCGCGTTCGTGGCGAGGACGACCGCGGCGTAACCTCGAGTCGTGCAGCGCGACAACGACGACGATGCCTGGCGCGCGATCGTCGAGAACTTCGGAGACCGGGCCGACCTGGACCCCGAGCCGGTGCCGGAGCCGGAGCCGGCCGCCGCACCCGAGGAGCCGGCGGCGGGCGAGGCCAGCTGGGACGACCCGTACCCGGACGCCGACTGGTCCTCGGACCGCTTCGTGCCCCCACCGCCACCGCCCGTCCCCTCGACCACCCCCGACCGGATGCTCGCCTGGGCCGGCCTCTTCGGGGCTCCGGCCATCCTGCTCGTGTGCCTGGTCGCCGGCATCGACCTGCCGCCGCTGCTGGCCTACCTGCTCGTGGCGGCGTTCGTCGGCGGCTTCCTCTACCTCGTGCTGCTCATGCCCCGCGGCCCCCGCGACCCCGACGACGACGGCGCGGTCGTCTAGCCGGTCCGCGCGATGCGCACCGCCCCGACCATGCCGGCCGCCGACCCGCAGGACGCGACGAGGACCTGCGGCAGGTCCCGGTGGCCGGCGCCGACCAGGGTGCGCTCGAGGGCGGCGCGGGTCGGCCCGAGGAGCAGCTCACCCGCGTCGGAGACCCCGCCCCCGACCACGACGACGGGCGGGTCGAACGAGCCGACGAGCCCGGCCAGCCCGACGCCGAACCAGTCGCCGACGGAGGCCAGGGCCTGGATCGCCGCCGGGTCACCGCCGGTGGCGGCCGCCGTGATCGCCGCGCCGTCCTCGTAGGCGTCGCCGGCCAGGCGCATCAGCGCGTTGCCGCTGGCGTACTCCTCCAGGCAGCCGCGCAGGCCGCACTCGCAGGCACGGCCGTCGGGCACCACCCGGACGTGCCCGAACTCCCCCGCCATGCCGTTGGCGCCGCGCCACAGCTCGCCGCGGTGCACGATCGCACCGCCGATGCCGGTCCCGATGGTGACCAGCAGGAAGTCGGGGTGGGCCAGGCCGCGGCCGTGGGCCAGCTCCGCCACGGCCGCGCAGGAGACGTCGTTGTCGAGCAACACCGGCACGCCCCAGCGCGCCGACAGCCGGGCGGCGGTGTCGTCCTCCTGCCACGGCAGGTGGGTGGAGAAGCGCACCCGGCCCCGGGTCAGGTCGACCAGGCCGGCGACCGAGAGGCCCACGGCGGCGACGGTGCGCCCGTCGGCCACCTCGAGGACCGCCTCGGTGACCGCGTCGTCCAGGGCGCGGGGCTCCGCCTGCCGCCCGGGAGTGCGCCGCCGCGCGGTCCGCAGCATCTGGCCGTGGTCCGACACCTCGCCGGCCAGCACCTTGGTGCCCCCGACATCGACGCCGATGTGGAGGGCGCTCACCGCCGTGCCAGGTCGGCCGCGCCGATGACACCGGCCTTGTTGCCCAGCGTCGCGAGGCGGATCTCGGCCACGGGGCGGTGGGTGGGCGCGATGAGCTGGGACTCGAAGGCGGCGCGCAGCGGGTCGAGCAGGAGGTCACCGGCCTCGCTGACGCCGCCGCCGATGACGACCGCGGCGGGATCGAGGACGGTGGTCAGCGAGGCGATGCCGTGGCCGAGCCACCGCCCGAGCGAGGCCAGCAGGTCGACGGCGAACGGGTCGCCGTCCCGGGCGGCCTCGGTGATCAGCGCCCCGTGGATCCCGGACGGGTCGCCGCCGGCGCGGGCCAGCAGCGACTCCACCTGCTCCGCGCCGCCCGCGGCCGCCGTACGGGCCTCACGCACCAGGGCCGTCCCGCTTCCGTACTGTTCCAGGCACCCACGATTTCCGCAGCCGCACAGGTGGCCGTCCGGCACAACCCGCAGGTGCCCGATCTCAGCGGCGACGCCGTAGGCGCCGCGGTAGAGCTCCCCTCCCAGCACCAGACCACCGCCGACCCCCGTGCCGACGGTGACCATCAGCAGGTCGTCGACGTCCTCGGCGGCGCCGAAGGCGAACTCGCCCCACGCCGCGGAGTTGGCGTCGTTCTCGATGACCACGGGCACGCCGACCTGCTCCTCGAGCTCGCGCTTCAGGTCGAGGTCGCGCATGGCGAGGTTGGGGGCGAACAGCACCCGGGCGCGGCCGGCGTCGACGTACCCGGCGAAGCCGACCCCGACGCTGTCGACCTCGTGCCGGGTGCGCAGGTCGGCGACCAGGCTCGCGATCGCGGCCTCGATGGCCTCGCGATCGGTCGCGGGCGACTCGACGCGCGCCTCCTCGAGGATGGCGCCCTTCGCGTCGACCACGGCGCCCGCGATCTTGGTGCCTCCGACGTCGATGCCGCACGACAGGCTCATGACTCTTCCTCCGACCCGAGATCGTCGTCCAGGTCGATGCGCTCGACCTGGTGCCCGCGCCCGGCGGCGTCGGGGGGAACGGGGGTGGCCAGGAGCCCGGCGGCCGCCTGGAGCAGCGCGGACGCGGCGACCTTCAGCTGGGCCCGCACCTCCGGGTTGGTCTGGCGCACGGCGTGCACCGTGCGGCACACCGGGCAGTAGGTGCACTCGGAGCTCCCGGTCGCGACGTGCTCGTCGACGTCCTCCAGCAGCGAGGCGGCCTGCCCGGCCAGCCCGCCGAGGCCCTGGCCGAGGTCGGCGCCGTGGTCCTTGGCCCACTCGGAGAGGGCGCCGAGCAGCTTGGCCGCCTCGTCGCCGACGCTGCCGACGGGCTCGTCGGCGGCTCCGGGCCGGTCCTGGGCATCGCTCACGTCGCCTTCTCCCGTACGTCGTCCTGGGCCGGGTCCGTGAACCGGACCCGCAGCTCACCCTGGTCCACCCGGGCTCCGGCGACGCGCAGGCGCGCGAGGCCGGCCGGGAGGGTGAGAAGGCGACGATACGACCCTACGGCCTGTCCCGAGGAGCCGAGGGAGGCGTCGTCGCGCAGGGTCACGACCAGCTCGTCGCCGTGGCGGGCGAGACCGACCTCGGCCCGGGTGACGAACGGCAGCGACAGGTGCAGCACGGCGCCGTCGGCGGTGCGGTCGACGCGGTAGGGCCCGGTCCCGT
This sequence comes from Nocardioides sp. cx-173, assembly GCF_021117365.1. Lineage (NCBI taxonomy): Bacteria > Bacillati > Actinomycetota > Actinomycetes > Propionibacteriales > Nocardioidaceae > Nocardioides > Nocardioides sp. cx-173. The sequence continues at coordinate 1,638,382 of NZ_CP088262.1, read as the reverse complement.
CCGGCACGGCGAGCGGGTCCGAAGCGCCGTACACCTGCGCGGCGAGCGTGCGCAGCGCGTCGACGCCGACCGGCTCGGTGGCGCGGTACTCCGAGCGCCACACCGGCAGGCCGGCGAAGGACTGGGCCACCTCCGCCAGCACGGCGTCCTGGGCGAGCACCCAGCCGGCGCGCCAGTCGTCGGCGCCCTCGGCCGGGAAGACCCGGTTGGCGACGACCCCGTCGACGCGGTAGCCGAACAGCGAGAGGCTCGTGTAGGAGCGGCGCGCCTCGGCGAGCACGACGCTCTCCGGCGTCAGCACCAGGCGCACGCTCGCGGCGGGGCCCGACAGCAGCCCATGGACCTGGTCGAGCTCGGCGTGCAGGCGCTGGACCGCATCGAAGATCCCGTCGCCGGGCATGGGCACGCCCGCGGCGCGCGTCAGGACCGGCTTGAGCGCCTTGACGACGCGGCGCTGGGTCGGCAGCACCCGGTCCATGTACCAGCCGAGAGCCTCCGGCAGGGCGAGGAGGCGCAGCGTCTCGGCGGTCGGGGCGCAGTCGACGACGATGACGTCCCACTCCCCCGACAGCGCGTGCAGGCGCAGCTCCAGCAGGGCCAGGACCTCCTCGGCGCCGGGGATCACGGTCAGCTCCTCCGCCGCGACCGGATCCACGCCGACGCCCTCCAGCACGCTCAGCAGGTAGCGCTGGATCTCCGCCCACGACTGCTCGAACCGCAGCTGGGCGTCGACCTGCTGCACGAACAGCCGCTCGGCCACCTCGGTCGGCTCCGCCCCCACCGGCGCCCCGAAGGCGTCGGCCAGGGAGTGCGCGGCGTCGGTCGACAGCACCAGCGTGCGGTGGCCGGCGTCGGCCGCGAGGGCGGCCGTCCCGGCGGCCACGGTCGACTTGCCGACACCGCCCTTGCCGGTGAACAGGAGCAGGCGCACGGCGGTCTCAGAGAGACTCGACGCGCTTCTTCAGCCCCTTCAGCGCGGTGTCGATGAGGATCTTCTCGCCCTTGCGCTTCAGCATGCCGATCAGCGGGATGCTGACGTCCAGGGCGAGGCGGTAGGTGACCTCCGTGGACCCGTTGCGGAGGTCGCGCAGCACGTAGGCGCCGTCCAGGGCCCGGAGCATCTTGCCCTCGACCAGGGTCCAGGTGACCTCGTCGTCGCCGTCCCACTGGTAGGCCAGCGTGTACTCGTCCTTGATCGGCGAGACGTCGAGCGCGAAGAAGACCTGCTCGGCGCGCCCGTCCTGCTCCGGGCCGTAGCTGGCCACGACGTCGGCCACCGTGACGCCCTTGGCCCACCGGGGGTAGGCCTCGAAGTCGGCGATCACGCCCATCACGTCGCCGGGCGCGGCGTCGACGACGATCGAGGAGGTGGTCTGTTCGGCCATCGTGAACCCCTAGCTGGCGCCCCGGGAGGCGGGTGGATCGGAACCGCGATGCTACCGGATGGCCGGCCTCTCGACCCTCGACGGTAATCTGCCCGCAACGGCCCGATGGGCCAGCCTGAGGAGGAGAGACGTGCGCGAGTTCTCGACGCCCATGACGATCGAGATCCCGACGACGGGAAACCTCACCGACGACGTGGTGGCGAATGCAAGTGAGGCCCCCGACGCGGTGGTGTTCAGCCGTCCCGGCGACTCGGGCTGGACCGACGTCACCACGAAGGAGTTCCTGGCCGAGGTGTCCGCGGTCGCGAAGGGCCTGATCGCCTCCGGCATCGAGCCCGGCGACCGCGTGGCCCTGATCTCCAAGACCCGCTACGAGTGGACGCTGCTGGACTACGCGATCTGGTTCGCCGGCGCAGTCACGGTCCCGATCTACGAGACCTCGGCGGCCGACCAGATCTCCTGGATCCTGCGAGACTCCGGCGCCAAGGCCGTGGTCGCGGAGACCCCCGCCCACCTGGCCCGCATCTCGGAGGTCCGCGCCGGGCTGGACGAGCTCAACCACGTCTGGTCGATCGCCGACAACGCCGTGACGGTGCTCGAACGGATCGGGCACGACGTCGTCGACGAGGAGCTGGAGAAGCGCCGCACGTCGGCCACCCCGCTCGACCTGGCGACCCTGATCTACACCTCCGGCACGACCGGGCGCCCCAAGGGCTGCATGCTCACCCACGGCAACTTCATGTTCGAGCTCGGGGTGGCCACCGACGAGCTCCACGACCTCTTCCACGAGGGCTCCTCCACCCTGCTGTTCCTGCCGCTGGCCCACGTCTTCGCGCGGATCATCCAGATCGGGTCGGTCAAGCGGCGCACCCGCCTGGGCCACAGCGCCGACATCAAGAATCTGGTCGAGGACCTGCAGCAGTTCCGACCGACGTTCATCCTCGCCGTGCCCCGCGTCTTCGAGAAGGTGTTCAACACCGCCTCCCAGAAGGCCACCGCCGACGGCAGGGGCGCGATCTTCGCCCGCGCCGCCGACGCCGCGATCGCCTACTCGCGCGGCCTGGACTCCGCCAAGGGCCGCGCCTCGCTCGCCGTGCGCGCCCAGCACGCGCTCTTCGACCGCCTCGTCTACGGCAAGCTCCGCGACGCCCTGGGCGGCAGCTGCGAGTACGCCGTGTCGGGGGGCGCTCCCCTCGGCGACCGGCTGGGCCACTTCTACCGCGGCATCGGGCTGACCGTCCTGGAGGGCTACGGCCTCACCGAGACCACCGCCGCGCTCACCGTCAACCTCCCCGAGGCCACCAAGATCGGCACCGTCGGCCGTCCGCTGCCCGGTACGTCGGTCCGCGTCGCCGAGGACGGCGAGCTGCTGTTCCGCGGCGGCCAGGTCTTCGCGGGCTACTGGGCCAACGAGCAGGCCAGCGCAGAGGCGATCGAGCGTGACGGCTGGCTCCACACCGGCGACGTCGGCGAGGTCGACGACGAGGGCTTCGTGCGGATCACCGGGCGCAAGAAGGAGATCCTGGTGACGGCCGGAGGCAAGAACGTCGCCCCGGGCCCGCTCGAGGACCGGATCCGCGGGCACCTCCTGGTCGGCCAGTGCATGGTCGTGGGCGACCGCCAGCCGTTCATCGCCGCGCTCATCACGATCGACCCGGAGTCCTTCCCCGCCTGGGCGGAGGCCCACGGCAAGACCGGCTCGATCGCCGACCACGTGGACGACCCCGACCTGCGCGCCGAGATCGAGGCCGCGGTCGAGGACGCCAACAAGACGGTGTCCAAGGCCGAGTCGATCCGCAAGTTCACGATCCTGCCCGGCGACTGGACCGAGGAGGGCGGCGAGCTCACGCCGAGCCTGAAGCTCAAGCGCAACGTGGTGCTACGGCAGTGCAAGGACGAGATCGCGGCCCTGTATCTTCCCTAGCACAGAGTCTCGGTGCCGGGGGCAGACAGAGGATCGACGGGCGCGACAGCGCGCACGTTCCGACCGGCGGGGGGTGGGGCGGCATGACCGACGCTCGACGCCACGCGCGCCTGGTCCGCCTCACCACGGTGGGGCGCGCGTTCGTCCTCCTCGCCATGGGAGTGCGCGTCCTGTGGCGCCACGACGTGCCGGCGGCCTGGGCGCTCCTCGCCGTCGCGCTCACCTGGACGGTGGCGCAGCTCGTCGCCTGGCGGGCGCCGCACGTGCGGGTGGCCTGGCTCGAGGCGGCGGTCGTGGGGCTGGTCTGCGGCCTCTCCCTGGGGTGGACGACCGGGGTGCTGGCCGCCCTCACCCTGGCGCCGTTCGTGGGCGGGCTGCTCCGCGGCTTCGCGGGCATGGCGGTCGCGAGCGCCGCGCAGCTGGCGGGGGTCCTCGGCGGCGCCCTGGTCGTCCACGGCCCGCTGTCGGTCGAGACCGGCCTCGCGGTGTTCACCTGGACGGTCGCCGGGGTCGGGGCCGGGGGCGTGGCGGCGTACGTCCGGAGCACGGAGCCCGACGACGCGCCTGACGCCGTCGCGCCGTACCGCGACGCGCAGGGGCTGCTCCGCCAGCTCATCGACCTGTCCGGCGGGCTCAGCTCCGGTCTCGACGTCCGCTCCCTCGGGGGTGCGCTGCTCAGCCAGGTCCACGACCACGCGCCGGCGCAGACCCTCGCCCTCTACGTACGCCGCGGCGAGACCGTGGTGCCGCTGCTCGAGGACCCGCCGGTGGGCCCGGAGGCCGAGCGCCTGGCCGCGGCGGCCTGGGCCTCGCGCCGTACTCAGGTCGAGGGCCGCGCCTTCGCCTTCCCCCTCGGCGAGGGCTCGGTCGTCGCCGGCACGCTGTCCGACCGGGTCGAGCTCGACCTCGAGGCCCGGCTGGAGGAGGTCCGGACCGCGCTGGGCTCGGCGGCCGTGCAGCTCGACACCGCCCTGCTGTTCTCGGCGTTCCGTGACGCCGCCACCGCCGACGAGCGCCGGCGGCTCTCGCGCGAGATGCACGACGGGATCGCCCAGGACATCGCGTCCCTGGGCTACCTGGTCGACGCCCTCGCGGCCCGGCCCGCGGACCCCCGGCAGGCCGGTCAGCTCGCGGCGCTGCGCGAGCGGATCAGCACGATCGTCTCCGAGGTGCGCCAGTCCGTGCTCACGCTGCGCACCAGCGTCGGCGAGAGCGAGAGCCTGGGCGCCGCGGTGGGCACGCTCGCCCGTCACCTCAGCGAGGTCTCGGGGGTCCCGATCGCCGTCACCGTCGACGAGCACAGCACCCGGCTGCGCGCCGAGGTGGAGGCCGAGCTCTTCCGGATCACCCAGGAGGCGATGACCAACGCCGTCCGGCATGCCCGAGCGGGCTCGGTCGAGGTCGTCTGCCAGGTCAACCCGCCCGAGGCGCTCATCACCGTGACCGACGACGGCCGTGGTCTGCAGCAGCGCCGGCCCGACTCCCAGGGCCTCGCGATCATGCGGGAGCGGGCGCAGCTGATCGGCGCCGACCTGGCGATCGGCGACGGCGCCGAGGGCGGGGTCCACGTGGAGGTGAAGCTCGGCCGGAGCGCGCAGGACCGGGTGGCGACATGAGCGAGTCCGCGCTCCGGGTCCTGCTGGTCGACGACCACGAGCTGATCCGCAACGGCCTGGCCGGCGTCCTCGACCTCGAGGACGACATGGGGATCGTGGGCGTCGCGGCCACGGTCGCCGAGGCCCTCGCCGCCTACGACGAGCTGGCCCCCGACGTGGTCGTGGCCGACCTGCAGCTGCAGGACGGCACCGGCCTCGACATCGTCCGGGGCGTGCGCCGGCACAGCGACACCGCGGGCCTGGTGATCCTCACCATGCACTCCGGTGACGACCAGATCTTCGCGGCCATGGAGGCCGGCGCCTCGGGCTTCGTCGGCAAGGACGCCCCCGCCTCGGAGGTGGTGCGCACGGTGCGGCACGCCGCGGTGTCGCCCCGCTCGTTCGTGTGCACCGGGCTGGTCGGCGCGATGATGCGCCGCCAGTCATCGGGGGCGACCCGGCTCAGCGGCCGCGAGCACGAGGTCCTGCTGCTGCTCGCCGACGGGCTGGGCGCCGCCGCGATCGGTGATCGGCTCTACCTCAGCGAGTCGACCGCGAAGGCGCACATCGCGCGCATCTACCAGAAGCTCGGTGCCGCCAACCGGGCCCAGGCCCTGGTCACCGCCATGCGGATCGGGCTGCTCTCCAGCATCACCCGCCCCCCCGACCGCTAGTCGTTCGCGAGCCGCTGAGCCAGCGCGATGCGGGTCAGGCCCGTGGGGTGGCTGCCGAACCAGAACTGGCTCCAGGCCGGCGGCGTCGGGTCCGACAGGGAGCGAAGCGCCAGCTGGGTCTGCATCGCGATGAACGCCGCCGGGTCGTCGGTCGCGCGCAGGGCGTCCACGTCCGCCCTGGTCTCGATCTGCCGGCTCACGGTGTTGCTCACCGGCGAGCTCACCAGCGACGCGAGGGCGAGCAGCACCAGCACCAGCGGGACGACGGCCGGGTCCGCCAGACCCGGGCCGCCGCGCTGACGCACGCGGCCGAGCACGAGGGCCAGCAGCCCCACCCCCACGAGGGCGCCGGCGGCCCCCAGCAGCGAGCCCGTGACCACGTCGCCGTGCCGGGCGTGTGCGAGCTCGTGGGCGACCACCGAGAGCGCCTGGTCCTGCGGCAGGCCGTCCACGAGCGTGTCGTAGACGACGACGCGGCGGGTGCCGCCGAAGCCCGACACGTACGCGTTCAGCGTCGTCGTACGCCGCGAGGCGTCGGCGACGAGCACGTCGTCGACGACCACCCCCTCCTCGTCGGCCAGCCGCATGATCTCGCTGCGCAGGGGGCCGTCGGGCAGCGGCTCGAACTCGTTGAACAGCGGCTCGACCACCACCGGGTAGACGAAGGATCCGGCCAGGACGAGCACTCCCAGGCCGGCGCCCGCGATCGCCGGCCAGGCGCGCCGCCACCGGCGGGCGCAGGCCAGCACCGCCAGCAGCCCCAGCGAGGTGACGGCGATGTCGAGCAGCTCGCCCTTGACCAGGTCGGAGAAGAAGGCGGCGGCGTCCTGGGTCGACAGGCCCTCGTCGACGCGCGCGCGCCACAGCAGCACCGCGAAGGGCAGCGTGACCACGCGGCGCAGGAGGTCCACCACCGCCACCGCGAGGGGCACCTGCACCCACCACGGGCCGGGCAGCCGGCCGAAGAGCGCGCGCCCGCGCCGGGTGAGGCCCAGCCAGCAGGCCACCGCGAGCGAGACCGCCAGCGAGCTCCAGCTCAGGATCCGGGCGTGATGCGAGAACGCCTCCGCCCGCTCCACCTGCTCCGGGGTGAACACCGAGAGCGGGTCGGCCGGCTCCAGCCGACCGCCGGGGACCGGGTCCCAGGGCACCAGCCACGCCGCGAGCGCGACGAAGGCGACGAGCCCGACCAGGGTCGTCACGAGCGCGACCCGGCGCTCCGCCCCTGGGTCCTCGGCAGTCACGCGGCCAAGTCTGTCAGGCGGGTCTGCCACGCCCGGACCAGCTCCTGCTCGGTCCACCCGAAGCCGTCGGCCAGCGCGTCGGCGAGCGTACTGCCGGCGCGCACGGCGTCGTACAGGCCCACGAGCGCCGCCTCGCCACGGCGCTGTGCGAGCACCCCGCACGCGAGCCAGGCCGACTCGTAGGCCGCCCCGGCGTGGCCGGTCGAGGCGTCGAACTGCGCTGCGCCGGGCAGGGCCGCGGGCGGCCCGTCCTCACGCACCTGGGCGATGACCTGGGCGGCCGTGCGCGCGAGCGGGAGCCGGACGTCGCGCAGCGACACGTAGTCGGCGAAGCCCTCGACCAGCCACTGCGGCATGGCCTGGCTGCCGGTCGCGTCCGTGGCCACGTGGGCGGCCTCGTGGCTGACGACGACCTGGGCGCCCAGCGGCCGGAGGCGCTCGAACTCGGCCTGGTTAAGGAACACGTGCACCGGCGCGCCCGGCGCCTGGGTGGCATCGGGCGACGACGTCACCGCGGCGACGCCGGCGTAGTCGCCGGGCTCGGCGTCCAGGGCGCGGTCGAGGGCGTCGGGGGTCGCGGGGACCTCCAGCACCAGCGGCCCGCGCCACGCGGGGAGCACCCGGGCCACCACCGGGAGCGCGGCCCTGCCGCGGGCGAGGTAGTCGGCGGCCGCGGTGCTCACCGCGGCCCCGCTCCCGGCGGCGATCACGAGCACGTCGGGGGTACGGCGCACGGTCACCGGACCGGCCAGCCACACCGGCGAGACGCCCTCGACGCCGCCGACCGCGACGATGCCGGCGTCCGGCCCCGCGAAGCGCACCTCGACCTCGGCCCGCGCCGACGTCTCGTCGTAGCCGGCGAAGCGCCAGGTCGCGTCAACCGCGGCCGACCAGGTGTCACCGTCGGCCGCCCCCGACTCGTCGAGGTAGCGCAGGGAGAAGTCCCGGACCCGCAGGGCGTCGGCGTTGCCGACGAGCGCGCGCAGCAGGTCCGCCGCGCGCTGGTCGCCCTCGGGGGCCGCGTCGGCCGCCATCGCCGGGTCGGAGGACTCCACGGCCCGGGTCAAGAGCTGCAGCGACCGGGCCGCCGCGGCCGGCCGGACCACCTCGGCGCCGGCGTCGGGGCGAGGGGCGACGTACGGCTCCTCCCGCAGCAGGACCCAGGTCGCCAGCCCGACCACGACCAGCAGCGACAGCGAAAGGCCGGCCACCCACAGACGTGGGTGGCCGGCCTCGGTGCTCGGTCGGTCAGCCAGGGCGGACCGCGCCGACGACCGGCATCTCGTTCATGTCGGAGACCTTGACGCCGGCGCCCGGGTTGGCCGCGTGCACGATCAGGCCGTTGCCGATGTACATCCCCACGTGGCTGATCGGGCTGTAGTAGAAGACCAGGTCGCCGGGCTGCAGTGCGCTCAGCGAGACCCGGGGGCCGGAGGAGTACTGGGCGCTCGAGGAGTGCGGCAGCGCGACACCGGCCTGCGCCCACGCCATCATCGTCAGCCCGGAGCAGTCGAACGCGCTGGGGCCGGCGGCGCCGTAGACGTAGGAGTCGCCGACCTGAGCCATGGCGTACGCGACGGCGGCGGCGGCGCGGCCGGACGCGGGCACGTCGGAGGGGACGGTCTTGGACCCGCGCGACAGCATCTGCTCGCGCTCCTCGTCCTTGAGCCGGCCGAGGAGGCCCTCGGCCTCCTCGTGCTTCTTGTCGACCGTGGCCTTCTCGTCGGCCAGGCGGTCCTTGAGCGCGGTGACCTGGGCGAGGCGGCGCGAGGTCGCGGTCTCGCGGATGTCGAGCGCCTCGACCTCGTCGGTGTAGTCGGCCAGCAGCGCGTCCTGGCGGTCCTCGTAGGACGACATCGTCGTCAGCTGGGACAAGAAGGCGCCGGGGTCGTCGGAGACGAAGATCTCGCCGACCGCGGAGATGCCCTGGCCCTGGTACTGGCTGACCATGGCGTCGGCGACCTGCTCGCGGACGGAGTCGAGCGCGGCGTCCTGGCGGCGCTGGTCGGCGCGCAGCGAGGCGACGTCGCCCTGCAGCGCCTCGAGCTCGATCTTGGCGTCGTTGTAGCGCTCGGAGGCCTGCTCGGCCTCGTGGTAGAGCCGGTCGACGCGTGCCTGCACGGTGTCGATGTCGGGGTCGGCGTAGGCCGTGGTGGACGGGACGAGCCCGATGGTGGTGGCCAGAGCCAGGCCGGTGAGGGCCGTGATGAGTCGCTTCCGCACGAGCGGGCGGTCTCCCTTGCGTGTCGTACGCCTACCGGGTGAGCTGACGGGTTCGGGCACGACTTGCCCTACCCCCGCTCCTCGCCGCCACCTGCGCGCGACGCCTTGCGAGGGATACACCCCAGAAGAGTTGGTTCCCCGGCTCCCGAACCGCCCCCGAAGACGGTCCCGAACTCGACGCAGCCCCCGCGCGGACCTGGTGGACCACTTCCACGGGTGCTTGAGCGCTCAGGCTAATGGCCAGGAGGGCCCCTGGCCAACTCCCGAGCCGACTTTGTGGACACCCGTCACGCGGACTCGACCTCGGGGCCGGAGACCGGGCGCACCAGGCGCAGCGGCGGCACCAGGCCGGAGGCGGCGAGCACGTCGAGCGCGTCGCACTCGGCGTCGTCGAAGGTGAGCTCCGGCGGCGGCCCCAGGAGCACGGTCACCACGCAGTCGTGGCAGGCCAGCCCGCGCACCACGCAGGTGTCGCAGTCGATTCTCGTCGTCATGTGAGCAGGCTGACAGCCGCCACCGACATCGGCCCCGGGCGGCGGGTCCGACCGGGGTCAGGACGGGTCGGAGGCCAGGTCCGCGTCGCTTCGCGCGACCGTCTCGATCGCGTCGCTGCGGCCGCACCAGCGACACGACACCGACTCGACGTCCTCCCCGAGCACCTCGACGCTCTCGACGGCGTGCTCGCCCGCCAGGTCGAAGTGCCAGAACTCCTGGGTACGCCGGGTCCGGGTCACGTCGAAGCGGGTCAGGTTGCCGCAGCCGCCGCAGCGCCAGCGGTGGGCGGGATCGGGCAGGGCAGGTGTCTGGCTCACCCGGGCAGCCTAGTGACCGGGCGCCGGGGCGCGCCGTCCGGGGATTGTCGGCGGCCCGCCCTACGGTCGGGGCATGAGCCCGGCCGCCCCTCCCGCACCTCTGGTCACCTCCCCGGCCGGCGGCCGCTGGGAGTCACAGCGCAGCTTCGACGAGCTCGGCCGGTCGCTGCGCGACGTCACGTTCTGCGTGGTCGACCTCGAGACCACCGGCGGCTCCCCCACCGCGGGATCCATGATCACCGAGATCGGCGCGGTCAAGGTGTGCGGCGGCGAGGTGCTCGGGGAGTTCCAGACGCTGGTCAACCCCCAGAGCCAGATCCCGGCGTTCATCGCCGTGCTCACCGGCATCAGCAACTCGATGGTGGCCGACGCCCCGGCCATCGAGTCGGCGCTGCCGGCGTTCCTGGAGTTCGCGGCCGGCACGGTCCTGGTGGCCCACAACGCGCCGTTCGACGTCGGCTTCCTGCGCCACTTCGCCGAGCGCCAGGGGCGCCCCTGGCCGGCGTTCGAGGTGGTCGACACCGCCAAGCTGGCGCGCCGGGTGATCACCCGCGACGACGCGCCCAACTGCAAGCTGTCCTCGTTGGCCCGGGTCTTCCACAGCGGCACCACCCCCAACCACCGCGCACTGTCCGACGCGCGGGCGACCGTCGACGTGCTGCACGGCCTCATGGAGCGCATCGGCGCGCTCGGCGTCCACACGCTGGAGGAGCTGCAGACCTTCTCCTCGCGGGTCTCCGCGGCGCAGCGACGCAAGCGTCACCTCGCCGACGGGCTGCCGCACTCCCCCGGCGTCTACCTCTTCAAGGACGAGCACGCCCGGGTCCTCTACATCGGCACCTCCCGCGACGTGCGCACGCGCGTGCGCTCCTACTTCACCGCCTCGGAGACCCGCTCGCGCATGGGCGAGATGGTGCGGCTGGCCGCCACGGTCCAGGCGATCGAGTGCGCCACCCCGCTGGAGGCGGAGGTGCGCGAGCTGCGCCTGATCGCCGAGCACAAGCCGAGCTACAACAGGCGCTCCCGCTTCCCCGAGAAGGTCACGTTCGTCAAGCTCACCCGCGAGCCCTGGCCGCGGCTGTCACTGGTCAAGCGGGTGCTCGACGACGACGCCGACTACCTCGGCCCCTTCGGCAGCCGCAAGCTCGCCGAGAAGTGCCTCGCCGCCCTCCACGACACCTTCCCGGTGCGCCAGTGCTCCGACCGGTTCGGCCGCACCCCCTCGCGCTCGGCCTGCGTGCTCGCGGAGCTGGGGCGGTGCCTGTCGCCCTGCGACGGCAGCGTCGACCACCACACCTACGCCGCCGTCGTACGACAGCTGCAGGAGACGCTGCTGCGCCGCCCCGACGAGGTGGTCGACCTGGTCAACGAGCGCATGGCCACGCTCGCCACCGACCAGCGCTTCGAGGAGGCCGGCGTCCACCGCGACCGGCTGGCGTCGTTCGTCCGCGCCGCCGCGCGCACCCAGCGCCTCACCTCGCTGACCCGCTGCGCCGAGGTGGTGGCCGCCCGCCGGGAGGACGACGGCCGCTGGGCCGTCCACGTCGTGCGCTACGGCCGGCTCGCGGCCGCCGGGGTGATCCCACCCGGCACCGACGCGGTCGCCTACGTCGAGGCCCTGCGGGCCTCCGCCGAGACCGTCACCCCCGCTCCCGGCCCGGTGCCGGCCGCCACTGCGGAGGAGACCGAGCGGCTGCTGCGCTGGCTGGAGTCGCCGACCGTGCGCCTCGTCGACGTCGACGGCGAGTGGACCTGCCCCGTGCGCGGCGCCGGCCGCCATCTCGACGGGCCGCTGCTCGCCCGCCAGGACTCCGGCCATCACCTCGAGCAGCGTTAGAGTCCGACCATGATCACCGCCATCGTCTTCGTCAAGGCCGACGTCGCCCGGATCCCCGAGGTGGCCGAGGCCATCGCCGCACTCGACGGGATCAGCGAGGTCTACTCGGTGACCGGCCAGATCGACCTGATCGCCCTGGTGCGCGTACGCCACCACGACGACGTGGCCGCCGTCATCGCCGACCGTCTCAACAAGGTGCCCGGCGTCACCGAGACCGAGACCCACATCGCGTTCCGGTCCTACTCGCGCCACGACCTGGAGTCCGCGTTCTCCCTGGGCCTGGACTAGCCCGAGTCAGTCAGCGGTGGCGGCGATCCAGCGCTCGAGCGCGGCCTGCGCGGCCCCCGAGTCGATCGCCTGCTCGGCGCGGGCGATGCCCGCGGGCAGCGCCTCCGCGACCGAGGCGGCCGGCTGGTCGTAGACGGCCAGCGCCGCACCCGCGTTGAGCACGACGGCGTCGCGCACCGGCCCGTGCTCGGCCGTGAGCGTGCGCCGTACGACCTCGGCGTTGTGGGCGGCGTCGCCGCCGCGCAGATCCGCCGCGGTGGCCGGGGCGAGGCCCAGCGCGGCGGGGTCGACGGTCGTGGCCCGCACCTCGCCGGCGTGCACGTGCCACACCGAGGAGGTCGTCGTCGTGGTCAGCTCGTCCAGCCCGTCGTCGCCGCGGAACACCCAGGCGTCCGCGCCGCGGCGGGCGAAGACGCCGGCCATCACCGGCGCCATCCGCGAGTCGGCGCAGCCGATCGCCTGAGCGGCCGGGCGGGCGGGGTTGGCCAGGGGGCCGAGGAAGTTGAAGGTGGTGCCGATGCCGAGCTCGCGGCGCGGCACCGCGGTGTGGCGCATGGCCGGGTTGAAGGCCGCGGCGAAGCAGAACGTGATGCCGGCGTCCTCCGCGACCTGCGCGACCCGCTCCGGCGGCAGGTCCAGACGGATCCCGAGCACCTCCAGCACGTCGGCGCTGCCGGACTGCGAGGAGGCGGACCTGTTGCCGTGCTTGACGACCTTCGCGCCGGCCCCGGCGGCCACGATCGCCGCCATGGTCGAGATGTTGACCGACATCGAGCGGTCACCGCCGGTGCCGACCACGTCCAGCAGGCGCCCGGGCACCGAGATCCGGGTACGCCGCTCGTACATCGCCTCGACCAGGCCGGTGACCTCGTCGATGGTCTCGCCCTTGGCCCGCAGGGCGACGGCGAAGCCGGCGATCTGGGCCGGCGTCGCCTCCCCGGAGAGGATCTCCCCCATCGCCCAGGTGGCCTGCTCCGCCGTCAGGTCGGAGCCCGCAACGAGGGCGCCGAGGACGTCGGGCCAGGTCACGCCTGCGCGGGGACCCGAGCCCGCAGCAGCGCGACCACGGACTCCGCGAGCTGGAGCGGGTCGATCGGGTGGGCCACCACGGCCTCCGCGCGCGACCAGGTCGCGAGCCAGGCGTCCTGCGGGCGGCCGATGAGCACCAGCACCGGCGGGCACTGGTAGATCTCGTCCTTGAGCTGCTTGGCGATGCCCAGGCCACCGGCCGGCACGGCCTCGCCGTCGAGGATGACCAGGTCGATGTCGCCCGCGTCCATGTTCTGGATGACGACCGGCTCGGTCGCCACCTCGACGTAGGTCAGCTCGGGCAGGTCGGGGTGGGGTCGGCGCCCCAGCGCGAGGATCACCTGCTGGCGGGTGGTCACGTCGTCGCTGTAGACCAGGACCTTGAGCTTGCGGTTCGTCGAGTCGCTCACGAGCGGCATGCTACCGCTCGGCCTCGGACCCGGTCGCCCCAGGCGCGACGGCGCGCTCACGCGCCTCCTGGAGGTCGAGTCGCCGGTCCTCGCGGCGCGCCTCCTGGAACGACGAGCGCACCCACTGCGCGAAGAGGACGGCGAAGAAGGAGAGCCCCACCAGGTCGCCGGCGCCCCAGAGGATGCCGCCCGCGAGGTGCTGGTCGTCGTACGGGTCGGGGAGCCACGAGCCCATCGGACCGTCGGCCAGCGAGGGGTACCAGTCGCCGCCCAGGAGCGTCTCCTGGCCCATGATCGTGACGCCGAGGAAGGCGTGGAAGGGCAGCGTGAGCATGGTCAGCAGCACCCGGAAGGGGTAGCCCACCCGTCCGGGCAGCGGGTCGACGCCCACGAGCGGCCAGAAGAACAGCGACCCGACCAGGACCAGGTGCACGTGCATCATCTCGTGGACGTAGACCGAGTGCAGCGACGCCTCGTACCACCCGGAGAAGTACAGCGCCCACGGCGAGACGACGTACAGGGCGAAGGCCAGCGGGGCGAACGAGAGCACCGCCGCCACCCGTGAGTGGAGGACCGCCAGCAGCCAGCGGCGGGGAGTGCCCGGCAGGGTCCGCAGCGCGAGGGTGACGGGTGCCGACATCGCCAACGCCAGGGGCACCAGCATCGACAGCACCATGTGCTGGACCATGTGCAGGCTCAGCAAAGTCGTGTCGTAGGCCGCCAGGCCGGACGACGTCGCGACGTAGAAGCACCCCATCCCCACGCCGAACGCGATCGTGCGGCCCACGGGCCAGCGGTCGCCTCGGCGGCGCAGCTCCCGCACCCCGAGCGCGTAGAGGCCGACCCCCCAGACCGTGAGCACGAGCGGCAGCGGAGCGAGGGACCATTCGGTGAAGAACGAGGCGAACGAGGGCTGGGGCAGGCTCTCGGCGGCCGTCAGGGCGGTGAGGAGCGGTGGTGCGGGCACGTTCAGAACTTTATGACCCCCTTGGGGAGGGGGCCGGGTCGCCCTCGGGGCGCAGCGACCGACATAATGATTCTCGTGGCGACGACTGCGACAGCACCAATTCCGGCATCCCGGCTACACGGGCATCACGACCGCCCGAGCATGGTCGCGGTGGGGACCATCATCTGGCTCGCGAGCGAGCTGATGTTCTTCGCCGCCCTGTTCGCGTCGTACTTCACGATCCGGGCGGTGAGCACCGACCTGTGGGCCCAGAACACCGCGGTGCTCGACGTGCCGTTCGCGGCCATCAACACCACGATCCTGGTGCTGTCGTCGCTCACCTGCCAGCTCGGCGTCTTCGCCGCCGAGCGGGGCCAGGTGGGCCGCTCCGGCTCCCTCCTCGCCATCAAGGGCTGGGGGCTGCGCGAGTGGTTCATCCTCACCTACATCATGGGCGCGATCTTCATCGCCGGTCAGGCCGTCGAGTACGCCACGCTGATCCAGGAGGGCATCACCATCCCGGACTCGGCCTACGGCACGATGTTCTACCTGACCACCGGGTTCCACGGGATCCACGTGACGGGCGGGCTGATCGCGTTCCTGTTCGTCCTCGGGCGCACCTACATCGCGCGCAAGTTCACCCATGAGCAGGCGGTCAGCGCGATCGTCGTCTCGTACTACTGGCACTTCGTCGACGTCGTGTGGATCGGGCTGTTCGCCACGATCTACCTCATCCAGTGACCTCGCAAGGACTTATCGTGCGCCTCCTGAACCGAACCGCCGGACGCCTGTCGCGGCATCGCCGCGGCCGACTGGCCGGCATCGTCATGCTCATGCTCGGCCTCGTGCTGACCGGAAGCATGTACGCCGCCTTCGCCCCTGCCCAGGCAGGGTCCGCAGAATCCGAGGAAGAGCTCATCGCCGAGGGGCGCGAGCTGTTCCTGGTCAGCTGTGCCTTCTGTCACGGCAAGAACGGCGAGGGCGTCCTCACCGAGGGCGGCACCCAGTACGGCCCGCCGCTGATCGGTGTCGGCGCCGCATCGGCCGACTTCCAGCTCGAGACCGGCCGGATGCCGCTCACCCAGCCGGGTGCGCAGACCGCCACCAAGCCGCCGGTCTTCAACCAGCAGGAGATCGAGGCGCTGTCGGCCTACGTCGGCTCGCTCGGCCCCGGGCCGGCCATCCCGGACCCTGAGGAATACAGCATCGACAACCTCAGCCCCGAGGAGCAGCAGGAGGCGATCTCGCGCGGCAGCCAGATCTTCCTCACCAACTGCACCGCCTGCCACAACTTCAACGGCAACGGCGGAGCCATGCCCCGCGGCGGCGCGGCGCCCAGCATCATGGGCACCTCCCCCGAGCACATCTACGAGGCCATGCTCACCGGCCCCGGCAACATGGACGTCTTCTCCGACGGCAACCTCTCCCCCGAGGAGAAGCGTGACGTCATCGCCTACATCGAGGAGCTGCGCGAGCAGCCCGAGTACGGCGGCTTCAGTCTCGGCGGCCTCGGCCCCGTGAGCGAGGGCGTGTTCGCCTGGCTCCTCGGCATCGGCGGCCTGGTCGGCTTCGCCATCTGGATCGCTGCCCACACCACCCGCTCCACCAAGCAGCCCTCGAAGGGAGCGGACGCGTGAGCATCGACCACGACCATGGCGTGACCGGGGCAGAGCACACCGGCCACGTGCCGGCGGTGCCCGACCCGGGCCTGCCCCACCACACCTGGCGCCCCACCGACGTCGACGAGCGGCTGGCCAAGCGCGCCGAGCGCCAGGTCGCCTCCCTCTTCGGCCTGTCCGCCGTGTGCGTCATCCTCTTCCTGGTCGCCTACTTCGCCTTCGACATCGGTGACAACCACACGACCGTCGGCGGCTTCGCCGCCTCGACCCTCGCGCTGGGCTCGACGCTGGGCCTCGCCCTGCTCTTCATCGGCATCGGCATCATCCAGTGGGCTCGCAAGCTGATGAGCGACCAAGAGCTCGTCGAGATGCGTCACCCCGCCCGCTCCTCCGACGAGGACCGGGAGGCGACCGTGGAGGCACTGCAGCTCGGGCTCGAGGAGTCCGGCATCGCGCGCCGTCCGCTGGTGCGCAACTCGCTCCTCGGAGCGGTCGGCCTGCTCGGGCTCCCCGCCATCGTCATGCTGCGCGATCTCGGTCCGCTGCCGGGGGATGCGCTCTACCACACGGTCTGGAAGAAGGGCATGCGCGTCGTTCGCGACGTCGTCGGCACCCCGATCAACGTGGCCGACCTCGAGATCGGCGACCTGGTCAACGCGGAGCCGGAGATCGTCTTCGCGGTCGACGAGGACGGCGAGCACGTCCTGCACGGCGCCGACCTCCAGATCGCCAAGTCCAAGGCGGCGGTGATCCTGCTCCGCATGGACCCCTCCGACATCACCCCCGGCAAGGGCCGGGAGAACTGGTCGGTCGACGGGATCGTCTGCTACTCCAAGATCTGCACCCACGTCGGGTGCCCGATCTCCCTCAACGAGCGCAAGACCCATCACCTCCTGTGCCCGTGCCACCAGTCCACCTTCGACCTGGCCGACTCCGGCAAGGTCGTGTTCGGCCCCGCGGCGCGGGCTCTGCCCCAGCTGCCGCTCATGGTCGACGAGGAGGGCTTCCTCGTCGCGCAGAGCGACTTCACCGAGCCTGTGGGCCCGAGCTTCTGGGAGCGTGACTCATGAGCGTCGACACGAGCAAGGTCGCCGACAGCAACACCACCACCGCGGCCACGCCCAAGAAGCCCGGCAAGGCCGGCGCCGTCGCCAACTGGGCCGACGAGCGCCTCGGCCTCGCCACGGCCATGAAGAAGAACCTGCGCAAGGTCTTCCCGGACCACTGGTCCTTCATGCTCGGCGAGATCGCGCTGTGGAGCTTCGTGGTGCTGCTCCTCACCGGCATCTTCCTGACGCTCTGGTACACCCCGAGCATGGCCGAGGTCGAGTACCAGGGCTCCTACGACCTGCTGCGCGGTGTGAACATGTCCGAGGCGCTCGCCTCGACCCTGCACCTGTCCTTCGACGTCCGTGGCGGCCTGCTCATGCGGCAGATGCACCACTGGGCCGCGATGCTGTTCATCGCCTCGATGATGATCCACATGATGCGCGTGTACTTCACGGGCGCATTCCGCAAGCCGCGCGAGCTCAACTGGGTCATCGGCAGCCTGCTGCTGCTGCTCGGCACGCTCGAGGGCTTCACCGGCTACTCGCTGCCCGACGACCTGCTCTCCGGCACCGGCATCCGCGCGGCTGACGGCTTCATGAAGTCGATGCCGGTCGTGGGCACCTACATGTCGTTCTTCCTCTTCGGCGGGGAGTTCCCGGGCGAGGCGATCATCCCGCGTCTCTACATCGTCCACGTGCTGCTGATCCCCGGCCTGCTGCTGGCCCTGATCGCGGCCCACATGCTGCTGCTCGTCTACCACAAGCACACGCAGTGGCCAGGTCCCGGACGGACCGAGCAGAACGTCGTGGGCTTCCCGATGCTCCCCGTCTACGCGGCCAAGGCCGGCGGCTTCTTCTTCATCGTCTTCGGCATGACCGCGATCATGGGCGGGCTGCTGACGATCAACCCGGTGTGGAAGTACGGGCCCTACGACCCGACCAAGGTGACCGCCGGATCCCAGCCCGACTGGTACATGGGCTGGCCCGACGGCGCGCTGCGGATCATGCCGGGCTGGGAGTCCTCGTTCCTGGGCGTCACGCTGTCGTGGAACGTGCTGATCCCGATCATCATCCTGCCGGGGCTGATGTTCACGATCCTGCTGCTGCTGCCCTTCATCGAGTCGTGGATCACCAAGGACAAGCGTGATCACCACCTGCTCGAGCGTCCCCGCGACGCCCCGACGCGCACGGCCACGATGGTGGCGCTGATGACGTTCTACGGCCTGATGTGGGCTGCCGGCGGAAACGACATCATCGCCATCAAGCTGCACCTGAGCATCAACCAGATCACGTACTTCATGCGTGCTGCGGTGTTCATCGGGCCGGTGATCGCGTTCATCATCACCCGGCGCTGGTGCATCTCGTTGCAGCGTCAGGACAAGGAGCGGCTGCTGCACGGGTACGAGACCGGCGTCATCATGCGCTCCCCCGAGGGCGGCTACTCCGAGCGGCACCTGCCGATCAGCCAGTCCGAGGTCTACACGCTCACGGCCCGTGAGCCCGACGAGGTCTGGACGCCCGGCAGTGAGACCGACGAGAACGGCATCCCCGCCAAGCGCGGGCGTCTCGACGGCCTGCGCGCCAAGCTGTCGGCTCTGATGTTCGCCGACAACATCCAGCCGGTCACCAAGACCGAGCTCGAGGAGGCCGAGCACCACGCGGAGCACGAGCACGAGCTCCAGGCCTCCCTGGAGGGCCACGCCGCCGACGGACACCAGTTCGACGGTGTCCACCCGGTCGACGGCGAGCACCTCCGCGGCGACCACTGACCCGTCCCCCACTGCACAGAACCACCGCTGACCCGTCAGAAACTTTCTGACGGGTCAGCGTCATTTGCGGTGAGTTGGTGACGGGTCAGTGCAGGACCGGCCGGCGCAGCGCCCGCTCGAGTCCGCCCCGGAGCAGCAGGTGCACGTCCTGGTGGCGGCCGAACAGGTTCACCTTGCGGACGACCACGATGATCCAGGCCCCGTGCGTCGCCATCCAGCCGCGCCGGTCCTGGTCGTACGCGCGCTGCTCCTCGCCGTGGAACTCCGCGCCGTCGTACTCCGCGGCGAGACAATGATGGCGGTTGGCGATGTCGAGGAAGTACGAGCCCTCCGGACCTTCGACCTCGACCTGGCACTCAGGCTCCGGCAGCCCCTCCTCCTCCCACCGCAGGCGCAGGATGCTCTCCGTGGGCGACTGTGAGCCCCTCCGCACCAGCGGCGCCAGCGTGCGCAGCTGTACGACGCCCCGGTAGCCCTTGAACCGCTCCACCGCGAGCAGCAGCTCATCGAGGTCGAAGCGTCGCAGGTCGGCCAGCGCGTCCATCGCGGCGAAGGCCTGGTCGCGGTGCAGCAGCCTGCCGAGGTCGCATGCCGTGCGCAGCGGGGTGGTCACCTGGATCCCGCCCATGGTCACGACGTCGGCGGGGGCCAGCCGCCGCTCACCACTGGCGACCAGGCCGTTGCGCAACCGGCGCCCCGGCGGTGCGAACACCGAGACCTGCGGCACCTGGAGATGATCGTGGGGAGCCAACGCCATCGTCGCGCCCCAGAGCCACGCCGCGGTCCGGTCGGTCACCACACAGTCGTGCGGCACCACCAGCCGCAGCATCGCGAGACGCAGCTCCAGATCATCGGTGAGATCCGGCATCGCATAGACGTCGCGCAGCGGGTGGGCGAGCAGCCGCTCCCTCACCAGCGCGCGCAGCTGCGGCCACGTGAGCCCGTGCTCGCGAGCCTCCGCGGAGGTGAAGGGACGCCCGTGCGGCAACCGCGATCGGGCCTCCAGCAACGTGGCCAGGTGGCGAGGTAAAGGCATGCTGATGGGTGTCCCCCGCGCGCAGCTCCCCTACGCATCGCCTCCGGCCGCCTGTGGAAGAACGCTGACCCGTCAGAAACTTTCTGACGGGTCAGC
Organism: Nocardioides sp. cx-173; assembly: GCF_021117365.1. Lineage (NCBI taxonomy): Bacteria > Bacillati > Actinomycetota > Actinomycetes > Propionibacteriales > Nocardioidaceae > Nocardioides > Nocardioides sp. cx-173. The sequence continues at coordinate 1,618,446 of NZ_CP088262.1, read as the reverse complement.
GGGGATTCGGTGCAGTTGGTGACGGGTCAGCGGAGGGCGGAGCCCTTGGCGTAGTCGGCGAAGGAGGCGTTCCAGTCGCCGTAGCCGTTGTCGAGAGTCATGGGGCGGTCGGTGCCGGTGTACTCGACGACGTCGCCGCGGCGAGACATCTCGTAGAGCCAGCCGGCGTCGGCGGTGCTCATGCCGGTGCAGCCGTGGGAGACGTTGGCGTAGCCCTGGGAGCCGGTGGACCAGGGGGCGGCGTGGATGAACTCACCGGAGGCGGTGACCCGCATGGCCCACTGCACGTTGTCGATGTCGTAGGCGTCGGCGCTCCCGGCGGCGATCCCGACGGTCTCGGAGTTCATCCGCTTGCGGTCGTACTTCTCCATGATCACCTTGGTGCCGGAGCGGGTGGTGAAGCCCGGCTTGCCGGTGGTGATGGGCAGCGTGCGCAGCAGCTTGCCGTTGGCGAAGACCTTCATGTGGTGGGCGGCCGCATCGACCTTGTAGACGTGGGCGTCGCCCACCTCGAAGTCGACCTCCCGGTCCTCCTGGCCGTAGACGCCGTTGCCGGCCGCGACGCCGTTGACGTCCACGTCGACGGAGACCTTGGTGCCCGCCCGCCAGTACTTCGCCGGACGCCAGTGGGCCTCGTTGCCCGACAGCCAGTGCCAGGAGCCACGCTGGGCGGGCTCCGAGGTCACCTTCATGTGGCGCTCGAACTCGGCCCGGTCGGTCACCGGCACGTCGAAGGAGACGATGACCGGCATCCCGACGCCAACGGTCTCGCCGGCCAGCGGCGCGACCGAGGGGTAGGTCTGGTCATCGAGCGTCAGCGCCTGCGTCGCAAACGAGGTGGTACGGCGCACGGGGGCGCCGTCGGCCCCTTGGGCGAGCGCCTTGACGGTGTAGGACTCCCCCGGCTCCAACCGGTCCGAGGCGGTCCAGGTGCGCCCGTCGTCCGCGAGCGCGCCGCTCACCGAGCCGGAGCCCGACGACAGCGTGACCTCGGTGAGCCGCGCATCGGTGGCCCGCACCGTCACGACCTTGTCCACGGGCACCGTGGCCCCGCGCTTGACGTTGGCGACGACCCGGCCGGTGGGCTGGTCGGGATCGGTGCCGGCGGCACCGGACCGGGCCGGCCCCGAGGGGTCGTCGGAACTGTCGCTCAGCGCCGATCCCGCATCACAGGCGGTCAGGGCGAGGCTGGCGAGGAGCAGCGCGGAGGCGCCGACCAGGCGGCGGCTGGGCATGATGAGGGAACTCCCGGAGAGGCGGTGCCGGACATGGGTCGACCGGACGCGGCCAACTCATCCAGGGTAACCCGGGACCCCCCAGAAACCCGTGCTCCTCGCCCACGAGGGTGAGTCAGTGAGCGTGCTCGCCCCGGTAGTACTCGAACACCAGCCCGGTCAGCGCGATCGCCCCGAGCACCGCTCCGATGATCATCAGCCACCACGCGGTGGCGGCGATGGCGGCGACCATCACGCCGAGCGTGAGGGCGCACCACAGCGGCCACCAGCTGTAGGGCGGGAAGAACCCGAGCTCCCCGGCCCCGTCGGCGATCTCCGCGTCCTTGCGGTCCTCGGGGCGCGGGTCCATCTTCTTGGCGTGGAAGCCGAGGTACAGCGTGATCATCAGGGTCAGCAGCGCGGTCATGGTGAGCGCGGAGGTGCCCGTCCAGTCACCGCCCTTGTCGGAGCCCTCGGTCACGAACCAGTAGGCGGGCGTCACCAGCACCAGGAACACGGTGCAGATGGCGAACATCCAGGTCTCGGACTTCATCAGGCGTCGTCCCTCGGGGTGTCGTCGTCAGTGCGCTCCTCGATCAGCTCCTCGCGCCCCTCCATGTCGGGGGCGTCGGCGAAGCGACCGTCGCGAGCGGCGCGGTTCTCGTCGAGCTCGATCGCGGCGATCTCGGGGTGGTGCAGGTCGAAGGCCGGCGACTCCGAGCGGATGCGCGGGATGGAGACGAAGTTGTGCCGTGGCGGCGGGCTGCTCGTGGCCCACTCCAGCGAGCGGCCCCAGCCCCAGGGGTCGTCCACGCCCACCAGCGGCGAGCGCCGCGAGATGTAGACGTTGTAGAGGAACGGCAGCGTCGAGGCACCCAGCAGGAACGCGCCGACCGTGGAGACCTGGTTGAGCGTGGTGAACCCGTCACCGGGCAGGTAGTCGGCGTAGCGACGCGGCATGCCCTCCACGCCCAGCCAGTGCTGGACCAGGAACGTCATGTGGAAGCCCACGAACAGCAGCCAGAAGTGGATCTTGCCCAGCCGCTCGTCCAGCATCCGCCCGGTCATCTTGGGCCACCAGTAGTAGAAGCCCGCGAACATCGCGAACACCACCGTCCCGAACACCACGTAGTGGAAGTGCGCCACCACGAAGTAGGAGTCCGACACGTGGAAGTCCAGCGGCGGCGACGCCAGGATGATGCCGGTCAGGCCACCGAACAGGAAGGTGGTGAGGAAGCCGATCGACCAGAGCATGGGGGTGTCGAAAGAGACTGATCCGCCCCACATCGTGCCGATCCAGTTGAAGAACTTCACTCCTGTCGGCACCGCGATCAAGAAGGTCATCCCCGAGAAGAACGCGAGGTTGACCGAGCCGGTGACGAACATGTGGTGGGCCCACACCGCCACGGACAGGATGGCGATGGCGAGGGTGGCGCCGACCAGGCCGACGTAGCCGAAGAGCGGCTTGCGGCTGAAGACGGGCAGGATCTCGGTCACGATGCCGAAGAACGGCAGCGCGATGATGTAGACCTCCGGGTGCCCGAAGAACCAGAACAGGTGCTGCCACAAGATGGCGCCGCCGTGGGCGGTGTCGAAGACGTGGGCCCCCAGGATCCGGTCGGCCTCGAGCGAGAGCAGCGCGCCGGCGAGCACGGGGAACGCGATCAGGACCAGCAGGCTGGTGATCAGCGTGTTCCACACGAACAGCGGCATCCGGAACATCGTCATGCCGGGCGCGCGCATGCAGATGATCGTGGTGATGAAGTTGACCGCGCCGAGGATCGTGCCCAGGCCGGCCATCCACAGGCCCATGATCCACAGGTCGCCGCCGACGCCGGGTGAGCGCACGGAGTCCGAGAGCGGGGTGTAGGCGAACCAGCCGAAGTCGGCCGCCCCCTGCGGGGTCAGGAAGCCCGAGGCGGCGATGAGGCCGCCGAAGAGGAACAGCCAGTAGCTGAACATGTTCAGGCGCGGGAACGCCACGTCGGGCGAGCCGATCTGGATCGGCATGATCACGTTGGCGAAGCCGAAGAACAGCGGCGTGGCGAACAGCAGCAGCATGATCGTGCCGTGCATCGTGAACAGCTGGTTGTACAGCTCGTCGTTGACGATCTGCTGGTCCGGGAACGCGAGCTCGGAGCGGATCAGCATGGCCATGAGGCCGCCGATCATGAACCAGCCGAACGAGGTGATCAGGTACATCTTGCCGATCAGCTTGTGATCGGTCGTGGTCATGATCCGGACCAGCTGCTGGCCGAGCGGCTTGCGGCCGACGGTGACGTCGGCAGATCTCGCGGCGGTGGTGGTCACTCGGACCCCTCCTCGGAATCGTCGGGATCCAGGCCGACCTCGGGCTCGTCGTCGGTGTCGAGGCCCGCCTGGGTGTCGGCGTAGGCGCCGCCCAGGATGGGCTCGTCGTACACCTCGCCGGCGTCCTCGAGCTCCTGGAGGTAGGCGTCGTAGTCGTCGCGGGACACGACCTTGACCGTGAACAGCATGCGGGAGTGGTAGACGCCGCAGAGCTCGTAGCACTTGCCGGCGTACTCGCCGATGCGCTTCGGCGTGACCTGGTAGGAGTTCATCTGGCCGGGCACGACGTCCATCTTCATCAGGAAGCCGGGCACCCCGAAGTCGTGGATCACGTCGGGGGTGACCAGGTTGAAGCGGGTGGTCTCGTTGACCGGCAGGTAGAGGACCGGGATGACGTTGCCCTCGCCCCCCTCGACGACGTACTCCTCGCCGTAGGGGTGGTTGAAGGTCCAGGTCCACTGCTGCCCCACGACGGTGATCGTGTTGTCGGGCGGCGTGTCCTCGAGCACCTCGTTCTGGACCCGCACGGTGTGCGAGAAGAACACGATCACCATGATGACCGGGAAGATCGTGTAGAAGATCTCCAGCGGCAGGTTGTAGCGGGTCTGGATCGGGATCTCGTCGTCGCTGCGGCGGCGGAAGTGCAGCGCCGAGTAGAAGATCAGGCCCCAGACGACGACGCCGGTGATGAGCGCGGCGATCCAGGCGCCCTGCCACAGGGACAGGATGGACTCGCCCTCGACGGTGGCGGGATCCGGCATCGCGAGACGCTCCCACTCACCAGAGTCGGAGCCACACCCGGAGAGGGCGAACAGGCCGAGGCCAAGCACGGCGAGGAGCGGTATCCGGCGGCGAAGAACGCCAGATCCTGCCCTACGCTCGGGGAGTTGCAGACCCACGAACGAGCCTTCCTCTCAGACGGTCACATCAAGGAAGAACACTATCCGAATCGCCCCTCCGGTCACCGACCGGGTCGCCGGTAGCCTCCTGCTGTGACCGCCTATCTCGACTCGGGCTCGGCCGAGCCCCTCCACCCGGCGGCCCGCGACACGTTCCTGGCGGCGCTGGACCAGGGGTACGCCGACCCGCGGCGCCTGCACCGGCCGGGTCGCAATGCGCGGCTGCTGCTCGACAACGCGCGCGCGGTGGTGGCCGAGAGCCTGGGGGTCCGCCCGGACGAGGTGACCTTCACGGCCTCGGGGACTGAGGCCGTGCACCGCGGGCTGCTCGGCCTGCACCGAGCACGGTCGCGGGTGTCGGACGGCATCGTGCACAGCGCGGTCGAGCACTCCGCGGTGCTCCATGCGGCCGCGTGGGCGTCCGGGGAGACCCTCGCCGCCCCCGTGGACCACGAGGGGCGGGTCCTGGCCGACGAGCTCATCGCCGCCGCGAGCGGCGCCGCCGTCGTGGCCGTGCAGTCGGCAAACCACGAGGTCGGCACGACGCAGCCGGTGGCCGAGGTGGCGGCGCGCCTCGAGGGGGTGCCGCTGTTCATGGACGCCTGCGCTAGCGCCGGGCGCCTGGACCTGCCCACGGGATGGGCGGCAGCCGCGGCGTCGGCGCACAAGTGGGGCGGTCCGGCCGGTGTCGGGGTGCTCCTGGTCCGCAAGGGCGTGCGCTGGACCAGTCCGTTCCCCCGCGACGAGCGCGTGGACGAGCGGGCGAGCGGGTTCGAGAACGTGCCCGCCGCCCTGGCTGCGGCTGCGGCGCTCCAGGCCGTCGTCGCGGAGCGCGAGGAGACCGCGGCCCGCCAGACGGCACTGGTCGACCGGGTCCGTGCGGCCGTGGCCGCGATCCCCGACACCGACGTCGTCGGCGACCCGGTGGGCCGGCTCCCCCACCTGGTGACGTTCTCGTTCCTCTACGTCGACGGGGAGGCGCTGGTGCACGCTCTGGACCGCCGCGGCTTCGCCGTGGCCAGCGGCTCCGCCTGCACCGCGTCGACCCTGGAGCCCAGCCACGTCCTGGCAGCGATGGGGGCGCTCACCCATGGCAACGTGCGGCTCTCGCTCGGCCGGGACGCCTCCGCCGACGAGGTGGAGCGCCTGCTCGCGGTGCTGCCCGACGCGGTGGCCGAAATCAGGGCGGACGTGCGCCCGTGACGCCGGCGCTCGAGCTGGACTGTCGCGACCTACCCTGCCCACGGCCGATCATCGAGCTGGCCCGCCACCTCGCCGACGTGGGGGTGGGCGAGCTGCTCGCGGTCGTCGCCCATGACCCCGCCGCACGCTACGACGTACCGGCGTGGTGCCGGATGCGCGATCAGGAGTACGTCGGGCAGGACACCGCCGACGACGGCGCGCCCCGGTTCCTGGTGCGCCGCCGGTCCTGACCGCCCTCAGAGGTGGGCGGCGACGTCCTTCGCGGCCTCGGAGCCGTAGGAGCCCTCGACGCGGTCGACGAACTGCTGGTGCGTGAACGTGTACTCCTGGGTGCCCACGGTCTCCACGACGTACGCCGCCAGCACGCAGCCGACCTGGGCGGCGCGCTCCAGCGGCAGCTCCCAGCTGAGGCCGGCGAGGAAGCCGGCCCGGAACGCGTCGCCGACGCCGGTCGGCTCCACGGCCACGACCCCCTTGGCCGCCGCGATCTCGATGGCGTCCTCGCCCTCGCGGGTGATCCGCACGCCCTGGGCGCCGAGCGTGGTCACCTGGGTGCCGACGCGGGAGAGCACCTCCTCGGCGGACCAGCCGGTCTTCTGCTCGATCATGTGCGACTCGTACTCGTTGGAGAACAGGATCGCGGCGCCGTCGATCAGGTCGCGGATCAGCTCGCCGTCGGAGAAGGCCAGCTGCTGGGAGCAGTCGGAGATGAACGGGTAGGCGCGCTGACGGCACTCGTGGGTGTGGCGGCGCATGGCGTCGGGGTCGTCGGCGCCGATCAGCACGTACGCCGGCTCGCCGACGCGCTGCACGATCGGCTGCAGCTCGATCTGGCGGGCCTCGCTCATCGCACCGGGGTAGAACGACGCGAACTGCGCCATCGTCTGGTCGGTGGTGCAGACGAAGCGGGCGGTGTGCTTGGTCGTCGAGATGTGCACCGAGTGGCAGTCGACGTTGTGGCGCTCGAGCCAGGAGCGGTAGTCGCCGAAGTCCTCGCCGGCCGCGCCGACCAGCACCGGGCGCAGACCGAGGCGTCCCAGACCGAAGCACATGTTGGGCGCGACGCCGCCGCGGCGGATCTCGAGGTCCTCGACGAGGAACGAGACCGAGATGTTGTGGAGCTGCTCCACGACCAGCGAGTCCTCGAACTTCCCGGCGAACGTCATCAGGTGGTCGGAGGCGATGGAGCCTGCGATGAGCAGCGAACCGGAGGTCGACATGACACCGAACACTACCCACGGGTACCGCTGGGACTACGCGGGAGTAGCCAATAGCGTCGACGCATGACGCCTTACGAGGAGCTCACCAGCCCGCAGGAGATGCGCGCCGACTGCGAGGCCGCCGGTCGCCGACTGCGGCTGGAGTCGCATCTGGCCCGCGCCGCCGCGGCGGCCGCCCGCCCGGCGCCCAGCATCCACTTCGCGGACTTCCCACGCGAGCTCCCCAAGCGGGAGATCCGGATCTCCGACGCGGCCACCCGCATCGCCAACGCCTTGCACCTGCACCTCGACTGAGGGGCCCACGACCTCGACAGGCCGACCCCTCCTCTCCCTAGGCCTGTTGAGACCGAACAGCCCCCCGCCGGTCACGGCGGGGGGCTGTTGCTTGGTGCTCGTTGCTTCAGGCTGCTTCGCGGCTCACGGGGTCTCGACACGCTCCGTCGCGGCTTCGTGCCTCAGCCGCGGTCGCTGCTCGACCACCATCATCGCATCCGCTGCGCGGTGGTGATCAGTGGAAGGAGTCTCCGCACGCGCACGAGCCCGTGGCGTTGGGGTTGTCGATCGTGAAGCCCTGCTTCTCGATGCTGTCGACGAAGTCGATCATCGCGCCGTTGAGGTAGGGGACGCTCATCCGGTCGACGACGACGCTGACGCCGTCGAAGTCGGTGACGACGTCGCCGTCCAGGCTGCGCTCGTCGAAGAACAGCTGGTAGCGCAGGCCGCTGCAGCCGCCGGGCTGCACCGAGATGCGCAGCTGGAGGTCGTCACGACCCTCCTGCGCGAGGAGGCTCTGCACCTTGGCGGCCGCCACCGGGCTCAGGTTGATCTGGTCCGTGCGACGCTCAGTGGTGGTATCGACCTGCTCGGTCATGTGTGACTCCCAGTCCGTGTGCGGGTTTCTTACCTCTGCCAATCCTCGCACACGGCGGGTTATTCCCCGCACCCCTCATCGGGACCAGGTGCGGGCGACGCGCTCCGCGAGGGCCTCCAGGGAGCCGGCCGGGTCGGCGAAGGCGCGCTCCTCCCCCACCAGGTCGACCAGGGAGTGGGCCGACTCGACGCCGAGGGCGCGCATCTCGCGGGAGCCGACGAGCACCTGCCCGGCCAGCGCGACGCACGGCCGCAGGGCCTCCTGTGCGACCGCCGCGACGCCGTAGGGCACCTTGCCGGAGCGGCTGGAGAAGTCGAAGGCCCCCTCCCCGGTCAGGACCAGGTCGGCTCTGCGCGCCCGCTCGGCCAGGCCCACCGCCGCCGTGACCAGCTCGATGCCCGGCTCGCGCACTCCACCGAGACACAGCAGCGCGAAGCCGAGGCCACCGGCGGCGCCGGCCCCCTTCTCCAGCGCCGTACGACGGTCGGCCGCGGCCGCGAACCGCTCCAGCCACCCGTCCACGGTCACCAGCCGGTCCTCGACGATGCCCTTCTGCGGCCCGAAGGTCTTGGTCGCCCCGAACAGCCCGGCCAGCGGGATGTCGACGTCGGTCGCGACGACCAGGCGCAGGCCAGCGACCCGGGCGCGGGCCGGTGCCAGGTCGACGGTGCCCAGGTCGCCGAACGCGGCCGGTCCGGCGTCGAGGACGCCGTCCGCGGTGGCGCCCAGCGCGGACAGGAGCCCGGCGCCGCCGTCGTTGGTGCCGCTGCCGCCGAGCCCGACCACGACGGTGCTCGCCCCGGTCGCGGCCGCGGCCAGCACCAGCTCACCGACCCCGGTCGTGGTGGCGCGCTCGGCGTCCCGGCCGGCCACCAGCGGCAGGCCGCAGGCCTGGGCGCTCTCGACGTAGGCGGTGTCGCCGACCACGAGCACCGTCGCCGGCGTCGGCGCCCCGAACGGCCCGCTCACGGTCACCGCCAGGAGCTCCCCGCCCAGCGTCTCGTGCAGGACGTCGACGAACCCGGGCCCCCCGTCCGACATCGGGGCCAGGTCGAGCTCATCGCCGGGCGCCCGCCGCGCCCAGCCGGCCGCGATGGCGCGGGCCGCCTCGACCGCCGTGAGCGTGCCGGCGAACTTGTCGGGCGCCACCAGGACTCGCATGGGCCCCATCCTGGCCGACACCTAGGCTGGCGCCGTGACCGAGGTGACGATCCGGCCGATGCGACCCGACGACGTGCCCGTAGCGGAGCGGCTGAGCGCGCAGTGCTTCGTGGAGTTCGACCGCCGGACCCGTCGCCTCTGCGACCCCGAGCCGCAGCCGCGATCCGGCGTACGCCGGGCCGACTGGCTGACCCGCACCCACCATCTCCTCGAGACCGACCCGGGCGGCTGCTGGGTGGCCGACGACGACACCGGGATGATCGGGATGGCGACCTCCTTCGTGCGCGACAAGACCTGGTGTCTCGCGACGTACGCCGTCCGGCCGGATCTGCAGTCGCGCGGCATCGGCAAGCAGCTGCTCGACGCGGCGCTGCACCACGGCCGCGGCTGCCTGCGCGGCATGCTGTCGGCCTCGAGCGACCCCCGGGCGGTCCGCCGCTACCGCCTGGCCGGCTTCTCGCTGCACCCCCAGATGCACCTCACCGGCACGGTCGACCGCTCCGCGATCCCGGTCATCGAGAAGGTGCGCGACGGCTCGGCGGCCGACACCGACCTCATGAACTCCATCGACCGGCAGGTCCGCGGCGCGGCGCACGGGCCGAACCACGAGCTGATGCAGCGGCTGTGGCGTCCGATCGTGTCGGACTCCACGACCGGCTCGGGCTACGCCTACCTCGCCGAGGGCCGGGTGGAGCTGCTCGCGGCCACCACCCGCGCCGCGGCCACGCGGCTGCTGTGGGCGGCGATCGCCGACGGCGGCGCCGAGCACACCGTTGCCCACCTCACCGACGCCAACGAGTGGGCGATCGACGTCGGCCTCGCCGCCCGGCTCGAGCTGCGCACGGAGGGCTACCTCGCGCTGCGGGGAATGAGCCCGCCCTCGCCCTACGTTCACCACGGTGCCCTGCTCTGAGACCCCGGCCACACCGAACTAGGATCGCTGCCATGACGACCGTCGACCTGCCCCTCCTGCCGCTCGGCCGAGGCGTGGACCTCTCCTCCGAGCGCGGCGTCGAGTGCCCCGGCGACCTGCCCGAGGCCTCGGACCCCGCCCTGGTCGAGCGGGCCCGCGCCGCCAAGGAGGCTCTCGGCGACCGGGTGTTCGTGCTCGGGCACCACTACCAGCGCGACGAGGTCATCCAGTTCGCGGACGTCACCGGGGACTCGTTCAAGCTGGCCCGCGACGCCGCGGGCCGCCCGGAGGCGGAGTACATCGTCTTCTGCGGCGTGCACTTCATGGCCGAGTCCGCCGACATCCTCACCGGGCCGCACCAGCGGGTCGTGCTGCCCGACCTCTCCGCGGGGTGCTCCATGGCCGACATGGCGGTGCTCTCCCAGGTGGAGGACGCGTGGGACGCGCTCGCCGTGGCCGGCGTCCAGGACGCCGTCGTCCCGGTGACCTACATGAACTCCAGCGCCGACATCAAGGCGTTCTGCGGCCGCAACGGCGGCATCGTGTGCACCTCCTCCAACGCCGAGACGGCGCTGGAGTGGGCCTTCGACCAGAAGCAGGACCTGGCCGCCGACGGGCGCCGGGGCAAGGTGCTGTTCTTCCCCGACCAGCACCTGGGCCGCAACACCGCGGTGCTCAAGATGGGCCTCACGCTGGAGGACTGCGTGGTGTGGGACCCCCAGCAGCCCAACGGCGGCCTGACCACCCAGCAGCTCGTCGACGCGACGATGATCCTGTGGAAGGGCCACTGCTCCGTGCACGGCCGCTTCAGCCCGGAGGTCATCGACACCCTGCGCGCGACGGTCCCCGACATCCAGGTCCTGGTGCACCCCGAGTGCACCCACGAGGTCGTGCTCAAGGCCGACCTGGTCGGCTCGACCGAGTTCATCATCAAGACCATCGAGGCCGCGCCGGCGGGCACCAGCTGGGCGATCGGCACCGAGCTCAACCTGGTCAAGCGGCTGGCGCAGGACCACCCCGACAAGAACATCGTCTTCCTCGAGAAGAACGTCTGCTACTGCTCGACGATGAACCGGATCGACCTGCCGCACCTGGTGTGGGCGCTGGAGTCGCTGGTCAACGGGATCGTGGTCAACCAGATCGACGTGGACGACGACACCGAGCGCGACGCCCTGGTCGCCCTGCAGCGGATGCTCGACCTGCCGGGCCGCTCCCACAAGGACTAGCGGGCGCGTTCACCCGGCGGGCCTACCCGGCTCCCCGCCGGGGATCCGGTCACAGGCCGGGGGCGCCCCAGAGCGCGAGCCAGCGGGAGAGGTCCTGCTCCATCGGGATCTCGTCGCGCAGCGTGTCGCGCACCTGGATCTCCAGCAGGTTGTCGCGCTGCTGCGGCCCCGTGGGGGCGAACGCGTAGAAGGACGACTGCTTGTAGAGGTAGACCAGCCCCACGCGGCGGCCGGCGGAGTCGGCGAACGGCACCAGCGAGCACAGCAACGACGGTCCGAAGCCCTCCGCCTCCAGGGTGGTGTTGACGGCGTGCAGGTCGGTGCAGAGCCCGCCCATGTCGTCCGGCTGCCGGTGGACGCTCAGCCAGGTGAAGCCGAAGTCGTCGTGGCTCACCGCCACCTCCGGCGCGTCGACGGCGCCGGTGATGAGCTCCACCACGTCGCTCTGGGTCTCGGCGAAGCCGGCGCCGTCCGCGGCTCGGTAGCAGACCGAGCCGACTCCGGTGGGGGTCAGCCCGATCGCGGTCTGGAGCGTGACCGCCGCACTCGGGATCAGGAACAGGGCATCGAGGTCGGCCTGCTTGGGACGGGAGCGGCCCATGACCGCCTGCCAGAAGCCCATCAGGCGGTGGGCCGGCCGAGCTCGGCCTGGATCTTGGCGAGCTGCTCGAGGCGCTGCTCGAGCGAGGGGTGGGTGGAGGTGAGCGTGCGCAGCGAGACGCCGGCGACCGCCGGTGCGATGCACAGGGCGCTGGCCGCGCTCACCTGACGCAGGTCCTTCTGCGGGATCTGGTTCATCTCGCCGGTGATCTTCTGCAGCGCCGAGGCCAGGGCCGCGGGCTTCATCGTGAGGTAGGCGCCGGCCCGGTCTGCGGACAGCTCGCGGTAGCGAGAGAGCAGCCGCAGCAGCACGAAGCTCACGGCGTAGACGACCAGGCTGACCAGGAGCACGATCAGCCACACGGGCAGGCCGTTGTTGTTGTCGCGACGCCCGCCCAGCAGCCCCAGGCCGCCGTACTGGGCGCCCTGGGTGAGCATGCCGGCGGCGATGCCGGCCGACGAGGCCACGGTCATGACCAGGACGTCGCGGTGCGCGACGTGGGAGAGCTCGTGGGCCAGGACGCCTTCCAGCTCCTCGGCCGTGAGGACGCCCATGATGCCGGTCGTGACGCACACGACCGAGCGGTTGGGCGAGCGGCCCGTCGCGAAGGCGTTGGGGACCGAGGTGTGCGCGATGCCGACACGGGGCTTGGGCATGTCGGCCAGGGCGCACAGGCGGTCGATCATGCCGTGCAGCTCGGGAGCCTCCTCGGGGCTGACCTCCCGCGCCCGCATGGCGCGCATGGCGATCTTGTCGGAGGACGACCACTGGTAGACCGCGATGCCGATGCCGGCGATCCCGATGAGGATGCCCAGACCACCGCCGGCGGCGTAGGCCAGGCCCACCACGAGGGCGACGAAGAGCGCCCCGAGCAGGAACATCACCAGGGTCATGCGGGCGGTGAGCCCCGAGTCACCAATGAACCGTGTACGAGCCATGGCCCCATTCTCCCGGTGCCTCCAAGCGGGGCCTCAGCCGGGGATCAGCCCGTCGTCGGCGAGCAGCTCGCGGACCTGATCGATGGTCGCGTCGGCCGGCGGGAGGATCAGGTCGGACTCGTCCAGAGAGTCGAGCGGGTGGGCCACCCCCTGGCCGCGTACGCCGTCGAGCAGCGCGGTGAGGGCCTCGCGGAAGGTCGCCTCGTCGCCGGTCTCGACGGCGGCCTCGAGCGTCGCGTCCAGCTGGTTCAGGGTGTCCAGGGCGCTGTCGGGCACGTCGTACTGGCCCTCCCCCAGGATGCGCACGATCAGCGAGCTCATCGCGGCTGCTCCCCCTCCGGCTGCTCGGACCCGGCCTCGATCGCGTCAGGGGCCGACCCGGAGGACAGGCCCTTCATCCGCGCCAGCTCGGCCTCCACGTCGGCCTGCGAGCTCATCGACTCCAGCTCGCGGCTGATGTCGTCGCCGGCGTTGAGCGAGGAGGCGTCGTCGAGCGCGCCGGAGGCGATCAGCTCGTCGATGGCGCCGGCGCGGGCCTGCAGCTGCGCCGTCTTGTCCTCGGCGCGCTGGATCGCCATCCCCACGTCGCCCATCTCCTCGCCGATGCCGGACATGGCCTCGCCGATCCGGCTCTGCGCCTCGGCGGCGGTGTAGGTCGCCTTGATCGTCTCCTTGCGGGTGCGGAACGACTCGACCTTCGCCTGGAGGCGCTGCTGGGCCAGCGTCAGCTTCTCCTCCTCGCCCTGGAGGTTGGCGTGCTGCGCCTTGAGGTCGTTGATCTGGCCGACCAGGCCGGACTTGCGGGTCAGCGCCTCGCGGGCGAGGTCCTCGCGGTCCATCGACAGCGCCTTCTCGGCCTGGTCCTGCAGCTTGGCCGACTGCTGCTCGAGCTGGGCCACCTGCAGCTCGACGCGCTTGCGGCTCGTCGCCACGTCGGCCACGCCGCGGCGTACCTTGGAGAGCAGGTCGAGCTGGCGCTGGTAGCTGTAGTCCAGCGTCTGGCGGGGGTCCTCGGCCCGGTCGAGGGCCTGGTTGGCCTTCGACCGGAAGATCAGGCTGACGCGCTTCATGAGGCTCATGCGGGGGTCCCTCTCAGGTGGAGCGGAGTGCAACGACGTGGACTTCACCCTACGGCGCCGACGGTGACGTCCGCGACCACGCAGGTACTCTGAGGGGGTATCGCTCCCGCCCATCCTGCTGAAGGCCTTTCGTTGTTCCGTCGTAGCAAGCCAGAGACCACCACCACCGCCGACGCCGCCGCCACCGCCAGGGAGGGCGGCAAGGGCCGACCGACCCCCACGCGCCGCGAGGCCGAGGCCGCGGCCAAGGCCCGGGCCAAGGTGCCGCGCACCCGCAAGGAGATCGCGCAGCAGCAGCGCCAGGCCAAGATCGAGTCGAGCCAGAAGGTCCGCTCCGCCATGAAGACCGGCGACGAGCGCTACCTGATGCCGCGCGACAAGGGGCCGGTGCGACGCTTCATCCGCGACTACGTCGACTCCCGCTTCTCGATCGTCGAGCTGATGATCCCGCTGCTGATCGTCACCATGGTGCTCGGCTACTCCGGCAACCCCGACCTGCGCAGCATGGGCAACACGCTGCTGCTCGGCACGCTGCTGCTGGTCGGCGTCGACCTGCTCCTGCTCCGGCGCCGGGTGCGCAAGGAGATCGCGCGCCGCTTCCCCGGTGAGCCGCTGAAGGGCACCACGTACTACACGATCACGCGCGCGATGCAGATGAGGTTCATGCGGATGCCCAAGACGCAGGTCAAGATCGGCCAGGAGCTCCCCGAGCACTACCGGTGAGCGACCAGGTCGCCGGGCTCCTCGCGGGCCTGGTGGCCGCCGCGCTGTTCGGTGTCGCGGCGGTGGTCCAGGCCTCCGCCGTACGCCGGATCGGGGGGCGGCCCACCCATCTGGTGGGCTTCGTGCTGCGCTCGGTGCGCGACCCGCTCACCATGCTCGTGGTCGCTGCCTACCTCGGCGGCTTCGTGCTGCACGCGGTCGCGATCTGGCTGTTGCCGCTCTACCTGGCGCAGGCGCTGATCTCGCTGTCGCTGCCGGTGACCGCGCTGGCGTCGCGCCGGGTCAGCGAGAACCTGTCCCGCGGCGACTGGGTGGGCGTCGGCGCCGTCACGGCCGGGCTCGCCCTGCTGTCGCTGGGCTCCGGGGAGCCCGGCGAGGTCGTGACGACCTGGGCCTTCGCGCTGCCGGTCGCGCTCGGCGTCGTGCTGCTGCTCGCGGCCGCGATGGTCGGCCGGGAGTGGTCCGGCCCCGTGCTGGGCGCGCTCGCCGGCCTCGGGTACGCCGGATCGGCCATCGCGGTGCGCGGGGTCGGCCTGCCGCTCGAGGCGCCGGTCGTGCTGGCCGCGCTCGCCGTACCGGCCTTCGGGCTGGTGTCGTTCTGGCTCTACTCGCTCGGAATGCACTCCAACGCGGTCACCGGGACCACCGCCCCGATGATCGTCGGGCAGACGCTGCTGCCGGCGGCCATCGGGGTGGCGCTCCTCGGTGACGGCGTGCGCGACGGCTGGGCCGTCGGCGTGGCGGTCGGGCTGGTGCTGGCGACCGCCGGCGCCGCGGCGGTCAGCCGAAGTCCCGCCTCGGCGGCGACTGCGTCTTAGCGGGGTCGCGCTCGGCGACGTCTCCGACGGCCTCGTCGATGGCGCTCATCGTCGACTCGTCGAGGCTCACGCCTGCGGCCTTGACGTTCTCGGTCACCTGCTCGGGGCGGCTGGCGCCGATGATCGCGCTGGAGACGTTGGGGTTCTGCAGCACCCAGGCCACGGCCAGCTGCGCCATGCTCAGCCCGGCCTCGTCGGCGACGGGCCGCAGCCGCTGCACGCGCTCCAGGACGTCGTCCTTGAGCCAGCGCGAGATCATGTTCGACCCGCCCTTGTCGTCGGTGGCCCGCGACCCCGCCGGCGGCTGCTTGCCCGGCTGGTACTTGCCGGTCAGCGCGCCCTGCGCGATAGGCGACCACACCACCTGGCCGAGCCCGAGCTCCTCGCAGGTCGGCACGACCTCGGCCTCGATGACGCGCCACAACATGTTGTACTGCGGCTGGTTGGACACCAGCGGGACGTGCAGCTCGCGGGCCAGCGCGTGCGCGGCCCGGATCTCCTCCGCGCGCCACTCCGAGACCCCGATGTAGAGCGCCTTGCCGGAGCGCACGACGTCGGCGAAGGCCTCCATCGTCTCCTCGAGCGGCGTCTCGTGGTCGTAGCGGTGGGCCTGGTACAGGTCGACGTAGTCGGTGCCGAGGCGCTGCAGCGAGCCGTTGATGGACTCCAGGATGTGCTTGCGCGACAGCCCGTGGTCGTTGTGCGCGCCTGGACCGGTGGGCCAGTAGACCTTGGTGAAGATCTCCAGCCCTTCGCGGCGCTCGCCGGCCAGCGCCTTGCCCAGCACGGTCTCCGCCGCGGTGTTGGCGTAGACGTCGGCGGTGTCGAAGGTGGTGATGCCCTCGTCGAGGGCCTGCCGGACGCACGCCAGCGCGGCGTCCTCCTCCACCTGCGACCCGTGGGTCAGCCAGTTGCCGTACGAGATGGCCGAGATCTTCAGGCCGCTTGCTCCGAGGTTACGAATCTCCATGCCACCGACACTAGGACGCCGCTCCCAGCCGGGCGCGCCTACCCTGGGCGCGTGGACTTCGACCAGCCCCCCGTGCGCCGCGTCGAGGTGGACCCCGGCCACGACCTGGAGCCCCGGTCCTGGCCGATGACGCTGCCGGTCGTCCGGCAGCTCGCCCGCGAGGGGCTCGAGCTCGCCCGCGGGGTGACGTTCCTGGTCGGTGAGAACGGCTCGGGCAAGTCGACCGTCGTCGAGGCCGTCGCCGCGGCGTACGGCCTCTCGCCCGAGGGCGGCTCGACCCACAGCCGGCACTCCACCCGTGAGTCCGAGTCGCCGCTGCACCGCGCCCTCGCCGTACGCCGCGGGATCGGGGCGAGCCGGTGGGGCTTCTTCCTGCGCGCCGAGACGATGCACGGCTGGTACACCTACATCGAGGACCTCGGCGGCGACGTGCCGTTCCACGAGCTCAGCCACGGCGAGTCGTTCCTGGCGGTCCTCGAGAGCCGCTTCGGCTCCGCCGGCTTCTACTGCCTCGACGAGCCCGAGGCCGCGCTGTCGTTCTCGTCCACGCTCGCGCTGGTCGCGGTCCTCCAGCGGGTCACGGCCGCCGGCGGGCAGGTCCTGTGCGCCACCCACTCCCCCGTCCTTGCCGCGATGCCGGGCGCGCGGATCCTGGAGGTCGGCGAGTGGGGCTTTCGCGAGACGGCATGGGAGGACCTGCAGGTCGTCGACCACTGGCGCCGCTTCCTGGAGCGCCCCGACGCCTACCTGCGCCACCTCGTCGACGACGAGATGCCAAGATGATCGCGTGAGCAGCCCCATCGCCGACGTGTCCGTGCGCATCGCCTGGGCCGACGACGCCGCGGCCATCGCGGAGCTCCAGGTGCGCACCTGGCGCGAGCAGTACGCCGACGTCCTGCCGGCCGAGGCGCTCCCCCACGACCCGGGGGCCGCCGCAGCCGCCTGGCAGGAGGCGCTGCGCAAGCCGCAGGACGCCCGCAACCGGGTGCTGGTGGCGCTGGAGCGCAACCGGGTGTGCGGCTTCGCGATCGTCGGCCCGGCCTCGGACCCCGACTGCGACCCGGTCTCCGACGGCGAGATGCAGGAGCTCACCGTCGCGCCCGAGGAGCGCGGCAAGGGGCACGGCTCGCGGCTGCTCCAGGCCGCCGTCGACACGATGCTGGCCGACCGGTTCACCCATGCGATGGTCTGGACACTGGCGACGGACGACGCGACCCGGGTCTTCCTCAGCGAGGCGGGATGGGCGCCGGACGGCGCGCACCGCACGCTGGACCTGGACGGCACCGGCAGCACGCAGGTCAAGCAGGTCCGCCTGCACACCGCCTTCTCGTGACCCCGCCGTCGGCAGACCCCGAGGACCGCCGGCGCATCGTCCGCGACAGCCTCGGCGTCGGCCTGGCCACCGGCACCTACGGCGTGAGCTTCGGCGCCGTCTCGGTCGCCTCCGGGCTGGACGTGCTGCAGACCTGCGCCCTGTCGCTGCTGATGTTCACCGGCGCCTCGCAGTTCGCCCTCGTCGGGGTGCTGGCCTCCGGGGGCGCGCCGTTCTCCGGCGCGCTGACGGCGTTGCTCCTCGGCACCCGCAACACGCTCTACGGCCTGCGGCTGGCAGGGCTCCTGGGCTGGACCGGGCCCCGTCGTCTCGGCGCCGCCCACCTGGTGATCGACGAGTCGACGGCGATGTCGGTAACCCGCAGGACCAGGGAGGGGGCCCGGACCGGCTTCCTGACCACGGGCGTGTCGATCTTCGTCCTGTGGAACCTCTTCACGCTGCTCGGCGCCGTCGCCGGCACGGCCATCGGCGACCCGCGCACGTACGGCCTGGACGCCGCCGTCGGGGCGGCGTTCCTCGCGCTGCTCTGGCCGCGGCTGCAGGAGCGCCGCAACCTCGCGGTCGCGCTGCTGGCCGCCGTCGTGGCCCTCGGCGCGGTGCCGGTGACGGCGGCCGGCGTACCCGTGCTGGTCGCCGGAGGCGTCGCCCTACTGGCCGGCCTGCTGCTCCGTTCGAGGAGCACGCCATGACCTGGACGGCGATCCTCGTGGCGGCGGTCGGCTGCTACCTGCTCAAGCTGGCGGGGCTCTCGGTCCCGCCGCGGGTCCTCGAGCGACCGCTGGTCGCCCGCATCGCCGACCTGATCCCGGTCGCCCTGCTGTCGGGACTGGTCGCGGTGCAGGTCTTCACCGGCGGTCACGACCTGGTGCTGGACGCGCGCGCCGCGGCGCTGGCCGCGGCGATGGTGCTGCTCCTGCTGAGGGCACCGTTCCTCGTCGTGGTGTTCGGTGCCGCCCTCATCGCGGCGCTGCTGCGGCTGCTCTGAGGGCGGCACCGACCAGGTCACACCGGCTGCACCGCCCCGAGGACCTCCTGGACCTCGTCGGCGCTCGTGGCCGCCTCCAGGCGGGCCACCCGCTCGGAGTCCAAGAAGACCTCCGCGATCTGTCCCAGCAGCTTGAGGTGGTCGTCGCCCTGCGCCGCGATGCCGATGACGAACTTGACCTCCTTGTTCTTCCACTGCACCCCGTCGGAGTAGCGCACGAACGAGATCGCGCTCCGCTTGATCGCGGGCTTGGCCTCGTTGGTGCCGTGCGGGATCGCGAGCAGGTTGCCCATGTAGGTGGACACCGACTGCTCGCGCTCGTGCATGGCGTCGACGTACGACGGCTCCACGGCGCCGGCGGCCACCAACAGCTCACCGGCGCGGGTGATCGCCTCCTCGCGCGTCCCCGACCCCGCGTCCAGCACGATCGACTCCGGCGACAGCAGCCCGCCGACACCGGCGGAGGCGGCGGCCGAGGAGGCCTCCGGCTCGGCGGCCGCCGATCCCCCACTCTCGCCGGACTCCTCGACCAGCTGCACGATCTCGTCGTAACGCGGGCTGTTCATGAAGTTCTCGACCGAGACGTGGATCGCCGACCCGGTCTTGAGCCGCGCCCGCTCGGTGAGGTCCTGGTGCGTGACCACGAGGTCGTAGTCGTCGGTGAGGTTCGAGATCGCCTTGTTGACGACCGTGACCTCGGGGTGCCCGGCTGCCTGGATCTTCTTGCGCAGCACCGACGCACCCATCGCCGAGGACCCCATGCCGGCGTCGCAGGCGAACACGATGGAGGTGATGGGGCCGGTGCGGTCCGCGTCGCGACGCGTCAGCATCCCGGCCACCGACGACTTCTTGCCCTTGTTGGCCTCCATCGCAGCCGTGGCCGCGCCCAGGTCGCCCTCGTCGACGCTGCGGTCGATCTTGAGCAGGAACGAGGCCACCAGGAAGGACACAGCGGCCGCGACGACCACCGACAGCGTCACGCCGACCAGGCTGCTGGGCGGCGACGACGTCCAGACCGCGATGATCGATCCGGGCGATGCCGGAGACCGCAGGCCGGAGTCGAAGGCGACGTTGACCGCGACGCCGGACATGCCGCCGGCGATGACGGCCAGCACCAGGATCGGCTTCATCAGAACGTAGGGGAAGTAGATCTCGTGGATGCCGCCGACGAACTGGATGAGGATCGCGCCAGGGGCGGACGCCTTGGCGACTCCCTTGCCGAAGACGGCGAACGCGAGGAGCAGACCCAGTCCGGGGCCGGGGTTGGCCTCGAGCATGAACAGGATCGACTGACCGGTGTCCTTAGCCTCGGTCGTGCCGAGAGGGGTGAGAATGCCCTGGTTGATCGCGTTGTTGAGGAAGAGGATCTTGGCCGGCTCGATGAAGATCGAGGTCAGGGGCAGCAGGTTGTTGTCGACGAGGGTGTTGACGACGTTGGAGGCCAGCTTGCTGAACTCCTCAACGAAGGGGCCGGCGAGGACGAAGCCGATGACGGCGAGGAAGCCGCCCCAGATGCCGGCGGAGAAGTTGTTGACGAGCATCTCGAAGCCGGGGCGGATCTTGTGCGACCACAGGGCGTCGAGGCGCTTCATGGACCAGCCCGCAAGGGGGCCCATCACCATGGCGCCCAGGAACATCGGCACCGAGGCACCGGCGATGGCGCCCATGGTGGCGATTGCGCCGACGACACCACCGCGGATGTTGTCGTCGTACATCATCCGGCCGCCGGTGTAGCCGATGAGCAACGGCAGCAGGTAGGTGATCATCGGGCCGACGATGCCGGTGCCGTCGGCGCCGGAGCCCCAGGCCCCGAGGTCCTCCACGAAGCCGTAGCCGCCCTCGTAGCCGAAGACGTCCTTGCCGATCAAGGTGATCCAGCCGGTCTCGATGAACAGAGCGGTGATCAGGCCCCAGGCGATGAACGCGCCGATGTTGGGCAGAACCATGTTGGACAGGAACGTGCCGAAGCGCTGAACCTGGGTGCGAAGCCCGCCGCTGGCGGACCCCGTGGTGGCGGTGCTGGTCATCGAGCTCTCCCTTGAGCGGGCTGGGGCTGAGTCATCGGCGTGTGACACCGATCACGATCTTCGAATGCCTTTGTATCTCCTCAACTTCACGTCCGTCAAGAGCCTAAACCCACACACTCAGTATCAAACCCACAAATGCGGTAGTATCCATGGTCACATCACGCGCGGTCGGCAGAGGCCGGCCACCCCCTGACCCCCAGCTGGAGGACGAATGAAGGCCCTGAGGTTCTACGCCCCCGAGGACGTGCGCATCGAGGACGTCGAGGAGCCCACGTGCGGGCCCGACGAGATCAAGCTCAAGGTCAAGAACTGCTCGACCTGCGGCACCGATGTGAAGATCCTCCACAACGGCCACCAGAACCTCACGCCCCCGCGCACCATCGGGCACGAGATCGCCGGCGAGGTCGTCGAGGTCGGGGCCGACGTGCAGGCGACGTACGGCGGCGACTGGCAGGTCGGCGACCGCGCCCAGGTGATCGCGGCGGTGCCGTGCGGCGAGTGCTACGAGTGCCAGAAGGGCTGGATGGCGGTCTGCCAGAACCAGACCTCGGTCGGCTACCAGTACGACGGCGGGTTCGCCGAGTACATGATCGTCCCGAAGCAGGTGCTCAAGGTGGACGGCCTCAACCGGATCCCCGACAACGTCGGCTACGACGAGGCGTCGGCGGCCGAGCCCTTCGCGTGCGCGATCAACGCCCAGGAGCTGCTCGGCATCGAGGCCGGCGACACCGTCGTCGTCTTCGGCGCCGGCCCGATCGGCTGCATGCACATCCGCATCGCGCGCGGCGTCCACCAGGCCGGCAAGGTCTTCCTCATCGACGTCAACGCCGACCGCCTCGCGATGTCGGCCGAAGCCGTTCAGCCCGACGAGGTCATCAACGGCGCCGAGGTCGACGTCGTCGAGCGGGTCATGGAGCTCACTGGCGGCCGGGGCGCGGACGTCATCATCACCGCGACCGCAGCCAACGTCACCCAGGAGCAGGCCATCGCGATGGCCGCGCGCAACGGGCGGATCTCGTTCTTCGGCGGCCTGCCCAAGACCGACCCGACCATCACCTGCGACTCCAACGTCGTGCACTACCGCCAGCTGCACATCCACGGCGCCAACGGCTCCGCCCCCGAGCACAACAAGCGCGCCCTGGAGTACATCTCCACCGGCCAGGTCCCCGTCAAGGACCTGATCACCGAGCACATCCCCCTCGACCGGGTCCTCGACGCCTTCGACATCGTCCAGCGCGGCGCCGCGATCAAGGTCACCGTCGAGCCGTAGCGCCGACGTACGGAGGGGAGTTTCACCGGGTGCCCGGTGAAACTCCCGGCTCCCCCACGAAGCTTCATACGGGCAGCGTGAGATTCACCGGGTGCCCGGTGAATCTTGTCTACCCGTGGGACGACGAGAAGGGCCCGTGCCGGTTCCGTCCGGCACGGGCCCCTTCCCCTTGGGAGACGGTCAGCTCACGCTGACGGCGCTCCAGGCCGAGGCGACGGCGGTGTGCTGCGCGCTACCGGCGCCGTACAGGTCCGCGGCCGCGCTGAGCGTGGCGGTGCGGGCCTGCGCATAGGTGGTGCCGGAGGTCATGTAGACGTCCAGCGCCCGGAACCAGATCCTCTGGGCCGCGTCGCGGCCGATGCCGGTGACCGTCGTGCCGTTGCAGGTCGAGGAGCTGTGGGCGACGCCGCCGATGATCTTCGCGCCAGAGCCCTCGGCCAGCAGATAGAAGAAGTGGTTGCCGACGCCCGAGGAGTAGTGGACGTCGAGGTTCTTGGTGTTGGCGCTCCAGCAGTTGGGTGAGCTGCCGTCGGCGATCGGGTTGTCCATGCGGCGCAGGCCCTGGTGGCCGGCGAGGTCGAACTCCTCGCCGACCAGGTAGTCGGCCGGGTCGGCGGCGTTGGCGGCGTAGAACTCCACCATCGTCCCGAAGATGTCGGAGGTGGCCTCGTTGAGGCCGCCGGACTCGCCGGAGTAGGTGAGCCCGGCCGTGTTCTCCGTGACCCCGTGGCTCATCTCGTGGCCCGCGACGTCGAGCGAGACCAGCGGGCCGAACTCGACGCCGTCGCCGTCGCCGTACGTCATCTTGGTGCCGTCCCAGAAGGCGTTGACGTAGCCCTTGCCGTAGTGGACGCGGCTGGGCGCGCCCGTGCCGTCGCCGAAGATGCCGTTGCGAGCGTGCACCTGCTTGAAGTAGTCGAAGGTGACGGCGCCGCCGTAGTGGGCGTCGACGGCGGCCGACTCGCGGTCGGCGCTGGTGCCGTTGCCGAACGACGTATCGGGGCTGGAGTACGCGACGCCGTTGCTGCAGCCGGCCCCGAGGACCTGGCACAGGATGGAGTCCTGCCTGTTCTGCATGTCGGTGGTCTTGGCGTTGCCGCGAGTCGGGTCGGTCAGGGTGTAGGCCGAGCCGGACCGCGCCACCTGGATCGGCACGGCGCCGCTGTAGAGCGACTGCCCGGAGCCGTCCACGGTCTGGATGCGCTCCTCGCGCCGAAGGACCTGGCCGCTGCGGGCGTCGACGTACGTCGCCAGCCGGCTCGGGGTGCCGTCCGCGTGGCGGCCCAGCGTGGTGACCTCCCAGGCCAGGCGCGGCGTGGCGACGAGCGCATCGACGACCAGCCGCGGAGCCCTGTCGCCGGCGCGGAGGTTGCGGATGCCCTTCAGTGCGCCGGCGGCGCTCAGGGCCCGCTCCTGCGCGGTCGTACCGGCCACTGCGGGGGTGGTGGCGAGCTCCAGCGGAGCGGCGAGGGTCTGGCTGACCCCCTCCCAGCCGGCGGCCGGGCCGCGGTGGACGACGAGGTCGCCGCCGAGCACCGGGAGACCCGAGTAGGTGCGCTCCAGGCGCACGTGGGTGCTCCCGTCGGGATCCACCACGGTGCCGCCGGGCAGGAACTCCTGCCCGGCCGACGAGCGTGCCGCGGTGGGGTGCTGGGCCAGCGCCGCCAGGGCTCCGGTGACGGGGTGCTGGCGGTCGGCGGCCAAGGTGGGGGCGCCGGCGGCCGAGGTGGCCTGGGCGCCGAGGGTGCCGGCCGCGAGCACCGCCGCGACGGCGAGTCCGAGTGACGTGCGCATTCTGGTCCTCTCTGCGACGTACCGGAGTGGCCGTCCCTGCGAAAGACCCTGGCGCACCGGGCGGCCGGGCGCACCGGTGCGGTGGGTGCACGTGTGTGCACTGCACAAACCTGCAGAAACGGTCGCGTCGGCCTGGCGGCGCGAGCCGTGGGCCGGATCAGTCCAGGTCGAGGAGGTGCTCGAGCCCGACGGTCAGCCCGGGGCGGCTCCGGATCTGGCGGACGCCGGTGAGCACCCCGGGCGTGAAGGAGGTCCGGTCCATCGAGTCGTGCCGGATCGTGAGCGTCTCCCCCACGCCGCCCAGGAGCACCTCCTGGTGCGCCACGAGCCCCCGTAGCCGCAGGCCGTGCACGCGGATGCCGTCGACGTCGGCCCCCCGAGCCCCGTCCAGTGCGGTGCTCGTGGCGTCGGGCGGTGCGGGGAGGCCCGCCTCGCGGCGTACGGCCGCGATCAGCTCCGCCGTACGGCGTGCGGTCCCCGACGGCGCGTCAGCCTTGTCGGGGTGGTGGAGCTCGACGATCTCGACCGACTCGTAGAAGGGTGCGGCGACGGCGGCGAAGCGCATCATCAGGATCGCGCCGATGGAGAAGTTGGGGGCGATCAGGACACCCACGTCGGGCACGTCGTCGAGCAGGTCGCGCAGCACGCCGAGCCGCGTTTCGTCGAACCCGGTGGTGCCGACCACGGCGTGCAGGCCGTGGCGGATGCAGTAGGCGAGGTTGTCCATCACGACGTCGGGGTGGGTGAAGTCGACGACGACCTCGGCGCCCCGCTCGACCAGGGTCTCGATGTCGTCACCCTGGTCCACGGCGGCGACCAGCTCGGCGTCGTCCGCCGCCTCGACGGCCGCGCAGACCTCGGCGCCAACCTTTCCCCGCGCGCCGAGCACGCCCACCTTGATCCTCGCCACCGGAGCAATCTAGCGCGACACCGAGGCCTCGAGGTGGCCCCGTCCCTGCACGCGGGCGCCTGCGTCTGGCAGGCTGGTGCCCATGGCGGCGAACACGATCCCGGCCCGCATCCGTTGGGCAGTGGAGTTCATGGACGTTCAGCCGGCTGACCACGTCCTGGAGATCGGGTGTGGTCCCGGCGCGGCGGCGGAGCTCATCTGCGCGAAGCTCGAGAGCGGCAAGCTCTTCGCCATCGACCGCTCGGAGTCCGGCGTCGACCGCACGAAGCGGCGCAACGCCGCCCATGTCGAGTCCGGACGGCTCACGGTCCGCCAGATCGACCTGGCCACTCTGCGGGTCCCGGTCAAGCGGCTGACCAAGGTGTTCGCCTTCAACGTGAACCTGTTCTGGGTGCGCGACTGCGCCGACGAGGTGGCGCTGTTGCACGAGCGCGTGGTCCCCGGCGGCGCGGTGTACCTGTTCTACGAGGCCAGCAGGCCCGAGGAGGTGCCGCGGGTGCTCGAGCGGGCGTCCGCCGCCTTGGCCCAGGGTGGGTTCCGGGTGTCGGTCATCGACAACAAGCAGCCCGCGGTCATCGGCATCATCGGCCGCCGATAAGGCAAGAGCCTTATGATTGCTCGACATTAGGTTGCTGCCTAATGTAGGGTGCTCATCAGGCGACAGCCAGATCGGAGGTGGGGCGGATGCTTGCGGTCCTCACCGCCGACCAGCAGGGCAGCCGCAGTGGCCCCGACCTGGTGCCGGCCACCCTCGGGCAGCTCGCCCGGCTCCCCCAGCTGCGCGGCTTCGAGCGCACCGCCGGTGACGAGTTCCAAGGCGTCCTGGACGACCCGGCCGCCCTGGCGGCCGCCCTCGAGATGCTGCTGCGCGCCGGCGCGTGGAATATCGGGGTGGGCTTCGGGGCGGTCGACCTGCCCCTGCCGCCCTCGACCCGGGCCGGCTCCGGAGCGGCCTTCGTACACGCCCGGGAGGCCGTCACCGCGGCCAAGTCCAGCCCCTGGCACCTGCGCGTCGTCGACGGCACGGGCGCCGGTCCGGCCCGTGCTCTCGAGACGACCTTGTGGCTGTGGGCTGCGGTGCTCGCACGGCGCACCGCCCGCGGCTGGGAGGTCGCCGACCTCGTGGACGCCCAGGGTCTCTCCTACGAGGAGGCCGGGCGGCGCCTCGGCATCACCCAGTCGGCCGTGAGCCAGCGCGCGCAGCCGGCCGGCATCGTCGAGGGGCGGCGCGCCCGCGAGCTCGTCACCTACCTCGCCGGCCAGCTCATCGACCCGACAGGAGCCACCCCATGACCCCCGACGAGACCGGCGCCCTCGTGCTCGCCCTGCTCGCGGCGGGCGCCGTCGCGGCCGCCTGGGGCTGGACGCCCGCCGGCCGCAGCATCTGGCCACCGGCCTCCCTCGCCGTGCTGGCCGCCGCGCTGGCGACCGCCGTACCCGCCGAGCTGGAGGGGGAGACGCCCGTGGCCGTGGGCGTGGCCCTGGCCGGGCTCCTGGCGATCGCGGGCGGCGGCCCCGTCACCGCGTGGGTGTTCGCGTTCGTGGACCGCCAGGGCGGCACGGGCGCGCAGAGCATGCAGCAGGCCGAGGAGGTCCTGCGCGGCGGCGCCTGGATCGGCGGCCTCGAGCGCGCGGCCGTCGCCGCCAGCCTGATGGCCGGGTGGCCCGAGGGCGTCGCGATCTCGCTCGCCCTCAAGGGCCTGGGCCGCTACCCCGAGCTGCGCAACCAGGAGAACACCGGCACCGCCGAGCGCTTCATCATCGGCACGTTCACCAGCGTGCTCTGGGCCTCCGCCTGCGCCGGCGTCGTACTGCTGGCGACCTAGCCGCGGCGCGGCGCGGCGCGGCGCGGCGCGGCGATGGAGGTTCTGGGCCAGAACTGGCGCTTCTGGCCCAGAGTTCCGCCCCAGAACGTCAGGGTTATCAGCATCTGCTGATAACCCTGCCCCTACGCCGGCCCCACCACCGCAAGCACCTCCGGCCGGGCGAAGACCTCGGCGGCGATGGCGCGGACGTCGTCGAGCGTGACGGCCTCGATGCGGGCGAGGACCTCGTCGATGCCGAGCAGCTCGTCGTGGACGAGCTCGGCCTTGCCCAGGCGAGACATCCGGGAGCCGGAGTCCTCCAGGCCGAGGACCAGGCCGCCGCGAAGCTGGCCCTTGCCCCGGGCGAGCTCGTCGGCGGAGATGCCCTCGGCGGCCACCTTGGCCAGCTCGCTGCGCACGACCGCGAGAACCTCGTCGAGCTTGGACGGCAGGCAGCCGACCGAGACACCGACGACGCCGGAGTCGGCGTAGTTGCTGGCGAAGGAGAAGACCGAGTAGGCCAGGCCGCGGCGCTCGCGCACCTCCTGGAAGAGCCGGCTCGAGGTGCCGCCGCCCAGGGCGGTGTTGAGCACGGCGAGCGAGAAGCGGCGCTCGTCGCTGCGGGGCAGGCCCTGCATGCCGAGGACCAGGTTGACCTGCTCGAAGGGCCGCACGGCCGTGACCGCGCCCGCCCGCACCTTGGTCGTACGGCGTGAGGTGCGCGGCGGCGCGGGGGGCGCGTCCCTGCTCAGGAAGTCGTTGCGCCCGAACGAGCGTCGGATCTGGCGCACGACCGTGGCGTGGTCGAGGTTGCCGGCGACCGCGACGACCATGTTGGGGGCGCGGTAGTGGCGCCGGTAGAAGCGCAGGATCTGGGCGCGGGTCAGTGCCTCGATCGACTCGACGGAGCCGGCGATCGGCCGGCCCAGCGGCGTACCGCTCCCCCACGCCTGCTCGGCGAAGAGGTTGTGGACGACGTCGTCGGGGTCGTCGTCGTGCATGGCGATCTCGTCGAGGATCACGTCGCGCTCGGCCTCGACGTCCTCGTCGGTGATCCGCGAGCTGGTGATCATGTCGCCGAGCACGTCGACGGCCAGCGGCAGGTCCTCGTCGAGCACGCGCGCGTGGAAGCAGGTGTACTCCTTGGCGGTGAACGCGTTGAACTCGCCGCCGACCGCGTCCAGCGCGATGGAGATGTCCAGCGCGGAGCGCTCGGGAGTGCCCTTGAACAGCAGGTGCTCGAGGAAGTGCGAGGCGCCGTGCAGCTTCGCGGTCTCGTCACGCGAGCCGATGCCGACCCAGACGCCGATGCTGGCCGACCGGGCTCCGGCGAGCTGCTCGGTGACGACGCGCAGCCCGCCGGGCAGGACGGTACGGCGTACGCGCGAGGTCACCTGCCCGTCGGCGTCGCGCACCGTCTGCAGGGTGCGGGTCGAGCCGACCGGCTGCGCGCCGGCGGCCCTCCCCGCACCCCGAGAAGGCGTCGACCCGCCCGAGGAGCTCGGGCGGGTCGACTGTGGAGCGTCGGTCACTCGGCGTCCGCGGTCTCGGCGGTCGCCTCGGCGGCGTCCTCCTCGACCACGGGGATGAGCGACAGCTTGCCGCGGTCGTCGACCTCGGCGATCTCGACCTGGACCTTCTGGCCCACCGACAGGACGTCCTCGACGGCCTCGACGCGCTTGCCGCCGGCCAGGCCACGCAGCTTGCTGATGTGCAGCAGGCCGTCCTTGCCGGGCATCAGCGAGACGAACGCACCGAAGTTGGTCGTCTTGACGACCGTGCCGAGGTAGCGCTCGCCGACCTCGGGCATGGTCGGGTTGGCGATCGCGTTGACGGCCTGGCGGGCGGCCTCGGCGGCCTCGCCGTTGGTCGCACCGATGTAGATCGTGCCGTCGTCCTCGATGGACAGCGACGCGCCGGTGTCGTCCTGGATCTGGTTGATCACCTTGCCCTTCGGGCCGATGACCTCGCCGATCTTGTCGACGGGGATGCGCACCGTGATGATGCGCGGCGCGTGCACCGACATCTCCTCCGGGACGCTGATCTCCTCGTTCATGACCGCGAGGATGGCCGTGCGGGCCTCCTTGGCCTGGTTCAGCGCGGCGGCCAGGACCTCGGCGGGGATGCCGTCGAGCTTGGTGTCGAGCTGGAGCGCGGTCACGAAGTCCGGGGTGCCGGCGACCTTGAAGTCCATGTCGCCCATCGCGTCCTCGGCACCGAGGATGTCGGTCAGCGCGACGTACTCGGTCTTGCCGTCGACCTCACCGGAGATGAGGCCCATCGCGATGCCGGCGACGGGGGCCCGCAGCGGGACACCGGCCTGCAGCAGCGACAGGGTCGAGGCGCAGACCGAGCCCATCGAGGTGGAGCCGTTGGAGCCCATGGCCTCCGAGAGCTGGCGGATCGCGTAGGGGAACTCCTCACGCGTCGGCAGCACCGGCAGCAGCGCGCGGCGCGCGAGCGCACCGTGGCCGACCTCGCGACGCTTGGGCGAGCCCACGCGGCCGGTCTCGCCGGTGGAGAACGGCGGGAAGATGTACTTGTGCATGTAGCGGCGCGTCTTCTCCGGGGAGAGCGTGTCCAGCTTCTGCTCCAGGGTCAGCATGTTCAGCGTGGTGACACCCAGGATCTGGGTCTCGCCGCGCTCGAACAGGGCCGAGCCGTGAACGCGCGGGATCACGCCGACCTCGGCGTGCAGCGGACGGATGTCGGCGAGGCCGCGGCCGTCCATGCGGATCTTGTCGCGCAGCACGCGCTCGCGCATGAGGGACTTCGTGACCGCCTTGAACGCGGCCCCGATCTCCTTCTCGCGACCCTCGAACTGGGCGCCGAGCTGGTCGAGAAGCGAGGCCTTGACGGCGTCGAGAGCGGCCTCGCGCTCGAGCTTGTCGGCGATGACCAGCGCGGAGCCGGCGCCCTCGGAGGCGGCGGCGGCGACGGCGTCGTAGACGTCGTCCTCGAAGTCGAGGAAGACCGGGAAGTCCTGGACCGGCTTGGCGGCCTCCTTGGCCAGCTCGGCCTGGGCGTCGCACAGCTGCTTGATGAAGGGCTTCGCGGCGTCGAGGCCACCG
Source organism: Nocardioides sp. cx-173 (assembly GCF_021117365.1). Lineage (NCBI taxonomy): Bacteria > Bacillati > Actinomycetota > Actinomycetes > Propionibacteriales > Nocardioidaceae > Nocardioides > Nocardioides sp. cx-173. The sequence goes on along the minus strand of NZ_CP088262.1, from coordinate 1,589,105 downwards.
GCCACGACCTCCTCGGTCGGCGCCTGCACGCCGCCCTGGACCAGGGTCCAGGTCTGCTCGGTGGCCTCGGCCTCGACCATCATGATCGCGACGTCGCCGGTCTCGGTGACGCGGCCGGCGACGACCATGTCGAAGACGGCGTTCTCGAGCTGGCTGTGGCTCGGGAAGGCGACCCACTGGCCCTCGATGAGGGCGACGCGGACGCCGCCGACCGGGCCGGAGAACGGCAGGCCGGAGAGCTGGGTGGACAGCGACGCGGCGTTGATCGCCAGGACGTCGTACGGCGCGTCGGGGTTGAGCGCCATCACGGTGATGACGACCTGGACCTCGTTGCGCAGGCCCTTCTTGAACGTCGGGCGCAGCGGACGGTCGATGAGGCGGCAGGTGAGGATCGCGTCCTCGCCGGGACGGCCCTCGCTGCGGAAGAACGAGCCGGGGATCTGGCCCGCGGCGTACATCCGCTCCTCGACGTCGATCGTCAGGGGGAAGAAGTCGAAGTGGTCCTTGGGATGCTTGCCGGCCGTGGTGGCCGAGAGCAGCATGGTGTCGTCGTCGAGGTAGGCGGTCACCGAGCCGGCGGCCTGGCGGGCGAGGAGCCCGGTCTCGAACTTGACGGTGCGGGTGCCGAACTTGCCGTTGTCGAGAACGGTCTCGACGGCGGAGATGACGGGTTCTGTCACGTGGGATCTTTCTGTTCGCGGTGCGATCCGCGACTGCGCGCACGATGCCCTGGCAGTGGCCGGGGCGGTGGCCGATCTTCGATCGAGACCCGCAGCAGCCGGTGTGACGGGCTCCTGAAGATCACTACCGAGGACCGGGCCTGCGGTGGCGCGGATCGCTCCTGTGGTGGTTGTTCAGTTGTCGTGCAGCCTGCAATGCAGCGTTGGGACCCACCAGGTGGTGAGTCCCAACGTGTCAGTCAGCGGCGCAGGCCGAGGCGCTCGACGATCGAGCGGTAGCGCTCGATCTCCGTCTTGCGCAGGTAGTTGAGCAGCCGCCGGCGCTGGCCGACGAGCAGCAGCAGACCACGACGGCTGTGGTGGTCGTGCTTATGCGTCTTGAGGTGCTCGGTGAGGTGGGCGATGCGGTGGCTGAGCAGCGCGATCTGCACCTCCGGCGAACCAGTGTCGCCCTCGGTCGTGCCGTACTCGGCGATGATCTTCTTCTTCGTCGCTGCATCGGTTCCGATGGACATGCGGCTCCTTCTGGTTCACTCGTTGCGCGGCGCGCCGGGGCCTGTTCACCCGGGCACTCTCTGTCCGCGGCCGTTTCACGGCAGGATGTCGCCCTAGGGCAACCGCAGCAGCCTAGCGCGCGGGGCCGATCAGTCCCAAACCAACGTCGCCGCGGCCGAGGTGCCCCCTTCGCCCCGGGAGGCGGCGACGTCCTGGGCGTCGTGGACCAGCTCGCCGACCGCCTGCGAGGTGACCAGCGCCGCGAAGAAGCCGCCGATGCTGGACCGGTCAGGCGACGGTGACCGGGTGCCGGACCACCGCGTCGAAGAAGTAGCCGTTGTCGTTGTACGGCGTGACCAGCGGCTGGCGGCGTCCGCGGGCGTCGGTGGCCCGGGCGAGGAGCTCATGGCTGCCGACGGCGGGCCGGTCCCACACGTAGGACCACTGCGCCCACGCCGCGTCGCGGCCACGGCTGTGACCGCCCCTGCGGCGTCGCGCCGCCGGGTGCCAGGTCGCTCCCCCGTCGGTGCTGACCTCGACCCGGGTGACCGGGCCGGCGCCGCTCCAGGAGCGGCCGGTGAGCACGACCCGGCGGCCGGCCTCCAGCTCGGCGCCCCAGGGCAGCTCCCAGGCCGAGCGCACCGGGTTGACCGTCAGTGGCGGGGAGTCGGCCGGGTGCTCGCCGCCGGTCATGCGGTACCACTTGGTGTTCCACGGGGAGGTCAGCTCCGTGCGCGACACCTCGAGCGAGCCGAGCCACTTGATGCTGGCGATGCCGACCCAGCCCGGCAGGACCAGGCGCAGCGGGTAGCCGTGGTCCGGCAGCAGGTCCTCGCCGTTGGCGCCCCAGGCCAGCAGCGCGTCGTCGAGCGCCTTGGCGATGGGGAACGGGCGGCGTACGCGGCCGTAGTCGACGCCGCCGCTGACGTAGGGGTCGTCCAGGCCCGTGGCCTGCACCGAGACGGCGCGCCGGTCCAGCCCCACCCGGCGCAGTACGTCGGCGAGCCGGACCCCGGTCCAGGTCACGGCGCCGACGGCACCGAGCGTCCAGGCGGTGCCCGAGGCCGGCGTGCCCTGCTGGCTGGCGAAGAGGCTGCGGCCGTTGCCGGTGCACTCGTGGACGGACGTGAGCTGGGTGGTGGGCAGTCGGCGCAGCTCGCGCCAGCCCAGCTCGACCGCGGCGTCGGCGGAGCGTCCGCGGGCCAGCCCGTCGCCGAAGATCCGCAGCGCGTAGGAGTCGCGGTCGATCACCGGGGTACGGGTGTGGTTGCGCACGAAGAGCCGTGACTGCTCGGTCAGGTAGCGGCGCGGGTCGACCGACTCCCAGCGCATCTCGGCGTTGGTGCCGAAGTCGACGAACCGCGCCGTTGGCAGGGGCTTGAGGATCGGCCCGCCAGGCGCTGCCGGTGCTGCGGCGGCCTGGCCGAGCGGCGCCAGGGCGCAGGCCCCGCCGGCGGCGACGGTGGTCGACAGGACGGTACGGCGGGTGGCTCCCGGGACGGCGCTTCGCATGCTCGGTAACGTAACACAAGTAACTTAGGCGATTTAGACTCTCGGCGATGTCCGCTTTCCGTGGCACGATGCGGGACGTGGGCCTCCTGAGCGCGTCACCCGTGCCGTCCGACTACACCGGCACGCGGCTGGCGGCGTGCAACCTGTGCGAGGCGATCTGCGGCCTCGAGCTCACCCTCGAGCGCGGGGCCGTCACCGCGATCCGCGGCAACGAGCACGACCCGCTCTCGCGGGGCCACATCTGCCCGAAGGGCGTGTCCCTCGCCGACGTCTACACCGATCCCGACCGGCTACGCCGCCCGGTGCGCCGGGTCGGCGACGGGTGGGAGGAGCTGGGCTGGGACGAGGCGCTCGACCTGGTGGCCGACCGGCTCGCGGCCACGGCAGCCGAGCACGGCCGAGACGCCGTGGGCGTCTATCTCGGCAACCCCAGCGCCCACTCGCTCGGCTCCGCCACCCACGGCACGGCGTTCGTGAGGGCGCTGCGCACGCGCAACCGGTTCAGCGCCTCCTCGGTCGACCAGTTCCCCCACCAGTTCGTCGCCTGGCAGCTCTATGGCCACCAGCTGCTGCTCCCGGTGCCCGACCTGGACCGCACGTCGTACTTCCTGGTGGTGGGCGCCAACCCCATGGCGTCCAACGGCTCCCTGATGACCGCGCCCGACTTTCCCCAGCGGCTGCGCGACCTCAAGGCGCGCGGCGGCCGCATGGTCGTGCTCGACCCACGCCGCACCGAGACCGCCAAGGTCGCCACCGAGCACCACTTCGTCCGCCCCGGCACCGACGCCGCCGTGCTGCTCGCGATGGTGCACGTGCTGTTCGCCGAGGGCCTGACCGACCCGCCGACGTACGTCGACGACGTCGCCGCGGTCGAAGCCGCGGTCGCCGACTTCACCCCCGAGCACGCCGAGGCGGTGAGCGGGGTGCCGGCCTCGGTGGTCCGTCAGATCGCACGCGACCTCGCCGGCGCCGAGGGGGCGGTGGCCTATGGGCGGCTGGGCGTCTCGACGCAGGGCTTCGGCTCCGTGTGCCAGTGGGCCATCCAGTGCCTCAACCTGCTGACCGGCAACTTCGACCGCGAGGGCGGGGTCCTCTTCCCCGAGCCGGCCGTCGACATCGTGGGGCGACGGGTCATCGGCCCTGGGCACTTCGACGTCTGGCGCAGCCGGGTGCGCGACCTGCCCGAGTTCGCCGGGGAGCTGCCCGTCTCGGTGCTGCGCGAGGAGATCGAGACCCCGGGCGAGGGCCGGATCCGCGCGCTGGTCACGCTGGCCGGCAACCCGGTGCTGTCGACGCCTGACGGCGGCGGGCTCGGGCGCGCGCTCGAGGGGCTCGACTTCATGGTGTCGGTCGACCTCTACGTCAACGAGACGACGCGGCACGCCGACATCATCCTGCCGCCGACCTCGGCGCTGGAGCGCGACCAGTACGACCTGGTCTTCCACAACTTCGCCGTGCGCAACACCGCCCGCTACACCCCGCCGGTGTTCGCCAAGGCCGCCGACCAGCGCCACGACTGGCAGATCTTCGCCGGTCTCGCCACGCGGCTGCAGCGCCGGCCCGGGGCGCCGCGGCTGCCGCTGCGCGCGCGGGTGGTGGCCGCGGCGCGCATGGCCGCCTCCCCCGCCGTCGTGGTGGCCGGCCTGCTCGCGACCGGCCGCACGGTGTCGATGCGCCGCCTGCGCGCCCACCCCGAGGGCGTCGACCTCGGCCCACTGCGCCCGACGATGCCGGGACGGCTGCAGACCGCCGACCGCCGGATCCACCTCGCCCCGCCGCTCCTCGTCGCCGACCTCGACCGGCTGCGGGCCGCCCTCGCCCAGAGCGCCGTACGGGAGGGAGAGCTGCTGCTGATCGGTCGGCGCCACCAGCGCGACAACAACTCCTGGATGCACAACGCCCCGCGGCTGACCCGGGGCCGGCCGCGCCACCACCTGCTGATGAGCCCCGCCGACCTCGCCGCTCGTGGCCTCGCCGACGGCGACCGGGTCCGGGTCCGCTCGCGCGTGGGCGAGGTCGAGGTCGAGGTCAGCGCCACCGACGACCTGATGCCGGGCGTGGTGTCCCTCCCCCACGGCTACGGCCACCAGGTCGCCGGCACCCGGATGCGGCACGCGTCGCAGGTCGCGGGGGTCTCGATCAACGACCTCACCGACCCCTCCGTGCTCGACGTGTCCGGCAACGCGGCGCTCAACGGCGTACCAGTGACGGTGCAGGCCGCGCGCCGCTGACGGCGTCGGGCGGCCCGGCCGGTCGGCGGGGCCACCAGGCCCGGTCGCCGAGGAGCACCAGCGCGGCCGGCAGCATCACCAGCCGGATGATCGTGGCGTCGAGCAGGATGGCCGCCGAGAGACCGACGCCCATCATCTTCATCTCGAGCATCGACAGGGTCGCGAAGATCGCGAACACCGAGACCATCACCGCCGCCGCGCTGGTCACGACCCCGGCGGTGTCGGCGATGCCGCGCTGGACGGCCAGCCGGGCCGGAAGCCCGGCGTCGAGGTGCTCGCGGATCCGGCTGACGACGAAGACGTGGTAGTCCATCGACAGCCCGATCAGGACCACCAGCACGAACAGCGGCAGCCAGTCGATGACGAAGCCCGGGGTGTCGAAGTCGAGCAGGTCCGTGCCCCAGCCGTGCTGGAAGACCAGCACCATGAACCCGAACGACACCCCGACCGAGGCCAGGTTGAGCGCGGTCGAGAGCAGCGCGATCGGCAGGCTGCGGAACGTCGCCAGCATCATCAGGAAGGTCAGCAGCAGCACGAACCCGATGACCAGCGGAAGGCGGTCGGACTGCCGGTCGAGGTAGTCGAGGTTCTCCGCCGCGCCGCCACCCACGGCGGTCTCGGCATCGACCGCCTCGAACGCCGCCGGCACCAGGTCGGCTCGCAGGTCGCGCAGGGCCTCGTTGACGCGCTCATCCGCCTCGTCGTACGGCATGCCGATGCGGAGCACCGTCGTGCGCCCGTCGGCGGACGTCGTGGCCTCCTCACCGGACTCGACGTAGTCGCCGGTGGCGACTGCCCGTCGCTCGAGGTCGTCGAGCGCGGCGGAGACCCGGCCCTGCTGCGCGGGGTCGGCGCGGACGACGACGGTCGCCGCAGCACCCTCCGCCGGGAAGGCAGCGCTCAGGTCGCGCATCGTCGACACCTCGGGGATCGACGCGGGCAGCGTCTCCAGGTTGGCGGCGTTGGTCCGCAGGCCGAGCGCGGGCGCGGCCAGGGCGGCCACCACGACCCCGGAGAGCGCGAGGGCGACGCCCGGTCGCCGTACGACGGGACCGAGCAGGCGTCGGCTCAGCCCGCCGCGACCGATCCGGGCGTTGACCCGCCACAGCAGCGGCACGCGGGGGCGGTCGACCCAGCGTCCGAGCTTGACCAGCAGCGCGGGCAGGACGGTGATGGAGCCGAGCACCGCCACGGCGACGACGATGATCGCGCCGACGGCCAGGGAGTTGAACGTGGCGCCGCCCATGACGAACAGCCCGGTCATGGAGGCGATCACGGCCCCGCCCGAGACCAGGATGGAGTGCCCGGAGGTCTGGGCCGCGATCTCGACGGCCTCGAGCGTCGTCCGTCCGGCGGCCCGCTCCTCGCGCTCGCGCTTGAGGTAGAACAGCGAGTAGTCGACGCCCACGGCCATGCCGATCAGCACGATCATGCTCGTGACCGTGCCCTCGGCCGGCACCAGGTGCGTGACCGGCGCCATGATCCCGATGGTCGCGGCGACGCTGGTGAACGCCAGCAGGACCGGCAGTCCCGCGGCGATCAGGGCGCCGAAGGCGACCAGCATCAGCACCAGCGTGACCGGGACGCTGATCCCCTCGGCCGCCGCGAGGTCGTCGGCCACACGCTCGTCGATGGCCTCGTCGAGCGAGACGTCGCCGGTCTGGCGGATCTCGAGACCCGGGTCCGCGGCCTGGGCTGCGGCCGTCACCTCGCGGAGCGGGTCGACGTCGACCTCACCGTCGCGGGCGAGCTGCACCGCGACCAGCAGTGCGGTCCGGTCGGGGCTCCACTGCGGGGCCGCCACCGCGTCGACGCCCTCGAGACCCGCCATGCCGTCGGCGATCCGGGCCGCGGTCCGCTCGGCGGCCTCGGGGTCGAGATCGCCGTCCGCCGCCGTGATCAGCACGCTCTCGGAGTCGGGGCGGTCCAGGCCGGCCTCGAGGACGAGCTCGTCGGCGCGGCCGGACTCGCCGAGGCGGTAGTCGGCGTCCTCGGTCTCGACGCTGGCGACGACCGAGGCCAGGCCGACGGCGAGGACGACGAACGCCAGCCAGGCGGCGATGGCGCGCCACGGGTGGGTGGCGCTCCAGCGGGCCGCGCGCAGCGGCAGCACGGTGAGCGGGTTGGTGGTCATGGCGGTCTCCTTGGCTCGGGGAGTCCAGCCTCGTGACGCGAAGGCCCAGGGTCAGGGGCGCTGGGACCCGGTTCGCCGGTGGTGCCTGCACCCCTGCCGGCGCCCCGGATTTCGGGGAGGATGGGGCGGTGAGCACCCCGTCCGAGAGCGCCCCGCCGGGCCGGCTGCGCCTGACGGCGTACGCCGCTGCCCAGCTCGTGCTGGCGATCCCGGCCCTGGCGTTCCTGATCCTCGCCGTGGTGGGCACGGCCACGCTGGTCGTCTGGGTCGGCATCGTGATCCTGGCGGTGGCGGTGCCGTGCCTGCGCTGGATAGCCGACCGGCACCGGGTGATGGCGGCCAGGGTGCTGGGGGTCCCCGTGCCACGGCCCTACCGGCCGGTCCCCCGCCACCCGGTCCAGGCGCTGCTGGTCGTGCTCCGGGACCCGATGACCTGGCGCGACCTGGCGTGGGCGGTGTGGGCCTCGACGTTCGGCTTCGTCCTCGCGCTGGTCTGCGTGCTCGAGCTGGCGCTCTTCGTACTGCTGCCGCTGTGGGCGTTCGGGATCAGGGCGCAGATGGAGGCCCGGTCGCTGGTCGACCTGTGGTTCCTCGCCTCGAGCCGCACCGAGCACCTCGAGCAGCGGGTGCAGGTGCTCACCGAGACCCGGGCCGACGCGGTCGACCACTCGGCCGCCGAGCTCCGGCGGCTGGAGCGTGACCTGCACGACGGCGCCCAGGCCCGGCTGGTGGCGCTGTCGATGAGCCTCGGCCTCGCCGACCAGCTGCTGGCCGACGATCCCGAGGCCGCACGCCGCCTCGTCAACGACGCGCGGGAGACCACGTCGGCCGCGATCGGCGAGCTGCGCTCCGTCGTACGCGGGATACACCCGCCGGTCCTCGCCGACCGCGGGCTGGTCGGGGCCGCGCAGGCCCTGGCCCTCGACATGGCGGTGCCCGTCGACCTCGACGCCGCCCTGGACGGGCGGCCGCCGGCACCGGTCGAGTCGGCCGTCTACTTCGCGATCGCCGAGTGCCTGGCCAACGTCGGCAAGCACGCCCGGGCGCAGCGGGCGCGGATCACGCTGACGCACGAGTCGGGGCGGCTGCGGGCGGTCGTCGGCGACGACGGGTGCGGCGGCGCCGATCCGGCGGCCGGGTCGGGCATGCTGGGGATCGGCCGCCGTCTCGCCGCGTTCGACGGCACGATGTCCGTGAGCAGCCCGAGCGGCGGGCCGACCGTGGTGACGAGGGAGGTGCCGTGCGACTTGTCCTCGCCGAGGACCATGCCCTCCTCCGCGCCGGGATGACCCAGCTGCTGGAGAGCAACGGCTTCACGATCCTGCACGCGGTCGAGGACGAGCCCGCGCTGGCAGCGGCCCTGCGCGATCCCGCCGCCGACGCAGCCGTCGTCGACGTGCGCCTGCCGCCCACCCAGAGCGACGAGGGCCTGCGCGCCGCCATCGCCGCCCGCGTGGCCCGGCCCGGCTTCCCGGTGATGGTGATCTCGCAGTACGTCGAGCACCTCTACGCCCGCGAGCTCCTGGCCAGCGGCGAGGGGGCCGTCGGCTACCTGCTCAAGGACCGGGTCTCCGACGTCGCGGAGTTCGTGGACGGCGTACGCCGCGTCGCGGCGGGCGGCACCGTGCTCGACCCGGAGGTCGTCTCCTCGATCATGGCGCACCGCCACGAGCGGCCCCTGGACCGGCTCACCCCCCGCGAGCGCGAGGTCCTCGCCCTCATGGCCGAGGGCCGCGCCAACGCCGCCATCGCCGCCCGCCTGGTCGTCACCGAGAAGGCCGTCGCCAAGCACATCAACGGCATCTTCACCAAGCTCGACCTCGCCACCGCCGACGACGATCATCGTCGGGTGCGCGCGGTGCTGGCGTGGTTGCGGGCGTGAGCAGGGTTATCCGCATCTGCTGGTAACCCTGACGTTCTGGGCCGTTATTTCACCCCAGAACGTCAGGGAAATGCCCAGCAGCAAGCAGGTTTACCAGCATCTGCTGATAACCCTGCCAATGCCCTCACCCGCCCAGAATCTCCAGCACCGCAGCACGGCCGGCGACGGGGTCGTCGGCTCCGAGTGCGGCCTCGGCGACGTCCTCGCACTGCTCGGAGGTGGTCGCTCCCAACCTGGCGCCGACGGGGCGGACGGCGGCGGCGGCCATGGACAGGGAGGTGATGCCCATGCCCACGAGCGCGCACGCCAGCAGCGGGTCGGCGGCGGCCTCGCCGCAGACGCCGACGGACTTGCCGGCCTGCCGTCCGGCCTCGGCAGTGATCGCGATCAGCTGCAGCACGGCGGGCTGCCAGGGATCGGTCAGGTGGGCCAGGTCGGTGGCCATGCGATCGGCGGCCATCGTGTACTGCGTCAGGTCGTTGGTGCCGATCGACATGAAGTCGACGACCTCCAGCATCCGCGGTGCCAGCAGCGCGGCCGACGGCACCTCGACCATCACGCCGGCCTTCAGGCCGCGACCGCGCACGGCGGCGGCGAAGTCGCGCGCCTCGGCGACGGTCGCCACCATCGGCGCCATCACCCAGGTCTCGGTGCCGGAGCGCTCGGCGGCGAGGGCGATCGCGTCGAGCTGGCGCTCCAGCAGGCCCGGGTTGTCAAAGGACAGGCGCAGCCCGCGTACGCCGAGGGCGGGGTTCTCCTCGCCCTCGTGGGTCGCGAACGCGACCGGCTTGTCGCTGCCGGCGTCCAGGGTGCGGACCACGACATGCCCGATGCCCTTGAACGGCGCGAGCACGGACTCGTAGATGTCGGCCTGCTCCTCGACGCTCGGCTCCTCGGCACGGTTGAGGAAGCACAGCTCGGTGCGGAAGAGCCCCACGCCCTCGACCGGGGCGTCGGCCGAACCGGACGCCGACGGCCCGTCCGCGACGTTGGCCAGCAGCTTGACCGGCTGGCCGCTGGCCGTCGCGCCGGGTCCCTTCCAGGTCGCGAGCGCGGCCCGGCTCTCCTGATCGGCGGCCACGAGCCGCTCGGCCTCCGCGGGGTCCGGGTCGACCTGGACGGTGCCGGCGGTGCCGTCGACGAGCAGCGGCCGCCCGGCGTCCAGCGCCATGACCCCGGCCGTGCCGACCACGCAGGGGATCCCGAGCTGGCGCGCGATGATCGCGGTGTGGCTGGTGGGGCCGCCGCGCTCGGTGACGAGCGCCAGCACCACCTCGGGGTCCAGGCCCGCGGTGTCGGCGGGGGCCAGGTCCTCGGCCACCACGATCGAAGGCCGCTCGGGGTTGGGGACGCCGGGCTCGGCCTCCCCCACGATGCGGGCGACGAGGCGCCGCTCGATGTCGCGCAGGTCGGTGGCTCGCTCGGCCATGAGCCCGCCCATCGACGTGAACACGCCGACGAACTGCTCGACCGCGGCGTGCACCGCCGCCAGCAGGTCGTCGCCGCCGCGCAGGGCCTTGCGCACCGCCGAGCGCAGCCCCTTGTCGCGTGCCAGTCCGGCGCTGGCCGTGAGGACCTCCGCGGCCGCGCCCGAGGCCGCGGACGCCTTGGTGATGAAGCCGGAGGAGACCTGCTCGACCGCCGCGTCGTACGCCGCGAGGGTGGCCTCCTCGTCGGCGAAGCCCCCGTCACCGAAGCGGGCGACGGCCTCGGTGGGGACCTCGGTCCGGGCGACCAGGGCCGGCCCGAAGGCGAGTCCCGGCACGACGGGGGTGCCGCGGAGTCCGGCTGACAGAGCGGGCGAGTCAGTGGCCATGCTCACAGTAAAGCCGCGGCGGCCTTGACAGTCAACAGAAACGGACGTAAAACAACACATACACAGAACGTGATGGAGGCCACGGGGCTGATGACAATGTACGCCGAGGAGCGCCAGCAGGCGATGGCCCAGCTGGTGGCCACGCGAGGGCGCCTGTCGGTCACCGCTTTGGCCCAACAGTACGCCGTGACGACCGAGACCGTCCGGCGCGACCTCACCGCGCTCGAGCGGCTCGGCCTGGTCCAGCGGGTGCATGGCGGCGCCGTCCCGGCGGGCGCGCTGGCCGCCATCGAGTCCGGACTCGGCGAGCGCGACGCGGCCAACACCGAGAGCAAGGACCGGATCGCCCGGGCGGCCGTCGACCTGCTGCCCAGCGCCGGCGGAACCGTGCTCCTCGACGCCGGCAGCACCACGATGCGCCTTGCCGGGGCGCTCCCCCGCGACCTGCGCCTGACCGTGGTCACCCACGCCGTCCCGATCGCCGCGCGCCTGGTCGTGCAGCCCCAGATGGAGCTCCACCTCCTGCCCGGCCGGGTGCGCGCCACCACCCAGGCCGCCGTCGGCGCCGACACCGTCGCGGCCCTCGACGACCTGCGCGCCGACCTGGTCTTCCTCGGCACCAACGGACTCTCCCTGACCCACGGCCTGACCACCCCCGACCGCGACGAGGCTGCGACCAAGCGCGCCCTGGTCCGGGCCGCGCGGCGCGTCGTCGTGCTCGCCGACTCCAGCAAGCTGGGCCGCGAGCTCGCCGTACGCTTCGCCACCCTCGACGACGTCGACACCCTCGTGACCGACGACGGCATCGGCGCGGACGACCTGCAGGCGCTCCGGAGCGCCGATGTCGAGGTCGTGGTCGCGTGATCATCACCCTGACGCCCAACCCCAGCATCGACCGCACCGTCACGCTCACCGGTCCCCTGCGCCGCGGCGCCGTCCAGCGCGCGGAGGCGGTGACCTCGCAGGCCGGTGGCAAGGGCGTCAACATCTCCCGAGCCGCCGTGAGCGCCGAGGTGCCCACCCTGGCCGTGCTCCCCGCAGACGAGGAGGATCCGTTCGTCCTCGAGCTGCGCGCCGCCCACATCCCCCACGAGCCGGTCGCGCCGGCCGGACCGGTGCGGGTCAACGTCACGATCAGCGAGCCCGACGGCACCACGACGAAGCTCAACAGCCCCGGCCCCACGGTCGCCGGCGCCGACCTCGACGCCCTGGCCGAGGCCGTCACCCGTCGCGCCACCGGTGCCGACTGGGTCGTGCTGGCCGGCTCACTGCCGCCCGGCGCGCCCGACGGCTGGTACGCCGGCCTGGTCGCCGTCCTGCGCGCGCGCGGGGTCCGCGTCGCGGTCGACACCAGCGACGCCCCGCTGCGCGCCCTCGTCGCCGCCCTGGCCGACGGTGCTCCGCACCTGATGAAGCCCAACGGGGAGGAGCTCGCCTCCTTCACCGGCGAGGACCCGGCGATGCTCGAGGCAGATCCGGCCGCCGCCGCCCGCGCGGCCGGCTCCCTGATCGACGCCGGCGTCGACGAGGTGCTCGTGACCCTCGGCCCCCACGGAGCCGTGCTGGTCAACGCCGAGGGCGCCTGGCACGCATCTCCCCCGCCCACCACCGTGGTCAGCACCGTCGGCGCGGGTGACTCCAGCCTCTTCGGGTACCTCCTCGGCGACCTTCGTCGTCAGCCACCCGACCAACGACTCGCACTCGCCGTCGCCTATGGGAGTGCAGCCGCCGGCCTGCCCGGCACGACGATCCCTCGTCCCGCCCAGGTCGACGCCGCCCTGGTCCCCGTACGTGCGCTCCTCCCTCACGAAGGCTGACCCCCATGACCGCTCTGATCACGCCCGACCTGGTCCGGCTCGACGCCGACCTGGGCGCCGACAAGGACGCGGTGATCCACGCCCTGGCCGACGTCGTCGCCCAGGCGGGCCGCGCCACCGACCTCGAGGCGCTCGTCGCCGACGTCCTCGCCCGCGAGGCCAAGGCCGCCACCTGCCTGACCGGCGGCATCGCCATCCCGCACTGCCGCACCGCGGGCGTCGAGGTGCCGACCCTGGTCTTCGCGCGGCTCTCCCCCAAGGTCGACTTCGGCGCCGAGGACGGCCCCGCCGACCTCGCCTTCCTGATCGCGGCCCCCGCGGGCGGCGACGACGCCCACCTGCAGATCCTCACCAGGCTCGCCCGCGCGCTGGTCAGGCCCGAGTTCCCCCGCGAGCTGCGCGGCGTCCAGACCGCCGATCAGGCGATCGCGATCCTCGGACGGGCCGTCGCTACCCTCTGACGCACCGCCCACCACTCACCACCCAAGGAGAACCATGCCCACGAAGTCCGTCAAGGTCGGCTCCGCCGTCGGCCTGCACGCCCGTCCCGCCGCGATCATCTCCGAGGCCGCCGGCGACCTCGACTCGGAGGTGCTGATCGGGATCCCCGGCGACGAGCCGGTCGACGCCAGCTCCGCGCTGCTGCTGATGACCCTCGGCGCGGGCAACGGTGACACCGTCGAGGTCTCCGGCGACGACGAGGCCGACGTCGAGACGATCGCGGCGCTGGTGGAGAAGGACCTCGACGTCTAAAGGGTCGGGTCCGCGGACCGTTCCGAGGACCCGGCCCCCTGCCGGTCGCGCAGCGCGAGATAGACCGCGCGCACGCCGACGGCCTGCTCCATCTCGTGCAGCACGCTGCCGAAGAACTGCTGGCGGTAGGTCTCGTCCGTGACCGTCGAGACGGTGAGGTACAGGCTGGAGAACGACGCCAGGAACACCGACACCTTGACCAGCTCGGCCGAGATGTTGTCGAGGTAGCGGATGCCGTCGAGGAAGGGGATGGTGTCGGGCTTGCCGCCGGTCCACGTCTCGACGATCACCGGCTGCATGATGAGCGAGCCGAACAGCATGAAGAAGCCGAAGACGGTGACCGCCAGCAGCAGCACCTGCGTGGCCTGGATGACGACGAGCACGAGGATCAGGTTCCAGCGCTCGTAGCCGCCCACCTCGGCGTACGACGCCGGGTCGGCATCAGGATCGTCGACCAGCTCCCGAGCAGCCTGCTCCAGCGGGGTCCCGGCCGTCGCGTGGAGCAGCAGGGCCTCATCGACGTCGTCGTCGGTGCGGTCCACCTCCTCGGGCAGGCGCACCAGCAGGAAGGCCGCGGCCATGGTGCCGAAGAGCAGCGCCACCAGCCACAGGTCGCCGGTCTCCAGCCAGGATGCGACCTCCCAGACCTCGGCGTTGATGAAGAGGAAGGTCACGAAGACCAGGAGCATCGGCAGCGCGCGGGTCATCATCGGCAGCAGGGTCCACAGGCTGCCGAAGGTGCGCGCCAGGGCCCAGGTGACGATGGAGCGGGCCTCCAAGGCCGTGAGCGCGTACCAGGTGGCGACGACGCCGAGCAGCGTCCACAGCACGGCAGGCAGGTACTCCTCGCCCTTGTCGAGGAACGGCAGCGTCACGGCCACCGCGACGGCCACCACGGCGGTCAGCCCGAGCAGGGGCAGCACCCGGCGTCGACTCAGCGCCGAGCGCACCGACGCCCGCTTCTCGGGCACGAAGTAGGTCAGGCCCTGGGCCAGGAACCACGCGTCGGTGGCCGCAACCGGGTCTCCCTGCGTCGGGTGGTGATGGGACACCTCAGGCGCCCAGGATCTCGCGGGCGCGGTCGACGTCGTCGCGCATCTGCACGACGAGGGCGTCGACGGAGTCGAAGGCCACCATCCCGCGGAGCCGGTCGACGAAGGACACCTCGACCTCGACGCCGTACAGCTCCAGGTCGGTGCGGTCCAGCACGTAGCTCTCGACGCGCCGGGCGCGCACCCCGTCGAAGGTGGGGTTGGTGCCGACGCTGATCGCCGCCGGGAAGACCTCGCCGGTGTCGAGACGTCGGAGGCGGCCCGCGTAGACACCGTCGGCTGGGGCGGCAGTGAGGCCGTCGGTGGGGACGTTGGCCGTCGGATAGCCGAGGTCGCGGCCGCGCTGGTCGCCCCGGACGACGACACCGCGGACGGTGTAGGGGTGCCCGAGCGCCTCGGCGGCGCCCGCGACGTCCCCGGTGGCCAGGCAGGTGCGGATGTAGGTCGACGACCACACCATCGGGCCGCCGTCCAGGGCGATGCCCTCGGCGACGAAGCCGTGCCGCCGGCCCTCCTCGACCAGGGTCCCGACGTCCCCGGACGCACGGTTGCCGAACCTGAAGTTGGCGCCGACCACGACGACCGCGGCGCGGAGTCCGTCGACGAGCACCCGGCGCACGAACTCCTCGGGCGACCAGGTGGCGACGTCGCGGTCGAAGGGCAGCGCGAGCACCACGTCCGCCCCGGCGTCGACCAGCAGCTCGGCGCGGCGCTCGACCGTGGTCAGCATGGTGGGCGCGTGCTCGGGCCGCAGGACGGCCATCGGGTGCGGCTCGAAGGTGACCGCCACGACCGGCAGCCCCTGCTCGTCGGCGAGGGCCCGGGCCCGGGCCAGCACCTGCTGGTGGCCGAGGTGGACGCCGTCGAAGTTGCCGATCACGACCGCGGTGGGCCCGAGGTCGTGAGGGATGTCGTCGAGCGAACGCCAGATCTGCACGTCAGGAACCTTACTGGCGACCCTCGCCGCTCAGACGAAGACCGCCGCCGCGCGGGCGACGCCCTCGCGCGGCTCGTAGAGGGCGAGGAACTCGCCGTCGGGTGCGAACACCGCGGTGAGCCCCTCCAGGGGCAGGTCGAGGGCGCGCCCCACGCGCACGTCGGCGGCCTGCTTCTCGTCCAGCTCACGGCTGGGGAAGGTGCCGCGAGCGGCCTGTGCGATCGGCACGATCGCGAACGACTCGGCCAGCTCGTCGAGGGTCGCCGCGGTCGCGAGGCCGAAGGAGCCGACCGCCGTACGCCGCAGCGCGGTGAGGTGGCCGCCGACGCCGAGCAGCCGCCCGGCGTCGCGGGCGATGGCGCGCACGTAGGTGCCGCTGGAGCAGCGCAGGGAGACGTCCACGTCGACGTGGTCGGGGCCCAGACGCACCTCCCCCACGGCGAGCTCATGGACGGTGACCGCCCGCGGCTTCAGCTCGACCTGCTCGCCGTCGCGGACCCGCTGGTAGGCCCGCTTGCCGTCGACCTTGATCGCGGACACCGCGGTCGGCACCTGCTGCAGCTCGCCGACGAAGCCCGCCAGGGCCTCGCGCACGGCGCTCTCGGTCAGCGCGGCTGTCGACGCCGTCGCGACCACCTCGCCCTCGGCGTCGTCGGTGGTCGTGGCCGCACCGAGGCGCACGGTGGCGTCGTAGGCCTTCTCGGTGAGCATGAGGTGGCCCAGCAGCCGGGTCGCGCGGTTCACGCCGAGCACCAGCACCCCGGTGGCCATCGGGTCGAGCGTGCCGGCGTGGCCGACCTTGCGGGTCCCGGCCACCCGGCGCACCCGCGCGACGACGTCGTGGGAGGTGACCCCCTGGGGCTTGTCGACGACGACCAGGCCGGACCCGGTCGTCACAGCTTCTCGTCGTCCTCGGCGTGGTCCTCGGTCTCGTCCCCGGCGTCGGCCTCGGCGTCGTCCTGGGCGATCTCGCGGGGCTTCTTGTACGGGTCGTCACCGCCGGCGTACGCCGCGTTGGCGCGCGCCGCGGCCACGGCCTCGTCCTGCGCCTTGGCACGGGCGAGCACCTCCTCGAGGGCGCGCGCCTCGTCGGGCAGGGCGTCGTGGACGAACGTCAGCGTGGGCGCCGTGCGGGTGCCGAGCTGCTTGGCGACCTCGGAGCGCAGGACGCCCTTGGCGGACTCCAGCGCCACCGCGGTGCCGGCCATCTCCTCCTCGCCGCCGAGGACGGTGTAGAAGATCGTGGCCTGCTGCCCGTCGCCGGTCAGGCGTACGTCGGTCAGCGTCACGAAGCCGAGCCGGGGGTCCTTGATCCGGCGCTCGAGCATCTCCGCGACGATCACCTGGATCCGGTCGGCGATCTTGCGCACACGTGGGCTGGTCATGGGTCCTACTCTCTCAAATTGCCGGGAACGTGCGAGTCGGCGCAGCCCCCCGCGGGGAGCTGCGCCGACTCGTCGACGGGTGGATCAGCTGCGGGCGATCTCGCGCATCTCGAACGCCTCCACGACATCGCCTTCCTTGATGTCCTGGAAGTTCTTGAGCACCAGGCCGCACTCGAAGCCCTCGCGGACCTCGGACGCGTCGTCCTTCTCGCGCTTGAGCGAGCTGAGGTCGAGGTTGTCCGCGATCACCTTGTTGTCACGCAGCACCCGCACCTTGGCGTTGCGGCGGATGACACCCGAGGTGACCATGCAGCCCGCGATGTTGCCGAGCTTGGACGAGCGGAAGATCGCACGGATCTCCGCCTGGCCCAGGGTCGACTCCTCGTAGACCGGCTTGAGCATGCCCTTGAGAGCCGCCTCGATCTCCTCGATGGCGTTGTAGATGACCGAGTAGTACCGGATCTCCACGCCTTCCTTGTCCGCCATCTGGCTCGCCTTGCCCTGGGGCCGGACGTTGAAGCCGATGATGATGGCGTCGGAGGCCGCGGCCAGGTCGACGTTGGTCTCGGTGATCGCACCGACACCGCGGTCGATGACCCGCAGGCTGACCTCGTCGCCGACGTCGATCTGCGCGAGGGCGTCCTCGAGAGCCTCGACCGAGCCGGACACGTCGCCCTTGAGGATGAGGTTGAGCTCCTGGCTCTCGCCCTTCTCCATGGAGGCCATGAAGTCCTCGAGGGTGCGACGCACGCGACGCTTGGCCTGCATGGCCGCACGCTCACGCGCCTCACGCTTCTCCGCGATCTGGCGCGCCATGCGGTCGTCCTCGACCACGATGAAGTTCTGGCCTGCGCCAGGCACCGCGGTCAGACCGAGGACCATCGCGGGGCGCGACGGGTCTGCCTGCTCGATGTTGTCGCCGTGCTCGTCGAGCATGGCGCGCACGCGGCCGTAGCCGGCGCCCGCCACGATCGAGTCGCCGACGCGCAGCGTGCCGCGCTGGACGAGGACGGTCGCGACCGGGCCGCGGCCACGGTCGAGGTGGGCCTCGACGACCAGGCCCTGGGCGTCCTGCGTGGGGTTGGCCCGCAGGTCCAAGGACGCGTCGGCCGTCAGGACGACCGCCTCGAGCAGCTTGTCCAGGTTGAGCTCGGACTTGGCCGAGACGTCGACGAACATCGCGTCGCCGCCGTACTCCTCGGGGATCAGGCCGTACTCGGTCAGCTGGCCGCGCACCTTGGTCGGGTCCGCGTCGGGCTTGTCGATCTTGTTGACCGCGACCACGATCGGCACGCCGGCGGCACGGGCGTGGTTGAGCGCCTCCACCGTCTGGGGCATGACGCCGTCGTCGGCCGCGACCACCAGGATCGCGATGTCGGTCGCCTGGGCACCACGGGCACGCATGGCGGTGAACGCCTCGTGACCGGGGGTGTCGATCAGGGTGATGCGACGCTCGGTGCCGTCGACCTCGGTGGAGACCTGGTAGGCACCGATGTGCTGGGTGATGCCACCGGCCTCCTTGTCGACGACGTTGGCGTTGCGCAGCGCGTCGAGGAGCTTGGTCTTTCCGTGGTCGACGTGACCCATGACGGTCACGACCGGCGGACGCACCACCAGGTCGCTGTCGTCGCCCTCGTCGGTGCCGAAGTCGATGTCGAACGACTCCAGCAGCTCGCGGTCCTCGTCCTCGGGGGAGACGACCTCGACGTTGTAGTTGAGCTCCTCACCGAGCAGCTCGAGCGTCGCGTCGTTGACCGACTCGGTCGCGGTCACCATCTCGCCGAGGTGGAAGAGCATCTGCACCAGCTGGGCGGCGTCGACGCCGACCTTGTCGGCGAAGTCGGTCAGCGAGGCGCCACGAGCGAGACGCACGGTCTCGCCGTTGCCCTTGCGGACCCGCATGCCGCCCAGGGTCGGGGCCTCCATGGCCTCGAACTCCTGGCGACGCGCCCGCTTGGACTTGCGCCCACGACGCGAGGGACCACCCGGGCGACCGAAGGCACCCTGGGTCTGGCCGCGCTGGCCGGGGCGGTTGCCGCCGCCGGGACGACCGCCGCCGCTCGGGCCGAAGCCACCGGGGCGACCGCCCGGGGCGCCGGCACCCGCGGGGGCACCGCGACCCGGAGCACCGCGACCGGGAGCCCCACCGGGGCCACCGCGGCCGGGAGCCCCACCGGGGCCGCCGCGACCGGGGCCGCCGCGACCGGCCGGGCCGGGACCGAAGGCGGACGGGGACTTGGGCATCATCGCCGGGTTGGGGCGAGGCATGCCCGGACGACCCGGGGCGCCACCCTCGCGGGCGGCGGCCGGACGCGGCGGACGAGCGTCGCCGGGAGCCTCGTCGGCAGCCGGCTCACGCGGCGGCGCCGCGGGGCGCTTGCCCATGCCCTGGCTGGACGAGAACGGGTTGTTGCCCGGACGCGGCGTGCCGCTGGGCTTGCCGACCGGGCGCGGGGCCGGGGTCGGTGCCTTCGGACGCGCGGACGGGGTCGCGCTCGGTGCGGACGGGGCGGACGGGGCCGCGGCGGCGGGCGCCTCCGGCTGGGCCGGAGCGACCGGGGCAGCAGGAGCTGCCGGCGCTGCCGGTGCGGCGGGGGCGGCGGGGGCCGCCTCGACGACGGGGGCCGGCTCGGGAGCCTGCACCTCGGGCTCGGCGGCCTTCTTGGCCGGGCCGGGCTTGCGCGGGGTCGGCTTGGGGGCGGCCTTCTCCTCGGCAGGAGCGGCAGGGGCGGCGGCGGCCTTGAGCGACTCGCCTACCTCCTTGCGGAAGCGCATCTCCGCGGGGAGCTCGACAGTCGAGCTCGCCGACTTGACGAACTCGCCCATCTCCTTGAACTTCTCGAGAACGAACTTGCTCTCGACGCCGAACTCTTTTGCGAGCTCGTGTACTCGGGTCTTAGCCACGTTTCTCCTTCTGGCCTCGACCCGCGTCGTGCGGTGATGCGAGACCGTTAGTGGTGTTGCAAACTCATCGGGAGTTACTCATCGAGTGCTCATGAGCTGCTGCTCCAGTTTCTGGTTGGTGTCGTCACTGTGGGTCTGCGCGCGAGGCGAGGAACTCCTCCACCGGTGCGGCGGAAAGCGGCCCCTCGTGCCGCAAGGCACGGGCGAACGTTCTGCGTCGTACGGCGAGGTCGTAACACTCGGCGGTGGGGTGCAGGTGTGCGCCCCGGCCGGGTGCGGTGGCGTCCGGATCGGGTACGACGGCCGGCTGGCCGTGCGCGTCCGAGCCGGCAGTCACCCGCATCAACTCACGCTTGGCGGCCCGCTGGCGGCACCCCACGCACGTGCGGACAGGATCTGTCGACGTGAGGGGAGCGCTTCGGTGGACCACCGTGCACCAGTCTAGCCAACGCGGGGGCACATCACCGAACCGGCGCACCCCCACGCCCGCTCAGGTGCCCGCGGGGGCTTCCTCGTCGCCGTGGATGTCGATGCGCCAGCCGGTGAGGCGGGCGGCGAGGCGGGCGTTCTGGCCCTCCTTGCCGATCGCCAGCGAGAGCTGGAAGTCCGGGACGACGACGCGGGCGGAGCGCTCGGCGAGGTCGACGATCTCGACCGAGGTGACGCGCGCCGGCGACAGCGCGCTGGCGACGAGCGTGGCCGGGTCGTCGGACCAGTCGACGATGTCGATCTTCTCGCCGTGCAGCTCCGACATCACGTTGCGCACCCGCTGACCCATCGGGCCGATGCAGGCGCCCTTGGGGTTGACCCCCGGGGTGTCGGTCTTGACCGCGATCTTGGTCCGGTGCCCGGCCTCGCGGGCGATCGCCTTGATCTCGACGACCCCGCTGGCGATCTCGGGGACCTCCAGCGCGAACAGCTTCTTGACCAGGTTGGGGTGCGAGCGCGAGAGCGTGATCTGCGGTCCGCGCATGCCCTTGCGCACCGACACCACGAGGCACTTGATGCGGGTGCCGTGCTGGTAGTCCTCGCCGGGGACCCGCTCGCCCACCGGCAGCAGCGCCTCGAGCTTGCCGAGGTCGACCAGGACGTCGGCGGGGTTGCGACCCTGCTGGATGACGCCGGAGATGATGTCGCCCTCCTTGCCGGAGAACTCCCCGAACCGCACGTCGTCCTCGGCGTCGCGCAGCCGCTGCAGCATGATCTGCTTGGCGGTCGTGGCGGCGATCCGGCCGAACCCGTCGGGCGTGTCCTCGAACTCGCCGACGACGTTGCCCTCGTCGTCGAGCTCGGCGGCCAGCACGGTCACGTGGCCGGTCTTGCGGTCGAGGGTGACCCTCGCCTTCTCCTGCGCTCCCGGCGTCTTGTGGTACGCCGTGAGGAGTGCCTGCTCGATCGCCTCGACCAGTACCGAGAAGGAGATCTCCTTCTCGCGCTCCAGCATCCTCAGGATGCTCATGTCGATGTCCATCAGGCGTCGTCCTCGTCCTCGTCGTCGGTGTCGGTGCTCTTCTTGCGGTTGAACTCGATCTGCACCAGCGCCTTGTCCACGTGGGCGTAGGTCACGTCGCGAGACGTCCCCGCCACGTCGACGGTGGCGCGCTCCTCGTCGGAGGCGAGGATCCGCCCGGTGAAGGAGGAGCCGTCGGTGAGGGTGACCTTGACCAGCCGGTCGGCGTTGCGGCGCCAGTGGCGCGGCAGCGTCAGCGGCCGGTCGACCCCGCGGGAGGTCACCTCGAGCGTGTAGGGGTGCTCCCCCATCACGTCGGAGGCCTCGAGCACGGAGTCGATGCGACGGGTCGCCTCGGCGACTTCGTCGAGGGTGACCCCGCCGTCCTTGTCGACGGCCACCCGCAGCACGCGGCGCTTGCCGGCGGGGGTGATCTCGACGGCCTCGATGTCGAGGGCGAGCTCGCGCAGGGGGTCCTTCAGCTCCGCCTCGATCTTGGCTTGGATCTCGGCCTGCTTGGCGCTCATGGTGGCGCGACCTCCCTGTGCTGTTGTGGGTGCTGCTGCTGCCACGATAGCCGCTCCCGGCGGTGGTCTGGACATCCGGCGATAGGGTCGCCGGGTGCCCCACCGCCCCGCAGCCACACGCCGTACGGCGATCGGCGCGACGCTCGGTGCGCTGCTGGTCGCCACGGGCTGTGACCTGGACGACCTGGACCCCCGTGGCGGCCCCGTTCCGGCCGGCTCCCCCACCGCGCCGCCGGTGGATGCGGACACGGCGCTGGTCGCCGAGGTCGTCGCCGACCTGGACGCCACCATCGCCGCCCTGCCGCACGCCCGCAGCCTCGGCGACCTCCCCGACGCCCTCATCGCCCTCCACCTCACCCATCGCGCCGCGCTGACCGATGACCCTGCCCCGGCGCCGGGCACCGGTGGCCGGCGGCTCGCCTACGCCCCCGCCCTGAGGCGGGTGCGCACCCTCGAGCGGGCCCACCAGGGACGCCTCGACGACGCCTGCCTGGCCGCCGGCAGCGGAGCGCTGGCCTCGCTGCTGGCCTCGATGTCAGCCGCCGTGGCACAGCGGCTCGCGAGCGTGTCCACGGCGGTGCCGCGGTGAGCGAGCTCTCGGCCCTGCAGACGGCACTGGCCGCGGAGCACGCCGCCGTCTACGTGCTGGGCGTCCTGGGCGGGCAGACGTCGCAGTCGGCCAGTCCGCGGCTGTTCGCGGCGGTCACCGACGCCTACGTGGCACACCGGGGGCGCCGCGACCAGCTGGTGCGCAGCATCGAGGACCTCGGCGGCGACCCGGTCGGGGCCGAGGTCGCCTACGCCGTGCCGGGCGACCTGGGCACGCCCGAGGCGGTCACCCGGCGCGCGCTGCGTCTCGAGCGCGACTGCGCGGCGACGTACGCCTACCTGGTCGCGAGCACCAGCGACGAGCTGCGCACCTGGGCGCTGCGGTCCCTGCAGGCCACCGCCGTGCGGGAGCTCGCCTTCGGGGGCTCACCGCAGGACTTCCCCGGGCGCACCGACGGCTGAGGTTGGGTGCGGACATGCCAGCGGTCCGCGAACTCGGCTCCCGGGGAACGCCCGAGATGCTCCCCGGGAAGTCGAGTACGCGGACCGCTGAGGCCTGGGACGAGGCCTTTTGTGGGGGACGGAAGGGACAACCTCGAGGTGGGGTAGGTAGACGCCCCTTCCTTGCACGATGATGCAGCAGGGAGCGCGCGCGCGGTATGACCTGCGAACATCACAAATCTGCATTGCACAAACTTGCAATCGGCCTGGTCAGGCGCGGTAGACGCTCAGCGCCAGCCGGCGACGATCGAGGCAACGTCGGCCAAGTCGTGGGCAACGGCGTCGGGCACGCCTTCGGTGTGGCCCGTCTGCTCGGCCGGGATCGCGCTGTGCGGGACGTGGATCGTGCGCAGGCCGGCCTGCTGGGCGCCCCAGATGTCGTCGAAGAGCCGGTCGCCGACGTAGACGCAGCGCGCCGGGTCGTGAGCGCCGACCGCCTGCATCGCCGCGCCGAACGCGCGCGGTGACGGCTTGGTCCACGGGATCTCGCTGGTGTAGACGTCACCGTCGATCAGGTGGCGCACCCCGTCGCGCTCGAAGATCCGCTCGTGCCAGGAGCGCGGCCAGATCGTGTTGGACAGCACTCCGATGCGCAGGCCGTCGGCGCGCAGCGACGTCCACAGGGGGCCGACGGCCGGGTCGGTGAGGGTGTGCGGCTCCCAGAACTCGTAGTAGTGGCGGAGCAGCTCGGGGTCATGGTCCAGCCCGGCCTCGGTGAAGAGGTCGGCCACCGTCGCGCTCTGCTGGTGGTCGCGCGAGCGGCCCCAGATGACGCTCCCGGCCTCGTGGAGCCTGGCCCGCGACGCCTCCACGTCGCCGTGGCCGACGACCGCCTGGGCCAGCGCCAGCGACTCGGCGTGGAAGTCGATGTCGTGCCAGCGGGTGAGCGTGCCGCCCCAGTCGAAGATCACGGCGTCGACTCCGGGGCTCTCGGGCATGGCGGCACCCTAGTCAGCGGCCCCGACGCCGTAGGTTCGGGGGGTGGCCGGGATCGGGGAGCTCGCGGAGGGCCCCCTCCACGCGGCGGTGAAGCAGTGGCTGGGCCGCCCGGGCGACGCGTTCGAGGTGCCGGTCGGCCGCTGGGTGGTCGACCTGGTCCGCGCCGACGGGGAGCTGGTCGAGGTCCAGACCGGCGGCTTCGCGCCGCTCGGGCCCAAGCTCGACGGCCTGCTGGACCAGCACCGGATGCGGGTCGTGCACCCCGTCCCCGCCGTACGCCGCATCGTGCGGGTCGACGTCGACGGCGTGATCCTCTCCGAGCGCCGCTCCCCCAAGCGGGCGGGCGTGCTCGAGGTCTTCGACAAGCTGGTCGCCTTCCCCTCCCTGATCGGCCACCCGCACCTGGTCGTCGAGGTGCTGCTGTGCCGCGAGGACCACGTCCGGGCGCCGGCGCCCACGCGCAGCCGGTCCGGGCGGCGCACCCGCGACCCCGGAGTGCGCCACCTCGCCGAGGTGGTCGGCAGCCACGAGCTGCGCGAGCCGGGCGACGCGCTGGGGCTCCTGGGCGCCGAGCTACCCGACGAGCCGTTCACGACCGCCGAGCTCGGTGCCCTGATCGGGGCTCCGACCGGCCTCGCTCAGCGCGTCGCCTACTGCCTGCGCCTCATGGAGCTGATCGAGCCCGCCGGCCGCCGCGGCCCGGCCCCCTTGCACCGACGGTCCCATTAGCCCCAGGCCCGGTGCGAAACTCACGCCTCCGGTGTGAAGCTTCGTGCGGGGTGCGTGAGTTTCACCGGGCACCCGGTGAAACTCACGCCGCCCAGGTCAGGCGCGCACCAGGGCGACCAGGTGGTCGACGACGCGGTCGGCGGGGACCCCGACCCGCTCGCCGGTACGCCGGTCGCGGACCTCGACCGCGCCGGTCTCGGCGAGGGTCTTGCCGACGACCACGATCGTGGGCACTCCGATCAGCTCGGCGTCCTTGAACTTCACGCCGGGGCTGATCTTGCCGGCCCGGTCGTCGTAGAGGACCTGGACGCCGCAGGCGTCGAGCTCGTGGGCGATCCGCTCGGCGGCCGCGAACACGTCGGCGTCCTTGCCGGCCGCGACGATGTGGACGTCGGCGGGGGCCACGTTGCGCGGCCAGCACAGACCGGACTCGTCGAGCGTGCCCTCCGCGATGGCGGCGACGGCCCGCGAGGGGCCGATTCCGTAGGAGCCCATGGTGACCGTCACCAGCTTGCCGTTCTCGTCGAGGACCTTGAGCTCCAGCGCCTCGGCGTACTTGCGGCCCAGCTGGAAGATGTGACCCATCTCGATGCCGCGCGCGGACTCCAGGGTGCCCTCGTCGCAGTTGGGGCAGGCGTCGCCGTCGCGCACGTCGGCGGCCTCGATGGTGCCGTCGGGGGTGAAGTCGCGCCCGGCCACCAGGTCGAGCACGTGGCTGCCGTCGACGTCGGCGCCGGTGACCCAGCGGGTGCCCTCGACGACCCGGGGGTCGACCAGGTAGCGGATCTCGGAGGCGCTCTTCTCGCCGAGCACCCCGGGGCCGATGTAGCCCTTGACCAGCGCGGGGTGCTTGCGCAGCTCGGCCTCGTCCATGGGCTCGACCTCGATCGGCTCCAGTTGGCCCTCGAGGCGCTTGCGGTCGACCTCGCGGTCACCGGGCAGGCCGATGGCCAGCGGCTCGCGGGTGCCGTCGGGGTGCTTGAGCACGACCAGCACGTTCTTGAGGGTGTCGGCGGCCTCCCAGGGACGGTCGGCGCGCGGGAACGTGGCGTTGAGGTGGTCGACCAGGGTCTCGATCGTGGGCGTCGCGGGCGTCTGCTCGGCGTGCGCCGCGGGGGCGTCGTCGTAGGGCACGGGCGCGGGAGGACGGACCGTGACGGCCTCGACGTTGGCGGCGTAGTCACACGACGAGCACCGCACGTAGGTGTCCTCGCCCACGGCGGCGCGGGCCAGGAACTCCTCCGACTTGGAGCCGCCCATGGCGCCGGCGGTGGCCTTGACGATGACGTACTCGAAGCCGAGCCGGTCGAAGATCCGGATGTAGGCGTCGCGGTGGCGCTGGTAGCTGGCCTCCAGCCCGGCGTCGTCGACGTCGAAGGAGTAGGAGTCCTTCATGATGAACTCGCGTCCGCGCAGCAGGCCGGCGCGGGGGCGGGCCTCGTCGCGGTACTTCGTCTGGATCTGGTAGATCGAGAGCGGCAGGTCCTTGTAGGAGCTGTAGAGGTCCTTGACCACGAGGGTGAACATCTCCTCGTGGGTGGGCCCGAGCAGGTAGTCGTTGCCCTTGCGGTCCTGGAGCCGGAAGATGCCGTCGCCGTAGTCGGTCCACCGACCGGTGGCCTCGTAGGGCTCCTTGGGCAGCAGGGCGGGGAACGACAGCTCCTGCGCGCCGATCCCGTCCATCTCCTCGCGGATGATCGTCTCGATCCTGCGCAGCACCCGCAGGCCGAGGGGCAGCCAGGTGTAGATCCCCGGGGCGGCGCGGCGAATGTAGCCCGCGCGCACCAGCAGCCGGTGGCTCGGGACCTCGGCGTCCACGGGGTCCTCACGCAGGGTCCGCAGGAACAGGCTCGACATCCGCATCATCATGCGGTCAGGCTACTTCCGCAGGTGTTTGCTCCGCGCACCAGTTCCGGCGCGGAGCGCGCCGCCTCAGAACATCACGGTCGAGAAGCGCATCGTCTCCCGGAAGCCGACGGCCTCGTAGGCGCGACGTGCCGGCGTGTTCCACTCGTTGACGTAGAGCGAGACGACCGGCGCGATCTCGTGCTGGACGAAGTCGACGACCGCGGCCATGCCTGCCGTGGCCAGGCCCTCGCCTCGGCGGTCCGGAGGCACCCAGACGCCCTGGACCTGCGCGGCGTCCTCGGTGGCGCAGGCGACCTCCGCCTTGAACACCACGCGCCCCTCGTCGAAGCGGGCGAAGGACCAGCCCCGGCTGGTGAGCTGGCTGACCCGGGCGCGGTAGAGATCGGCGCCGCCCCCGGCCTCCGGGGACACTCCGACCTCCTCGGTGTACATGGCCACGCAGGCGGGGTAGAGCTCCGGCAGGTCCTGCCGCGTCGTACGGCGCACGCGATGGTCCGCCTCGACCAGCGGTGGGGTGTCGATGACCAGGTGCGGCTGCTCCCACCGGCACTCGCGGGGACTGCCCCACGAGTCGGCGACGCTGTCCCAGAAGACCCGGACGGCGTCGTGGGGCCCCACGATCGTGGAGACGCTGCGGCTGCGGGTCAGCGCTCGCTCGGCGAACGCCCGCGCGTCGTCGGCCGTGGCCTGGATCGGCACCAGGTTGGCACCGACGTGGCAGGCGGCGACCAGCTCACCGTTGGCGAAGCGGCCCCACACCTCTCCCCCGAGCCACCGGGGCTCGAGGCTGGTCGTGCGGGCGCGGTAGATCGCGAACACGTTGACCACCGGGTCCCGCTCGGCCAGCGCCAGGAACGCCTCGAGGTCGGCAGAGCCGAGGGGGCGTACGCCGTGGCGGGTGGTCGTCGGCACGAGGAGACTCTAGGCCGAAGTCCGCCCGGGGGCGACCGGCGTGCCTAGGAGACGGTGACCTGGGCCTCGGCGCCGTCGACGGCCTCCATGCCCTCGGCGATGCGCATGGCCTCCTCGATCAGCGTCTCCACGATCTGCGACTCGGGGACGGTCTTGATGACCTCGCCCTTGACGAAGATCTGGCCCTTGCCGTTGCCCGAGGCGACGCCGAGGTCGGCCTCACGCGCCTCACCCGGGCCGTTGACGACGCAGCCCATGACGGCGACGCGCAGCGGGACCTCCATGCCCTCGAGGCCGGCGGTCACCTGCTCGGCCAGGGTGTAGACGTCGACCTGCGCGCGGCCGCAGCTCGGGCAGCTGACGATCTCGAGCTTGCGCGGGCGCAGGTTGAGCGACTGCAGAATCTGGATGCCGACCTTGACCTCCTCGACCGGCGGGGCCGAGAGGGAGACGCGGATGGTGTCGCCGATGCCCTGGCTCAGCAGTGCGCCGAAGGCGGTCGCGGACTTGATCGTGCCCTGGAACGCCGGCCCGGCCTCGGTGACGCCGAGGTGCAGCGGCCAGTCCCCCTCGGCGGCCAGCAGCTCGTAGGCGCGCACCATGACCACGGGGTCGTTGTGCTTGACCGAGATCTTGAAGTCCCGGAAGCCGTGCTCCTCGAACAGCCCGGCCTCCCACTTCGCCGACTCCACGAGCGCCTCGGGCGTGGCCTTTCCGTACTTCTGCAGCAGGCGCGGGTCCAGCGACCCGGCGTTGACGCCGATGCGGATCGAGGTACCGCGGTCCTGGGCGGCGCGCGCGATCTCCTTCACCTGGTCGTCGAACTTGCGGATGTTGCCCGGGTTGACGCGCACGGCGGCGCAGCCGGCGTCGATCGCGGCGAAGACGTACTTGGGCTGGAAGTGGATGTCGGCGATCACCGGGATCTGGGAGTGCTCCGCGATCTCGGCGAGCGCGTCGGCGTCGTCCTGGCTCGGACAGGCGATGCGCACGATGTCACACCCGGTCGCGGTCAGCTCGGCGATCTGCTGCAGGGTCGCGTTGACGTCGGAGGTGAGCGTCGTCGTCATCGACTGCACCGACACCGGGTGGTCGCTCCCGACCCCGACCCTGCCCACCTGGATCTGGCGGGTCTTGCGGCGTGGGGCGAGCACGGGAGGCGGCGCCTCCGGCATGCCGAGGCTGATGGCGGTCATGGCCCCCAGGTTACTGGCCGGTGTCCGCGCGCTCCGCATTCGCCCGGGCCGCCTGCGGTGGTCGAGGCGAGCGCTCCGCGAGCGGCTACCCCTCGAGGTGCAGCGGCACGACCAGGTCGCCGACGATCAGCACGACGCCCATGACGAGCATCGCGGAGGCGACGACGTAGGCGACGGGGAGCAGCTTGGCCGCGTCGACGTAGCCGGGGTCGGGGCGGCCGCGCAGGCGCGCGAGGCGGCGGCGTACGGCCTCCCACAGCGCGCTGGCGATGTGGCCGCCGTCGAGGGGCAGCAGCGGGAGGAAGTTGAACATCCCGATGAAGAAGTTGAACCCCGCGATCAGCATCAACAGGAAGACGGCCTTGTCGGCGACCGGGAACTCGTCGTGGGAGACGGTCTCGCCCGCGAGCCGTCCGCCGCCGACGATGCTGACCGGTCCCGCGGGGTCGCGCTCCTCGAGGCCGACGATGGCCTGGGCGACGTCCCACACCTTGACCGGGAGCGTGGCGAGGGCCTGGACCGTGTCGACGGTCATGGCGCCCATCTGCTCCAGCGTGTAGGGCACCCCGCCGGTCTGGAGGTGGGTGGCGGGCTGGATGCCGAGGAAGCCGACCTGCTCCTCGGTGGCGTCGGTGGCCGAGGTCGGGCGGGCGGTGACGAGGGTGCTGGTGGTGAGCGTGAGCTCCTCGCCGCCGCGCTCGACGACGATCTCGGCGCGTCCGTCGTCGTTGCCCCGGATCAGGCCCTGGAGCTGGCGCCAGTCGGTGACCTCCTCGCCGTTGAAGGAGACGAACCGGTCGCCCTCGCGGAAGCCCGCCTCGTACGCCGGAGCCACCGGGTCCTCGTCGGTGCAGACGCGCCCCGCCTCGGCGGCGGGCACGACGCAGGCCTCGACCCGAGCCACCACCGGGTCGACCTGCGGGTCGCTGGGGTTGCCGTAGGTCGCGAACACCGCGCAGAAGATGAGGAAGGCGATCACGATGTTGACGGTCGGACCGCCCGCCATCACGACGACCTTCTTCCACGACGGGAGCTTGTAGAAGAGCCGCTCGGAGTCCTCGGGCTGCACGAGCTCCCACTCGGCGGCGCGGGCGTCGGAGATCAGCTGGGTGAACATCCCGGTGTTGGACTTGCGCACCCGGGTGACGGTGTTGCCGTCGGCGTCGACGGTGACCTCGTCGGCGAGCTGGTCGGCTCCGGGAGGCAGCATCCCGACGATCTTGACGTAGCCACCCAGGGGGATCGCCTTCACGCCGTACTCGGTCTCGCCGACCTGGCGGCTCCACACCGTGGGGCCGAAGCCGATGAAGTACTGCGTGACCTTCCCGCCGAACCTCTTCGCCGGGATCATGTGGCCGAGCTCGTGCAGGCCGATCGAGGCGAGGATGGCGACGACGAAGAGGACGACGCCGAGCAGGTAGTAGAGAGCGGTCACTCAGGTCTCCCTATCAAGGTGCGGGTCTCGGTGCGGGCCCAGGCGTCAGCGGCGAGGATGCCGTCGATCGTCAGGCCCTCCTCCGAGGGTACGTCGTGGCGCGCGAGGACGGCGGCGACGCTCGAAACGATGTCGGTGAACGCGAGCCGGCCCGCCCGGAACTCCTCGACGCACACCTCGTTGGCCGCGTTGTAGACCGCAGGCGCGGTGCCTCCGCGCTCCCCCGCCTGCCGCGCGAGCGACACCGCCGGGAACGCCTCGTCGTCGAGCGGGAAGAACTCCCAGGTCTCGGGACGGCTCCAGTCGACCGGCGCGGCGGCGTCCGGCACCCGGTCGGGCCAGGCGAGGCCCAGCGAGATCGGGATCAGCATGGTCGGCGGGCTGGCCTGGACCAGCGTCGAGCCGTCGAGGAACTCCACCATCGAGTGCACGACGCTCGTCGGGTGCACCACCACCTCGATCCGGTCGAACGGGATCCCGAACAGCAGGTGGGCCTCGATCACCTCCAGGCCCTTGTTGACCAGGGTCGCTGAGTTGATCGTGATGACCGGGCCCATGGCCCAGGTCGGGTGCGCCATCGCCTGTGCGGGCGTGACCCCCGCGAGCTCGTCGCGGGTGCGGCCGCGGAAGGGGCCCCCGCTCGCGGTGAGCACCAGGCGGCGCACCTCGTCGGGGCGACCGCCCCGCAGGCACTGCGCGAGCGCGCTGTGCTCGGAGTCGACCGGCACGATCTGGCCGGGCTTGGCCCGCTCCAGCACCAGCGGCCCGCCCATGATCAGCGACTCCTTGTTGGCCAGCGCGAGCGTGTTCCCGGCGTCGAGGGCGGCCAGCGTCGGGCGCAGCCCCACTGCCCCGGTGATGCCGTTGAGCACGACGTCGCACGACATCGAGGCCGCCTCGACGGAGGCCTCCTCCCCCAGACCTGAGAAGCGCGGGCCGAGCTCGGCGACCTGCTGCTCGAACAGCTCCGGCTGCGAGCCGCCCGCCGTCAGCCCGACAACACGGAAGCGGTCGGGGTTGGCGCGGACCAGCTCCAGGGCCTGGGTGCCGATGGAGCCGGTGCTGCCGAGGATCACGACGTCTCTCACGGCTCCATCCTCCCGCATTAGCCTGGGTCGATGAGCATCGCGCAGGAACGCCGCCTCGTGACTCCCGTCCCCGGGCCCGGGTCCCTGCTCCGGCTCGAGCGCAAGCGGCGACACGTCGCCGACGGCGTGGGCACGACGCTGCCGGTCTTCGTCGTCGAGGCGGGCGGCGGCGTGCTCGTCGACGTCGACGGCAACCACCTGATCGATCTCGGCTCCGGCATCGCGGTCACCACCGTGGGCAACGCCGCGCCGCACGTCGTACGCCGCGCGAGCGAGCAGCTGGCGGCGTTCACGCACACCTGCTTCATGATCACGCCGTACGACGGCTACGTCGACGTGTGCGAGCAGCTCGGCGAGCTGACGCCGGGCGGGCACGCCAAGAAGTCGGCGCTGTTCAACTCCGGCGCCGAGGCGGTCGAGAACGCCGTCAAGATCGCGCGCGTGGCCACCGGCAGGGACGCGGTCGCGGTGTTCGACCACGCCTACCACGGACGCACCAATCTCACGATGGCGATGACGGCGAAGAACATGCCGTACAAGAACGGCTTCGGGCCGTTCGCGGGCGAGGTCTACCGGGCGCCGATGTCCTACCCCTTCCGCGACGGCCTCTCCGGTCCGGACGCCGCGGCGCGCGCCATCGACCTGCTGGAGAAGCAGGTCGGCGCAGCCAACCTCGCCTGTGTGGTGATCGAGCCGATCCAGGGCGAGGGCGGCTTCGTCGTGCCCGCGCCGGGCTTCCTGCCCGCGATCGCCGCGTGGGCCGCCGCCCACGACGTCGTCTACGTCGCCGACGAGATCCAGTCCGGCTTCTGCCGCACCGGCGACTGGTTCGCCAGCGACCACGAGGGGGTCGTCCCCGATCTCGTGGCCACCGCCAAGGGCATCGCCGGCGGCCTGCCGCTGTCCGCCGTGACCGGCCGCGCCGAGCTCATGGACCGGGTCCACGTGGGCGGCCTCGGCGGCACGTACGGCGGCAACCCGGTCGCCTGCGCGGCGGCGCTGGGGGCGATCGAGGAGATGCGCGAGCACCATCTCACCGCCCGCGCCCGCGCGATCGGCGCGACGATGGCGAGCCGGCTCGCGGACCTGCGGGAGACCCACGCGGTCATCGGCGACGTGCGCGGCCGCGGCGCGATGATGGCCATCGAGCTGTGCGCGCCCGGGACCACCGAGCCCGACCCGGCCCGCACGGCCGCCGTTGCGGCCTACTGCCACGCCCAGGGCGTGGTGGTCCTCACCTGCGGCACCTACGGCAACGTCCTTCGCTTCCTGCCGCCCCTCTCCATCCCCGACGCCCTGCTGGCCGAGGGGTTCGCCGTCATCGCGGAGGCCTTCGCCGCCACCGCGTAGTGCCCGCCGCTCAGGTCGTCGTCTCCGGCTCCCCGCGGAAGACGTCGTCCTTGTGCGCGAGGTCGGCCTGGACGCGCGGGTCGTCGGCGTCGGCGAAGTAGTCGCCTGGCGAGGTGGCGTCGCGGCCGTTGGACACCTTGAGCGCGTTGAGCGCGAGGGTGAGGACAACGGTGACGATCAGGTTGAGCGCGAACGCCGTCATGGCGATGTAGCCCATCTCCCCCAGCCCTGGGATCTCGCCGAGCGAGCCACCGAAGTGCTTGCCGGTGACCGGGTTGATGACCTGGTAGGCCTTGACCGTGCCGTAGACCATGCCCGCACCCCAGCCGACCAGCAGCGCCGTGCGGTGGAACCACCTCGTGTAGAGGCTGAAGACGATCGCGGGGAAGGTCTGCAGGATCCAGATGCCGCCGAGGAGCTGGAAGTTGATCGCGTTCTGCTTGTCGAGGGTGAGCACGAAGACCAGCGCGAACGCCTTGACCACCAGCGACATCAGCTTGGAGACCTTGGCCTCCTGCTCGGGCGTCGCGTCCTTCTTCAGCCACTCCTTGTAGATGTTGCGGGAGAAGGTGTTGGCCGCCGCGATCGACATGATCGCCGCCGGCACCGGCGCGCCGATGGCGATCGCGGCGAACGCGACCCCGGCGAACCAGCCCGGGAAGAAGTCCTCGAACAGCTGCGGGATGACCAGCTGCGGGTTGACCTCGCCGTCGAGGCCGGTCGGGTCGGTGCCGGCGGCGATGGCGACCCAGCCGAGCAGCGCCAGCAGTCCCAGCACGAACGAGTACGCCGGCAGCAGGGCGGCGTTGCGTCGCACGGTGTTGCGGCTGCCGGACGACAGGCTCGCGGTGATCGAGTGCGGGTACATGAACAGCGCCAGCGCCGACCCGAGGCCGAGCGTCGCATAGGCCCACATCGCCCCGGAGCCGGGGATGAAGGAGCCCTGGGGCGCCTGGGTCACCTCGTTGGTGGCCGTCATCTTCTCCTCGGCCGCGCCGAAGATGCTGTCCCAGCCGCCCACCTGCGAGGGCAGGTAGACGATCGCGACGATGATGACGACGTAGATCAGGATGTCCTTGACGAACGCGATCACCGCGGGCGCGCGCAGGCCCGAGGAGTAGGTGTAGGCGGCCAGGACCGCGAACGCCACCAGCAGCGGCGCGTCCTTGGCGATGATGTTGTCCGAGCCGCCGACACCGGCCACCTCGAGCACCGCCTGGATGCCGACGAGCTGCAGGGCGATGTAGGGCATCGTCGCCAGGAAGCCGGTGACCGCGACGGCCAGCGACAGCGAGCGGTCGTCGTACCGCCCGCGGACGAAGTCGGCCGTGGTGACGTAGCCGTGGCGGTGGCTCACCGACCACAGCCGCGCCATGAAGACGAAGATGATCGGGTAGAGCACGATCGTGTAGGGCACCGCGAAGAAGCCGGCGACGGCTCCGGTCGCGAACATCGCGGCCGGCACGGCGACGAACGTGTACGCCGTGTAGAGGTCGCCGCCCAGCAGGAACCAGGTGATCCAGGTGCCGAACTTGCGCCCGCCCAGGCCCCACTCGTCGAGCGAGTTCAGGCTCTCGCCGCGCTGGAAGCGCGAGGCCATGAAGCCCAGCACGGTCACCACCAGGAACAGCACGATCAGCACGACCAGCGCGACGGTGTTGACCCCGCCGCCGGTCACCATCGCGGTCGGGGCGCTCACCGGTCCTCACCCCCTCGCGGGGCGCGGGCGGACAGGGTGAGCCGGTAGGCGCCCCAGGTCATGGCGGAGCAGAGGAACACCCACAGGAACTGGTACCAGAAGAAGAACGGGAAGCCGAACAGCTTCGGGTCCTCGCGGGCGTAGGAGGAGACCCACATGAGGGCGATGACGGGGATGGCGAGCAGCACCGCGGCTGCGGCCATCTTGCGCTTGTCGGTGACCGGGACGTCGGGCGTGCCGGCAGGAGGAGTGTCGTTCCCGAGGCTCATGCGCGGGGAGATTACCTGTGATCCGCATCACCTCTTGACGCGTGTCAACGACTCCGCTTCGATCGCGGGATGGCCTTCGACACGATCATCCGGGGCGGCACCTGGTTCGACGGGACCGGCGCCCCGCCCGCGCAGCGCCACCTCGGCATCACCGACGGTCGCGTGGTCGCGGTCTCGGCCGAGCCGCTGGACGAGACCGGCTGCCGCGAGGTCGTCGACGCCACCGGCCGGTGGGTGCTGCCGGGCATGGTCGACATCCACACCCACTACGACATCGAGGTGCTCAAGGACCCGCACCTGCTGGAGTCGCTGCGCCACGGCGTGACCACGATCCTGCTCGGCTCCTGCTCGCTCTCGACCGTCCACGTCGGCAGCGTCGACGCGGGTGACCTGTTCGGCCGGGTGGAGGCGATCCCCCGCCAGCACGTGATCGCCTCGGTCGAGGAGGCCAAGACCTGGTCCTCGGCGCACGAGTACGTCGCGGCGCTGGAGGCGCTGCCGCTCGGCCCCAACCTGGCGGCGTTCATCGGCCACTCCGACATGCGCACCGCGACCATGGGCCTGGACCGGGCCACCCGCAAGCAGGTCCGCCCCTCGCGCCACGAGCAGGCCCGGATGGAGTCGATGCTCACCGAGGCCCTCGACGCGGGCTTCGTCGGGATGTCGGCGCAGCAGCTGCTCTTCGACAAGCTCGACGGTGACGCGTGCCGCTCGCGCACGCTGCCGTCGACGTACGCGACGTGGCGCGAGATGCGCGGCCTGCGCCGGATCCTGCGCTCGCGCGAGCGGGCCCTCCAGGCGGGGCCGGACGCCAGCCACCCGCACACGATCGTCACGCAGGCGCTGGGCTCGATCGGACTGGGCTCCATCGGACTGGGACGGACCAAGCCGCTCAAGACCAGCCTGCTCTCGGCGGCCGACATCAAGGCCATCCCGTTCATCATCCACCTGATGCGACTGCTGGCCGCGGGCGTCAACCGGCTGGGCGCGGACTTCAAGTGGCAGCACCTGCCGGTGCCCTTCGAGGTCTACGCCGACGGCATCGACCTGGTGATCTTCGAGGAGTTCGGCTCCGGCGCCGCCGCCCTGCACCTGAAGGAGAAGGTGGCGCGCGACGAGCTGATGCGCGACGAGGGCTACCGGCGCCGCTTCCGCAAGGACTACGACTCCAAGTACGGCCCGCGCGTGTGGCACCGCGACTTCTTCGACGCCGAGATCCTCGCGTGCCCGGATGCCTTTGTCGTCGGCAAGTCCTTCGGCAAGGTCGGCCTCGAGCGCGGCGGCCTGCACCCCGTCGACGCCTACCTCGACCTGGTGCTCGAGCACGGCACCGCGCTGCGCTGGCGCACCACGATCTCCAACCACCGCCCCGAGATCCTGAAAAAGATGGCGCAGAGCCCGGGCGTCCAGATGGGCTTCTCCGACGCCGGCGCCCACCTGCGCAACATGGCCTTCTACAACTTCGGTCTCCGGCTGCTGCGTCACGTGCGTGACGCCGAGGTCGCCGGCCGGCCGTTCCTGCGCATGGAGCAGGCCGTGCACCGCCTCACCGGCGAGCTGGCCGACTGGTACGGCCTCGATGCGGGCCACCTGCGCGTCGGCGACCGCGCCGACCTGTTCCTGCTCGATCCCACCCGGCTCGACGACACGCTGGACGAGTACGCCGAGGCGCCCGTCGCGCAGTACGACGGCCTGTCCCGCATGGTCAACCGCAACGACGCCACCGTCCCGCTGGTCATGGTCGGCGGGCGCGTGGTCTGGCGCGACGGCGAGGCGACCGACGTACTCGGCAGGGAGCGGACGGGCAGCTTCCTGAGGGCCGGCGAGAAGGCCCCCGCCCGCCCGACCGTCGCGGAGGTCACGCCGGCACGCTGACCCTTGACAATAAAAGTTGTCAATGCCACCGTGGCGTCATGAAGGACGTCGAGGTCATCGAGAGCGCGCAGGCCGCGGCCGTGGCGCTGGACCCGATCCGGGCGCGGCTGCTCGGCGAGCTCTCCGTGCCGACCTCGGCCGCAGGCCTCGCGGCCCGGGTCGGCATCGCCCGCCAGAAGGTCACCTACCACCTCAAGGCCCTCGAGCAGCACGGGCTCGTCGAGCTCGCCGAGGAGCGCCGGCACGGCGGCATCACCGAGCGGGTGCTGCAGGCCTCGGCCGCGTCGTACGTCGTGTCGCCGGCGGCCGTCAGCGCGTCGGCGGCCGACCCGGACGCCAACGCCGACCACCTGTCCGCGGGCTACCTGGTCGCCCTGGCGGGTCGGCTGGTGCGCGAGGTCGGCGCCCTGGCCCGACGGGCCGGTGCGTCCGGCAAGCGGCTTCCGACGCTGACCATCGACACCGAGATCGGCTTCCGGTCGGCCGCCGACCGGGCCGCCTTCGCCGACGACCTGACCGCCGCGGTGCTCGACCTGGCCGCTCGCTACCACCACGACGACGGGCGACCCCACCGGCTGCTCGTGGCCGCCCACCCACTCCCCGAGGAGAGCGCATGAGCACCACCCCGCACGTCCCGTACCGCCTGGAGTTCAGCGTCGAGGTGCCCGGCACACCGGAGCAGGTGTGGCGGGCCATCGCCACCGCCCGAGGCATGAGCGCGTGGTTCCTGCCGACCGAGCTGGAGGAGCACGAGGGCGGCTCCCTGCACTTCAGCATGGGCCCCGAGATGGGCTCGGACGGCCAGGTCACCGGCTGGGACCCGCCACGCCGCCTCGCCTACGAGGAGGACTGGGCCGCCCTGATGGGCAAGAGCCCCGACGAGCTCAGCCCGCTGACGTCGGAGTTCCTGGTCGAGGCACGCTCCGGCGGCACCTGCGTCGTCCGCGTGACCAGCAGCGGCTTCGGGACCGGCGCCGACTGGGAGGCGGAGTTCTGGGAGGACATGGGCGCCAGCTGGAAGCCGTTCTTCGACAACCTGCGGCTCTACCTGTCGCACTTCCCGGGGCAGGAGGCCACGCAGCTCGAGGCCACCGCCTCCCGCCCCGGCGACGTCGCGACGCTCTGGAAGAGCCTCTCCGACGCGCTCGGGGCGGTCGAAAAGGGCGCCGCGGTCCAGGTGCGCGACACCTCCGGCACCGTCGAGCGGCTCGGCGAACGGCAGGCGCTGGTGCGACTCACGGCGCCGGTGCCCGGGATGCTCAGCGCCTTCGTGTTCGACGAGGCCGACGGCAAGGCGACGCTGGGCGTGCGTGGCTACCTGTTCTCCGCCGACGCCGCCGACTACGTACGGCGTGAGGAGCCGGCCTGGCGCGCCTGGCTCGAGGAGCTCTGACGCGCCTCGACCACCGACGGACGACCCCGCCTCATCCAGCGGGCTGGTGGGAGACGCTCGCGTGCGCGAGCGCCCAGTCGAGCGCCTGGTCGGCGACGGCCTCCCACCCGGGCTCGGCGCAGGTCCAGTGCGACCGGCCGTCGAGCAGCCGGTACTCGGTGATCGCACTCGACCTGCGGTACTTGCGGGCGTTCGACTCGTTCACCGACGGCGGCATGATGTGGTCCTCCCCGCCGGCGAGGAACAGCAGCGGCGCGCGGTCGTCGTTCGCGTAGTCGACCCACGTCTCCTGAGGGCCGGGCTTGAAGTTGGCGATGAGGCCGTACTCCCAGACCCACCGGCCGGGCGCCGCGATCGCGTACCGGTCGTACGCGGCCCGGGCGGCGGCCTCGTCAAGGGTGTTGGTGAAGGCGTAGTGGAACTGCTCGGGGGTGAAGCCGACCGCCTGGTGCCGCTTCGCGGGGTTGTTCAGCGCCGGGAAGAGCGACCTGACCTGGGACAGCGGGTTGCGCCGCACGCCCTCGGTGGGCGCGGAGTCGATGGCGACGCCGGCCGCCCCCAGGCCGCGGGCGAGCAGCATCTGGGTCAGCGCCCCGCCGAAGGAGTGACCCATGATGATCGGTGGCCGCTCCACGGACCGGACCACGGCGGAGAGGTGCTCGATGGTGTCGGTGATCGAGCAGTCCGCGATCACGCTGGGGTCCCCGCGCAGCGCCTCGACCTCGATCTCGAAGCCCGGGTACGCCGGGGTGAGGACCCGGAAGCCGCGCGCCTCGTAGTGCGGCACCCACTGCTCCCAGCTGCGCGGGGTGACCCAGAGCCCGTGGACGAGCACGATGGTGTCGGGGCCGTCGGGGGGCGTGGCGGGGGTGGTCTCGTCGGTGCTCATCGGTCCTCCAGGTGGGTGGGTCAGTGGGAGATGAACTCGAGCAGGGCCACGCTCACACGAGCGCACTCCGCACCGGAACGGTCCTGCGTGCCTGACGGTCGGCCTCGAGCGCCGGATCTCGGCCGCCGGAGCGAGGAGAGGACCGTTGCCCGGGGGCGGAGGGGCGGCCTACATTGGACGGCGAAGCGCCGCGTACCCCCGTGGAAGGCAGGGACGCATGGCCGTCCTCCTCGACACCGCAGCCGTCGATCGCCGCGATCGGTACGAGGTCTTCCGCGCCGCGATGGCCGAGGCGTCGGGCGCGACGGGCATCGAGCTGGAGACCGGCACGCATGGCGTGGTCGGCCGCATGGAGCTCGCCGAGCTCGGCGAGACCCGCGTCTTCACGGCTCGCAGCACCGGCATCACTATGCACCGCGACGAGCGCACGGCCCGGGCCGCCTCCCCCGAGGCGGTCGCCATCGCCGTGCACGGCGACGGTGTCGGCCGGCTCCAGACGGGTGAGCGTCGACGACTGGTCCACACCGGCGACCTGATGGTGGTCGACGTGACCCGGCCCTTCGACTTCGCCTGGTCGGGCTGGGGCTCCTCGGTCTCCCTACAGGTGCCGATCGCCCGGCTCGGGCTTCCGCTCGAGGTCGTCCAGCGGGCGTCATCCCGGCTGCCGTGCAGTCCCCTGCACGGGATCGTCAGCCGGTACCTCGTCGAGCTCACCCAGGACGCCGAGCGCCTCAGCGCCTCCGCCGCCGCGCCGCAGCTGGGCGAGGCGAGCATCCAGCTCGTGCGCGCACTGCTGAGCGGCGCCGTCGCCGACGGCGGCCGCGACCCCGACGTCCTCGACCAGACGCTGGCCGCCCAGGTCCGCGCCTACGTCCACCAGCACCTGCGCGACCCGGGTCTCGATGCCGACCAGGTCGCCGGGGCGTTGGCGGTCTCGCGGCGCCAGCTCTTCCGGGCGTGCGCCGAGGCGGGGTTCAGCCTCGAGCAGCACGTCATCGCCCAACGGCTCGCCGGGGCGAGGGCCGAGCTGGCGAGCGCCCCCGCTCACCGCCCCATCTCGCAGGTGGCGCGGTCGTGGGGCTTCAAGGACACTACCCACTTCGGCCGCCGGTTCCGTGCGGCGTACGGCGTGCTGCCTCGCGACTGGCGCACGCAGGCGGTCGCCGAGGCGAGGTGAGCCGGGCGCTCCGGCTGCGCAGCTACCGGGTCGCGGCCTGCCGAGCGACCTGCGCCCGGAGCCCGGCGACGAGCGTCTCCAGGCTGAACGCCCACGCGGTGGTCGGATCGTGCTCCTCGAGAGCGTGGAACTGCGGGAACGTCTCGTCCGGAAGGTCCTCCATGGCGGTCTCCAGGAGCTCGCCGCGGGCCACCATGCTGCGCTCGGCGCCGACCATGAGCGCGATGTAGGCGACCGACTTCACGGCGTTGTAGGCGTCCTCGGTCGACAGCCCGGCCTCGCTGAACGCGGCCATCGCGACCTCGAAGGAGGCGGCGGCGCGGGGGCCCTGGACGGGGCGGCGGGAGAACGCGGTGAAGGCGCCCGGGTGCTGGGTGGCCAGGGTGCTCATGGCGGCGAAGAAGCTGCGCGCCCACTCCTCCCACGCCACGGGCGTCACGGGCAGGTGCGCCTCGTCCAGGAGGGTGTCGACGATGCCGTCGGTGATGGCGTCGCGGGTGGCCACGTGGTTGTAGAGCGAGGTGACGTGGACGCCCAGCTCCCCCGCGATCTTGCGCAGGGTCACCGCGTCGAGCCCGTCGCGGTCGGCCATGGACACCGCGCAGGCCAGGATCCGCTCTCGCGTCAGCGCCGCCACCGGGGGAGCATATCGCCATTGACAGGAGTACCTACAGTGTAGGTATGGTGAGACCTACAGTGTAGGTAACCCACCGAGGAGTCCCCATGTCCGCCACGTTCACGCACCAGGAGCTCGAGCAGAAGCTCGGCGAGCTCATCCGCAAGCACGACGTCCCGGGCGCCCAGCTGGCCGTCCTCGACGGCGACGCCGTCACCGAGGTCGCCGCCGGCGTCCTCAGCCTGAGGACGGGGGCACCCACCACCACCGACGCCCTCTTCCTGCCCGGCTCGATCGGCAAGCTCTACACCGCGACCCTGGTGATGATGCTCGTCGACGAGGGCAAGCTCGACCTGGACACCCCGATCCGGACCTATCTGCCCGACTTCGAGGTCGCCGACCACCACGCTCGCGACACCGTCACCGCGCGCGACCTACTGACCCACACCAGCGGCTTCGACGGGGACCACTTCACCGACACCGGCCGCGGCGACGACGCGCTGGCGAAGTACGTCGCCGGCTGCGCCGACCTGCCGCAGATCGCTCCCCCGGGGCTGATCTGGAGCTACAGCAACAGCGGCTACTCGATCCTCGGCCGCGTGGTCGAGGTCCTCATGGGCACGCCGTTCGAGGAGGCGCTCCGTGAGCGGATCTTCACTCCCCTGGGACTGCAGCACAGCGTCTGCTTCGCCGACGAGGCGATCGTGCATCCCGTCTCGGTGGGGCACGTCCCCGACCCGGAGGACCCGGCCACGCTGGTGGTCAGCCCGACCTGGGGCCTGTGGCGGGCGTTCGCCCCGATGGGCAGCGCGTTGGTGGCGTCGGCGGGCGACGTACTCAAGTTCACGCAGCTGCACCTGGACGGCGGCGTCGCCCCCGACGGCACCCGGCTCCTGGACGCCGGCCTGGCCGCCAGCATGCTCGAGCAGCAGGTCGCCCTGGTCGACGACACCGTGCTCGGGCAGGGCTGGGGGCTCGGCTGGATCCTCGACCACTGGGGCGAGGTCTCCGTGGTCGGCCACGACGGCAACTCCATCGGGCAGAACGCCTTCATGCGCGTGAACCCCGAAGAGCGGTTCGGCTTCTGCCTGCAGACCAACGTGGAGAGCGCGCTGAACCTCTACCGCGAGCTGGCCGACTGGCTCTACGGCCGGCGCCTCGGCGTCGGCCCGCGACCCGACCCGGCCGCGCTCGAGGACGTCGCGGTGACCGACCCCGACCGCTACACCGGCAGCTACCACCGCGAGGGCCTGACCTTTGAGATCCGCGCGAGCGACGAAGGACACCTGCTCGCCACGGTGACGCCGTCGCACGGGGTCGCGCAGGACCAGGGCTGGCCGCCGATGATCGACCTGCCCCTCGTGCCGGTCGTCCGCGACGACTCGTTCCTGCTCAAGCTGCCGATCGCCGACGCCGACCTGCTCGCGGCGTTCTTCAACCCCGACGAGGTCGGTGGCCGGCCGACGTACATGCACTTCGGGGGCCGGGCGCACCGGCGGGTCTGACCTGTCGGGGTAGCCGCCCGGAGGAGCCAGGAGGGCCTCCGGGGCGGCACGGCGGTACCTGCGAGGGAGGTCCGGGCCGGGCCCGGCTGGAAGCGTCGACGCCATGACCTACCAGCGCTCACGTTCCCTGCTCATCGGCGTCCTGCTGCTCGTCGCCGTCGTCACGCTGGCCTGTGGCGGCGGCGACGGGGAGGCGGGCGACCGGTCCGCCCCGTCCGGGTCGAGCGACGTACCCCCGGCGCCGGCCGGCGACCTCCCCGCCACGGACGGTGAGGCCGGCGCGTTCGACACCAGCCGGGCCGGCGTCGCGCGTCTGGACCCCGATCTGCGCGAGGCGGTCGTGACGGCCGCGCGCGACGCGCGCCGCGCGGGGGTGCCGATGGTCGTCACCAGCGGCTGGCGCAGCCGTGAGCACCAGCAGCGCCTCTACGACGAGGCCGTCGCCACCTACGGCAGCGACGAGGAGGCACGACGCTATGTCGCCACGCCGGACACGTCGGCGCACGTCACCGGCGACGCCGTCGACCTCGGACCGACCGACGCCCTCAGCTGGCTGAGCCAGCACGGGTCCCGCTACGGCCTGTGCCAGACCTTCGCCAACGAGATGTGGCACTACGAGCTCTCCACGAGCCCCGGCGGCGAGTGCCCGCCGATGCTGGCCGACGGCAGGAGTCGGGGCTAGGTGCCGGCGTTTGCCTGAAACCCCTCCCGTGACCGGGACGCGGGGTGATCATGGTGGTACTGCAGGGCACACCCCACACCCACCTCGCGGAGCGCACCGTGGCCACACACCCACCCACCCCGCCGTCGAGCCAGACACCGCTAGGCGGTCGCCTGCGCCGCGCGCGGGCCGCCGGGCTCGCCCTGACGCTGACGGTCTGCGCGCTCGCGACGGTCACGGCCACCTCCAGCGCGACCGCGACCCCCGCACCCGCCGCCGCACCCGCCGCCTCGACGTCCGAGCGCGCCGTCGGCACGCTCACCGTCTCCCCCGCGGTGCACGTGGCCGGACAGGCGGTAACCTTCCAGGGCAGGCTGCCCAAGCCCGGGCGGCGGGCGATCCGCCTGCAGTTCCACATGAACCGGCCGGGCGACAAGTGGACCGACGTCAAGAACGGCAAGGCGAGGACGAGCGCGTCGGGGGCCTTCAAGTTCCGCTTCCCGGCGCCGTCGATGTTCAAGATCAGGTACCGCGTGGCGGGCGGCGGCATGGTGACCGCGCCGCACCTCTTCTACGCCAAGCCGCAGGCGGTGTCGCTGTCGGTCAACGGGCAGGACGAGAAGGACCAGTTCGTGACCGTGCCGCCCGCCCTCCCCTACACCGTGGAGGTCGACTCCGCCGCGGACCTCTACCCGGCTCGCCGCCTCGAGCCCCCGACGTTCGCCGGACGGGTCATCACGCTGCAGGAGCGCGTCAACGGCAACCAGTGGCGCACCGTGGCCACCCGCAAGGCCGACGCTGCCGGCATCGCGCTCTTCCCCCTCACCGCGGCACCCGCCGGCGAGCGCGTGCTGCGCGCCCGGGCCGAGGACGTCACCGCGGGCGGGCACAGGATCGGCTGGACGCCCTCGTGGCCGACGTACGTGCGGTTCGCTTCCTCCGACCTCCCCATCCGAGAGGACGACGGTCCGGACCGCGCGGCTCGCGTCCGCGCCGCGACCGCGCCCGACTCGAGCCGCTACGGCGTCGCGAGCTCCAGCTGGGGCTGGCACACGCCGCGCTACGACTGGGCGTGGGAGTTCGGCGAGTCGCTCACCTCGGCGCCCTTCCGAGGCCAGGTGCTCAAGGGGAGGTGGCTGGATGCGTCGAGCGGCAGCGGGCGGGCCTCCGTCTTCAACGGCGCGCTGGCCTTCCAGAGCCGGCTGATCCTCAAGGGCGAGGGTGACCGCGGCACCACGTCGGCCACGGTGAGCGGCAACGCCCAGACCTACGGCCGCTGGGAGTTCAGCGCCTGGCAGAACGTCTTCGAGGACGGGGCGCGCAACTACCGGATGCGGCTGGAGCTGGTCCCCCAGGGCGCTGCGGCCGTCGCGTGCTCACCCGAGGCGATCCAGGTCGCCGACATGGAGATCGGCTCCAGGTCGTACTCCGTGGGGGTGCGCTCCGCGCGGGCCAAGGCGCAGTGGAGGCACACGAAGACCTCGACGCCGGCCGCGAGCGGCGTG
Organism: Nocardioides sp. cx-173; assembly: GCF_021117365.1. NCBI lineage: Bacteria > Bacillati > Actinomycetota > Actinomycetes > Propionibacteriales > Nocardioidaceae > Nocardioides > Nocardioides sp. cx-173. Next base: position 1,545,373 of record NZ_CP088262.1, on the reverse strand, counting down.
CACGCGTTCGCGGTCGAGGTGGCCAAGGACCACATCACCTGGTTCTTCGACGGCAAGGCCTTCGCGACGGTGAAGCGGAACGCGCTCGCCGGCAAGGCACTGGTGCCCCGGATGAGCCTGGTCGGCGCGGACGACGCCACGGAGCACAACGGCAGCCAGTTCTCCGTCGACTGGGTGCGTGCCTGGTCGCTCAAGACGGGCAGGCAGGCCAGGACAGGGAAGGTGCTGGGCAAGAGCGCCTACTCCGCCACCTGCTGAGCCGCGGCGCCTAGCCCCAGGCGGGCTTCCACGAGGTGGCCCCGACCTCGGGCGGGTCCTCCAGATCCATCCGTTTCGACACCGCCGCGACGAGAGCGCAGGCATCCTCGAGCGCGAGCCGCTCCGGGTGGGGCTGCCCGAGCGAGTCGAGCGGGCGGAGGATCACCGCGGTGGTGCGGTCGTGGAGGCGACGGACCCGGACGCCCCTGGCGCTGTCGGTGATGGAGTAGGTGATCTCGAGCAGGTTGCGGTTCGCCTGGGACCACCACGCCAAGCCGTCCTCCTCCAGTCGGTGGAGGTGGTGCCTGAGGTTGTTGAGGTAGCGGCCCGGCACGTCGTTGGTAGGCCCTCCGCCGATGAAGCGGATCTCGGCGCGGTCGGGCACCCACCCCTCTGCCGTAATCTCGACCGCCGGCAGCGACTCCGGCGGCGCCCCTTCGGCCCGGGTCCGGCCGAGCGGCGCGTCCGACGACGCCGTGCGTGGCGTCCACCTCAGCTCGGTGGTGCGACCTTCGAGGCTGTCGATCGAGGGCACCATGGTGAGCTCCTGCCCCACCCAGCGCAGCGTCTTGGTGCTGCGCACGAAGCCCGCTGAGGTGCAGTACGCCGGCGCCTCGGGCGAGCGCAGCACGCTCGCCCCCTCCACTCCCCGCTCTCGGACCTCGATCACCGCACGTCCGAAGGCGTCGTCCTGCAGCCAGAACGTCCCTCGTGCCTCTCGGCGCCGGTCAGGGCTGGCCTTCCAGGCGCTGTGCCAGAGGAACTCGTGGCCGGACTCCCGCACCTGCTGGGCGGCCCGGTCCAGGTCGTCGAGTGACCAACCTCGGTGGGGCGCGAACGCCACCATCACGCCGTGCAAGATCTGCAGTGCCACCTCGGCCCGACTCTCGGCGCTGAGAGTGGCGAGCGAGGCCGGCACCAGGGCCCGCGCCGACTCGTAGCCCTCGGAGAAGTCCAGGTGGACCTCGACGCTCACGCTCTGCTGACCCTCGGGCGCCGAGCCCACGAACACGCGCACCTCCGAGGCATAGCCCGTGAGCGAGAGGCCCAGCACCGCCTCGCTGTAGGCCTCGGCCACGCGGCGTCCACTCCTCACCAGCGCGTCGCAGGCGTCGTCCGCGATCCAGCGACGGTCCCGGAATCCCGTCGGCGGGTAGAACGCCACGTACCTCACCCGGGTCAGGACAGGCCCACGATCGTGCCGTCGTCGAGCAGGTCGATCCGGGAGGCGGCGGGGGTCGGCGGCAGGCCGGGCATCGTCATCACGTCCCCGCACACGAGCACCACGAAGCCGGCGCCGGCCGAGAGCCGCACCTCGCGCACGTGCAGGTCGTGACCGGTGGGCGCTCCACGCAGGGTCGGGTCGGTCGAGAACGAGTACTGCGTCTTGGCGACGCAGACCGGCAGTCCGCCGTACCCCTCGGCCTGGAGCCGGTCGAGGCGCCGTTTGGCCTTGCCGTCCCAGGTCACGCTCGAGGCGCCGTAGAGCCGGTGGGCGAGCGTCTCCACCTTCTCCCGCAGCGGGAGGTCGTCGGGATAGGTGAAGGAGAACGTCGACGGGTCGGAGCCGTCGAGCAGGTCGAGCACCCCCTTGGCCAGGTCGGTGGCCCCGGCGCCGCCGTCGACGAAGTGGGTGGCGGGGTAGGCCGCGACCCCCACCGCGTCGACCAGCTCGACGACCCTGGCGACCTCCGCGTCGGTGTCGGAGGGGAAGCGGTTGAGGGCGACCACGCAGGGGATCCCGTAGACCTCGCGCACGTTGCGCAGGTGCCGCTCGAGATTCTCCATGCCGCGCTCGACGGCGCTGAGGTCCTCGCGCTCCAGGTCGGCCACCTCGACGCCGCCGTGGAACTTCAGCGCGCGCACGGTAGCCACGACCACCGCGGCGTCGGGGCGGAGCCCGGACTTGCGGCACTTGATGTCGACGAACTTCTCCGCACCGAGGTCGGCCCCGAAGCCGGCCTCCGTGACGACGTAGTCGGCCAGCCGCAGCGCCGCGCGGGTGGCGACGACCGAGCTGCAGCCGTGCGCGATGTTGGCGAACGGTCCGCCGTGCACGAACGCCGGGGTGTGCTCGAGGGTCTGCACCAGGTTGGGCGCGAGCGCGTCGCGCAGCAGGACCGCCATGGCCCCGTGGGCATCGAGGTCGCGCGCCGTCACCGGCCTCTTGTCCCGGGTGTGGGCGACCACGATGTCGCCGATCCGGCGCTTGAGGTCGGCCCACGACTCGGTGAGGCAGAAGATCGCCATCAGCTCGGAGGCCACCACGATGTCGAAACCGTCCTCGCGCGGGTAGCCGTTGGCCGGACCGCCGAGGCCGACCACGACCTCGCGCAGCGCGCGGTCGTTGAGGTCCAGCACGCGCTTCCAGTCCACCGACCGGACGTCGATGCCGAGCGCGTTGCCGTGGTGGAGGTGGTTGTCGATCAGCGCGGCCAGCAGGTGGTTGGCGGCCGCGATCGCGGCGAAGTCACCGGTGAAGTGCAGGTTGATGTCGCTCATCGGCACCACCTGGGCCCAGCCGCCGCCGGCGGCACCGCCCTTCATGCCGAAGACCGGGCCCATCGACGGCTCGCGCAGGCAGGCCATCGCGTTGAGCCCCAGCCCGCTCAGCGCATCGGCCAGCCCGACCGTGGTGGTCGTCTTGCCCTCCCCCGCCGGCGTCGGCGACAGGGCCGTCATCAGGATCAGCTTGCCGGCCGGGCGCTCCTCGAGGGACCGCAGGTAGCCCAGGTCCACCTTCGCCTTGTGATGTCCGTACGGCACCAGGTGGACCGGGTCGATCCCCAGCCGCTCTCGGGCAACCTGGGCGATGGGCTGCAGCTCGGCGGCGTTCGCGATCTCGATGTCCGACAGCACTCAGTCCCTCTCCTTGGTGACGCCCATGCGCCGCAGCAGTCGCGAACGGTCGTCGGACTCCGGCAGTCCGCGCAGGTTGGAGCCGACGTTCATCCGCGCGATGGCGCACCCGGCCCTGGCCACCTCGCCCGCCGCGACCAGATCGGCGAGCAGGCCGGCCTTGGCCGCGGGCCGCAGCCGGTCGATCAGGACCAGCACCTCGACCGCGGTCTCCACGACCTGCGCCTGCGGCTCGGACGCGCCCAGCAGCGCCGTACTCACCACGGCGCGCCGCTGCTCGTCCTCGCTGGGAACGCCGCGGGGGCGCGCCCAGGCCTCGGCCACGGCGGCGAAGGCTCGCTCGTCGTCGACCATCAGCTGCTGCGAACGGACGACCAGCCGGTCCGCCCGCTCGACGAGGTCCGGGAGCTCGCAGTAGCGGGCCACCATCGCCACCAGCGCCGCGGCCTGGGCGGTGCACAGCGCCGCGACCGAACCCCCGGCCGGGGTCGGGGTCCGGGCGGCGAGGCGGTCCAGGAGGTCGGTGACCGTCCCGGTGTCCGGCTGAGCGTCGTGCACCACGTGGCCACGCTAGTGCCGCCGCCCTCGGCGGACCAGGGGCGGCGGTGCTCAGGTGGCCGGACTCAGGCCAGGGTCACTTGTGCATCGAGCGGGGGATGCTGGCGTTGGCGACGCGGTTCTCGGAGTCGATCATCCAGGCGAGCTGCTCGAGCCGCTCGAGGATCGTGTGCAGGATGTCGGCCGAGGTCGGGTCCTCCGCGTCCACGTCGTCGTGGATCCGGCGGGCCGTGCCTGCGGTCGCGTAGAGGGCGGCCACGATCGCGTCGACGGTGTCGGCCGTGTCGATCTCCTCCGACGAGACGTCGGGGAGGCTCGTGGTCGCGGCGACGGTCTTCGAGCGCGCGTCGGGGGTGATGTAGATGGCGCGCATCCGCTCCGCGACCACGTCCGAGAACTCGCGGGCCGCGTCGACGACCTCGTCCAGGACCAGGTGGGTGTCGCGGAAGTTCTTGCCGACGACGTTCCAGTGCAGCTGCTTGCCCTGCAGGTGCAGGTCGGTGAGATCGACGAGGAGCTGCTGAAGGTGGGCGCCGAGCCGGGTGGAGGCCTGGAAGGCCGGGTGAGCGGTGTGCTGGGGGTGCATGGTCTGGGTCATGGTGCGCCTCTCTTCTCTACCTACGTGGTGCAGTGCTCCGCATCCTTCCCTCTTTTCTGGATTCATTCCAGTAAGGGGAGCCTGCCCTGAGCGCGCGTCCTGTCTAGGCTGCCGCCGTGAGCTTCTACCTGCCGCGCGACGCCGACTACCAGTGGGTGAAACGCCTGCGTCGCGGCGACGAGCGCCTCGACCCGGTCTTCGACACCTTCGTCGCCCGCTTCCGCGACCGGTTCGGCGTCACCCCCCTCGCGGTCAAGGTGGACGCGCTAGCCATCCCCCGCAGCACGGGGCACAGGCCGCGGCTGCTCGTCGTACTGGAGCGGAAGGAGCAGCACGACGCCTTCCACACCGGCGAGTTCGACACCCCCGACCGCGACAAGCACGACGCCGTGAAGCGGATCTTCGTCGAGTCGATGGCCGACGTCGACCTGCACGCCCGCTTCGCGCTGCCGGGCGGGGCCGCAGGCCCGATCGGCCCCGACGGGATCTTCGGGTACTTCCGCGACTTCGAGACCGTCGCCAAGCTCGACGCCCACGCCCAGGTGCAGGGCGCCGAGCTGGACGACTTCGTCGCCGCCCTCGACCTCGGCGACCGCTTCTGGTGCACCAACCGCTTCGCCGGTCCGCCGATCGTCTTCGTCCACACCAGGGCGCAGGCGGAGGCGCTGGCCACGCCTGCCGTTGCTCGGCGTTGGGCCGACCTGTACTGGCCGTACGTGAAGGCGCACGACGAGTTCGACTACCTGCGGCGCGACGAGATCACCGTCCCCGTCGACAGCAGGCAGAGCTTCGAGGAGGGGTATGAAGCGAACTGGTACTACTACTTCAAGTGAGCGGATGGAGGGCATCGCGTGACGTCGATTCATCGCTCCGAGAAGATGCCGGCTGAGCGCTGATCGGCCGGCCGAGCGCTCCGTAGGGACGTCAACCACCGCGCGAAGGCAACTTTGTCCCCGTCCGGACGCGTCTCCATGACACGCGGTGATGGTGACGGACGGAGGCGGCATGACAGTCGAAGGCTGCATAAGCGCGGGCGTCGTTGTCGCGTTGTTCGCCGTGGGGACCGCATGCGGAAATGACCCCGACGGTCGCGCTTTGGAGGAGGAGTCCCCTTCCGCGCCAGCATCATCGGCGTCACCCGAGAAGTCACGGCCGACTAGCCCTTCCGAGAAGGATGTGCGCGTAGCGGTGCCCTCGCACTGCGGGGTCCTCGGTCTCACCGTCAAGGGTCGCCTGTGGCTCGCTGACCCACCACTCGGAGATCACAACCCGCCCCGGGGCTGGGATGAGAACGAGACAATGGGGGTCTTCGTCCAGACGGGTCCAGGACGCGCGACCTTCGAGGCCGATGGCGGTCAGAGTGCATCCTTCCGACGCGCTCCGCTCAGCGCCGAAGACCCCAACGCTGGCTGTGAGTAACCAGCCAGAGAACGGTCGCTCTCGGGACAGTCCGGACGCTGGATATCACAACTAGTCGTGGTCCGGCTGAGCTGCGGCCAGACCCTCGTGGCCGCCGGGATGCTGGGCGATCGCTGTGTCGCGGTCGAGGTCGCCGACGGCCTCGAGGTGGGCGGGGTGCGCCGGCAGCGGGCGGGAGCTGTGCACGTCCAGGTCGGGGCCGACGTGGAGCACCTCTCCAGAGTCCATCAGCCGCCAGCCGGGGTCGTCGGTCATGGGCTCACTCGCGACCACGACGCTGCGCTGCCCGCCGAGCTCCTCGCTGCGCGCGCTGATCCGATGGGTGGCGTGCGAGAGCGGGTCGAGGCCGCCACGGCCGGGGAGCTCCAGCACATGGAGCTCATGGGTGTCGGGGTAGCGCACCGCCCACAGCTCAGTGGGGGTGGTCAGGATGAGGTTGACCGCGTACAGCGTCAGGTTGTCCGCGATCCAGGTCAGGGCAGCGGTGATGGCCGCGCCGACGTCCCCGCCGTTGCGCCGCGCCTCCGCGGTGATCAGCGCGAAGACCCGCTCGCTGTCGGTCTGCCCCTGGACCAGGCTCATCGCCTCGAGCTCTCGCAGGCGGTCCTCGAGCCGGTCCAGGTCCTCCACCACCCCGTTGTGGGCGAGCAGGCGTCCGTCCTGCTCGAAGGGATGGGTGTTCTCAGGCCCGACCGGACCGGTGGTCGCGTAGCGCACGTGGGCCACGAAGGTGGTGCTGGCGAGGTCCTTGGCCTCCGTTGCGAACGCAGGGTCGTCGTACGCCGCCAGCGGCTGCTTGTCCAGGACGGGGCGACCGTCGAGCCCGAAAACCCCCAGTCCCGTGCCGTCGGGCATCCGATGGCTCTGCTCGGCCAAGCTGTCCGGCGCGCTCAGCAACCAGAAGGTGGCTCGTCGTGGCGTGCGCCCCGCATGCATCCCGAACAACCGGCACATGGACCCTCCCGGACCTCATCGACCCTGTGGGTTCCAGTGAACACCCCGGCGCCCAGAGGAGGTGCCGCCAGCATCCACAGGATCGGCGCGCGCGCGTGACTGCGACCCCAGGGACTGCTGCCATCAGACGATGACGCTGGTGGGCACTCGCTCGAGGGGCATCAAGTAATCGGCAGGGCCGGGTGGGTCGGGTGCGCGGGAGTGATGTCGGTGGCCGGTGGGGGTGGTGGTCTCGACGGTGTGGGTGCCGTCGGGCGCGATGCGTGGCGTCGCGGTCCAGCCGGGGGCCTGCTTGGCGTGGTTGCAGCGTTCGCAGAGGCCTTGGAGGTTGGTCGCGGCGGTGGCGCCGCCGTGCTCCCAGGACCGGATGTGGTCGATGTGGCGGATCGGGGCTCCGCACCACGGGGTGCGGCACAGGTCCTGGTCGCGAGTGGCGACGAACTCGGCCAGGGCCTCGGGGGCCAGACGGGCGCGGGAGTCCATCGAGACGAGCTGGCCGCTGGAGGGGCTGGTGTAGAGGCGTCGGATCCAGACCCGGGTGGCGCGCATCGCGTCCTTGACGAACGCCCGAGCCCAGGGAGCCGGCACCGGCCCGTAGCCCTCCAGATGGGCGGCGTCGTCGGCGGCGTCGAAGAGGGCGCGGTCGCTCATGACGAGCTTGACCTCGACCTTGACCGGCTCATCGGCCGGGGCGCCGGTGACCCGCTCGACGAGGGTGTCGGCCATGACCTGCCCCTTCGTCCGCTGAGCACCCTTCGCGCGGGCCGCGGCCGCGGCGGCGAGGAGGGTGGCGTAGATGCTCACGCCCTGTTTGACCGGGAGCAGGGCGCTGACCCAGCACATCGTGTCCGGGGCCGGGCGGATGGTGACCTGCCGCTCGGCCTCGGCGCGGCGGGCGCGTTCGGCGACCGAGGCGGGGTCGAGCTCACACGCGAGCCTCTTCGCTGCGCGGGTCAGGCGCAGGTCGCTCATGGTCGCGGCCGCACCGGTGCCGCACAGTCGGCGGTCGACCTCGGCCCGGTCATCGAGGGAAAGGCAGGCGGTCTCGCGGGCCAGGATCGTGGCACGCCACTCGTTGAGCCGGCCCGCCCGCATGAGCGCCAGGGTGTGGGGCATCTCGCGGTGCAGCACCTTGGCCAGACCCAACAGCCGCGCGCCCTTGGTCGGGGACTCCCGGCGCGCCAGGCCGACCTGCTCGGCGATGCCCTCCCCCACCCGCGCCGCACGCACCCCGGCCGCGACCTGCGCCGCACGCTGGGACTCGTCGAGATCCGCGGTTGTCGTCGCCTGCGCCGCCGTGGCGGTGCACTTGAGGCCCTCCGCGGCACCGAGCAGCTGCACTCGCTGCGCATCCGAGAGCGAGCGCGGGCAGTCGGCGAGAGCGCGTTGCGTCTCGGCGATCTGCCGCATGAGGTCGTCGAACATGTGTTCGATTTTACACCGACCGCCCTTGACGGCCCATAACTGTGGACGGTAAGTGGCTATCGAATCGCAAGTTCTTCCAGCGCTGTGGTCACCTCGACCACATAGGCGTCATGGTCGGAGATGCGGGTCTCGCCGACGAAGGCTCGATGACGTTCGGTGACGCCAACCTCCCACGTCGCGGGGACCGCGATGTGGTCGATGCTCAGGAGGCCCTCGCGGGCTCACACTCCGCAGGTGGGGCTTTGACCAGACACGTCGGTCAGGCCACAAGTCCCAGCACCAGCTGGCCGGCCAGTCCTGCCGCGCAGGCCGGACCCAACCAGCGCACCAGACCGCCGTACTGCCGGCGGTGCAGTGGCAGCGTCGCGGCGAGCACGACGGCGATGACGAGGAAGAAGGTCGCGGTCGGGGTGTAGTCGAGGCGGAGCTGGTAGGCCACGAGGGCCTCGGAGGCGTAGGCGGCGACCAGCAGGGCTATGCCGAGGCCGGCTGGGGCAGCCGTGCGCCAGGCGCGGCCGGCGGCGCCGAAGACCGGGCCGCCGACCACCGCGCAGACCGTCCAGAGGGCGACGTAGGTGAAGCCGGCGTCATAGCCACGGAGCTCCGCGGTGACGTAGTAGCCGGCCACCTGCAGCAGCGTGGCCGCCATGCCGAGCCAGCACGCCGTTCGCAGCCGCGATTGAAGCGCGCCGGCCACGAAGGCGGTGGTCAGCCACGGGCTCGCGGCATTGACCAGCGCCAGCCAGGGGAAGTCCAGCACCGCCTGGAGGAACGAGGTGAGGACACCCACGGCCAGACCCAGGGCGAGGGCGGCAAGCGTGGGGACGACGGGCGACGTAGAGCGAGGCACGCGGGAAGCGTAGGGCGCCGCCTACCCCGCCTGAGACCCCCCGGGCAGGCCGTCGTCGATCAGCTTGCCCCAGCAGGCGAGGAAGTCGTGGTTGAGGTGCTCGTTGCCGTCCAGTGACGCCGAGACGACCGCGCCGGTGCGCACCATCATCAGCTGCTCGGCGGTGGAGCGGGCGTCGCGGCGCCCGAGGCGCCGCAGGAGCTCCTCGATGCGCTCGGTGACCCAGCGGCGAATCTCCAGCGCGTGGACCCGCACGGGATGGGTCGCCGGAAACTCCGCGGAGGAGTTGATGAAGGGGCATCCGCGCCGCACCGCCCCGAAGTCGTCCCCGGTCAGGGCGGTGGCCAGCTCGTCCAGTGCTTGGCGGGGATCGTCCGGGTGGGCGTCGATGACGCCGTTCACCTGGTCGTGGTCATAGGCCGCCCGACGCTCGAGGTAGGCCGAGATCAGGTCGTCCTTGGACGGGAAGTGGCGGTAGAGGGTGACCCGCGTGACCCGAGACTCCGCGATGATGCGCTGGATCCCGACGGCATGGATGCCCTCGTTGTAGAACAGCCGATCCGCGGCGACCAGGATCCTCTCCCTGGCTGCCGAGGGGCGCGCCGGCGTCCCTGCCGAGGGTGCGGCAGGGGCCGGCGGGGCCGGACTGGCTGGCGGTGCTGGTGGGGTCGTCGTCACGGGTCTCGACTCTCAAATGGACTCGGTCTGCCTCTTGCCAGGTGCGGGTGGCAGTCCTACCTTAACGAGAGGTGGGTAGACCGATCGGTATACCCATGGCCCTCGAGAGGAACCGCCATGTCCACGAGCACGCCTGTCCTGTTCATCCACGGCCTTTGGCTGCACGCGCGCTCGTGGGAGGGCTGGGTGGACTGCTTCGCCCAAGCCGGGTACGACGCCTCGGCGCCGGGATGGCCCGGTGATCCGGACACTGTCGGGGAGGCGCGAGAGCGGCCCGAGGAGATCGCCGACCACGGCATCGATGACGTGGTCTCCCACTACGTGAAGGTCATCGAGGCCCTGCCGACCAAGCCCATCCTGGTCGGCCACTCCTTCGGCGGGATGATCGCGCAGCGGCTTCTGGGCGAGGACCTGGCGGTCGGCGCGATCGCGATCGACGCGGCCCAGATCAAGGGCGTGCTCCCCCTGCCGCTGTCTGCCCTCAAGGCGACCTTGCCGGTCTTCAAGAACCCCGCCAACAAGCACCGAGCAGTCTCGCTGACCCCCGAGCAGTTCCGCTTCGCCTTCGGCAACGCCATCCCCGCCGAGGAGTCCGACGACCTCTTCGAGAGGTGGGCGATCCCGGCGCCGGGGCGACCGCCGTTCGAGGCCGCCGCCGCCAACTTCAGTCCCCACTCCCCCGCCAAGGTGGCCACCGACAACCAGAGCCGTGGCCCCCTGCTCCTGATCATGGGGGGCCAGGACCACACCGTCCCGAAGGCGGTCACCCAGGCGACCCTCAAGCAGTACCGGCACAGCGACGCGGTCACCGACATCCTCGAGTTTCCCGACCGTGCCCACTCGCTGACCATCGACCATGGCTGGCGCGAGGTCGCCGACTCGTGCCTGAGCTGGCTCAAGACGCAGGGACTGTGACGCGGTGGACCTGCGCCTGCGCGGCCGCACCGCGGTCGTCACCGGAGCCAGCAAGGGCATCGGCCTGGCCATCACCCGGGCCTTGGCCGACCAGGGCGCCTCCGTCATCGCCGGAGCCCGCAACGGCAGCGCGGAGCTGGACGATCTCGCGGCCCGCGCCGACGTCCGCACGCTCAACGTCGACCTCACCACCACTGACGGCCCCGGCGCCCTCGTCGCCGCGGCCACGAGGGAGTGGGGCGGCCTCGACATCCTGGTCAACAACGTCGGCGCCGTTCGCCCGCGCCTCGAGGGTTTCCTGGCCATCACCGACGACGACTGGGACCGGACGCTGACCATCAACCTCCTCGCCGCCGTCCGCACGATGCGTGCCGCCATCCCCCTGATGGTGGACCGTCCGGGAGCCACCATCGTCACCATCGGCTCGGTCAACGCCTACCTCCCCGACCCCGGGGTCATCGACTACAGCGCCGCGAAGGGCGCCCTCGCCAACCTCTGCAAGTCCCTGTCGAAGGAGCTCGCACCCGCGATCCGGGTCAACACGATCAGCCCCGGCCCGGCGCGCACCGACCTCTGGCTGGGGGCCGACGGTGTCGCTGCGACGGTGGGTGCCGGCACCCAGGACGCGCCCAGCGACGTCGTACGTCGCCAGGAGGCCCAGGCGCCCACCGGTCGCTTCACGCTCCCGGAGGAGGTGGCCGACCTGGCCCTCTTCCTGGCCAGCGAGCGCTCCGCCAACATCACCGGCAGCGACTTCCGAGTCGACGGCGGGCTCATCGCGACGCTCTGACACCGCGCGGGACCGGCTGTTTACTTCCGGGCCCTCGGGTGGCCTCGGGCGTAACACACCGGCAACGTTGCGCGCACCGGCCAGCTCTACGTTCGGCCCGTCCCCCTCCGAACGAAGAGAGAAGAGACCACCCCATCGTGACCTTCCTGTCCCCACGCCGCCCCGATCGTCGCCGCGCGGCGACCGGCGTCGCCGCACTTTCCCTCGCCCTCCTGGCCACGACTGCCGCGCTCGCTCCGGCAGCCGCCGACCCCACCCCGGCGGCGCAGGTCGACGTCGTGGAGCTCGGCGTCAGCGGCGCCCTCGAGGCCCTGGAGGCCGGTGACATCACCAGCGTCCAGCTGGTCGAGCAGTACCTCGGCCGGATCGCCGCCTACGACGGCACGACCTACGGCGCCGGGCTGGGGGCCTTCGTCACCCTCAACGACGACGCCGTGGCGCAGGCGGCCGAGCTGGACCGCGAGCGCGCGGCGGGCGCGCTCCGGGGGCCGCTGCACGGCGTGCCGGTGGTGGTGAAGGACAACATCGACACCGCCGACATGCCCACCTCCCACGGCAACCAGGCGCTGGCGACGTACCAGCCGCACCACGACGCCGAGGTGGTGCGCCGACTCGAGGAGGCCGGCGCGATCATCCTCGGCAAGAGCAACATGGCCGAGTTCGCCGCCTGGTGGGACACCTACAGCTCCGTGCGTGGGCGCTCGCACAACCCCTACGACCTGACCCGCAACGTCAACGGGTCCAGCGGCGGCTCCGCGGCCGCGGTCGCCGCCAGCCTGGGCGCCGTGGGGCTCGGGACCGAGTCGTGCGGGTCGATCACCGACGTCTCGTCGTTCAGCAACCTGGTCGGCGTGCGGCCGACCGTGGGCATGGTGAGCCGCACCGGCGTCGACTACAACCTCATCGGCGACTCGGTCGGCCCCCTCGCCCTCAGCGTCGAGGACGCCGCCCGCACGCTCGACGTCCTGGCCGGCACCGACCCCAGGGACGAGCTGACCGCAGGGGCCGACGCGCGCATGCCCGCCTCCTACGTCGACGACCTGAGCACCACCTCGCTCGAGGGCGCCCGGATCGGCTACATGGTGCACCCGTTGGGCGCCGGCGACTTCGAGATCGGCGAGGAGAGCGACTCCGTGCTCGCGACCGCCGACGCCGCGGTGGCCGACCTCGAGGCCCAGGGCGCGACCGTGGTCCCGATCGAGATCACCGACGCGTGGATGGCTGAGTACTACGACGGCCGGAGGCTGTGGGGCTCCGGCGGTCGCCAGGCCTACTTCGACCGCACCGAGGCGACCTGGCCCGTCGGCCTCGCGGAGCGCACGGCACCGACCGACCGGATCAACTACGCCGACCTGGTCGCGGCGAGCGACCGCATGCTCCCCGAGGACGTCTCCTCGCTCACCGGCAGCGACAACGTGCCGGCCGACGCCGAGCGCAACCAGCTCGCCAAGGACAACCGCACGCACTTCGCCGACGGCATGCGGGCGCTCTACGAGGCCAACGACCTCGACGCCCTGTCCTTCCCGACGATGGCCTACCCGCCCGTCACGCTCGCCGACGACCCGACGCCGAGCTCGGCCGACGCACGGCAGTTCGGCTCGCACTGTGCCTGGGCGAACTTCTCCGGCTTCCCGATCGTGAGCGTCCCTGCCGGCTTCGACGAAGACGGGCTCCCCGTCGGCCTGAGCCTGATGGGCATGCCCTACTCGGAGGCCGGACTGCTGTCCTACGCCTACGACTTCGAGCACGCCACCGGTCACCGCACGGCGCCCGCCGCCACGCCGTCCCTGCTGCGGAAGGCGACGACCACCACCGTGACCGCGCCCGCCGCAACGACGTACGGCAAGAGGACCTCGGCCAAGATCCGCGTGAGCGGGCTGACCTCCGGCGAGGTCGAGGTCGAGATCGGCACTCGCCGGCCGACCACCGCGATGCTGCGAAACGGCGTTGCCAGGGTCCCCCTCCCGCGCACCCTGCGACCCGGCGCCCACCGCATCCGGGTTACGTACGCCGGGAGCACCACCTCCGCACCGTCGGCCGCGTCCAACACGATCCTCGTGCGCCGCGCCAAGGCGACGGTCGGACTGCGGGTGCTCCGCTCGACAGGCGGGAGGTCTCGCGTCCTCCGCGTCAGCACCGGCCTGGTCGGAGCGGGCACGACGCCGGCCACCGGTCGCCTCGTCATCTGGGACAACGGGCGACGCGTCGCGACCGGCTACGTGACGGCCGGTGACGGCAACGTGGTGCGCGTCCGGCTCCGCGGTCTCACAACTGGCCTCCACCGGATCAAGGTGGTGTTGAGTCCGACCGCACTGCACTCCGCCGGCACGTCGAAGGTGCGGACCGTCCGGGTGGGCTGAGGCCTCAGCGCGTGACGTCGTACGGACGGTGGGGTCTCCTCCGCCGTCCGTACGGCGTTCGGGACCGGGCACCTGCCCCGCCAGACGACGCCGCGGCAAAGACCGCGAGCAACACCAGTTGGACGAGGAGCACGAGGACTCCGGCGGCCACCGCGCCCCAGCCGAACGTCAGGCCGGCGTCGATGCTGCCGATTCCGGAGCTGATCGCCCACGTCAGGGGCCACATGGACAGCAGGTTGTTCGTGAGCGCGAAGAGCACTCCCAGGGCCAGCCCGAAGGCGGCGAACCCGGCGGCGGTGCCCACCGGCACCGAGCCGAGGTGGTAGGCCCCGAAGGCGACGGCGGTGAGCACCGGGGCGGCCGCGAACCCGAAGGCCCGCTCGAAGGAGAGCTGCAGCCAGCCGAAGAGGAACAGCGGCTCCCACAGCACCGTGAGGTTGTAGAGCAGGTGGACGGACGGGTCGAGCCCCGCGGTGTCTGCGCGCTGGAGAAGAGCAGGCAGACTGCCCAGGGAGACGAGCGCGACCAGCAGCGCCCACCGCCACCGGTGTCCGGTGATCCCCAGGCCCGCGAGGCCGCGCCCTTCCGCGCGGGTCGCCAGCAACGGCAGGACGGTGGCCACGAGCAGGCAGCCGCCCACGAGGAAGACCACGAGCGACAAGGCCCGATCACCCAGCTCGGACTCGCCCCAGTAGCAGGCCCACATCAACGGGACCGAGGCGAACGCCAGCCAGGTCCGTCCAGTGGGCTCCCATGCCACCGCCCGACGCACAGCGATGGGCGCCTCGTACGTCGTCGCTCCGGTCATGGTGGCTGGCACCGTATCCGGAGGGCGGCGCCGGCCTCACCCCGCCAGGTGCCCCCACGTGGGCGCCAGCTCGGCCCACGGCCCGACGGCCGCGACGCGGCCCTCGGCCAGGACGACGACGCGGTCGGCCTGGGCGAGCGCGGCGCGCTTGCTCGTGGCGCCGATGACCGTGGCGCCACGGGCCCGGAGGGCCGACCAGAGCTCGATCTCGGTGGCGGCGTCGAGGGCGGACGAGACGTCGTCGGCGAGCAGGAGTTCGGTGTCGGCGGCGAGGCCGCGCGCTAGGGCCAGGCGCTGGACCTGACCGCCGGAGAGCCGGACGCCGCGGTGACCGACGAGCGAGTCGGGGCCCCCCGCGGCCTCGACGTCGGGCAGCATCCGAGCGGCCTCCAGGGCGGGCAGCACCTCGCGCTCGGGGTGGTCGAGGCGGACGTTGTCGGTGAAGGTGCCCGACAGGACCCGCGGGACCTGGGCGACGTGGGCGACCCGCCCGGGCCGCAGGAAGGTCTCGGGGTCCTCGACGCGGACGCCGTTCCAGCGGATCTCGCCGGTGCTGGTGACCAACCCGGCCAGCGTCGCGAGCAGGCTGGACTTGCCGGAGCCGACCTGGCCCAGCAGCAGGACGAGCTCGCGGGAGCCGACCGTGAGGTCGACGTCGCTGACGCCGATGGTGCCGTCGTCGTGGATGGCGGAGACGCCCACCAGCTCGAGGGTGTGCAGCGGGTCGCGGGGGCCGGGCACGGGCGCCGGGGCGTGGCCGTGGACCAGGTCGATGCCCTCGGGCAGGTGCATCAGGTCGCCGCCGCCGCCGAGCCGGCTGGTGGTCTGCATCCAGGCGCGGGTGCCGGGGGCCTCGGTGACGATCGCGCCGGCGACCCGGCCGAACCAGTCGAAGCCGTTGACCGCGCCGGCCACCAGCAGCGCCGTGGCCAGGCCCCAGCCGCCGGCGACCATGACGCCCCAGGCGGCCACGACGCCACACTGGACCATCACGATCGGCACCCCGTCGAGCATGGCCTGGACGCGGTGCTCGCGTACGGCGGCGTCGACGCGGCCGGAGTCGACCTCGCGCAGGTGGGAGTGGACGCTGGGGGTGGACGCTGCGAGCTTGACGGTGCGTACGGAGTCGAGCGCCGAGACCAGCGAGCGGCCGAACTGCGCCCGCGCCGCGGCGGACGCGGCGGCCGAGCGGCCGGCGAGCGGCCGGCCCAGCGAGGAGGCGAGTGCGGAGGCGACCATGACGGCGAGCAGCACCCCGCCGGCCAGCCAGCTCTGGGCGAGGATGGCGGTCACGGCGGCGATCGCGAGGCCGTTGATGAAGTCGACCCACCGGTCGGTGTAGCGCGCCAGCCGGTCGGCGTCCATGGTGCGGGCCACGACCTCGCCCGGCGGCGTACGGCGCAGGCGGCGCTGGTCGGTCTGGCCAGCGAGGACGACCATGCGCACCCGGAGCATGACCGCGACCCACCAGCGCGGGTAGAGACGGATGGCCTCGGCCAGCAGCAGGGGCGAGGCGATCAGCGACACCACGACGTACATCGTGAGCATGGTCGGGGTCTCCCCGCGCTGCAGCGCGACGACGAGGTGTCCCCAGATCCAGCCGGTGATGGCACCGAACGCGCCGCACAGCGCGGAGGCCAGGAAGATCACGATGCTCAGGGCGCCCCACTGGGGCTCGATCCACAGGGCGGAGCTGGTGGCGCGGGCCAGGCTCGGGACGGGCTCCATGACCGGCTGCGCCGGCGGCTCCCCCACCCGACGCGCGGTGCCGACCTGGCTCGAGGCGGACTCGAACGGCAGGGCGCGGTCCTCCTCGGCGGAGGCCTCCAGCAGCGAGCGGAACGGGCCGGGCGTCGTGGCGAGCCGCGCGCGCGGGCCGCGCTGGACCACGCGGCCACCGTCGAGGACCGCGACCTGCTGCGCACGCTCGGTGGTGGAGAGCCGGTGGGCGACCAGGAGGCCGGTGCGGCCGGCGAGCAGGCGGTCGGCGGCGCGGACGACGTTGGCCTCGGTGACCGGGTCCATCCGGGCCGTAGCCTCGTCGAGCACGACGACGCTGACGTCGCGCACGAGCAGCCGGGCGAACGCGACCAGCTGCTCCTCCCCCGCCGACAGCGTCGTGCCGCCGGGGCCGAGCAGCGTGTCGAGGCCGTCGGAGAGCCCGGCGACCCAGTCGTCCAGACCCAGCTCCACCACCGCGGCGGTGATCCGCTGACGCGGGAGGTCCTCGAAGAGCGCGATGTTCTCCGCGAGCGTGCCGGCCAGGATCTCGGTGCGCTGGGTGACGACGCCGACGGCGGAGCGCAGCGACTGCAGCTCCAGGTCGAGCACGTCGACGCCGCCGAGCAGGACCGTGCCGCGCTCGGGCTCGACCGCCCGCGAGAGCAGCGCGGCGAGCGTCGACTTGCCGGAGCCGGTGCGCCCGACGAGCGCGCAGGTGGTGCCGGCGGGGACCGCGAGCTCGACGCCGCGCAGCGCGAACCGCCCCTCGTCGTAGGCGAAGTGCAGGTCGGAGAAGTGGATGTCGAGGCGCCCGGTGGGGACCGGCGCGCCGTCGGTGGGCTCGCGCTCGGAGCCGAGCAGCCCGCGCAGGCGGAGCACGGCGCCGAAGCCGGCCTGAAGATCCGGCAGGTGGCGGGCGAGCTGGTCGACCTGGCCGACGAACATCGTCGTCACCAGGAACAGCGTGACCAGCGACGAGGTGTCGAGGTGGTCGGTGGTGACCAGCGCGACGCCGAGGACCGCGGTGGCGGCGAGGACGGCGTGGAGCATGGTGCCGGTGCGGCGCGTCACGCGTGCCTCGACCCGGAGCACGGCGTCGAACAGCTCATGCACGCGAGCGGCGAGCTCGGTGCAGCGGCGCAGCACGTGGGCCTGTCCGCCGCTGGCCCGCATGTCGTCGCGCCCGGCGATGCCCTCCTCGAGCGCGGCCGCGTGGTCGGTCCAGGCGGCCTCCTCGATCACCTTGCGCCGGGAGATCTCCGGCAGCATCGGGCGGACCACGGCCAGCGCCGCCCACCCGGTGATCGGGAAGAGGATGAACGCCGGCCACCAGGTCACGCCGGCCACGATCCACAGGGGGCCCGCGGCGAGCGTCGTACGGATCGCCATCCAGGCGCCTTGGCGCAGCAGCGTGCCGACCTCGTGGGTGTCGTCGTCGACGCGGTCGAGCACCTCCCCCACGGCCTGCTCGGTCAGCGCCGACAGCGGCTGGTGCATCGCGGCGTCGAGCAGGTCGGCGCGCAGCCGCCCCTCGGCCCGGTCGACGACGCCGGCCCACAGCGTGCGTGCCAGCGTGTCGAGCACCGCGGCACCCACCACACAGAGCGCGAGCACGGCGATGAGCCGGCTGGAGGCGTCCTCGGCGAGCAGGCCGGCGACGAACGAGCCCAGCGAGGTGCCCACGGCGGCCACGGCGCAGGCCGACAGCGCCCAGATGGCGACCGGTCCGCGCAGGCGGCGCCAGTCGACGGTGACCCCCGGTGCGGGGCGCTCGGCCGGGGTGAGGGTGGGGCGGTCGCCGAGAGTCGTGGTCATCAGGGATGACGCTACGCGGCGGCACCGACAGCCGTCGCGTGGATTACGTCCGGCGCGCGGCCCTCAGGCGCGGATGGGGCGGCCGGGGTAGGCCTGGGTGTCGAGGGCGCCGTCACGGATGAGCAGGCGGCCGGCGACGAGCAGGTGGCGGACGCCCACGGAGGGCCGGGTGGGGTCGGTGTACGTCGCCCGGTCGGTCACGGCGTCGGGGTCGAGGACGACGAGGTCGGCGTCCGAGCCGACGGCGAGGCGGCCCTTGCCGTGCATGGCGTCGGTGGTCTCGGCGAGGACCTGGGCGGGGAGGTAGGAGCAGCGGCGGAACGCCTCCGGCCAGGTCCAGGCGCCCTCCTCGCGCACCATCATCCGGATCGCGCGCAGGAACGTTCCGGCCGTGCGCGGGTGCGTCGTGCCGCCCGGCGGCAGCGGCCAGTCCCGGGTGTCGTAGGAACCGTCGTCCCAGGTGACCGGCATGGCGTCGCTGGCGACCATCGCGTCGGGGTGCTCGAGCGAGCGGCGGAGCAGCGCCGCGTCCGCCGGGTCGGTCTCGTCGAGGAACTCGATGATGCAGGTCTCCCCCGGCGAGTCCGCGCGCAGCTCACGCAGGCGCCGCTCGTCCCGGATGCGCTCGCCGGTGCCGACCATGACCAGGCTCGACGGGCCGATGTCCCAGCGACCGAGCAGCGACGGCTCGAGGAACGCCGCGCCGATGGCCGTCGAGCCGGCGCCGTACGGGTAGGCCTCCACGGTGACCCGCGACCCCTCCGCGCGGGACTTGTCGAGCATCCCGAGCACCCGGTCGACATGGCGGCGCGAGGTGCTGTTGACGTGGCAGTGGTGCATCGCGGCGCCGGTCTCGGCGGCCGCGCGCACGACCTCCTCGGAGCCGTCGATCGGGGTGCTCGGGTCGGCCTCGACGAGCTCCCGGACATGCGTGTACGTCGGTCGGCCGGCGGCGGCCGCGAGGCGCGCGACCGCGAGGTACTCGGCCGGGTCGAGCCGCGGCGCGTAGCCGAGGAGGATGCCGATGCCGAGCGCGCCCGCACCGAGCTCGCGCTCCATCAGCGCCAGGCTGTCGGCCAGCTCGCGCGGGGTCGACGAGCGCTGCCATCCCGGGTTGCCGAGGACCGACAGGCCGGTGGCCATCGTGGCGTCGGGCTCGACACCGAGCAGCACCTTCGCCCGAGCCCCGCCCCACGACGCGGAGAACCCGTAGTGCAGCGGGCGTCCCGCGGCCGCGGCCTCCGCGTAGCCGCGCTCGACCGGGATCAGGCCAGCCTCCAGGTCGAGGGCGGTGGTGACGCCGTCGTACGCCTGCAGCCGCTGGCCGGCGACCGAGTGCACGTGGCTGTGCAGGTCCACGAAGCCCGGGCCGACGACGAGGCCGGACACGTCGAGGACGTCTGCTCCCTCGGGCGCCGTCACGTCGCCGAGCTCGGCCACCACGCCGTCACGGACGAGCACGTCCTGCACGGACATCGACCCGCTCTCCGGGTCGACGACGGTGCCACCGGTCAGGAGTACGGAAGAGCTCACCGGACCAACGTAGGGCAGCCACCGGCGCGTCGCTTTGGCGGAGGCGACCAAGGTACGGACCCGGATCCGGAGGAGGCGACGAGCGCGGGCTACGGTGCGGCTCATGCGCAGGTCGCTCGTGGGTATCGCCGTCCTGCTGCTCGTGGCGGGGTGCGGCGGGCCCGCCCCGGCCGACGAGGAGCGCACGGCGCCGTCGCCCACCGTGTCGGCCACGCCACCGCCGCCGCCCAGCCCGACCACGCCGCCCCCGACCACGGCGACCCCCGAGTCCCCCCGACGTCCGACGCTGGGGGTGGACGTCTCCCACCACAAGGGGGTCGTCGATTGGCCGCGGGTGCGTGCCGACGGGATCTCCTTCGCCTATCTCAAGGCCTCCGAGGGCACCGGCTTCATCGACCCGCGCTTCGCCGAGAGCCTGCCTCGGGCGTTGCGCGCCGGCCTGCGAGCCGGCGGCTACCACTACTTCACGCTCTGCGCCCCGGGCGCCCCGCAGGCTGCGCACTTCCTGTCGGTCATCGGCGATCGGACGACGATGCCGCCGGCCGTCGACGTGGAGCTCATCGGCAACTGCGACCCGGGCCCGCCCCGCGAGGAGCTGCTCGTCGAGCTGCGCTCGTTCATCGACACCGTCGAGGCGCGCACCGGGAAGCGGATGGTCGTCTACCTCCACCCGGACCTCGAGGAGCGCTACGCGATCGCCGACGACCTCGACCGCCGCCAGTGGGTACGCAGCCTGGGCGCGCGCCCCTCTCGGGACTGGTGGATCTGGCAGAGGTCCGACAGCGCCCGGATCGACGGGATCGCCTCGCCCGCCGACCTGAACCAGATGCGCTGAGCTAGAGCTCCTTGATCCCCCACGGGCTGCCGTACTCGGTGAGCAGGTCGAGGAACGGCACCGCGTCGAAGGCCTCCGGGCCGAGGACTCCGGCGCCGCTCCAGGTGCCGCGGGCGAGGAGCTCGAGGGCGACGACCGGGTTGATCGCCGTCTGCCAGACCACGCACTGGTGGCCGTAGTCGCGCATCGTGTCCTGGTTGTCGACCACGTGATACAGGTACGTCGAGCGGGGCTGGCCCTGCTTGTCCTTGCCGGTCACCCACAGGCCGGCGCAGGTCTTGCCCCTCATGCGCGGGCCGACGGTGGCGGGGTCGGGCAGCACGGCGGCCACCACGTCGCGGGGGCTGACCTCACAGAGCCCGTCGCCGGCCTTGACGCGCACCTTCTCGGTGCTGTCGAGGCCGAGGGTGTGCAGCACCTTGAGGATGTTGATGAACGGCTCGCCCAGCCCGTACTTGAAGGTCGCGCGCCTGCAGTCGACCCAGCGCGGCATCAGGAGCACCTCCTCGTGCTCCACGTTGACGCACTCGACCGGCCCGATGCCCTCGGGGAAGTCGAAGATCTCCGGCTCGCTGAACGGCGCGGTCGTGTGCCACTCGCCGTCCTCCCAGACCACGGGCGGGTTGAGGCACTCCTCGATCGTGGTCCACATCGAGAACGACGGCGCGAAGACCTCGTTGCCGTCGTCGTCGGTGACCACCAGGTTGGCGCCGTCGCGGGTGCCGAGCTCGTCGATCTCGCTGAAGAGGTGGTCGGCGGCGTACCGCGCGAACACGTCGGAGAGGCCGGGCTCGACGCCCATCCCGACCAGGGCCAGGCGCCCGGCCTGCGCCCAGGTGTCGGCGGCGGCGAACTGCTCGTCGCCGAGTTTGACGCCGCATCGCTCGTACGGCGACTCGGGGTGCGGCTTGGACAGCGACATCGCCATGTCCAGGTAGTCGGCGCCGGCCTGGAAGGCGCCGTGGAAGGTCGGCATGTCGAAGACCGGGTCGACAGCGTTCATCACGTGGGTGATCCGGTGCTCGCGGCACAGCGCCGTGACCGAGCCCGCGTCGGAGGCGTCGATGCGGGCGGCGGCGTAGCGAGGGTCGATCGCGGCCGCCTTCGCCGCCTTGGCCTCGTCGTAGTCGGCGACCACGATCGCTTCGAAGAAGTCGCGCCGCGCGGCGATCGCCGTGAAGGCCGCGCCGACGCCGCCCGCGCCGACCAGCAGGATCCGCACGTCAGTCCTGACCGATGTACGACATCACGTGCTTGATGCGCGTGTAGTCCTCGAGGCCGTACATCGAGAGGTCCTTGCCGTAGCCGGAGTGCTTGAAGCCGCCGTGGGGCATCTCGGAGATGAAGGGGATGTGGGTGTTGATCCAGACGACGCCGAAGTCCAGGCCCTTGGACATCCGCATGGCGCGGGCGTGGTCACGGGTCCAGACGCTGGAGGAGAGGCCGTATTCGACGCCGTTGGCCCAGCGCAGCGCCTCGGCCTCGTCGGCGAACTTCTGGACGGTCATCACCGGGCCGAAGATCTCGGACTGGATCTGCTCGTCGTCCTGGCGCAGGCCGGAGACGACGGTGGGCTCGTAGAAGTAGCCCGCGCTCCCCTGGCGGGCGCCGCCGGTCTGGAGCGTGGCGTGGTCGGGCAGGCGGTCGACCATGCCGGTGACGCGGGCGAGCTGGTCGGCGTTGTTGAGCGGGCCGTAGTAGGTGTCCTCGGCGTCGGGCATCCCGGTCGGCATGCCCTTGGCCGCCTCGGTCAGCGCGGCGACGAACTCGTCGTGGATGCCGGGCGCGACCAGCACCCGGGTGGCGGCGGTGCAGTCCTGGCCGCCGTTGAAGAGGCCGGCGCCCGCGATGCCCTCGGCGGCCTTCGCGACGTCGGCGTCGTCGAAGACGATGCAGGGTGCCTTGCCGCCGAGCTCGAGGTGGACCCGCTTGAGGTCGGTGGCCGCGGACGCGGCGACCTCCATGCCGGCACGCACCGAGCCGGTGATGGCCACCATCTGCGGGGTCGGGTGCTCGACCAGCGCGCGTCCGGTGTCGCGGTCGCCGCAGACCACGTTCAGGACGCCGGGAGGTAGGAACTCCTGCGCGAGCTCGGCCAGCAGCGTCGAGCTCGCGGGAGTCGTGTCGCTGGGCTTGAGCACGATGGTGTTGCCGCCGGCGAGCGCGGGGGCGATCTTCCAGATCATCATCAGGAGCGGGTAGTTCCAGGGCGTCACCTGCCCGACGACCCCGACCGGCTCGCGGCGGACCCAGGACGTGTGGTCGGCGAGGTACTCGCCGGCCGAGCGACCCTCGAGGACCCGAGCGGCGCCCGCGAAGAACTTGAAGTGGTCCGAGGCGTAGGGCATCTCCTCGTCCATGGTCAGCCCGAGCGGCTTGCCGGTGTCCTTGCACTCGACCGCGTTGATCTCCTCCACGCGCGCCTCGATCGCCGTCGCGATCTTGAGCAGCGCGTTGGAGCGGTCCTGCGGGGTGGCGTCGCGCCAGCCGGGGAACGCGTCCGCCGCGGCGGCGTACGCGCGGTCGACGTCCTCGGCGCCGGACTTCGGCGCCTGCGCGTAGACCTCCCCGGTGGTCGGGTCGACGATGTCGTAGGTCTCGCCCGACGCGCTGTCGACGAGCTCGCCGTTGATGACGTTGCGGAAGGTCTGGTCGGCCATGGCGCGAGCCTAGAGGATTCACGGACTCATCGGCGGGGAGTCGCAACGGATTCCGTCGAAATCGGGCCGCTTCACCCCTGATTCACTTGCCACCACCCGGGGCGACCCCCACCATGGACGCATGAGCATGGACAACGAGCAGCTGCAGCGCGCCGCCAAGGACCACCTGTGGATGCACTTCACCCGGCACGGCTCCTACGCCGACGCCGACGTGCCGGTGATCGTGCGCGGCGAGGGCGCCTACCTCTGGGACAGCAACGGCAAGCGCTACCTCGACGCGCTCGCGGGGCTGTTCGTCTCCCAGCTCGGCCACGGCCGCACCGAGCTCGCCGAGGCCGCGGCGAAGCAGGCCCAGGAGCTGGCCTTCATGCCGCTGTGGTCCTACGCCCACCCCAGCGCCATCGAGCTCGCCGACAAGGTGGCGTCGTACGCGCCCGGAGACCTCAACCGGGTCTTCTTCACCAGCGGCGGCGGCGAGGCGGTCGAGACCGCGTGGAAGCTCGCGAAGAACTACTTCAAGCTCACCGGACGGCCGATGAAGCACAAGGTGGTCAGCCGCTCCATCGCCTACCACGGCACCACGCAGGGGGCGCTGTCGATCACCGGGCTGCCACTGCTCAAGCAGCAGTTCGAGCCGCTGGTGCCCTCGACGTTCCGGGTGCCCAACACCAACTCCTACCGCGCCGAGGCGATCACCGGCGGCTTCCTCGACGGCAGCGACCCCGAGGCCTTCGGGCGCTGGGCCGCCGACCAGATCGCGGTCGCGATCGAGGCCGAGGGCCCCGACACCGTCGCCGCGGTCTTCCTCGAGCCCGTCCAGAACGCCGGCGGCTGCTTCCCGCCGCCCCCGGGCTACTTCCAGCGGGTGCGCGAGATCTGCGACGAGTACGACGTGCTGCTGGTCTCCGACGAGGTCATCTGCGCGTTCGGACGGCTGGGCCACATGTTCGGCTCGGAGCGCTACGGCTACCAGCCCGACATGATCACCTGCGCGAAGGGCATCACCTCGGGCTACGCCCCGCTCGGCGCGATGATCGCCTCCGACCGTCTGATGGAGCCGTTCCTGGAGCCGGGCGCGATGTTCGCCCACGGCTACACCTTCGGCGGCCACCCCGTCTCCACCGCCGTCGGCCTGCGCAACCTCGAGCTCTTCGAGGAGGAGAAGGTGCTCGAGCACGTGCGCGACCACGAGGCCGGCTTCCGTGCGACGCTCGAGCGGCTCAAGGACCTGCCGATCGTGGGCGACGTACGGGGCGACGGGTACTTCTACGGCATCGAGCTCGTCAAGGACCAGGCCACCAAGGAGACCTTCACCGCCGAGGAGTGCGAGCGGCTGCTGTTCGGCTTCGTGTCCAAGCAGCTCTACGCCGAGGGCCTCTACTGCCGCGCCGACGACCGCGGCGACCCGGTCGTCCAGCTCGCTCCCCCCCTCATCGCCGACCAGAGCCACTTCGACGAGATCGAGCAGATCCTGCGGGTAGTGCTGGACAAGGCGTACTCGCTGCTGTGATCGCGGCTGGCTTGGGGCCGCGCGCGAGTTTCACCGGGTGCCCGGTGAAACTCGCGCCTCCCCGACGAAGCTTCGTACCGGAGGCAGGAGATTCACCGGGTGCCCGGTGAATCCTGTGACAGTCGAGGTGACTCACGTGTGCTGCGGGAACCCCAGGTCGACACCGGGACGCGGCGAGTCGGGGGCGGGCCAGCGGGAGGTGACGACCTTGCCGCGGGTGTAGAAGTGCACGCCCTCGGTGCCGTGGGCGTGGGTGTCGCCGAAGAGCGAGGACTTCCAGCCGCCGAAGGAGTAGTAGGCCATCGGCACCGGGATCGGGACGTTGATGCCCACCATGCCGACCTCCACCTCGCGCTGGAAGCGCCGGGCCGCGCCGCCGTCGTGGGTGAAGATCGCGGTGCCGTTGCCGTAGGGGTTGGCGTTGACCAGCGCCAGCGCGTCGTCGTAGGTGGGGACCCGAAGGACCGACAGCACCGGGCCGAAGATCTCCTCGTCATAGATCGACATCCCGGGCGTCACGTGGTCGAAGAGGGTCGGTCCCAGCCAGAAGCCGCCGGGCTCCCCCGTCGGCACCACCGACCGGCCGTCCACGACCAATGTCGCGCCCGCCGCGACACCGACCTCGACGTACGACGCCACCTTGTCGCGGTGCTCGCCCGTCACCAGCGGCCCCATGTCGCAGCCGAGACGGCCGTCGCCGGTCACCAGCGCCGCCATCCGCGAGGCGATCAGCGGCACCAGCTCGTCGGCGACCGGGTCGACGCAGACCAGCGCCGAGATCGCCATGCACCGCTCACCGGCCGAGCCGAAGCCCGCGGACACGGCGGCGTCGGCGGCGGCCTCGAGGTCGGCGTCGGGCAGCACCACCATGTGGTTCTTGGCGCCACCGAGGGCCTGGACCCGCTTGCCGTGCGCCGTGCCGGTCTCGAAGACGTAGCGCGCCACCGGCGTCGAGCCGACGAACGAGACCGCCTTGACGTCCG
This sequence comes from Nocardioides sp. cx-173, assembly GCF_021117365.1. Lineage (NCBI taxonomy): Bacteria > Bacillati > Actinomycetota > Actinomycetes > Propionibacteriales > Nocardioidaceae > Nocardioides > Nocardioides sp. cx-173. The sequence continues at coordinate 1,519,843 of NZ_CP088262.1, read as the reverse complement.
GGTGCGTGAGCAGGCCGTCGACCGCGACCTTGTCGCCCTGCAGGACCGAGAAGACGCCCGGCGGCAGTCCCGCCTCGGCCCACAGCTCGGCCAGCAGCATCGAGGCCGACGGGTCCTTCTCCGACGGCTTGAGCACGACCGCGTTGCCACAGGCGATCGCGACGGGGACGAACCAGAGCGGCACCATCGCCGGGAAGTTGAACGGCGAGATGACGCCGACGACGCCGAGCGGCTGGCGGATCGAGTAGACGTCGACGCCGCTGGAGACCCCGTCGCTGAAGCCGCCCTTGAGCAAGTGCGGCGCCCCGCAGGCGAACTCCACGACCTCCAGCCCGCGCTGCACCTCGCCCAGCGCGTCGTCGAGCACCTTGCCGTGCTCGGCGGTGATCGCCGCGGCCACCTCCGAGCGGCGGCGCGCGAGCACCTCGCGGAACGCGAAGAGCACCGCCGTACGGCGTGACAGCGACGCCGCTGCCCACTCGCGCCCTGCCTCGACCGCCGCGGACACCACAGCCTCCACGTCGGAGGGCGACGCGAACGCCACCTGCCGCGCAACCCGACCGGTCGCGGGGTCGTAGACGTCGCCGAGCCGCTCGCCCGAGCCGGTCCACCGCTCGCCGGCGCGCCAGTGCGTCACCACGTCCATCTGCGTCTCCCTCATGAGTCGAACCCCAGCCCCGCCGCGTCCAGCGCGCGCAGCCACACGTTGCGTCGTCCATCGTGGCGGTCGGCGCGCGCCAGCGACCACCGGGTCAGCTGGATGCCGGCGTAGCGCGCCGGCTCCGGCGGGAACGGCGGCGGGCGCCGGCGCACCATCTCCAGCGCCGTCCGCTCGGTCTCCTCGCCGTCCAGCAGGTCCAGCACCACGTCGGCGCCGAAGCGCGTCGCCGCCACGCCGAGGCCGGTGTAGCCCAGCGCGTAGCCGACCCGTCCGGCGCGAGCGGTCCCGAAGAACGCCGCGAACCGCGTGCACGTGTCGATCACCCCGCCCCAGCGGTGGGTGAACCGCAGCCCCTCGAGCTGCGGGAACGTCGCGAAGAAGTGCTCCGCCAGCAGCCCGTGCGTCCGGTCGCTCTGCTCCAGGTCGCGCGCGATGCGCGAGCCGTAGTGGTAGACCGCGTCGTAGCCGCCCCACAGGATCCGGTCGTCTCGCGTCAGGCGGAGGTAGTGGAAGAGGTTCGCGGAGTCACCGACGCCCTCGCGACCTGCCCAGCCGATCGACGCCAGCTGCGCCGCCGACAGCGGCTCGGTCATGAGCACGTGGTCGTAGACCGGCACCGTCCGCAGCCGCAGCCGCCGCAGCAGCGAGGGGAACGCGTTCGTGGCGAGCGCCACCTGACCGGCATGCGCCGAGCCGCCGGTCGTCGAGACCACGATCCCCGCGCCGTCGTCGCCGAGTGCGGTGGCCCGGGTGTCCTCGAAGATCCGCACCCCCAGGTCCAGGCAGGCCCGGCGCAGGCCCCATGCGAGCCGGGCCGGCTCGACCAGCGCGGTGCCGTGCGGGTCGGCCAGCCCGCCGACGTACGTCGGCGAGTCCAGCCGCTGCCGTACGGCGGTCCGGTCCAGCAGGGCGACCTCGTGGCCCGCGGCCGTCATCGCCGCCGCCAGCTCCTCGAGCTCGGCCAGCTGGTGCGGGGCGGCGGCGACCGACAGCTCGCCGGTCTCCTCCCAGTGGCAGTCGATGCCGTGGCGCGCGACGGTGTCGCCGATGGCGCGCAGGTTGTCGGCGCCCAGCCGGTCGAGCGTGGCCAGCTCGGTGGGCCAGCGCGCCAGCCCGTTGGCGAACCCGTGGGTGAGGCTGGCGGAGGCGAAGCCCCCGTTGCGGCCGCTGGCCTCCTGCCCGCACCTGCCGGCCTCGAGCACGACCACCGATCGGCCAGGGTCGCGCTCGACGGCGCGCAGGGCGGTCCACAGTCCGGCGTACCCGCCGCCGACCACGACCAGGTCGGCGCCCACCCGACCGGCGAGCGGGGGCAGGGCTCCGGGACGCGCGGCGTCGTCCAGCCAGAAGACCGACGGGGCGGCGGCGGCGAGCGCGGCGGCGGGCGTGGTCACGCCGGGGCGCGGCGCCGGCTGCGCAGCTCCATGCCGACGACGATCGCGATGGACACCAGGAACATCAAGGTGCCGACCACGTTGACCTGCATCGGCACCCCGACCCGCTCCTGGCCGTAGACGTACATCGGGAAGGTCGTGGTGTTGCCGGAGTTGAGGTTCGTGACGATGAAGTCGTCGAAGGACAACGAGAAGCTCAGCAGCGCCGCACCGAGGATGCCGGGCAGGACCAGCGGGAACGTCACCCGCCAGAACGTCTGCCCCGGCGTGGCATAGAGATCCATCGCGGCCTGCTCGAGGTCGTCGTCCATGCCGGCCAGCCGCGCACGCACCGTGACCACCACGAAGGACAGGCAGAACATCACGTGCGCGATGAAGATCGTCCAGAAGCCCAGCTGGCCTGCGAAGCCGGACGCCACGAACAGCGCCAGCAGCGAGGAGCCCAGCACGATCTCGGGGGCCGCCATCGGCAGGAAGATCAGCAGGTTGGACGCCGAGCGGCCGGTGAAGTCGTGGCGCACCAGCGCGAACGCCGCCAGCGTGCCAAGCAGCGTCGCGACCAGCGTCGCCAACAGGCTGATCTGGATGCTGGTCAGCAGGGTGCTGCACAGGTCGTCGGGGCCGCAGGGGTCCTTCCAGTTGTCCCAGGTGAAGCTCCCGAACTGGTAGACGTTGCGCCCGCCGGGGTTGTTGAAGCTCATCGCGACCACGATGAAGATCGGCACGAAGGTGTAGACGAGCACCAGCAGCCCGAGGGCGAGGACCAGCCGCTCCTTGACCCAGCGCATCAGAGCAGCTCCTCCGTGCCGGCCCGCCGCACGTAGACCAGCACCATCGCCAGGATGATCACCATCAGCAGCACCGACAGCGCCGAGGCGACCGGGTAGTTGTTGGCGTCGGTGAACTGCGCCTGGATGACGTTGCCGATCACCCGCTCGTTGGTGCTGCCGAGGAACTGCGCGTTGATGTAGTCGCCGACCGACGGGATGAACGTCAGCAGCGTGCCGGACACGACGCCCGGCAGCGACAGCGGCCAGGTCACCTTGAAGAACCCGACGACCGGGTGGGCGTACAGGTCGCCGGAGGCCTCGATGAGCCGAGGGTCGATCTTGTCCAGGCTGGCGTACAGCGGCAGCACCATGAACGGCAGGAAGTTGTACGTCAGTCCCGCCACGACCGCGATCGGCGTCGCCAGCAGCCGGCCGTCGTCACCGAGGACCTGCAGGGTCTGCAGGGTGTTCACGACGAAGCCGTCGTCGGCGAGGATCAGCTTCCAGGACAGCGTCCGCACCAGGAAGCTGGTGAAGAACGGCGCGATCACCAGCACCAGCATCAGGTTCTTCCAGCGGCCGGCCTTGAACGCGATCGCGTAGGCGAGCACGTAGCCGAGCACCAGGCAGAACAGCGTGGCCAGCGCGCCGTACATGAGCGAGCGCCCGAACGGGCCGGCGTAGTCGCGCACGACGTCGCCGTAGTTGCCGAACGCGTAGCTCATCTCGTAGCCGCGGAAGTCCGATCCGGCCGGGTCGAAGAGGCTGGTCGCGACCAGCGAGTAGAGCGGCACCACGAAGAACACCAGCAGCCACAGGGCGGCCGGGAGCAGGAGCAGGTAGCCGACCCGCCCCCGGCGCCGCACCGTGTCGCTCACCCGTCGTCCCGCTGGGACCCGGCCGTCGCGTCCTGGGACTGGTCGAGCAGGAACGCGTACTCGGGCCGCCAGGACAGCTCGACCCGCTCCCCGGCGCGGAAGATCCGCGTGCGGCCGGTGTTCTGCGAGAACACCTGCAACTCCTGGCCCCATGGCATCCGCACGAGGTACTGCGTGCTCACCCCGACGAAGCTCACGTCGCTGATGACGCCGCCGGGGATGGTGTTGCCCGGCGCGTCCAGCTCGGCCCCCTCCTCGCCGATCAGCACCTTCTCCGGGCGGATCCCCACCCAGCTCTGGTCGCCGTCGACGTGCGTGCGCCGGGTCGGCACCGACACCTGGATGCCGTGCATGTCGACCGACGTGACGTCGGCGCTGCGCGAGCGCACCGTGCCGGAGATGAGGTTCGACTGGCCGAGGAAGTTGGCGACGAACGTGCTGCGCGGGTTCTCGTAGAGCTCGGCCGGCGCGCCCATCTGCTCGATGACGCCGGCGTTCATCACCGCGACCGTGTCGGCCATCGTCATGGCCTCCTCCTGGTCGTGGGTCACGTGGATGAAGGTCTGCTGCACCTCGGTCTGGATCCGCTTGATCTCGATCTGCATCGCCCGGCGCAGCTTGAGGTCCAGCGCTCCCAGCGGCTCGTCGAGCAGCAGCACCTCGGGCTCGTTGATCAGCGCCCGGGCGAGCGCGACCCGCTGCTGCTGGCCGCCGGAGAGCTGGGCCGGCTTCTTGCGCGCCTGGCTGGTCAGCTCCACCAGCTCGAGCATCGCGCCGACCTTCTCCTTCACCTGCGCGGACCTGCGCCGGCGCAGCCCGAAGGCGACGTTCTCGAAGATGTCGAGGTGCGGGAAGAGCGCGTAGCTCTGGAAGACCGTGTTGACCGGGCGCCGGTAGGGCTTGGCGACGGTGATGTCCTGGCCGGACAGCACGATCGAGCCGGACGTCGGCGTCTCCAGCCCGGCGACCATCCGCAGCGTCGTGGTCTTGCCGCACCCCGACGGGCCGAGCAGCGCGAAGAACGAGCCGCGCGGCACGTCCAGGTCGAGGCGGTCGACGGCCGTGAACCCGCCGCCGAACGACTTCGTCAGGCGCTGCAGCCGCAGCCCGTCGTACGCCGCGCCGCCGGACCCGCTGGGCTCGGCCGGCTCGCTCGCCGGGGCATCCTCAGCCAGCTGTGACATCGGCCCACTCCTTCTCGTACTGCGCGTTCTGCCGGTCGTCGAGATCCATGAAGTCGAACGTGTTGGCGAGCAGGTCGGCGTCGGGGAAGATCAGCGGGTTGTCGACGAGGGAGGCGTCGAGCTTCTCCATCTCCTCGCGGGCACCGGCGACCGGGCAGATGTAGTTGACCCAGGCGGCCAGCTTCGCCGCGACGGCCGGGTCGTAGTAGTAGTCGATCCACTTCTCGGCGTTGCCCTGGTGGGTGGCCAGGTTGGGGACCATCATGTTGTCGCTCCACAGCGACAGCCCCTCCTCCGGCACGACGAACTTGATGTCGGGATTCTCGAACTGCGCCTGGATGACATCGCCGGACCAGGCCTCGCAGGCCACGACGTTGCCGCCGGAGAGCTCCTGGAGGTAGTTGTTGCCGGCGAAGCTGCGCAGCTGCTCGTCGGCGATCGCCTTGCGGAGCAGGTCGAGCGCGTCGTGCCACTGGTCCTCGGTGAAGTCGGCGGGGTCGGCGCCGGCCACCTTGAGCAGGAAGCCCATCGTGTCGCGCATCTCCGAGAGCAGGGTGACCTTGCCCTTGAGGTCCGTGCGGGTGATGAGCTCCTCGAAGCTCTTGATCTCGCCGGTCTCGGCCGCGTTGTAGGCGATGCCGGTCAGGCCGCTCTGCCAGGGCGCGTGGTACTCCAGGTCCGGGTCCCAGGGCTTCTGGCGCAGGGAGTCGATGATGTTGGCGTGCAGGTTCGGCACGTTTCGCTTCTCGAGCGGCTGGATCCAGCCGAGACCGATCATCCGCGCGGCCATCCAGTCGGTCATCATGATCAGGTCCCGGTCGATGGGGTCGCAGGAGCCGAGCTGGTTCTTCACCTTGGCGTAGAACTCGGCGTTGTCGTTGATGTCCACGTTGTAGTCGACCTTGATCCCGGTCGAGTCCCGGAAGCCCGCCCACGTGGACTCGGGGTCCTTGCGCGGGTCGATGTAGCCGGTCCAGTTGGAGATGACGAGGGCCTTCTCGGCGTCGGAGACGTCGGCGGCCCGGCACGATGCCGGGTCCTGCTGGGCGCCCGGCACCGAGAAGAACGGCAGCTTCAGCGCGGCGACGCTCACGCCCGCGAAGGCGACGGCTCCCCCGCCCCTCAGCACCCCGCGACGCGACAGTGTCGACCTGCGAGCGGGAACGTCTGGCGACATGCGACTCCCTCGACCTGGCGAGACCAACGATCGGATCGTGCCACGGGCCGGGGGGGCCGACAAGCGAAACCGTCGATCGGAAACCTTCTGGCAACGAATTCGCTCGTCGCGGACGCGGGCCGGAAACGTGCCGGGGCAGCGCTCCCCGGGTACGTTGCCGCCATGACGCGCAAGCAGGACCGCCCCGGGATCGTCCTCGACGAGGTCTCCAAGGCCATCGTCGAGCAGCTCCAGCAGGACGGCCGCCGGTCGTACGCCGCGATCGGCAAGGTGGTCGGCCTGTCCGAGGCCGCCGTCCGCCAGCGCGTGCAGCGCCTGGTCGAGGGCGGCGTGATGCAGGTGGTCGCGGTGACCGACCCGCTCCAGCTCGGCTTCGCTCGCCAGGCCATGGTCGGGGTCAGCGTCCACGGCCCGCTCGAGTCGGTCGCCGATGCCCTCGCCGAGCTCGACGAGGTGGACTACGTCGTCGTGACCGCCGGCCGCTACGACCTGCTCGTCGAGGTCGTCTGCGAGACCGACGAGCACCTGCTCGAGCTGATCTCCGCCAAGATCCGCTCGCTCGACGGCGTCGTCACCACCGAGACCTTCATGTATCTCAAGCTCCGCAAGCAGACCTACTCGTGGGGGGTGCGCTGAGGGTCGGCGTGCTTGTAACTCACCGTTACTGCGTCTTACATGCCGTTACAACGGTGCGGTAGAGGTCGTAACGCTGAGTTACAAGCCGTGCGCGGCCGCCCGCGCCGGCCGGACCGGCGCGCGCAGCCAGGCATCGAAGAACGCGCCGAGGTTCTGGCCGCTGACCTGCTCGGCGAGGGCCTCGAACTGCGCGGACGTGGCGTTGCCGTCGCGGTGGTCGGCCACCCAGGTACGCAGCAGCCGCCAGAAGGCGTCCTCGCCGAGGCGGACGCGCAGCGCCTGGAAGGTCATGGCGCCGCGCAGGTAGACCGCCTCGTGGAAGAGCCGGTGCGGGCCCGGGTCGCCGAGGCGTACCCGCCAGAACGGCGCGCCGCGTGGGTAGCGGGCGTAGGCCTGCTCCAGCCACCGCTGCCCGTCCATTCCCCCGCGGGACTCGGCCCAGCGCACCTCCAGGAAGGTCGCGGCCCCCTCGTTGAGCCAGATGTCGCCCCACCGCTCCAGCGCCACGGAGTTGCCAAACCACTGGTGCGCGAGCTCGTGGACCAGCAGCGAGTGTCCGCCCTGGGCGAGGATCGGGTAGACCGGGCGACCCTGGGTCTCGAGAGCGAAGCCGGGGTTGAGGCTGGTGGTCACGCCACCGGTCGAGCCGAACGGGTAGGGGCCCAGCTGCCGCTCCAGCCACCGGGTCACGCCGGCCGAGCGCCGCATGAGCCGCAGCGAGCGGCGCAGGTGCTGGCGTGGCATGGCCTTGGACACCGCGACCAGCCACGGGCGGCCGGCGAGCGTGCCGCGCTCGACGCGGAACGGCCCGATGGCGAAGAAGGCGAGGTACGGCGCCATCGGCTGGGCCGAGCGCCAGCGGGTGGTCGCGAGCCCACCGCGTACGACCCGCCCCACCCGCTCGCCGTTGGAGATGACGACCTTGCGCGTGGGTGCCGTGATGGAGACGTCGACCAGCGCCTTGTCGCTCGGGTGGTCGTTCGCGGGGAACCACCACGCGGCCATGTGTGGCTGGTGGACGGCGAGCACCTCGCGGTCGCTGGCCAGCCAGTTCGACTCGCCGCGCCACGTGAGCTCGGCGGGCGAGCCGGCGTAGCGCACCAGCACCTCCACCGCCTGTCCCGCGGCGAGCGGCACGGTCGGGGTGATCTCGAGCTCGTGGCCGTCGCGCTGGGCGAAGGCGGCCGGCACCCCGTCGACGGTGACGGATCTCGCGGTGAGCAGCAGATCCAGGTTGAAGCGGCGCAGCGCCTGGGTGGCGGTGAGCCGGACGACGGTCCAGCCCGAGAGCCGCTCGGTGCGGAACGCATAGCGGTCGTGCACCTCGTAGGACTGCACGTCGATGCCGCCGTTGCCGTCGAGCGGGAAGTAGGGGTCGCCGATGCCCGGGGCGCCCAGCACCGGCGCGGGCTCGTCCGCCGACACCGGGACGACCACCAGCAGCAGGAGCAGAAGGGGCAGCGCGGCGACCAGGGCCGAGGGCGGTCGCCGCCGGAGGCCCGGGGGGTGCGGCACCGGCTCAACCTAGTGGATCCGTCGTTTAACCGGTTGCCCGCCCGCACCGCCGCGCGTCAGGCTGGTCGCGCACCGCCGGCGTCGGCCGGCGCCCGTCGAGAGGAGCTGACATGCCCATGACTGTCCTCGGCCTGTCCGCAGACCACCCCCTCTCGACGTATCGGAGCACCACCGATGTCCACCCAGGACGGCTTCACCCCTGAGCAGCACGACCCCGGAACCACCGACGGGCTCGACCCGTCGTTCGTCTTCGACTTCGCCGCGTACGACGACCTCGCGGATCCCCACCAGCGCTGGTCCACCTGGCTCTCGGTCGAGCCGCTGTGCCGCGGGCCGGAGCCCCGGCCCGACTGGCTGGTGACCTCGCAGGGCGCCATCGACACCGACCTCGGCGTCCTCAAGACCGGCAAGGAGGCCGACGTGTTCCTGCTGGAGCGCGCCGACCCGCACGAGCCGGAGCACGCGGTGGTCATGGCCGCCAAGCGCTACCGGGGCGAGGAGCACCGCTCGTTCCACCGCTCGACGGCCTACACCGAGGGCCGCCGGATGCGCAACACCCGCGACGCCCGCGCGCTCTCCCGCAAGAGCGCCTTCGGGCGCTCCGTCGCCGCCGGGCAGTGGGCGTGGGCGGAGTGGCAGGCGCTGGTCCGCCTGCACCGCCTGGGCGCGCCGGTCCCCTACCCGGTGCAGATCGACGGCACGGAGATCCTCATGGAGTGGGTCACCGTCGACGGTGAGACCGCGCCCCGGCTGGCCCAGACCCGGCCCGACCCGGAGCTGCTCGCGTCCTACTACGACCAGCTCCGCGACACACTCGTGCTCCTGGTGCAGCAGGGCGTGGTGCACGGCGACCTCTCGCCGTACAACATCCTGGCGGCGGGTGAGCGGCTGGTCGTCATCGACCTGCCGCAGGTGGTCGACCTCGTCGCCAACCCCGCCGGAATGGACTTCCTCCTGCGCGACTGCACGAACGTGTGCGGCTGGTTCCGCTCCCGGGGGCTGGCCGTCGACGAGCAGGAGCTGTTCGGCGAGCTCATGGCGCACGCGTTCTGAGGGTCGAGCCGCCGGGTAGGTTCGCCGCGTGAAGCGCACCAGGGGCCGCGGCGTCCGCATCGACTCGCTCGAGGACCTCGACCGGCGCCTGGACCGGGGCGCGCGGCGGCTCTCGGGCTGGCGGTTGCACGGGCTCGACCTCACCGGGCACGGCCAGGCGCTCCTTGGCTGCCGGCTCTCGGGCGCGACGTTCCTCGGCTGCACGTTCGCGCCGGGTGACGCGGGTCGGGTGGAGGCCGCCGGCGCGCTGGTGCTCCCCGCGATCGGCGACGTCCCCGTCGACGTCTACCGGGCCGGCCTGTACGACGCCGACGAGCTGTACGACGCCGCCGAGTACGCCGCCAGCACCGACGCCCGGGCCTACGCCTGGTCGCAGGAGGACGCCGGCGCCGACAGCACGCTGGCGCGGGCGCTGCACGACCACGCGGTCGACCGGGCGCTGCTGGAGTGGACCGACGGGCGCTCGCTGGTGGGCGTCATGGGCGGACACGCGCTGGTGCGGGGCGAGGCGACGTACGCCGACGCCGCCCGGCTGGGCGCCGGGCTGGGCGGTCGCCACGTGGTCGCGACCGGCGGCGGCCCCGGGGCGATGGAGGCGGCCAACCTGGGCGCTCGGCTGGCGCACCGCTCCCCCGACGACCTGGTGCGGGCCCTGGAGATCCTGGCCCGGGTGCCGTCCTACCACCCGTCGGTCGATGCCTGGGTGGCGACGGCGCGCGAGGTGCGCGACGCCTTCGGCGAGCCCACCGACAGCCTCAGCATCCCGACCTGGCACTACGGGCACGAGCCGGCGAACCTGTTCGCCACGGCGATCGCGAAGTACTTCCGCAACTCCACCCGCGAGGCGATCCTGCTGGAGATCTGCGATGCCGGCATCGTCTTCCTGCCGGGTGCGGCCGGCACCGTGCAGGAGGTCTTCCAGGACGCCTGCGAGAACTACTACGCCGACGAGACCTCCGTCGCGCCCATGGTCCTGGTGGGGGTGCGCCACTGGACGCAGACCGTTCCCGCCTGGCCCCTCCTGTCGCGCCTGGCCCACGGCCGCGCCATGGACGGACACGTGCACCTGGTCGACACCGTCGACGAGGCGATCGCCCTCGTCCAGCGCTGACCCGTCAGCAACTCGCGCGAATCCCCGCTGACCCGTCAGAAAGTTTCTGACGGGTCAGCGGGGGGCGGGAAATTGGTGGGGAAGCTGCCAATCCGGTCGGTGCGCGGCGACGAAGGACGTGGTGAGGGTGCGGTGGACGCCGTACTCGCCTCGGGGCGGATGCCCCTTCCCACATCCAGACAGCCAGATAGGGAGCCACACCATGAGGAAGCTCAATCGAGTCGCCGCCGGTCTCGTCGCCACCGTCGCCGCGATGGCCACCAGCAGCGCGATGCTCGTCCCTGCCGAGGCCGCTCCGGCCGCCCAGGGCAACCGCAGCCTGGCCAAGGTGCTGGCCGCGGACGGGACCAGGTTCGACCGCAACTGGGGCGACTTCGACGTCACCGAGGCGGCCGTGCTCGCGGTGCTGAAGGCCAAGCCCGACAGCGCGGTTTCGCTGCTGACCAAGGGCCGCCAGCGGGCCACGGCGTTCGTCCCCACCGACGCCGCCTTCCGCAACATGGTCCACGACCTGACCGGCAAGCGGCCGCACACCGAGAAGGCCGCCTTCAAGGCCGTGGCCGGCCTGGGCATCGACACCGTCGAGACGGTGCTGCTCTACCACGTGGTCCCCGGCGCGACCCTGAACTCCCAGAAGGTCATCGCCGCCGCCAAGGCCGGCGCGCGGGTCCAGACCGCGGCCGGCATCGGCTTCAAGGTCGACCTGCGCGACGGCGAGGTCGTCATCGTGGACCGCGACTACAACGACAACAACGCCCGCGCCATCGGGGACCTGCTCAACATCAACGCCGGCAACAAGCAGATCGCGCACGGCATCAACAAGGTGCTCCGCCCGGCCGACCTCTGAGGCCACGTACGCACCTACGCTTCACGCATGACCCCTCCCCGGAGCACCGAGGCCGCCACCGCGGCCTCGGTGCTCCGGCGTGGTGAGCCCGGCCCCGGCGGGTACGTCGGCGTCGTGCGCCGCGACGGCGAGCCCCATCTCGTGCGCACCGACCTCGCAGAGGCCGGCCGCGGCCGGGCCGCCCGGCGACGTCCCCTGCTGGCGCTCGTGCAGCTGAGCGACGTGCACGTCGTGGACGCCCAGTCCCCGCTGCGCGTCGAGTGGGCCGACCGCTTCGACGACCCGGTCTTCGCCTCGGCCCACCGTCCACAGGAGATGCTCTCCGGTCACGTGGCCGACGCCATGGTGCGCGCGGTCAACCGGGTCGCCCGCGGCCCGGTCACCGGGCTGCCGCTGTCGCTCGCGATCCAGACCGGCGACAACTCCGACAGCTCCCAGCACAACGAGGTCCGCTGGAACATCGACCTCCTCGACGGTGGGCCGGTCCGCCTCGACTCCGGTGACCTCACCCGCTACGAGGGCGTCGCCGACGGCGACCCGGACCACCATGACCCGCACTACTGGCATCCGGACGGCTCCACCACCGGCCATCCCACCGACGATGTTGCCCATGCCAGGTACGGCTTCCCCCGGGTGCCGGGGCTGCTGGACGCCGCGCGCCGCCCGTTCCAGGCCGAGGGACTGACGATCCCGTGGTACGCCGCCCTGGGCAACCACGACGGTCTGGTGCAGGGCAACTTCCCGCGCACGGCGCCGGTCGGCGCGGTCGCGGTCGGCTCGCGCAAGCTGGTCTCCCCGCCGCCCGGCGTGAGCGAGGAGGACACGCTGGCCGCGATGACCGGGGACTACACCGGCTTCATCACGGCGCTCACCCGCTCCGCCGGTGCGCGCACGGTCACGCCGGACCCCGACCGCCGGGTGCTGGCGCGCGGCGACATCGTCGAGGAGCACTTCCACACGACCGGGACCCCGGTGGGCCACGGCTTCACCGAGGACAACCGGCGCCAGGACACCGCCTACTACGTCCTGGACCAGGGGCCGGTGGTCCTGGTCGTGCTGGACACCGTCAACCCGCACGGCTTCGAGGACGGCTCCCTCGACCTGACGCAGCTCGCCTGGCTGCGCGAGGTGCTCGCGCGCTGCGCCGACCGGCTGGTCGTCGCCTTCAGCCACCACCCCTCCGATCGGATGGACAACGCCTTCGTGACTCCCGGCGCCGACCCGGAGGCGGAGCGGCGGGTGCTCGGCGAGGAGGTCCTTGACCTGCTGCTGGCGCACGGCCGGGTCGTCGCCTGGGTCAACGGCCACACCCACCGCAACCGCATCGCTGCGCGCCACCGGTCCGGGGGCGGTGGGCTGTGGGAGATCACCACCGCCTCCCACATCGACTGGCCCCAGCAGTCACGACTGCTCGAGCTCGCCGACAACCTCGACGGCACCCTGTCGATCTTCACGACGATGCTCGACCACGCCGGCCCGGCGGCGTACGACGGCCACCTGGACGACCCCGTCCAGCTCGCCGGCCTCGCTCGCGAGCTCGCCGCCAACGACTGGCACGGCCGCTCGGACGTCGGCCTGGGCGCACCCGCCGACCGCAACACCGAGCTGGTCGTCGCCGTAACACGCAGTTAATTCCATCTGGTAGCGATTTGAAATCTGGCGTCCCTAGGTTTCTCGCACCAGGGCCCGCCGCCGTGCCCTTGGCCCAGTGCCTACGACGCCGCGTCGCAGGTCGATGACCGAGAGGGCTGTTCCACGTGCTCATTTCCCACCCCCGATGGCTGGCCGGCACCCTGGTAGCCATCACCACCGCCCTCGCCGTCTCGGCGTGCGGCGGCTCCAAGACCGGAGACGCCGGAGAGGACGGCGGCGGCATCGACAGCTGCGTCGACACCTCCGGTGACACGGTCAAGCTCGGGTTCCTCAACTCGCTCTCCGGCGCGATGTCGATCAGCGAGACCACCGTCTCCAAGTCGCTGACCATGGCGGCCGAGGAGATCAACGCCGACGGCGGCATCCTCGGCAAGCAGATCGAGATCGTGCAGGAGGACGGCGCCTCGGAGCCGACCGTCTTCGCCGAGAAGGCGACCAAGCTCATCCAGCAGGACTGCGTCGCCGCGGTCTTCGGCGGCTGGACGTCCTCGTCGCGGGTGGCCATGCGGCCCGCCTTCGAGAGCCTGAACTCGATCCTCTTCTACCCCGTGCAGTACGAGGGTCTCGAGTCCGACCGCAACATCTTCTACACCGGCGCGACCACCAACCAGCAGATCATCCCGGCGCTGGACTTCCTGCGCGAGGAGAAGAAGATCGAGTCGATCTTCCTGGCCGGCTCGGACTACGTCTTCCCCCGCACCGCCAACAAGATCATCAAGCAGTACGCCGCCGAGTACGGCATCGAGGTCGTGGGCGAGGAGTACCAGCCGCTCGACCAGGGCGCGTGGGGCACCGCGGTCGACAAGATCGTGGCGACCAAGCCCGACGTCGTCTTCAACACCATCAACGGCGACTCCAACGTCGCCTTCCTCCAGGCCTACGACGAGAAGGGTCTCGACGCGTCGAACGCCCCGATCGTCTCGGTCTCGATCGCGGAGGAGGAGGCGGCCGCCATCCCGGTCGACCTCACCGGCCAGATGACGTCGTGGAACTACTACCAGACCGTCGACTCCCCCGAGAACAAGACGTTCGTCGAGGCGTTCAAGGCCAAGTACGGCGAGAAGTCGGTGACCTCCGACCCCATGGAGGCGGCCTACACCTCGCTGTACCTCTACAAGGCCATGGTCGAGAAGGCCGAGACCTTCGACGTCGACGACGTGATCGAGGCGGCGGACGGCGTCTCGTTCGCCGCCCCCGAGGGCACCGTCACCATCGACGGCGAGAACCACCACATCGCCAAGACGGCGCTGATCGGCGAGGTGCAGGCCGACAAGCTCATCAAGACCATCTGGTCCTCCGGTGAGCCCGTCGAGCCGGACCCGTACCTCGAGGGCTACGACTGGTGGGACCCCTCGAAGGAGTGACCGCGGCCTGAGTCGCACCGGCGTCCCCGCCCCGCCCGGGGCGGGGACGCCGCCCGGTCGCCCCTCCAGGAAGGCAAGCAACACATGGATGTCGTCATCTCCCAGCTCTTCACCGGCGCCTCGACGGGCGCCGCCCTGCTCCTCATCGCGCTCGGGCTGTCGCTCACGTTCGGGCAGATGGGCGTGATCAACATGGCCCACGGCGAGTTCCTCATGGCCGGGGCCTACACCGCCTACCTCACCCAGCAGGTCGTCCCCAACGCCGACATCTCGCTGCTGCTGGCCATCCCGGCGGCCTTCGTGGTCGCCGGCCTCCTCGGCGTGCTGCTCGAGGCCTCGGTCATCCAGTGGATGTACCACCGCCCGCTCGACACCCTGCTGGTCACGTTCGGCGTCAGCCTCGTGCTCCAGCAGCTCGCCAAGGACATCTTCGGAGCGCAGGCCGTGGCGGTCGAGGCGCCCAGCTGGCTGCACGGCCAGATCCCGATCCTCGGCTACCGCTACCCCCTCAGCCAGCTGTTCATCCTGGTGCTCGCCGTCGCCTGCCTGGTCGGGGTCGCCGCGCTGCTGAGGTACACGAGGCTGGGGCGCCAGATCCGGGCGACGGTCCAGAGCCGCGACCTGGCCGAGACCGTGGGGGTCTCCACCCGCCGTATCGACCGACTGACCTTCTTCCTCGGCTCCGGGCTCGCCGGCATCGCCGGTGTGGCCGTCACCAGGATCACGGCCACCGAGTCCACGATGGGGTCGGAGTACATCATCTGGGCGTTCCTCGTCGTGGTCGCCGGGGGTATCGGCCAGATCAAGGGCGCGGTCATCGCGGCGTTCGCCATCGGGATCACCCGCTCGTTCCTGACCTACTTCACCGACGGCAGCATGGCCGTCGTCCTGACCTTCCTCATCGTGGTCGTCTTCCTGCAGCTGCGACCACAGGGCCTGTTCGCCGTACGCACGAGGAGCCTCGTATGAGCGCCCGTCTCCGACCGTTCCTCCCGCTGCTGGGGATCGCGGTCCTCGCCGTGTTCCTGCTCGTGCTGGCACCGGCCCTGCTGAGCGACTTCCGGCTCAACAACCTCGGCAAGTACTGCTGCTACGCCCTCGCGGCCGTCGGCATCGGCATCGCCTGGGGTCGCGGCGGCATGCTCGTCCTGGGCCAGGGGCTCTTCTTCGGCATCGGCGCCTACGCCATGGGGATGCATCTCAAGCTCGAGGCGGCCGGCCCGGACGCCGTGCCCGACTTCATGATGAACTTCGGCTCCGGCACCCTGCCCGCGTGGTGGGAGCCGTTCCGCAGCGGGGCGTTCACCGTGGCCGCGATCGTGGTCCTCCCGGCGCTGGTCGCGGCGCTGCTGGGCCTGGCGGTCTTCAAGCGGCGGATCAAGGGCGCCTACTTCGCGATCCTGTCGCAGGCCCTGACGGTGGCGTTCGCCGCGCTGCTGGTCTCGCAGATCAAGTACACCGGGGGCCAGACCGGCCTCAACTCGCTGTACTCGTTCTTCGGCTACAACCTCTACGACCCGATCAACAAGCGGCTGATCTACACCATCACCGCGGTCCTGCTGATCGCCATGCTGCTCGTGACCTTCCAGCTGTACCGCAGCCGCTTCGGCGAGCTGCTGCTCGCGACGCGCGACGCCGAGGAGCGGGTGCGGTTCCTCGGGCACGACCCGGCCAACATCAAGGTGGTCGCCTTTGTCGTGGCCGCGGTGATGGCCAGCATCGGCGGCGCCATGTTCGTCCCGCTGGCCGGGCTCATCAACCCCCGCGAGGTGAGCGCCCTGGCGTCGATCATGCTCATCGCCGGCGTCGCACTGGGCGGTCGCGCCTCGCTCCTCGGGCCGGCCATCGGCGCCCTCGCCGTCGGCTTCGGCCGCACCTACATGTCGGAGTCGTTCCCGGAGCAGTGGACCTACTTCCTCGGCGCGCTGTTCATCGTCGTCATCCTGTTCGTCCCCGCGGGGCTCGCCTCGCTGTTCCCTCGCTGGTGGGCGGCCCTCAGCAACCGCCGGAAGGAGGTCGCCGCATGAGCACCGCGACCCTGCGCCCCGACGCCCTCGGCGTCGACTACCTCGAGATCCGTGGCCTCACCGTCGACTTCGACGGGTTCAAGGCGGTCGACGGCGTCGACCTCACCCTGCTCCAGGGGCAGGTCCACTTCCTGATCGGGCCCAACGGCGCGGGGAAGACGACCCTGGTGGATGCGGTCACCGGTCTTGTGCGCGGGACCGGGCTGGCCCGCTACCGCAACAAGGACCTGCTGGCGATGCGGTCGCACCGCATCGTGCGCGCCGGCATCGGCCGCACCTTCCAGACCGCCACGGTCTTCGACGAGCTCAGCGTGCTCCAGAACCTCGACATCGCCGGCGGGGTGCACCGCTCGGCGTGGGGCATGGTGCGGGCGCGGCGCGGCGTGCCGTCGTACGTCGCCGACGCGCTCGACACGATCGGGCTCGGCGACCTGCGCGACCGGCCCGCCGGCGTCCTCGCGCACGGCCAGAAGCAGTGGCTGGAGATCGGGATGCTGCTGGTCCAGGACGCCAAGGTGATGCTCCTCGACGAGCCCGTGGCGGGCATGAGCGCCGAGGAGCGCGAGCAGACCGGAGAGCTTCTGCACCGCATCGGCACGGAGCGCACCATCGTCGTCATCGAGCACGACATGGACTTCGTGCGCACCTTCGCCGACATCGTGACGGTGATGCACGCCGGGAAGGTGCTCGCGGAGGGCACGGTCGCGGAGATCCAGGCGAACCCGAGGGTCCAGGAGGTCTACCTGGGCCGGACCGCGGAGGGCGGCGAGCATGCTTGAGCTGAAGGGCATCACCGCCGGCTACGGCCGCAGCATGGTGCTGAACGACGTGACGATCGAGGTCCCTGCGGGCGGCGCGGTGGCGATCATGGGCCACAACGGCGCCGGCAAGACCACGCTCCTGCGGGTGGCCGTGGGCCTGCTGCCGGTGCGGTCCGGCTCGGTCCTGCTCGACGGCGAGGACGTGACCGGCACCCGCCCGAGCGCCCGGGTGCGCCGCGGGCTGGGCTACGTGCCGCAGGGCCAGCAGTCCTTCCCGCAGATGACCACGCTGGAGAACCTCCAGCTGGTCACGACCGCGAGGTCGGAGATCGCCGGTGTGCTGGACACGTTCCCGGCCCTCTCCTCCCTGCTGTCACGCCGGGCCGGGCTCCTCTCCGGAGGCCAGCGCCAGCAGCTGGCGATCGCCCGCACGCTGCTGACCAAGCCGCGCCTGCTGATCCTCGACGAGCCGACCGAGGGCATCCAGCCCAACGTCGTCCAGGAGATCGAGGGCGTGATCGCGGCGCTCACCGCGCGGGGCGACCTGTCGGTGCTGCTCGTCGAGCAGCACGTCGGCTTCGCCCTGCGCAGCACCGACCAGTACTACGTCCTGGAGTCCGGCCGGGTCACGTCCACCGGTGACGGTGGCGAGGGTGCCCTCGACGCCGTCCGCTCCGCGATGGCGGTCTGAGATGCACCTGACCCCCGCCGACACCGAGAAGCTGCTGCTCAGCGTGGCCGGCATGGTCGCCCGTGACCGGCTGTCTCGCGGCGTCCTGCTCAACTACCCCGAGTCCGTGGCCCTGCTCGCGTGCTGGGTGATCGAGGAGGCCCGGGCGGGAGCCGGCGTCGCAGAGCTGATGGAGCGCGGCCGCGACGTCCTCACTCGGGACCGGGTGATGCCCGGTGTGCCCGAGATGGTCGTCGACGTCCAAGTCGAGGCGACGTTCCCCGACGGCCGCAAGCTCGTCACGCTGCACCACCCCATCGCATGAACCGGCAACGACACAGGAGGAACCCGTGGGACTCGTGACCGACGGCCCCGGAGCGACCAGGACCGGACCGGGCACGGTCGTGCTGAACGGCGACCGCACCCCCGAGGAGCGGCGCAGGCTGGTCGTGACCAACACCGGTGACCGGCCGGTGCAGATCGGCTCGCACGTGCACCTGGCCCAGGTGAACTCCGCCCTCGACCTCGACCGTGAGCGGGCGGCCGGCTTCCGCCTCGACATCCCCTCGGGCACCTCGCGACGGTTCGAGCCCGGGGCCTCCCAGGAGGTCGCGATCGTCGCGCTGCGCGGACGCCGGCTGGTGCCCGGCATCCAGATCGGCTCGTCGGATGGTTGAGATCAGCCGGGCCGCGTACGCCGCCCTCTACGGTCCCACCACCGGGGACCAGGTCCGCCTGGGCGACACCGACCTCTGGGTCGAGGTCGAGCGGGACCTCGTGGTCGGCGGCGAGGAGGCCGTGTTCGGCGGTGGCAAGTCGATCCGGGAGTCGATGGCGCAGTCGACGGCCACGTCGGCACAGGGCGCCCTCGACACGGTCATCACCAACGCGCTCGTCCTCGACCACTGGGGCGTCGTGCGCGCCGACGTCGGCATCCGCGCCGGGCGGATCGTCGCCCTCGGCAGGTCCGGCAACCCCGACATCGCCGACGGCGTGCACCCGGACCTGGTGATCGGCCCGGGCACCGACGTCGTGTCGGGCGAGGGCCGGATCCTCACTGCCGGTGCCATCGACTCCCATGTGCACCTGCTCTCCCGCTCCCAGCTGGTCGAGGCGCTCGCCACCGGCATCACCACGGTGGGTGGCGGCGGCACCGGCCCCTCGGAGGGGTCCAAGGCCACCACCGTGACGCCCGGGGCCTGGCATCTCGCCACCGTCCACCGGGCCCTCGACACGGTGCCGCTCAACGTGCTGCTGCTCGGCAAGGGCAACACCGTCAGCGCGGAGAGCCTGAAGGAGCAGGCGCTGGCGGGGGCGGCCGGCTACAAGGTGCACGAGGACTGGGGGTCCACCCCTGCCGCGATCGACGCGGCCCTGCGGGCAGCCGACGAGTTCGGGCTCCAGGTCGCGCTGCACTCCGACAGCCTCAACGAGGCCGGCTACGTCGACTCGACCATCCGCGCCATCGCCGGTCGTGGCATCCATGCCTTCCATGCCGAGGGGGCGGGCGGTGGGCACGCACCCGACATCCTCACGGTCGCGGGGCTGCCGCACGTGATCCCGGGATCGACCAACCCGACGCTGCCGCACACGGTCAACACCGTTGCCGAGCACCTCGACATGCTCATGGTCTGCCACCACCTGAACCCGCAGGTGCCCGAGGACCTCGCCTTCGCCGAGTCCCGGATCCGCGCGACCACCATCGCCGCCGAGGACCTGCTGCACGACATCGGCGCGCTCTCGATCACGTCGTCCGACGCGCAGGCCATGGGGCGCATCGGCGAGGTCGTCTGCCGCACGTGGCAGGTCGCCCACGTGATGAAGCACCGCTACGGCGACCACGCCGATCTCGGAGCCGGCCCCGCGGACAACGCCCGCGCCAAGCGGTACGTCGCCAAGTACACGATCAACCCCGCGATCGCCCATGGCATCGACCACGAGGTCGGCTCGGTGGAGCCGGGCAAGATGGCCGACCTGGTGCTGTGGGACCCGCGGTTCTTCGGGATCCGCCCCGACGTCGTGATGAAGTCCGGAGCCCTGGTGTGGGGGGCCCTCGGTGACCCGAACGCGTCGATCCCCACGCCGCAGCCGGTGCTGATGCGCCCGACCCTCGTCGACGACGGCAGCCCGCACGCGGTGACCTTCGTGGCCCCGGCGGCGTTGGAGGACGGGCTGGCCGACCGGCTCGGGCTGCGGCGGCGTCTGGTCGCCGTACGCCCGACGCGGGAGGTCACCAAGGCCTCGATGGTCAACAACTCCGCCCTGCCCCGGATCGACATCGACCCCGAGACCTTCGCGATCGACGTGGACGGCGAGCGGGTCGTGCCCTCGCCGGCCCAGGAGCTGCCGCTGGCCCAGCTCTACTCGATGTTCTGAGCGCCATGACCCACCCCGACCTCGTCCTCCTGCTGCTGGCCGACGCGCGCCTACCCGTCGCCGGACACACGCAGTCGGCCACCCTCGAGGGCGCGCTGCGCCACGGTCTCGCCGAGGACCAGGTGCCCGGCTACGTCCGCACCCGGCTCCGAGGGGTGACCCGCGTGGAGGCCGGCACCGCCGTGGCCGCGCGTCACGCCGTCCTGGCCGGCGGCCCTGGCCTGGTCGACGTCGAGCGGGCATGGGCCGCGCGCACCGTCTCCCCGGCGCTGCGCACGGCCTCGCGGGACCAGGGGCAGGCCCTCCTGCGGCTCGCCGGCCGGCTCTGGCCGGACGCCCTGCTCCCGCTCGCGCACGTCGAGCGTCCCGCACGAGCCACCGTGCTCGGGTGCATCGCCGCGCACCTCGGGCTCGGCGCCGCCGCGCTGGCGCACCTGGTGGCCTACGACGACGTGCAGACCGTGTGCGCCGCGGCGCTCAAGCTGGTGCCCCTGGACCCGGTCACGGTCGCCGGCTGGGTCGCCGACGCGCTGACCGACGTCGCGGTCGTGGCGCTGGAGGTGGCCGAGGTGCAGGACCCGGCCGACATCCCCGCCGTCACCGCGCCCCAGATCGAGGAGTGGGCAGAGGCCCACGCCCGCACCACGAGGAGGCTGTTCCGTGCCTGAGCACACCCACCCGAGCCGTCCGCTGCGCCTGGGGGTCTGCGGACCCGTCGGCACCGGCAAGAGCTCCCTGATCGCGCTGCTGTGCCGAGAGCTGTCGGACCGGCTCAGCCTCGCCGTCGTCACCAACGACATCTACACCGACGAGGACGCCCGCTTCCTGCGCTCGGCCGGGGTGCTGGCGGCCGACCGGATCCGCGCCGTCGAGACCGGAGCCTGCCCGCACACGGCGATCCGGGACGACATCAGTGCCAACCTGATGATGGTCGAGGAGCTCGAGCAGACCTACCCCGACCTCGACGTCGTGCTCCTGGAGTCGGGTGGCGACAACCTCACCGCGACCTTCTCCCCCGCCCTGGTCGATGCCCAGGTGTTCGTGCTCGACGTGGCCGGCGGCGGCGACGTGGCCCGCAAGGGCGGCCCCGGCATCGAGCGGGCCGACCTGCTCGTGGTCAACAAGACCGACCTGGCGCCGTACGTCGGGGTGGACGTAGCCCGGATGCTCACCGAGGCCGCGGCGGCCCGGAGCGGTCGCCCGGTCATCGGCCTCTCGCGGACCGACCCGGCCAGCGTCGAGTCCCTGGTGGCGTGGCTGGACCGGGTGCGCGAGCGCCACACGTCGGGAGTGCTGGTGCCGAGCGACCCCGGACCGATGGCGCGGCACGTGCATGCTCACGAGCACTGAGCGCGGCGCCCGCACCCGGGTGCGGGTCAGCCCGTCCCCCGACGGCGCGCGCTGCCGGGTGCGCACGGAGGTGACCCTCTCGGACCCCAGCGCGACCTCGCTGCGCCCGGTGCTCGTGCACCACGACGCCCGGCAGGCGCTGGTCTCGCTGGTGCCGGAGGGCGCCCTGCTCCTCGCCGGCGACGCGATCTCGCTCGAGGTCAGCGTCGACGCGGGCGCCCGGCTGGACCTGGTCGAGCCCGGCGGGACGGTGGCCTTCGACATGCGCGGCGGCAGCGCCTCCTGGTCGGTGCTGGTGACGCTGGGACCGGGGGCGGTGCTGACCTGGGCCGGGGAGCCGTTCGTCGTGGCCGCCGGCGCCGACGTGGACCGGACGACGGTCCTGCGCCTGGCCGACGGCGCCCGACTGGCCCTGCGGGAGACCCTGGTGCTCGGCCGCCACCGCGAGGCGCCCGGCTCTATCCGGCAGCGGACCGACGTCACGGTGGCCGGCCGGCCGGTCCTCGTGGAGGACCTGCCGCTGAACCCGGCCGCGGCGGCGGGGCTGCTGGGCGGGCGCCGGGTCGTCTCCTCGGTGCTGTCGGTGGGGCCGCCACCGGCCGTCGCCGGTGTGACGGAGTACCGCTTCGACCTGGACGCCGGCGGCACCCTGTGGCGGCGGCTGGGTGCGCAGGCCCACGAGGCGGAGCTGGGGGCGGCCTGGGCCGCGGCGCACGCGAGCGCGGTGGGCCAGTGAGCCCGCCAGTAAGTGCGTCAGTGAGTGCGTCAGTGAGCCCGGGCGATCTGCTGCTCGATGCGGAACTCCATGCCGTCGGCAGCGGCGACGTAGACGTCCTGGTCCAGGAGGTTGCCGTCGAGCCGCATCAGCCCCCGGGGGCTGGAGTAGAAGTGGCCGGACGGCATCGCCGCGACCGCCGCCACCTCGACGGAGCCGCAGACCTCTCCGACGCGGGCAAGGAAGTACAGCGCCTCGTAGCAGGACTCCCCCACAGCGTTGAGGGTGGGCGCCCAGCGCCCCCAGCGGGCGTAGTAGGCGCGCGCCAGCTCGGTGCTCTCGGCGGTGCCGAGCGCGTCGAAGTAGGCCGCGGCCGCGTACAGGCCCTCGTGGGCGCCGGCGCCGCCTGCCAGCAGCGTGTTCTCCTCGACGGCCGGGCTGAGCCGCGGGAGCAGCGCCGAGAGCCCGGCGCGCGCGAACTGGCGGTTGAAGTGGACGGCGTCCTGCCCCATCAGCAGCATCATCACCCCGTCGACCGGCTGGCGGGACAGACTCTCGATCACCGCCCCGAAGTCGCTGGTCCCGAGCGGCACGTAGGTCTCGCTGACGACCTCGGAGGTGGTGTCGGCCAGCGCGAGCCTGGCCGTGGCGCCGGTGACCCGCGGGAAGACGTAGTCGTTGCCCACGATCGCCCACCGGCCCACCGCGAGCTCCTCGCGCATCCAGTGTGCCGCCGGCAGCAGCTGGTTGATGGGGCGCTCACCGATCATGTAGACGCCCGGGGTGGCGTCTCCACCCTCGTGCATCGCGGCGAACGCGTAGACGACCCGGCCGCCGACGCGCCGCGTGATCGCCTGTCGTACCGCGGAGATGTGCCACCCCGCGACCGCCTGGACCCGCCCCTCGTCCACCAGCCTGCCGACCTCGTCGGCGACCACCCGGGGCTCGCGCCCGGCGTCGACCACCACCAGCTCCACCTGGCGTCCCGCGATGCCGTCGCGCTCGTTGAGCTGCTCGGCGGCGAGCTCGGCGCAGGCCAGGCAGGACGGGCCGTAGAGCCCCGTGGGCCCCTGCAGCGGGACGACGAGGGCGACCGAGAGCATCTCGGCAGAGCGGGCGGGCACGAGACCTCCGGGTGCCTGGGCTGGGCGGGCCGGCGTCGTTGCGGGCGCACGTTCCAACGGAAATCGCAGTGGCTCTGCCTAGGATAGGGGTGATACGACCACGGTGCGGCGCCGTTCACCAGGTAGCCACGCGCGTCTCGTCGTCGCCCCCAGCCCGAAGGAGCAGGCCGTGACCGAAGGCCTCGCCACCGCTGCTCAGACCGGCAGCATCGCCGTGCAGCTGCGGCGGGCCGAGGCGGCCGTGCGCGAGCGGCTCCAGCCGGTCCTCGACGAGCACGGGCTGAGCCTGGAGCACTGGCGGATCCTGGCCGTCGTCGAGGACACGCCGGGCCTGGGCATGAGCGACGTCGGCGCCGAGGCCGTCGTCCCCGCGGCCAGCATGACCCGCCACATGGACAAGCTGGTGGAGCACGGGCTCGTCGTACGCCGCGTCGATCCCGCCGACCGCCGGCGCGCGGTCGTGGCGCTCTCGGCCCGGGGTCAGAGGCTCGCCGGGCGGCTGCGTCGCGCCGAGGGCGCCGTCGTGCTGCCCGAGGGGCCTCATCCGGCCGCCGTGGCCGCGGCGCCTCAGAGCGGCAGCAGGTAGGAGCGCTCCTGCCCGTAGGGCGCGAAGCCGGCCCGGCGCAGGATCGGGCCGGAGGTGGCGACCCGGCCCTTGACGAGCGCCATCGCCGCGCCCTGAGCGAGGGCGTAGCGAAGCCGCTCCGCGAGGACGGCACGGTAGACGCCGCGGCCGCGGGCCTCCTCGAGCACGGCGCCGCCCCACAGCCGGGCCACGTCGTCGACGACGCCGACGCCGCCGAAGCCGAGCGGACGGTCGTCGGCGTAGGCCACGACGATGCCGCCACCACCGGTCGCCACCGTCCTGCGGTCCCGCTCGAGCATGGCGGCCAGCTCGTCCTCGGGCGGCACGGCGCCGCCGAACACCTGGACCGAGACCTCCTCCGCGGCACGGACCACCTCGGCCTCGGTGGTCCAGCGAAGGCCGAGGTGCTCGGGCGCGCCGAGTTCGGGGGTGGCCGAGGCGAGGTCGA
Organism: Nocardioides sp. cx-173; assembly: GCF_021117365.1. Classification (NCBI taxonomy): domain Bacteria; kingdom Bacillati; phylum Actinomycetota; class Actinomycetes; order Propionibacteriales; family Nocardioidaceae; genus Nocardioides; species Nocardioides sp. cx-173. The sequence goes on along the minus strand of NZ_CP088262.1, from coordinate 1,495,543 downwards.
GGGCGAGGATGTCGAGGACCTCGTCGACCACGCCGCGGCGGGCCACGAGCAGGCTCTCGAGCCCGGGCTCCGCCCCGGCCCTGACCCACACGACCAGCCGGTCGGCGCCGAGCTCGCGGGCCTTCGCCGCCGCCTCGTCGAGCGCGGCCGCCGGATCACCGGTGGGCTCGAAGCGGACCAGCGACGCGGGATGCTCGAACCAGTCCGGGAAGCGGACCAGCAGGTAGTCGGCGGTCTCGACGGCGCTCGCCGAGTCGGGGACCCACACCCAGTCGCTGCTCGCCGCGGCGACCCGGTCCGGGCTCAGGGTCATGTCAGACCTCGACGGCGGCCAGCTGCCCGCAGGCTCCGTCGATCTCGCTGCCCCGGGTGTCGCGGACCGTGGTGGGGATGCCCTTCGCCTCGAGCCGGCGTACGAACTCGCGCTCGTCGGCGGGGTCGGAGGCGGTCCACTTCGAGCCGGGCGTCGGGTTGAGCGGGATCAGGTTCACGTGCACCCAGCCCCAGTCGCCGTAGGAGTTGAGGACGTCGGCGAGCAGGTCGGCGCGGTGGGCCTGGTCGTTGATGCCGCGCATCATGGCGTACTCGATCGACACCCGGCGCTTGGTCACCCGGGCGTAGTCCCAGGCGGCCTCCACGGTCTCGGCGACCGAGAAGCGGGTGTTGATCGGCACCAGCTCGTTGCGCAGCTCGTCGTCGGGGGCGTGCAGGCTCAGCGCCAGCGTGACCGGGATGCCCTCCTCGGTCAGCTGCCGGATCCGCGGCACCAGGCCGACCGTCGAGACCGTGATGCCGCGCGCGGACATGCCCAGGCCGTCGGGCGAGGGGTCGACGAGGCGGCGTACGGCGCCGATCACGGCCTTGTAGTTGGCCAGGGGCTCGCCCATGCCCATGAACACCACGTTGGAGACACGGCCGGGCCCGCCGGGCACCTCGCCGCGTGCGAGCGCGCGGGCGCCGGCGACGACCTGCTCGACGATCTCGGCGGTCGACATGTTGCGCTGCAGGCCGCCCTGACCGGTGGCGCAGAACGGGCAGGCCATGCCGCAGCCGGCCTGGCTGGACACGCACATGGTGACCCGGCCGGGGTAACGCATCAGGACCGACTCGACGAGGGCGCCGTCGAAGAGCCGCCACAGGGTCTTGCGGGTGGTCCCCTTGTCTGCCTCCATGGTGCGCAGCGGCGTCATCAGCGTCGGCAGCAGCGCCTCGACCAGCTCGGCGCGCTGGCCGGCGGGGAGGTCGGTCATCTGCTCGGGATCGTCGACCAGGCGGGAGAAGTAGTGCGTCGAGAGCTGCTTGGCGCGGAAGCCGGGCAGCCCCTTCTCCTCCAGGAGCGCCTTGCGCTCGGAGGCCGTGAGGTCGGCGAGGTGCCGCGGCGGCTTCTTGCGCCCACGGGGCTCGTCGAACACGAGGGGAAGGGTCTTGATCGGCTCGGACATCGGGCCCAGTCTCCCACCGGCGCGGGAGGGGGCGAAAACGTCAGCCCTCGCGGCTGATGAGCAGCCAGAGCACCAGCGCGGCGACCCCGCCCACCACGAGCAGCGTCGTCACCATCCCGACCAGCATGTAGCGCCCGAAGAGCCGGGTGCGCGGCGCCACCACCAGGCCGATCGGCACGGCCAGGGTGAGCACCACGAAGGGGAACAGGTCCTCCGCGGTGCCGGTGTCGAAGAACGCGCTGAGGAGGGCGGCGAACGTGCCGGGCACCACGATGATGAACGCCAGGCCCGTGAAGAAGCCCATGAGCGAGGTGAACGTCGGGTGGTCGCGGTGCCACCAGCTCGGCGGGTCGCCCTGCGGCTCGTGACGCTCCTCCTGGTGCCCGTCCGCATCGACCGGTGTGGGCTCACGGGGGTTGTCGAGGGGGTGTTGGGTGCTCATGCGGAACCGTCCAGACCGGTGATGATCGCGGCGCAGACCCCCGCGAGCGAGATGGTCGACACCGCGATGCCGATGATCAGGCCGACGCCCCACATGCGCGTCGGGCGGAAGAGCAGCATCGGGACGGGGCACAGGATCGGGACCAGCACCACCAGCCAGAAGAGGGTCTGGCCCGAGATCTCGGCGGAGCCGGCCTGGGTGGCCACCACCGCGAGCACCACGACCAGCAGCAAGACCCCGGCGAACAGGCCGATGCCGGCCCCCGCCAGCACCTGACCCCAGACCGGCAGCCCACCCGGCGGCCTCGGCTGCGGTGGTCCCCACGAGCTCGGTGGCCCCGGTGGCCCCCAGCCCCCGGGAGGTGTGCCGCCGTACGGCGGCGGGGGGTGTTGGCTCACCGTCTCACTCTAGGGCGCCGCGGGGCCGGAGCCGGGTCACCACACCCACCAGCCGAGCACGATCCCGACGACGCCGGCGGCGGCCAGTGCGGCGAGGTAGACCAGGACCAGGCGGGTGTCGCCGAGCTTGCAGCGCGAGCGCAGCAGCCCCGCGCGGCGGGCCTGCCAGTAGCCGGCGAAGCCGACCGCAGCGAACACCACGACCGCGACGGGTCCCAGCAGCCAGCCGAGGAGCGCGACCGTCGCGAACGTGCACAGCCGCAGCGGGTCCGGCGGTCCGGACGGGCCGCCCTGGCCGTCCGGCCCGACGCGCTGCGGCTCGACGAGCCGCGGGTCCCGGCTCACGCGCGCCCGCCGGTGGCGGTGGAGATGCGGGTGCGGCTCAGCGGCGCCCAGGCCTGGACCGCGCAGAACGGCGCGCACTGATGCCCGCCGGTCCCCTCGTTGACCGTCGCGACGTGCACGCAGCACTGCGTGAGCCGCTCCTCGATCATCGTGTCCATGTCCATGAACGGCTTGACCGTCACCCGCAGCACCCGCTCCCCCAGCATCTTGCGCAGCCGCTGGTGCTGTCCGGGCAGGCGACTGGCGGCCAGCGCCGTGAGGGTGCCGATGCCGAGGTCGCAGTTCTGGCAGATGTCGCGCCAGATGGTGCTCATGGACGGGTGCGAGAGCGACGACTGCTCCGAGAGCAGGTCGAGCAGCGAGCCCTTGACGACCTGGCGCATCGTGTCGGGGATGGTGTCGTCGGCGATCCGGTTGGCCAGCAGGTCCGGCTCGAGGTCGAGCCACTGCTTGAGCTTGTCGTGCCCGATCAGCTTCGTGAGCGAGCTCCACGTTCCGCTGTCGTCGCGCAGCAGATAGCCCACGGAGCAGCAGTGCGGGTGCGAGCACGGCAGCGCGGTCAGGTCGCGCCAGGTCACGACCCCCTGCGTCTGCTCCTCGAGCCGGGCCAGCACACCGGTGTGGGTCAGCCGCTGCATCGGGTCGATCGCCCCGGAGCGGCCGCTGCCGAACACCGGCTGGATGGTCACGCCGCCCACGTACGGCGTGTCCAGGGCGCGCTTGAGGACGTGGCCGATCTCGTCGTCGTTGACCCCGAGCGCCGCGGTCATGGTCAGCGTGGTGAAGACGCCGGCCGCCGAGAGCCGCTCGATTGCGCGCTCCTTGAAGCGGCGGATGTCGGCGCCGCGGTGGTACGTCGACGCCTCGGCCGAGCCGCCGTCGTACTGCAGGTAGACCTCGACCCGCTCCCGGTGCCGGGTCAGCAGCGCCAGCAGCTCGTCGTCCTGGGCCACCCGCAGGCCGTTGGTGTTGACCAGGACGCGTACGACGGGGCGCGCGGCCACCGCGTCGAGCAGCTCGGCGAGCTGGGGGTAGAGCGTCGGCTCGCCGCCCGAGAGCATGAGCACGTCGATGCGGCCGTTCTCGCGGGACAGGCGCGCGTCGATCGAGGCCAGCACCTGCTCGAGCGGGGCGACCGACGCGAGCGCCGGCGAGGACTCCGCGAAGCAGGTCGGGCACTTGAGGTTGCAGTGGTCGAGCAGGTCCTCGAGCAGGATGCAGGTGTGCTGGGTCTGCATCTCCGGCAGCCCGTCCTCGTAGGCCGACGGCACCGGCTTGAAGTTGCCGCGCAGGTCGGGCTCGTGGACCTTGGTCGGCGCGGTCCACTCCTCGAGGTAGCGCAGGATCTCGGGCGACTCGTCGTACATCGTGCGGACCAGCCCGTGGTCGGGGCAGCCCCGCTCGAGCCAGATCCGGTCGTCCCGCTCGACCAGCCAGCCGGACAGCCTCCGCACCTCGGCGAGCGGCCGGTCGGGGCGCTCCTCGTGGCACAGCGGGCAGAAGGCGTTGACGTAGCGGTGGATCCGGTCGCCGCGCAGCGGCATCCCGGGTCCTCTGGTGACCTGCGTGCTCACGCGTCGACCTGCTCTCGTGGTGCGGGTTGGAGCGCACCGCGGTAGGCACCGCGGCGCGCCTGGTAGGCGATGCGGAGCAGCACGAGCGGCACCGTCGCCATCAGGAACAGCTGGGGGCGGGTGAGCCCCGCCCAGGCGACCTCGTTTCCGCGGACGAGCTCGACGAGGAAGCGGAAGACGCCGTACGACGCGACGTACCAGACGAACGACTCCCCCGGCGGCAGCGCGCGGTGGCGCAGCCAGAGCCACAGCACCCCGAACGCGACCAGGTGGAAGACGATCTCGTAGACGAACGAGGGGTGCAGTCCCACGCCGGCCGGGGCGCCGGTGCGCTCGGCGGCCGCCGCGTCCAGGGTGATCCCCCAGCCGCCGGCGGTCGGGGTGCCCGGGGCCTCGGTGAGCAGGCAGCCGATGCGCCCGACGGCCATGCCGAGGGCGACGGCGGGGGCGAACAGGTCGCCGGTGCGCGCCCGGTAGCCGACCGCCCGCTTGGCGACGTGGACGCCCAGCCAGGCGCCCACCAGGCCGCCGAGGATCGAGCGGTTGCCGTAGAGCCACTGCTCGGCGAGCGAGGCGTTGGCGCGCAGGTCGACGTGCTGCATCCAGGTGCCCAGGCGCATGAAGACCGCCCCACCGACGACCGCGCCGAGGATGACGTAGGCCAGCCGCTCGTCGGTCTGGCCGCGGCGTCGCGCCTCCAGCGCGAACACCGCGCCCGCGGCGAGCACGCCGAGCAGCACGAAGAGCTCGTGGGCGGGGATCGGGCCCAGGGTCTCGTGCATGCTCAGAACGTCCCGGGGAAGAACATCGAGGCGCACACGCCGGCGCCGGCGATGAAGCCGATCGAGATGCCCATGAGGAAGCCGGCGCCCAGCTGACGGGTGCGGGGACGCAGGAGCAGCACGATGCCGACGACGACCGGCACCGCGGCTACCGCCAGCGCGAGGATCGCAGGCGCCTCGGAGTCGCTGCCGTAGGCGGCGCCGAAGCCCACGATGAGCGCCACCGCGATCCAGAGCCAGCAGGCCACCATGCCCAGCGCCAGGCCGCCGATGATCGGCAGGGCACGGATCTGGCTGGTGGGCGCGGTCATGGGCGTCAGCATGTCATCGCTCCCGCCCGGCGGGCGGCAGCCGGCCGCGGACCGGCTCAGGTGTTGCGCCATGCGGGGGCGGTGTCGGGGCGGTCGGGAAGGCCGGGCGGGCGCCACTATGCCGGGGGCACCACGAGCACGTCCGGCATCGCCAACGCGGCCCAGCGCACCAGGTCCGGCGGGGCGCCCGTCAGCCCGGCGACGACGAGGGTCCAGGCGGTGCCGTGGCCGACGAGCACGACGTCCTCGCCCGCGTGCACGTCCAGGATCCGCCGTACGGCGGTCAGGGTCCGGTCGCGGCAGGTGGCGAGCGGCTCCCAGCCCGGGTGCGCGGGCCGGTCGGGCTGGGCGAAGGCCAGACGGACCACGGCGTCGTGGTCGTCGAGCCAGTCGGTGCTGTCGCGGACCTGCTCGCGGAGGTCCTCGACGATGCCGACGTCGCCCTCGGTCAGGAGCTGGGCGGTGGCGACGGCCTTCGGCTCCGGGGAGCAGAACCACGCCGCGTCCTCGGGGAGCCGGCCGGACTCGCGCAGCGCCCAGACGTCGTCGAAGCCCGCGGGGTCCAGCTCCCACTCGGCCGCGGGCCGGGTGCGGTCGACCAGGGGCCGGCCGTGGCGGACCAGGTGCAGGGTCACGTGAAGACGAGGTAGTGCAGCAGCAGCCACACCGGTGCGACCGTCGCGAGCAGCGAGTCCAGGCGGTCCATCAGGCCGCCGTGGCCCGGGACGACCTGGCTCATGTCCTTGAGGCCGAGGTCGCGCTTGATGACCGACTCGCACAGGTCGCCCAGCGTGGCCATCACGGCGACGATGACGCCCAGGCAGGCGCCGACCCACCAGTCGCCGTCGAGGAGGTGGACGACCAGCAGGATGCCGGCTCCGACCGTGGCGGCCATCGAGCCGGCGAAGCCCTCCCACGACTTCTTGGGAGAGATCACCGGCGCCATCGGGTGCTTGCCGAACAGCACGCCGGCGATGTAGCCGCCGGTGTCGGAGCAGATCGTGACCAGGATGAACACCAGGATGCCGGCGACGCCGTCGTCGTCCAGCCCCCCGCCGCCCAGCCCGCCCTCGGCCAGCAGCAGCGCCACGAAGGAGCCGAGGAACGGCACGTAGACGAGCGTGAAGACCGAGGCCGTCGCGTTCTTGACGTAGCCGTCGATCCCGCGGCGCAGCAGCCACAGCATCGTGCCGAGGGCGGTGACCGCGGTGGCGGTGACCAGCGCCGGGGCGCCGTACAGGTAGGCGACCACGACCATGACCGCGCCGCCCACCATGAGCGGCTCCTCGGGGATGTCAATGCCCTTGGCCGAGAGCCCCCGGCGCAGCTCCCAGATCGCCACGACCACGGCGATCACGACGATCGCCATGAACGCCGGCTTCCAGAACAGCAGCGACAGCGCGATCGCCGCGAGCAGCACGACCGCGGAGCCCACGGCAGCCCTGAGGTCGCGCCCGGCGCGGCCGTGGTCCTTCTGCGGCGCAGGCATGGGCGAGGTGTCGGTCATGGAGTGGGGGCGGCGGGTCCTCAGACCTCGAGCAGCTCGGCTTCCTTGTTCTTGAGCATCTCGTCGATGGCGTCGGTGTGCTTCTTGGTGGCCCCGTCCAGACGCTTCTCGGCGCCGGTCACGTCGTCCTTGCCGACCTCGCCGTCCTTCTCGAGCTTCTCGAGGTTCTGCTTGGCGGTGCGGCGCAGGTTGCGGATCGCGACCCGGCCGTCCTCGGCCTTCGCCTTCGCGATCTTGATGTACTCCTTGCGGCGCTCCTCGGTCAGCTCGGGGAAGACGCAGCGCAGCATCTTCCCGTCGTTGGACGGGTTGACGCCCAGGTCGGAGTCGCGGATCGCGCGCTCGATGGCGGGCATCGCCCCGATGTCGAACGGCTGGATCAGGATGATGCGTGCCTCGGGGGCCGTGAACGACGCCAGCTGCTGCAGCGGGGTCTGGGTGCCGTAGTAGTCGACGGTGATCTTGCTGAACATGCTGGGCTGCGCCCGTCCGGCCCGGATCGCGGCGAACTCCTCGCGGGTGGCCTCGACGGACTTGTCCATCTTCGAGTCTGCCTCGGTGAGGATGTCGTTGATCACGTGGTGCTCCTAGCTGGTCGGGAGGGTGCTGCGCCGATCCGGCGACTCAGTCGCGCGAGACCGTGGTGCCGATCTTCTCACCGCTGACCGCCCGGCGGATGGTGCCGGGGGTCGAGAGGTTGAAGAAGACCATGTCGAGGTTGTTGTCGCGGGCCAGGCTCACCGACGTGGCGTCGGCCACCTTCAGGCCGCGCCCGAGGAACTCGTCGTAGGTGAGGGCGTCGAACTTCACGGCCTCGGCGTTCTGGTGGGGGTCGGAGTCGTAGACGCCGTCGACGCCCCGCTTGCCCATCAAGATGACCTCGCAACGGGTCTCGAGCGCGCGCTGGGCCGCCACGGTGTCGGTGGAGAAGAACGGCATGCCGGCGCCGGCGCCGAAGATGACCACGCGCCCCTTCTCCAGGTGGCGGATCGCGCGGCGCGGGATGTACGGCTCGGCGACCTGGCCCATGGTGATGGCGGTCTGCACGCGGGTCTCGACGCCGTGCTGCTCGACGAGGTCCTGCAGCGCCAGGCAGTTCATGACGGTGCCCAGCATGCCCATGTAGTCGGCGCGGGCACGTTCCATGCCGCGCTGCTGGAGCTCGGCGCCGCGGAAGAAGTTGCCCCCGCCGACGACGATGGCGACCTGGACCCCCGAGCGCGCCACGTCGGCGATCTCCTTGGCGATGGTGTTGATGACGTCGAGGTCGAGGCCGACCTGTCCGCCGCCGAACACCTCCCCGGAGAGCTTGAGGAGGACGCGCTTGTAGGCGGTCACACGAGTTCCCTTCGTACGTGGGTGGTGGTCGGGACGTGCGAGGAGACCGGTTCGATGCTCCATGTCTGGGTCATCGAACCGGCCTCCTCGTCGTCCAACGTCTGGTGCGAACCTACTGGGTCAGGCGCCGACCTCGAAACGGGCGAACCGCTTCAGGGTGGTGCCGGCCTCGTCGAGCACGGTCTTGACGTTCTTCTTGTTCTCCGTCACCGAGGGCTGCTCCAGCAGGACGACGTCCTTGAAGAAGCCGTTCAGCCGGCCCTCGGTGATCTTGGCGATCGCCTGCTCGGGCTTGCCCTCCTCGCGGGAGGTCGCCTCGGCGATCTCGCGCTCCTTGGCGACGACGTCCGCGGGGACCTCGTCGCGCGTGAGGTACTTCGGGCGCATCGCGGCGACCTGCATCGCGGCGGCCCGCGCGGCGTCGGCGTCACCGTCGTACTCGACCAGCACGCCGACGGCGGGCGGCAGGTCGGCGGCGCGCTTGTGCATGTAGACGACGGTCGGGCCCTCGAAGTAGGCGACCCGGCCGAGCTCGATCTTCTCGCCGATGGAGACCGCGAGGTCCTCGACCACCTCGCCGATGGTCTTGTCCCCGAGCTTCACGGCCTTGAGGGTCTCGGCGTCGCCGGCCTTGGCGGCGTCGGCGGCCTCGGCGATCTGCTGGGCGGCCTTGATGAACTGCTCGCCCTTCGCCACGAAGTCGGTCTCGCAGTTGAGCTCGACGAGGGCACCACCGGAGGTGGCGACCAGGCCGGCAGACGCCTCGCGCTCGGCGGCGCGCTCGGCCATCTTCTTGCCGCCCTTGATCCGGAGGATCTCGGCGGCCTTGTCGAAGTCGCCGTCGGCCTCGGTGAGGGCCTTCTTGCAGTCCATCATGCCGGCGCCGGTGAGCTCGCGGAGCTTCTTGACGTCGGCGGCGGAGATGTTCGCCATGGGTGTCTCCAGGGTTCTGGATCGGAAGTGTGGGGTGGTGGTGCCATCAACCGGCGCGGTGGCGCGTACGTCGTACGCGCCACCGCGGTCCGGAGACGGTCAGGCCGAGGCCTCGTCGGTCGCCGGCTCGGCGTCCTTCTCGGCGGCGGCGGTGTCGACCGACGCAGCCTCCGTGGCAGCGGCGTCCACGTCGGCGGCGACCTGCTCGGTCGTCGCCTCCGCGTCGCCGGCCGCGGGGGCGGGCGTCTCGTCGGCGGGCGCCTCGGTCGCGGCGTCGGCGACCTCGGCGGCGGCGGCGCCCTCGGTGGACGCACCCGTCGCCTCGGAGGCCGGGGCCTCGGCGTCGGCGGCGGTGGCCTTCTCGGCGGCCTTCTCGGCGTCACCCTCGAGGAGCTCGCGCTCCCAGTCGGCCAGCGGCTCGGCCGCGCCGGGAGCGGTGCTCTCGGACTTGGCGCCGGAGCGGGCGATGAGGCCCTCGGCCACGGCGTCGGCGACCACGCGGGTCAGCAGGCCGACCGCGCGGATGGCGTCGTCGTTGCCCGGGATCGGGAAGTCGACCAGGTCGGGGTCGCAGTTGGAGTCCAGGATGCCGATGATCGGGATCCGCAGCTTGCGGGCCTCCTCGACGGCGAGGTGCTCCTTGTTGGTGTCGACGATCCAGACCGCGTTGGGGGTCCGGCTCATCTCGCGGATGCCGCCGAGCGACTTGTTCAGCTTGTCGCGCTCGCGACGCATCTGCAGCAGCTCCTTCTTGGTGCGGCTGCTGCCGGCGACGTCGTCGAAGTCGACCTCGTCGAGCTCCTTGAGACGGTTGATCCGCTGGTGCACGGTCTGGAAGTTGGTGAGCATGCCGCCGAGCCAACGCTGGTTGACGTAGGGCATGCCGACGCGCGTCGCCTGCTCGGCGATGGCCTCCTGCGCCTGCTTCTTGGTGCCCACGAACATCACGGTGCCGCCGCGGGCGACGGTCTCCTTGACGAACGCGTACGAGCGGTCGATGTAGGCCAGCGACTGCTGCAGGTCGATGATGTAGATGCCGTTGCGCTCGGTCATGATGAAGCGCTTCATCTTGGGGTTCCAGCGACGGGTCTGGTGCCCGAAGTGGACGCCGCTCTCGAGGAGCTGGCGCATGGTGACAACTGCCATGATGGTTCGTATCTCCTGATTCGGAGCAGCGCCGTACGCACACCCTTGAGTCAGGGCGAGCCGGGGCTGGCTCCGGGTCGTTTTCAGTTCGTCCACGACCGGCGGGTGCCGCTCGTGCCTGACGCCCGCGCGCGGCCCGACCTGCTCGACCTGGTGGTCTCACGGGACTGAGGGCCGTCGCCCACGGGTGGTCGGAGCCCGGGGGCCCCGTCGTGGTCGGCGAGCGTGCGAATTTCGGAGCGCGATCGAGACCGCACGCCGATGTACCCAGCCTAGTCGAGCGCGGGCTCTCCCCGCGAATCCACCCGGCCCCGCGCGCACGAGGCGGCCCGCGCCTCCCGCACCCGTCTGATCCGGGCGCGGTCGTGGCGGGTCTGCCACACCTGGAGAGCGATCAGCGCCCACGCGATCACGGTCAGCACGATGCCGGCTGGTTCGCCCATGCCTCCATCGAACGGGCGCGGGTGGCGGCGCCCCATGGGGTCTACCACCCATCTTCGCGTCGAGAGCTCTCCTGGGCGCCGGTGACGAGCTCTCGCCTTGTAGAATCACGGTGATCCCCCGACGTTCGACAGCAAGGACCTTCGCCTGTGCTGGTGCTGATCGCCGCCGTGTTCACGGCGGCGGCGCTGTCGCCGTGGCTGGTGCTCCGCGCGGGTCCCCGTGGCTTCCTGCTCATCGCCCTCGTCCCGCTGGCCGGAGCCGCCTGGGTGGCCGCCCAGGGCCCCAGCATCGTCGACGGCGTCGCGCTCATGGAGGCTCACCCCTGGGTGGGCAGCATCGGCATCGACCTTGCCCTCACGCTGGGCCCGCTGCAATGGGTCATGGCGCTGATCGTCCTGGGCATCGGCGCCCTCGTCCTGGGCTACTGCGCGTGGTACTTCGGGGACTCCGACCCCGGCGTCCCCCGTTTCGCCGGCGTCCTGGTCGCCTTCGTCGGCGCGATGCTGGGCCTGGTGCTGGCCGACGACTTGCTCCTGCTCTACGTCTTCTGGGAGCTGACCACGGTCTTCTCCTTCCTCCTCATCGGCCACGACCCCGGTCGGCGCAGCAGCCGGCGCGCGGCGATCCAGGCGCTCATGGTCACCACGCTCGGCGGCCTGGTCCTCCTCGTCGGAGCGCTGATCGTCGGCGGGCAGGCCGGCACCTTCCGCATCTCCGAGATCCTGGCCGACCCGCCGACCGGGACGGCGGTGACCGTCGGCGTCCACCTGATGCTCGTCGGTGCGATCAGCAAGTCGGCCCTGCTCCCCTTCCACTTCTGGCTGCCGTCGGCCATGGCGGCGCCCACGCCGGTCAGCGCCTACCTGCACGCGGCCTCGATGGTGAAGGCCGGTGTCTACCTCGTCGCGCTGCTGGCGCCCGCGTTCGCGGGAGTGCCCGGGTGGCGGGCGGTGCTGCTGGTCCTGGGCGTCGCGACGATGCTGCTCGGCGGCGTCCGAGCGCTGCGCCAGCACGACCTCAAGCTGCTCCTGGCCTACGGCACCGTGAGCCAGCTCGGGCTCCTCGTCCTGGTGCTCGGCGTGGGCACCCGCAGCACGATGCTCGCCGGCCTCGCCCTGCTGGTGGCGCACGCACTGTTCAAGGCGACGCTGTTCCTCACCGTCGGGGTGATCGACCACAGCACCGGCACCCGCGACCTGCGCCGGCTGACGGGGCTCGGCCGCCGCCTGCCGGTCCTCGCGGTGGCCGCCACCGCGGCCGCCGCGTCGATGGCCGGCCTGCCGCCGCTGCTGGGCTACGTCGCGAAGGAGAGCGTGCTCACCGCCCTGCTCGACGTGGCCCACGACGGGGACGGCTCCGGCCTGAGCCACCTCAGCGGCTGGCTCCTCGTGTCCGCGGTCGTCCTCGGGTCGGCCCTCACGGCGGCGTACTCCGCCCGGTTCGTCTGGGGCGCCTTCGCCCGCCGCGAGGTCGAGGCGGCCCCGACAGCCCGGGCCGTCCCTGCCGTGGCCCCTGGCTTCGTCGCGGCGCCGGTCGTCCTGGCCGCGCTGTCGCTGGTCCTCGGCCTGCTCGGTGGACCACTGACGGCGGTGCTCGACGGCCAGGCCGACCTGCTGCCCCCCGGCGCCCACGAGCCGAAGCTCACCCTCTGGCACGGCGTCGGTCTGCCCCTGCTGCTCACCGCCGCGAGCCTCACGCTCGGCGCGCTGCTCTTCGTGCTCCGCGAGCCGGTGTCGCGCCTCCAGGCGCGCCTGGCCCACGACTGGAGCCTGGAGCGCAGCTACCGCGCCGGCATGCGCCTGCTGGACCGCTCCGCGGTGGAGATCACCGGTGTCCTGCAGCGCGGCTCGGCGGCCGCCTACCTCGCCGTCATCCTGCTGGTCGTGGTGGTGCTGCCCGGCTCGACGCTGCTGGACGGCCTCGGCGATCTGCGGGTCCGGGCGTGGGACACGCCGGTCCAGGCGGTCGTCGGCGTCGTGATCGTCGCCGCCGCGGTGATGACCACACGCTCGCGCCGCCGCCTCCGGGCGGTCCTGCTCGTCAGCGTCACCGGCTACGGCACCGCGCTGCTCTTCGTCCTCCACGGGGCGCCGGACCTCGCGCTGACCCAGGTGCTGGTCGAGACCCTCACCGTGGTCGTCTTCGTGCTGGCCCTGCGCCGCCTGCCGGAGTACTTCACCGACCGCCCCCTGAGCCGCCAGCGCTACTTCCGCGCCGCCCTCGGCCTCGCGGTGGGCGTCGTCACCGCCGGTTTCCTCCTCATGGCCGGGGCGGCCCGCACCGCCGACCCGGTCTCGGCCGCACTCCCTCAGGAGGCCCTCGACTACGGCGGCGGGAGCAACATCGTCAACGTCATCCTCGTCGACACCCGGGCCTGGGACACCCTGGGCGAGATCGCGGTCCTCGTGGCCGCCGCCACGGGCGTCGCCAGCCTGGTCTTCGTCAACGCGCGCGGGGCCGACATCCGACGCGTCCAGGACATCGCCTACCCGGCCGGCGTCCAGAAGATCGCGACCGGGCCCGGTCGCCGGGCCTGGCTGCCCGGGTCGCGCACGCTGGCGCCGGAGAAGCGCTCGATCATCTTCGAGGTGATCGTCCGGCTGATCTTCCACACGCTGGTCGTCATCTCGATCTACCTGCTCCTCGCCGGACACAACGCACCCGGCGGCGGCTTCGCGGCCGGCATGACCACCGGCCTGGCGCTGGTCGTGCGCTACCTGGCCGGCGGTCGTTACGAGCTCGACGAGGCGGCCCCCGTGGACGCCGGGCGGCTGATCGGGTCCGGTCTCGCGATCGCCGCACTCGCGGCGCTGCTCCCGCTGGCCGTCGGCGGCGAGGTGCTGCAGTCGGCCGTGGTCGACGTGCCGCTGCTGTTCCTGGGGGAGCTGCACCTGGTCACCTCGGTGCTGTTCGACGTCGGTGTCTACCTCGTCGTGGTCGGCCTGGTGCTCGATCTCCTGCGTGCCCTGGGCTCGCACATCGACCGTGACATCCGACGCGCCCGGCGCCAGCAGAAGGCGCAGGCCGCCGCATGAACGTCAACCTCACCCTGGTCCTCATCGCCGCCGCCCTCCTGGGCTGCGGTGTCTACCTCCTGCTCGAGCGCAGCCTCTCGCGGGTGCTGGTGGGGCTGGTCATGATCGGCAACGGCGTCAGCGTGGCGTTCCTGGTCGCCGGCGGGCCGGCCGGCCGCGCCCCGATCGTCGCGAAGGACGGTGACCTGAGCGGCCTGTCCGACCCACTGCCCCAGGCGATGGTGCTGACCGCGATCGTCATCACGCTGGCGACCACGGCGTTCGTGCTGGCGATGGCCTACCGCAGCTGGCAGCTCAACGGCCACGACGACGTGCAGGACGACGTCGAGGACGCCACGATCCGAAGACTGGCCGCCGGCGACGTCACCTCCGAGGCCTATGACGCGACCACGTCGGACTTCCCCGGCGACGACTCCAGCGGCGACCCCGGGCAGGGCCCCCTGGACGACCCGCTCGAGGCGGACGCGGCCGAGATCAGGAGGGCGACGTGAACGCCCTGGTCCCGCTTCCCGTGCTGCTCCCGATCCTGGGTGCCGGTGCGTCCCTGGCGCTGCTCCACCACCCGCGCCTGCAGCGCCGGCTCACCCTCCTGGTGCTGGGGGGCGTCGTAGCGACCGCCGCCGTGCTGCTCGTCCAGGCCGACCGCCACGGCCCCCAGACGATGTGGATCGGCGCCTGGCCGGAGACCCTCGGGATCGTCCTGGTGGCCGACCGGCTGGCGGCGCTGATGCTGCTCGTCAGCGCCCTGGTGACCCTGGCCGTGTTGGCGTACTCCGTGGGCCAGGGCATGACCGAGGACGAGGAGGGGGCGCCGATCTCGGTCTACCATCCGACGTTCCTCGTGCTCGTCGCCGGTGTGGCCAACGCCTTCCTCGCCGGCGACCTGTTCAACCTCTTCGTCAGCTTCGAGATGCTGCTGTTCGCCAGCTACGTCCTGCTGACGCTCGGCGGCACGGCGGCACGCATCCGCGCGGGCACCATCTACGTGCTCGTCAACCTGCTGTCCTCGACGCTGTTCCTGATCACCCTGGCGGTGACCTACGCCGCCACCGGCACGCTGACGCTGGCGCACCTCGCCGAGCGGCTGGCCGAGCTGCCCGACCACGTCTCGCTCATGATCCAGCTGCTGCTGATCACGACCTTCGCCATCAAGGCCGCCATCTTCCCGCTGTCCTTCTGGCTCCCCGACAGCTACCCGACGGCGCCGGCGCCGGTCACGGCGGTCTTCGCCGGACTGCTGACCAAGGTCGGCATCTACGCGATCCTGCGGGTGCAGACCCTGCTCTTCCCCGACAGCCCGCTGTCCGACCTGCTCCTGTGGGCGGCCCTGCTCACGATGCTGGTCGGGATCCTGGGTGCCGTCGCCCAGTCCGACATCAAGCGCATGCTGTCCTTCACGCTCGTCAGCCACATCGGCTACCTCGTGCTGGGGATCGCGCTCGCCAGCCGCCTGGGCACCTCCGGCACGATCTTCTACGTGGTGCACCACATCACCATCCAGACCGCCCTGTTCCTCGTCCTCGGCCTGGTCGAGCGCCGCGCCGGCAGCACCGCGCTGATGCGGATCGGCGGCCTGGCGCGCATCGCGCCCCTGCTCGCCGTCCTGTTCTTCGTCCCCGCGATGAACCTGGCGGGCATCCCGCCGTTCTCGGGCTTCATCGGCAAGGTCGGGCTGTTCCAGGCCGCGCAGCAGGACGCCGGCTGGCTGGCCTGGACGCTGGTGGCCGGCGGCGCGCTGACCAGCCTGCTGACGCTGTACGCCGTGGCCAAGACGTGGGCCGTCGCCTTCTGGCGGACCCCGCTGGAGGCCCACGAGGCGCTGGCGGCCATCGGCGGGGACGGCGAGCCGGTCCCGGGGCACGACACCGGCGCCGTGCACGAGCACCGCGGCCACGTCCACACCGCCGCCGGCACCGTCTCCAAGCAGGACATCGAGGAGGCCCGACGGCTCGGCGACGACGACCTGCCCGACCGGGACTTCCACACGCTCATCGAGGCTGGCGAGGACAGCCGCCACTCCCCGTGGGGCATGCTGCTCCCCGCCGCGGGGCTGGTCGCGATGAGTGTGGTGCTCACCGTGGTCGCCGGCCCGCTCTACGCGCTCTGCGACCGGGCCGCCGACGACCTCCATGATCGCGACCCGTACCTCTCCTCCGTGCTGACCGAGGAGCGGCGATGAGCCCGGTGACGCGCACGACGCGCGACGGCACGACGCGACCCGCCCGGCACCGGGCGGTGCAGCCGCTCGCGGTCCTCTGGCTCGTGCTGGTGTGGCTGGCGATGTGGGGAGAGGTGACGCCGCTGCTCCTGGTGGGCGGGGTGGTGGTGGCGGTGCTGGTGTGCGTCGTCTTCCCGCTGCCCCCGGTCGACCTGGTCTCCCGGGTGCGGCCGCTGCTCCTGCTCGCGTTGACCGCCCGGTTCCTGTTCGAGGTCGTGCGGGCCAGCGCCCAGGTCGCCGGCGTCGTCGTGCGTCGCCGCCCCGTGCGCAACGCCGTCGTCGCCGTGGACCTGCAGAGCGCCTCGGACTTCACGATGACGCTGGTGGCGGCGATGCTCTCCCTGATCCCGGGCTCGGTGGTCGTGGAGGCCCGTCGCTCCACCCACACGCTGTACCTGCACGTCCTCGACGTGCCCGACGCGGCGTCGGCCGAGGAGTTCCGTCGGACCGCCCTGGCGCTCGAGCAGCGGCTGCTGCGAGCCCTGCCGCCCCGCCCGGTCGAGGAGGTCACCGGATGACCACCGTCCTCGTGGTGGCGGGCGGGCTGCTGTTCGTCGCGTCCCTCCTGCTCCTGGTCCGGCTGACGATCGGCCCCACGATCCTCGACCGCAGCGTGGCCCTCGACGTGCTCGTCGCGGTCACCGTCAGCGCGGTCGGCCTGTACACCGCCCACACGGGCGTCACCTACGGGCTTGCGGTGGTCGTGGTCCTCGCGGGCTGCGGCTTCGTGGGTGCGGTGAGCGTCGCCCGCTACACCGGCCGCAGCAACGACCACCGGCGCGGCGACCGGGAGGGGGCCCCATGAGCTGGACCGACCTCGCCGACATCGCGGCCGCGGCGTGCCTGCTCCTCGGCGCCCTGCTCGCGCTGGTCGCCGCCATCGGCGTGCTGCGGATGCCCGACCTGCTCAGCCGCATGCACGCCGCGACCAAGCCGCAGGTGCTCGGCACCATGCTCGTGATGGCCGGCGTCGCCCTCCGCCTGAGGGAGCCCGCGGTCCTCGGGCTGCTCGGCCTGGTCGTGCTCCTGCAGATGGCCAGCAGCGTCGTGTCCAGCCACATGCTCGGCCGCGCCTCGTTCCGCGCCGGGCAGGTCCGCTACGACCTCCTGGTCGTCGACGAGCTCAGCGGGGACCTCGAGCACCAGGAGCCGCGCGGCGCCCCCTGAGGCACGGAACAGGCCTCGAGTCGTCCACAGGGGCGCTCCGCGCCGTCGCTGTCCCCAGGGCGACACCTGGACGGCACCCGAGGTCTCATTGCGCGCGCACCCTGGGCGGCATGCGTCGTCTCGCGTCCCTCGCCCCCTCCGTCGCCCTGAGCCTGGGCCTGCTCTGCGGCGCCCCGTCCAGCGCCGCCGCCGACGAGGAGCCGCGCGGCTCCTGGCCGCTGCGTCCCACCCCCGAGGTGGTCCAGCGCTTCGACCCGCCCGAGACGCCCTACGGCGCCGGCCACCGCGGCGTGGACCTCGCTGGCGCGGTGGGGCAGCCGGTGCGCTCTGCGCTGCCCGGCACGGTCCGCTATGCCGGGCGGCTCGCCGGTCGCGGCGTCGTGGTCGTCCGCCACGGCGCGACCCGCACCACCTACGAGCCGGTCACGTCCCGGGTCGAGGTCGGCCGGACGGTGGCCGCGGGCGAGGTGCTCGGCGCGCTGGAGCTCGCCGGCTCCCACTGCTTCCCCCGCGCCTGCCTGCACTGGGGCTGGATCCAGGGCGAGACCTACCTCGACCCGCTGCGCCTGGTCGGTGCCGGCCCGGTGCGGCTGCTCCCGCTGTGGAGCCTCTCCCCCGCGCCGGTGCGCGCGGCGGCGGCACTGCCGTACGCCGGGCTGCCGCTCTGGGTCGCCTGGCTCACCTCGCTGGGGCGCGCGGCCGGCCTGGGCGGCGACGCGATCACCGCCCACCCGCCGCCATGACGTCAGGCGCGCGGGTGCGCCTGCTGGTAGGCCCGGCGCAGCCGGTCGGTGGTCACGTGGGTGTAGAGCTGCGTGGTCGCCAAGGAGGCGTGGCCGAGCAGCTCCTGCACCGAGCGCAGGTCGGCGCCGCCCTCGAGCAGATGGGTCGCCGCGGTGTGGCGCAGCCCGTGCGGGCCGATGTCCGGCGCGCCCGGCACCGCCGCGATGCGCTGGTGCACCAGCGTGCGCACCGCCCGGGGGTCGATCCGCCGGCCACGGGCCCCCAGGAAGAGCGCCGGTCCCGAGCCGTCCACCAGCAGCGAGGGCCGGCCCTGGCGCAGCCAGAGCTCCAGCGCGCGCGCCGCCGGCCGCCCGAACGGCACCGATCGCTCCTTGCGGCCCTTGCCGAAGACCCGTACGACATTGCGGTCGCGGTCCACGTCGTCCAGGTCGAGGCCGACCAACTCACCGACCCGGATGCCGGTGGCGTAGAGCAGCTCCAGCATGGCCACGTCTCGCAGGCCGACCGGGCTGCCGTCGTCGGCGACCTCGGCGGCCGCGGCGATGAGGTCGCCGGCCTCGTCGGTGCGCAGCACCGGCGGCAGCGACTTGTGCGGCTTCGGCGAGCCCAGCGACGCGCCCGCGTCGGCGGGGGCGCGCCCCGTGCGCGCGAGCCAGGCCGTGAAGACCCGCGCGGCCGTGGCTCGCCGGGCCAGGGTCGTGCGCGACAGGCCCATCGTCTGCTGCTTGGCCAACCAGCTGCGCAGGGTGCGCAGGTCCAGCTCGTCGACACCGGTGCAGCCGAGCCGGGCCGCGTGGTCCAGCAGGCCGGCGATGTCGGCGACGTAGGCCCGCACCGTGTGCCGGGTGAGGTCGCGCTCGGAGACCAGGTGCCGCTCGTACTCCCCCAGCACGCGAGCCATCGGCTCCGGCAGCACGTCCGGCAGCACGTCCAGCGGGGCGGACTCGGTCGGGTCGGGCTCGGAGGTCACCCCACCAGCGTAGGGAGGCGCGGACCATGGGGCCGGCTGCCCACGCCGGGGCGCCCCGGAGCGCCAGACGGGGGGCACGTCCGTCCACAGGCGATGATGCAGGGGTGCTGACGAACTGGTCCGGAAACCACCGCTACGCGGCTGCCCGCCGGCACCGTCCGGCGACCGTCGAGGAGCTGCAGACGATCGTCGCGGGGGCCGACCGGGTCCACGCCCTCGGGTCGCGGCACTCGTTCACCGACGTCGCGGACACCCCCGGCGACCTGATCAGCACCGCCGGCCTGCCGGTGGAGGTCGAGATCGACGCCCACCGCCGCCAGGTGCGGGCCTCCGGTGGGGCCACGTACGGACGGCTCGCGGCCGAGCTGCAGGCCGAGGGCTGGGCCCTGGCGAGCATGGCCTCGCTCCCGCACATCTCGGTGGCGGGCGCGGTCGCCACGGGCACCCACGGCTCCGGCGACCGCAACGGCTCGCTGGCAGCGGCCGTCGCCGGGCTCGACCTGGTCGCGGCGGACGGGAGCCTGCGGCGCGTGCGACGCGGCGACCCCGACGCGGACGGGCAGGTGGTCGCCCTGGGCGCGCTGGGCGTGACCACCCACGTCACGCTGGACATCGAGCCGACCTACGAGGTCCGTCAGGACCTCTTCACCGGCCTGCCGTGGGACGTCGCGACCGAGCACCTCGACGCACTGACGGCGAGCGCCAGCAGCGTCAGCCTGTTCACCGACTGGGTCAGCGGCACCGTCGGGCAGGTCTGGCTGAAGAGCCGCGACACCACGCCTCCGCCCGACCTGTTCGGCGCACCCGCCGCGACGAGCACGCTGCACATGCTGGCCGGGGCCGACGCCGCCGCCGTCACCGAGCAGGGCGGCCGGCCGGGACCGTGGCATGAGCGACTGCCGCACTTCCGCATGGAGTTCACGCCGAGCCGGGGCGAGGAGCTGCAGAGCGAGTACCTGGTGCCGCGAGCCCACGCGGCCGCGGCGTTCGAGGCCCTCCGCTCGCTCGCCGGCACCTTCGCACCTCTCCTCCAGGTCAGCGAGGTCCGCACCGTCGCGGCGGACGAGCTCTGGCTCAGCGGCACCTACGGGACCGACGTGGTGGCACTGCACTTCACGTGGGTCCGCGACGTCGCGGCGGTGTACGACGTGCTGCCCGGCATCGAGGCCGCCCTGCTGCCGCTGGGTGCGCGGCCGCACTGGGGCAAGTGCTTCGCCGCCACCGCCTCCGAGCTGCGCCCGCTCTACCCGCGCTTCGACGACTTCCGCGAGCTCGCCCTCCGCTCGGACCCGGACGGGGTCTTCCGCAGCGACTTCCTCGCCCGCACGCTCGACCTGTCCTGAACTGCACTGAACTGAATCCACCCCTCACGTGTGCGCCAGCGCGGCGAGACGCCAGCCCGCCCCGTCCTGGACCACCAGGCCGGCCCCCAGCAGGTAGGTGAGCGCCGAGCGCACCTCGACCACCCCCAGCCCGGCGGCGCGGGCCACCGAGTCGGTGCCGGCGCCGTGGGACACCGGCACCGCGTCGAGGACCTGCCGGTGCCGCGAGGTCAGCCGGTCGCGGGGATGGACCGGGCCTCGCGGCTCGTCGGCCAGGTGGGCGCCCGCGTCACCGACGAGCTCCAGCAGCTCCTGGCCGCTGGTCACGACGGTGGCCGCCCCCTGCCGCAGGAGCTGGTGGACGCCCTGGGACTGGGCGCTGGTGACCGGGCCGGGCACCCCCAGGACCACCCGGTTGAGACGGGCGGCCCAGTTGGCGGTGTTGAGCGCCCCGCTGCGCGCCGCCGCCTCCACCACGACGGTGCCGCGCGCGAGCGCGGCGATCAGCCGGTTGCGGGCCAGGAACCGGATCCGGGTGGGGGCGCAGCCCGGCGCCGCCTCCGACACGACGGCGCCGGTGGCGGCGATGTGGTCGATCAGCTGCTGGTGGGCGGCCGGGTAGACCCGGTCGGCGCCGCACGCGAGCACCGCCACCGTGGGCGCGTCCACGGCCACGGCGCCCCGGTGGGCGGCCTGGTCGATGCCGAACGCCGCCCCGGAGACGACCGGGAAGCCCGCGCGGGCCGCCACCGCGGCCAGCTCGCCGGCGACCTGGGCGCCGTAGCTGGTCGCGGAGCGGGCCCCGACGATGGCCACCGACCCCGCCAGCGAGTCCAGTCGCACCGGGCCGCGGACCCACAGACCGATGGGCGGTCCGCCCCGCTCGTGCAGCTGGCCGGCCCGGACCAGGTCGCCGACCTGCGCGGGCCACTCGGCGTCGGAGGGGATCACGAAGCGCAGCCCCAGCCGCGCGGCCTGGTCGAGCTCGCGCTCGGGGTCAGACGAGGCGAGGCGGGCCGCGAGGTCGGTGCGGATGCCCTCGGGGTCGCGCTGCTCCACCAGCATCCGGTGCAGCTCCTCGGCGCCGAGCTCGGCGACCAGCGCGGTCAGGCGGGGGTCGCCGGGCTCGGCGAGGCGGCTGAGCGCCGCCCGCGCCAGGCGGTCGGCGTGGCTCACGCGGACCTCACCTCCACCTGGCGCTGCGGCAGCGGCTCGGCGGTCCGCAGCCGCAGCGCCGTCTCCACCTCCGCCGGGCCGGGCGCCACGTCCCGCCCGCTGCGTACGGCGGTCAGGTCGGCGACCGTCCACGCGACCCGGTGCACGCGGACCGCGCCGCGGCTGCTGAGCCGCCCGGAGAAGAGCTCGTCGTCGAGCCGGCGCTGCCCCTCGGGCTCGAGCGGCCACGCCTCGCGGAGCACCGGTCCGGGGGCGTGGGCGTTGAGCCGCCAGCTGCGCTCGGCATAGCGCTCCGCCTGCCGTCGCCGCGCCGCCGCCACCCGGTCGCGCACCACCGACGAGGGCTCGACGACCGCGAACCGGTCGGCCTGCTCGTGCGGCGCGACCGGCTCCACGTGGCGCACGATGTCGATCCGGTCGGCGAGCGGGCCGGTGATCTTGGCCCGGTAGTCGCGACGCACCCGCTCCGCGCAGGTGCAGCGGTTGTGGCTGGCCTTGGCGTGGTACTCCCCGCAGGGGCACGGGTTGCTCGCCAGCACCAGCATCCCGCGGGCAGGGAGGGTGACCAGCTCCTCGCGCCGCGCGATCGTGACCTCGCCGCTCTCCAGCGGCTGGCGCAGCGCCTCGATGACGTCGCCGCGGAAGAGCGGGAACTCGTCCAGGAACAAGACCCCGCAGTGAGCCCGGCTGATCTCGCCGGGGCGGATGTAGCCGCTGCCGCCGCCGATCAGGGCGGCCTTGCTGGCGTCGTGGTGCGGCGCGGCGTAGGGCGCCTGGGTCAGCAGGCCCTGGCCCGGGTCGAGCGTCCCGGCCAGGGAGTGGATCGCGGTGAGCTCCAGGGCCTCCTCGGTGCTCAGCGGCGGCAGGATCGTCGGGATCCGCTCCGCGATGCTGGTCTTGCCGCTGCCCTTGGGCCCGGACAGCAGCAGGTGGTGCCCGCCCGCGGCCGCGACCTCCACGGCGTACTTGGCGTCGGCGAGGCCGCGCAGGTCGGCCAGGTCGACCTCCTCGAGCCGCTCGGCCCCGCGCCAGGCCAGCAGCCGGCTGCCGGACATCGGCGGCACCGGCGGCGCCTCCGGGACATCCTCGCCCTGCAGCTCGGCCACGACCTGGGCCAGCGAGCGCATCCCGAACACGTCCATGCCCGGGACCATGGACGCCTCGCGCGCCAGCGGCTCGGGCACGAACACCCGGGCGATCCCCCGCTCGGCCGCGGCGAGCACCATCGGCAGCACCCCGGGCACGCAGCGCAGCCCGCCGTCGAGGGTCAGCTCGCCGATGAAGGCGGTCGCCTGCAGCTGGGCCACCGGCAGCCGCCCGTCGGCCGCGACGACCGCCACCGCGATCGCCAGGTCGAAGTGGCTGCCCCGCTTGAGCAGGTCGGCGGGCGAGAGCAGGATCGTGATCCGCTTGGTGCTCGGCCACCCGAGCTCGGAGTTGATCACCGCCATCCGGCACCGGTGCTGGGCCTCGCTCAGGGAGGCGTCGGGGCGCCCGACCAGCGTCGTGCCGACCTGTCCCGGCGAGACGTCGGCCTGGACGTCGACGAGGTGACCGGTGGCGCCGTGCAGCGACACCGTGTGGGCGGTCGCGAACGGCATCAGCCGATCCCCCGCACGTGGTCCACGACGGCCGCACCGCGCGGTGGCCGCAGGACGGCGACCAGGTCGACCCGGGTCTCGGGCGGGTGCACTCCGTGGTCCTCGGCCCAGCGGAGCCCGAGGCGCCGCAGCCGGTCCAGCTTGGCCTGCGAGACCGCCTCGTGGGCAGAGCCGCACACCTCGCTGGTGCGCGTCTTGACCTCGCCCACCACCAGCACCGACCCGTCGCGCAGGACCAGGTCGATCTCGCCCTCCTCGCACCTCCAGTTGCGGTCGAGCAGGACCAGGCCCGCCGCCACCAGGTGCCGCGCCGCCACCGCCTCGCCGTACGCGCCCAACGCCTGCTTGCTCGCTGCTGTCGTCGTCATCTCCGACCTCCTGACGACAGCCTCCTCAGGAGCAGGGACAGCCGAGCGGGGCCCGGCACCGCCCTGGGGACGAGCACCGTCGCGGACCCCGGCTGTGGAGGGAGGACGGCCTCTCGTGGGGCGCTCGGTACACCGAGGGCCGGCCGGCTAGCCCTTGGGCGGGTCGATCTCCGAGGTGTTGAGCTCCTCGACGTTGACGTCCTTGAACGTCAGCACCTTGACGTTCTTGGCGAAGCGCGCCGGGCGGTACATGTCCCACACCCAGGCGTCGGTCATCGACACCTCGAAGAACACGTCACCGGCCTCGGTGCGGGCCTTCACGTCGACCTGGTTGCACAGGTAGAAGCGCCGATCGGTCTCGACGACGTACTTGAAGATGCCGACGACGTCGCGGTACTCGCGGTAGAGGGTGAGCTCCTGCTCGGTCTCGTACTTCTCGAGCTCCTCGGCGCTCATGGCCCTCCTGCCGGTCCTGGATGGTCGCTCACGGGCCGGACGCGACCTCGTTACTGGCATCGTAGACGTGTGGACCCGAGCAGCCGCGAGCAACCGTGGGTCGAGCCCGACGCGATCGACCCCGTCGCGCCACCCCTGCGCTCCCCCACGCTCGCGCACCAGTGGTGGCGCGACGTCAGCTTCCTGCACTGGCGGGTCGACGCGTCGCGGGTCGCCGACCTGCTGCCCCCGGGGGTGCGGCCCGACGTCATCGACGGCAGCACCTGGGTGGGCCTGATCCCGTTCCGGATGTCGGCCGCCGGCCCCGGCGGCCGGTGGTCGGTGCCGTGGGCGGGCGACTTCCTCGAGTACAACGTGCGGCTCTACTCCGTGGACGAGCGCGGCCGGCGCGGCATCGTCTTCCTCTCACTCGACGCCCAGCGGCTCCTGGTGGTCGCCGGCGTCAACGCCGCACTCCGCATCCCCTACCGCTGGGCGCGGATGTCGTGCGCGCACCCGGCGCCGGGTCTCGACCCGTCCGGAGAGCGGCTCGTCTACACCTCCGTGCGCCGCGCCCCCGGACGCGCACGCACCCACCTGGAGGTGGAGGTGGGCGAGCCGATCGGGCGCCCCTCCGAGCTCGACCACTTCCTCACCGCCCGCTTCGGCGCCCACACGCACGCGTGGGGCCGCACCTGGTGGGTGCCGGTCACGCACGCGCCCTGGCCGCTGCGGCGGGCCCGGGCCCGAGTCGTCGACGACGAGCTGGTGGCGGCCGCCGGGCTCCCTGGGCTGAGCGGCTCAGCCCCCGACTCGGTGCTCTTCTCCTCCGGCGTGCACGTCCTCTTCGGGCGCCCCGAGCGGGTCTGAGACGGGCTCCAGCCCGGCGGCGCGGCGGACGTTGACGAAGCGCATGCGGTGGATCGGCGAGGGGCCGTGCTCGTCGAGCGCCGCGGAGTGGGCCTCGGTGATGTAGCCCTTGTGGGTCTTGAAGTCGTAGGCCGGCCAGTCGCGGTCGAGGTCGGTCATCAGGCGGTCGCGGGTCACCTTGGCCAGCACGGAGGCGGCCGCGATGCACGCGGCGACCCGGTCGCCCTTCCAGACGGCGAGCCCCGGCACCCCCAGGCCGTCGACCGGGAAGCCGTCGGTGAGCACGTACGCCGGCGGCAGGTCGAGCAGCGCCACCGCGCGGCGCAGGGCCTCGACGTTGGCGACGTGCATGCCGAGCCGGTCGCACTCCTCGTGGCTGACCACGACCACCGACCAGGCCAGCGCGCGGCGTACGACCTGGTCGTAGCAGCGTTCGCGCGCCCTCTCGGTGAGGAGCTTGGAGTCGGCCAGGCCCGGGACGATGCCGGCCTTGCCGGCGGGCAGGATGGCGGCCCCGGCGACCAGCGGCCCGGCGCAGGCGCCCCGGCCGGCCTCGTCCACGCCGGCGATCGGCTCGATGCCGTGGCGGCGCAGGGCGCGCTCGTAGCCGTAGAGCCCGGCGTCGCGCCGGACGGTGAGACCGCGGGGCAGCTGGCTCACCGCGTCACTCCCCCGCGGCTGGAGCTTCGGCTACGTCGGCGAACGAGTCGGGCCGGTCGAGCCAGTCGAAGCGGTCCCGCGGCCAGGCCAGCAGGAACACCTTGCCCACCACGAGCTCGGTGTCGACGTACGGGTTGCGATGACACTCGGTCTCGTCGGCGGTGCACAGGTGGGCCGAGGAGTCGCTGGAGTGGTTGCGGTTGTCGCCCATCACGAAGAGCTGACCCTCGGGGATGGGCCCGACCTTCCAGTCACAGCCCGGCATCGGGCCACGGCACTCGACGCCGGCCTCGGCCTGGACGTAGTCGTCCTCGTCGAGCGGCTCGCCGTTGAGAAGCAGCCGGCCCTGGTCGTCGCAGCACTCGATGACGTCTCCCTCGACGCCGATCACCCGCTTCACCAGGTGCCCGCCCGACGGGTAGAGACCGACCTTGGCCATCAACTTGCCGACCCCGTTGGTGGGGCCTGCGCTCTCGGCCGGGTCGAGCCAGCCGCCGGGGTCCTCGAAGACCACGACGTCGCCACGCGAGGGGGAGCCGTCGAACCAGTAGGAGACCTTCTGGACCAGGATCCGGTCGTTCTCCACGAGCCCGGGCTCCATGGACTCCGAGGGGATGTAGAAGGCCTGGACGAACAGCGCCTTGATGACGACGGCGAGCACCACCGCGACGGCCAGCAGCAGCGCGCTCTCCTGCCAGATGGGCAGGCGACGGCGCCGGGCCGGCTCGTCGGCGGGCGCGAGGCCGGACCCGGAGGGGTCGTCCTCGCGCACCGCCACGGCGTCGACCCGGTGGGCGGGCCCGTCGACGTCGTCGAGGGGCTCGTCGGGGTGGTGGCTCACGCGCAAAGTCTAGAGAGGCGTCCCGAGAGGGAGGCTTCTCAGAGCTCGCGGCGCTCCTTGATCTTGGCGGCCTTGCCGCGCAGGTTGCGCAGGTAGTAGAGCTTCGCGCGGCGGACGTCACCGCGGGTGACGATCTCGATCTCCTCGAAGATCGGGGAGTGCAGCGGGAAGGTGCGCTCGACGCCGACGCCGAAGGAGACCTTGCGGACGGTGAAGGTGCGGCCGATGCCCGAGCCCTGGACGCGGATCACGACGCCCTGGAACACCTGGACACGCGAGCGGCTGCCCTCGACGACCTTGACGTGGACCTTGATCGTGTCGCCGGCGCGGAAGGCGGGGACGTCCGCGCGCTTGTTGGCGTTGGTCAGCTCGGTAATGACGTTGGTCATGGTTCTCCTCGCGAGTGCCACAGGTCAGCCGCGGTATCGGATGTGTTCAGCTGGGTCGGTCCAACCGTGCTGGCCGGCGGCGCAAGGCTCCCCCTGTGGCAGGAGCCCGGCGCGGACCCTCCGGGCGTGCTTCGGAGCGGACCTTCGGCCGACTGGACCGACCTACGAGTCTGCCACAGTCGGCGCCGCCGCCAGAAATCGGCCGGGCCGGCGCCGGGCTAGCGACGGGCCTTGGTCAGGACCACCGCGAGCGGCGGCGCCGGGAGGTCGCGGCGCAGCCGGAAACCGGCCTTGCGGTACATCCTCAGGTTGTCCGCGCTCTGCGCGCCGGTGAAGAGCACGTACGACGTCGCCTCGGCCGGCGCCACCGCCTGGATGTGCTCCAGCAGCACCCGGCCCAGTCCGCGTCCCTGGAGGTCCGGGGCGACCATGACCCGGCCGATGTCCCACGCCGTGCCCTCCAGCCGGCCGCGGACGGCGCCGACGAGGCGCCCGTCGGCCCGCACCACGTACGTCGCCCACTCCGGCAGCCAGGCCACGACGTCGTCGTAGGACTCCTGCAGCGCGGGGATG
Organism: Nocardioides sp. cx-173; assembly: GCF_021117365.1. Lineage (NCBI taxonomy): Bacteria > Bacillati > Actinomycetota > Actinomycetes > Propionibacteriales > Nocardioidaceae > Nocardioides > Nocardioides sp. cx-173. Next base: position 1,468,512 of record NZ_CP088262.1, on the reverse strand, counting down.
CCGCTCACGCTGTCGTTGGCCACGGCCTCCTGGAGCCAGCAGGCGCGCTGGAGCGTCAGCAGCTCCCCGGCGTCGCCGCGGGTCGCCGGGACGATCTCCCACTCGCCGACGACGGTGCTGGGGCTGAGCAGGTCCGGGCGCCGCGCCGCCGTACGGCGCTCGGCCTGGTCGCGGCGCCACCGGGCGATGCGCGCGTGGTCGCCCGACAGCAGGACGTCGGGCACGTCCAGGCCGCGCCAGGAGGCGGGCTTGGTGTAGACGGGGTACTCCAGCAGCCCGTCCTCGTGGGACTCCTCCGTGAGCGACTCGGCGTTGCCCATGAAGCCCGGCAGCAGCCGGACGACGGCCTCGGTGACCGCGAGCGCGGCCACCTCTCCCCCGTTGAGCACGTAGTCGCCGAGAGACACCTCGACCACCTCGGCCCGGGTCGCGGCGTGGTCGAGGACCCGCTGGTCGATGCCCTCGTAGCGACCGCAGGCGAACACCAGCCGCTCGCGGGTGGCGAGGTCGCGGGCGAGCGCCTGCGTGAACGGCACCCCCGACGGGGTGGGGACGACGAGCGTCGCCCCGGGCGAGCCGTCGAGGCCCAGCTCGTCGAAGGCCTCACCCCACGGCTCCGGCTTCATCACCATGCCCGCGCCCCCGCCGTAGGGGGTGTCGTCGACGGTGTGGTGCCGGTCGTGGGCCCACCGGCGCAGGTCGTGGACGTGGACCTCGATCAGCCCGCGGTCGCGCGCCTTGCCGGGCAGCGACAGCGACAGCGGCGCCAGGTAGTCGGGGAAGATGGTGAGGTAGTCCAGCCTCACGCGTCGTCCTCCAGCGGCGTCACCAGGCCCGGGCGGTCGGCGACGACCAGCCGCCCACCGGGCACGTCGACCTCCGGCACGAGCTCCTTCACGAACGGCACCAGCCCTTCGCGACCCTCGGGCGTCGTGACCGTCAGCAGGTCCTGCGCGCCGCCGTGGGCGATGGCGGTGACGGTGCCGAGCGCGCGCCCGTCGACGTCGTACGCCGCCAGGCCGACGAGCTGGTGGTCGTAGAACTCGTCGGGGTCCTCCGGGGTCTCGTGCGGGTCGACGGTGGCGACCAGCAGGACGCCGCGGGCGGCCTCGGCGTCGTTGCGGCTGGCCAGCTCCTCGAAGGTCGCGAGCAGCGTGGTCTGGTGCCAGCGGGTACGGGCGACGGTGAGCGTGCGGTGGCCGAACGCCGACCCGGCCGGCTTCTGGAGGGCCAGCGTGGTGCCGGCTGCGAAGCGCCGGTCCGGCTCGTCGGTGCGCAGCTCGAGGGTCACCTCGCCGCGGATGCCGTGCGGCTTGCCGATGCGGGCGACGACGACCTCGATGGTGCTCACGGTTCTCCTTCTAGACGCAGAACGGGTGCCGTCCCGGGAGGACGGCACCCATTCAAGCGGTTCTTGTACGTCAGCGGCGGCGGTCGACGTCCACGAAGTCGATCCGCGCGCCGGCCTTGCCCGCCAGGGCGGACACGACGGTGCGGAACGCGGACGCCGTACGGCCGCCACGACCGATGACCTTCCCGAGGTCGTCGGGGTGGACCCGGACCTCCAGGATCGAGCCACGACGCAGCTGCTTGTCGCTCACGGACACGTCGTCGGGGTTGTCGACGACACCCCGGACGAGGTGCTCGAGCGCGTCGGCGAGCATGGCGATCAGGCCTTCGGCTCGGTCGCCTCGGTGGCCTCGGCCTCAGCGGCCGCGCCCTCCGGGGTCTCGTCGGCGGGAGCGGCCTCGGCGGCGGGCGCCTCCTCGGCCTTCTTCTCGGTCTTCTTCTCGGCCTTCTTCTTGGTGACGGCGTCGCCCTTGGGCTCGTTCGCCGACTCCTTCAGCGCCTCGTTGAAGATCTCCTGCTTGTCCCGCTTGGGCTCGGCGACCTTGAGGGTGCCCTCGGTGCCGGAGATGCCCTTGAAGGACTGCCAGTCGCCGGTGATCTTGAGGATCTTGGCCACGGCCTCGGTCGGCTGCGCGCCGACACCGAGCCAGTACGCCGCCCGGTCGGACACGACGCTGATGTAGCTCGGGTCCTCCTTGGGGTGGTACTTGCCGATCTCCTCGATCACCTTGCCGTCGCGCTTCTTGCGCGAGTCGACGACGACGATGCGGTACTGCGGCACCCGGACCTTGCCCAGGCGCTTCAAACGGATCTTGACGGCCACGGTTGTGGTGTCTCCTTGAGGTTCGTGGTGGGTGAAGTCGCGAAGCCGGGTGGGGAACACACGGCGCCGGTCCTTCGATGGGCCTCGTCGCGTCCGGGTGAGAGGGACCGGGCGCACAGGACTCAGCGGGTGATTCTGCCAGAGATGCGCGGGACAGATGAAATCGGGCAGGCTGAGGCGATGACCCAGCATCTCACGCCGTACGGCGCTCCCCCGGCCGCGCCGCGGACGCGTCCGAGCGCGTGGTGGTTCGCGGTCGGCGGCGCGCTCGTGCTCGCGGCCGTCGGCGCCGGGACCGCCTTGTTCGTGTGGACGCTCAGCGGCTTCCTCGAGACCGACGCCACGGTCCGCGCCGACGGGCAGCCGCACCGGATCTCGGTGCCGACCGACCAGGACCGGATGCTGTGGTTCGACGACACCGTCACCTACCCCGACTGCCGGGTGGTCGACGCCCGCACCGAGGAGGAGATCCCGCTCCGGTCGGTGTCCGGCGACTTCCGCCGCGAGGTCGGCTCCGCGGACTGGCTCGGCGTCCACCTCGTCGATCCGGGCAGCGGCGACCTCGAGGTCACCTGCCAGGGAGCACACGAGGGCGCCGTCGTCGAGATCGGCCCGGCCCCCGCCGTCGACAGCTTCGTCTTCGGTCTCCTCGCCACCGTCTTCGTCCCCCTGCTCCTCGGCGGCGCCGGCCTGGTGGTCCTCATCGTCACCGGCGTCCTCTTCGCCATCGGCCGCCCGCGCACCCCCACCCCCGCCGACCCGTCACCAACTGAGCGCATTTCCCGCTGACCCGTCAGAAACTTTCTGACGGGTCAGCGGGGAGTCAGGCGACGACGCGGCCGCGGAGGACGACGCAGCGGGGCTCGAAGAGCGCGGTGAGGTCGGCGAGGGGGTCGCGGTCGTAGACCACGAAGTCGGCGGAGGAGCCCTCCTCGAGGCAGTCGAAGCCGAGCCACTCGCGCCCGCGCCAGGACGCGGCGCCCAGCGCGTAGTCGGCCGGGAGACCCAGCTCGCCCATCGCAACGACCTCGCCGGCCAGGTTGCCGTGACGGCTGACCCCGCCGCCGTCGGAGCCGGCGTACAGGGCGACACCGGCCTCGTAGGCGGCCATGATCGTGTCGCGGCGACGGGTGTACAGGTCGGTCATCGTCGCGGCGTAGGCGGGGAACTTCTCGGCGCCGGCCTCGGCGTAGCTCGGGAACTTGTCGAGCTGCATCACCGTCGGCACCAGCGCGATGCGGCGGCCGGCCATCGCCTCCACCAGGTCCGTGGTGAGGCCGGTGCCGTGCTCGATGCAGTCGATGCCGGCCTCGATGAGACCGGGCAGCACGCCCTCGCCGAAGCAGTGCGCCGTCACCTTGGCGCCGTGCTCGTGGGCGGCGGCGATCGCGGCGGCGAACGCCTCGGCGGGGAACGACGGCGCGAGGTCGCCCTCCTCCCGCGAGATCCAGTCACCGACCAGCTTGACCCACCCGTCGCCGCGCTGCGCCTCCTGCACGACGTACGCCGTCAGGTCCTCGGGCTCGACCTCGTGGGCGTAGTTGCGGATGTAGCGCTTGGTGCGTCCGATGTGCCGGCCCGCCCGGATCAGCCGCGGCAGGTCCTCGCGCTCGTGGATCCACGCGGTGTCGGCCGCGGAGCCGCAGTCGCGGATGAGCAGCGCACCTGCGTCGCGATCGGCCACCGCCTGCTCCTCGATGGTGGCCTCGTCGACCGCGCCGTGGTCGTCGAGGCCCAGGTGGCAGTGGGCGTCGACCAGGCCCGGGACGATCCAGCCCTCGGCGACGAGGTCCGCGCCGGACGTCGCCTCGTAGGTGACGCGGCCGTCCACGACGTACACGTCGCGGGCCTCGCCGTCGGGCAGCACCGGACCTCGGAACCTGATGACCGTCATGCCCCCGGACGCTACCGCCGCGTGCTCAGACCTCGCGGCGCAGGAAGCCCCAATTGGACGCGTCAATGCATAAAGATCGGGCAACGACGACTTTTTAGTGCGCCTCCCGGACGAATCTTCCTTAGGCTCGGATCATGGCCGCACTCAGCTCCGGGTCCCTCGAACGGCTCCGCGTCGCCAACCGCCGCGCGGTCACCTCGCTGCTGTCCGGCGGCCCGATGAGCCGGGCCGACCTGGCGCGCGGCACCGGGTTGTCCCGCACCACCGTGTCCAGCCTGATCGCCGAGCTCATCGACGGGGGCCTGGTCAGCGAGACCACCGATCGCGGCCGTCCGCACAAGGGCGGCAGCGGCCGCCCGCCCGTCCTGGTCACGCTCAGCGCACCCTCGGGCGGCGTCGTCGGGGTCGACGTGGGCCACCGGCACGTCCGGGTGGCGGTCGCCGACCGCACCGGCCAGGTCCTCGCGGAGGACTGCGCCGCCGTGGACGTCGACACCCACGGCGCCGACACCCTGGACCGCACGGCGGTCATGGTGCGCACAACGCTGCATGCCGCCGGTCTCGAGCGCGACGAGGTGCACGCCGCCGCGATGTGCGTGCCGGCCCCGCTGGACCGCCGCTCGGCCCGGGTCAGCACCGGCATCATGCCCGGTTGGCGCGAGCTCTCCCCCGGCGAGGAGCTGCAACGTCGCCTCGGGATACCGGTGTTCGTCGACAACGACGCCAACCTCGGGGCGCTGGCCGAGGTCGAGCGGGGGGCGGCCCGCGGCGTGAGCGACGTGCTGTACGTCAAGGTGGCCAGCGGCGTCGGCGCCGGGATCGTCCTCGGCGGCCGGCTGCATCGGGGGACGTCCGGCATCGCGGGCGAGCTCGGGCACGTCCAGGTCGGGGAGGACGGGCCCGTGTGCCGCTGCGGCAACCGCGGCTGCCTGGAGACCATGGTGTCCGCCCCTCGGCTGCTGGACGTGCTGCAGCCGGCGTACGACGAGCCCCTCGACGTGAAGCGCGTCCTGGAGCTCGACGCGGACGGCGACGCCGGGGTGCGCCGGGTGCTCAGCGACGCCGGCCGCACGATCGGGCGCGCGCTCGCCGACCTCTGCAACGCCCTCAACCCCGAGCTGGTGCTCCTGGGGGGCTCGCTCGGCACGTCGTCGGCGCTCGCCGTCGGCATCCGCGCCTCGGTCGACCGCTACGCGCAGCCCGACACCGCCGCCGCCGTCCGGGTCGCCCCCGGCCGCCTCGGCGACCGCGCCGAGATCGTGGGCGCCGTCTCGCTCGCGATCGCCCGGGTCGCCTCGGGCTGAGCGGGGGCTCAGAGGTGGTCGAGCAGCCAGGTCGGACTGAGGACCAGGGCCCCGTGGTGCTCGACGCGGCCCATGAGGATCCGGTCGGCGGTGACCACGCTGACCCGCTCGCCGCGCTCGGCGGCCTTCTTGGCCTCGGCCACGATCGTGTCGTCGCCGTTGCCCTTCGCGTGCACGGTCGTGACGTGGGCGTCGCGCCCGGCGCGGACGCCGCCCTTGGCCGCGCCCTCCAGCACCAGCACCACCCGCTCCTGCGGTACGTCGGCCACCATCAGCTGGGCATGCAGCCGGGCCGCCGCACCCGCCCGGTCCTTCCACCAGCCGTCGGGTCGCGCCCCCACCACGTTGGCGCCGTCGACGACGAGAGTCGTGGTCACTTCCGCACCACAGGGCGTCGGAAACTCACGCGTCCGGTATGAAGCTTCGTGCGGGAGGCGTGAGTTTCACCGGGTGCCCGGTGAATCTTGCGGCCCCGGGCACGGCGGCGCCAATCTCCCCTGTCAGCACCGGCCATCACGAGTCTCCTAGTCGCGTCAGCATCACGGCCCATCGGAAACTCGCGCATCCGGTATGAAGCTTCATGCGGGAGGCGAGAGTTTCACCGGGCACCCGGTGAATCTCGGGGCGCCCGGTCACTTCAGGAACTTGGAGAAGTCCTTGGGCAGGTTCAGGTTGGCGGCGGCGGCTTCGTAGTCGACCGGCTCGGCGTCGGGGTTGCCGAACGGGTTGGCGGCTGCGGCGGCCGCACGCTCCTTGGCGGCGGCGGCCTCCTGAGCCGCCTTGGCCGGGTTGCCGGAGCGCTTGGCGCCCTTGCCCTTCTTGGGCTGCGCCTTCTGCTTGCCGCGCTTGCCGGCCCCGGGCAGGCCGGGCATGCCAGGCATCCCGGGCATGCCGGGCATCCCGCCGCCCTTGGCCATCTGCATCATCATCTTGCGCGCCTCGAAGAAGCGGTCGACGAGCTGGTTGACGTCGGAGACCATGCGGCCCGAGCCCTTGGCGATCCGGGCGCGGCGCGACCCGTCGATGATCTTCGGGTTGGCCCGCTCGGCCGGCGTCATCGACTGGATGATGGCCTGGATCCGGTCGATCTCGCGCTCGTCGAAGTTCTCGAGCTGCTCGCGGAACTGCCCCATGCCGGGCAGCATCCCCATGATCTTCGACATCGAGCCCAGCTTGCGGACCTGCTGCATCTGCTCGAGGAAGTCGTCGAGGGTGAACTCGCCGCCCTGACCGCTCAGCTTGGCGGCGGCCTTCATGGCCTGCTCGGAGTCGAAGCTCTTCTCGGCCTGCTCGATCAGGGTGAGCATGTCGCCCATGTCGAGGATGCGCGAGGCCATGCGGTCGGGGTGGAAGAGGTCGAAGTCGGTCAGCTTCTCGCCGTTGGAGGCGAACATGACCGGGCGCCCGGTCAGCGACGCGATCGACAGGGCGGCACCACCGCGGGCGTCGCCGTCGAGCTTGGTGAGCACGACGCCGTCATAGCCGACGCCGTCGAGGAACGCCTGCGCGGTGACGACCGCGTCCTGGCCGATCATCGCGTCGACGACGAACAGCACCTCGTCGGGCTGTACGGCGTCGCGGATGTCCGAGGCCTGCTGCATCAGCTCCGCGTCGACGCCGAGCCGGCCGGCGGTGTCGACGATGACGACGTCGTACAGCTTGCGCTTGGCCTCCTCGAGCGACGCCCGGGCGACGCCGACCGGGTCCCCTCCGTGCTCGACTCCTTGGGCGTTGCCGGGCTCGGGGGCGAAGACGGGTACGCCGGCGCGCTCGCCGTTGACCTGCAGCTGCTTGACGGCGTTGGGGCGCTGGAGGTCGCACGCGACGAGGACCGGGGACTTGCCCTGGTCCTTGAGCCACAGCGCCAGCTTGGCCGCGAGCGTCGTCTTGCCCGCACCCTGGAGGCCGGCCAGCATGATCACGGTGGGCCCGGACTTGGCGTAGCGCAGCCGGCGGGTCTCGCCGCCGAGGATCTCGACGAGCTCCTCGTTGACGATCTTGATGATCTGCTGGGCGGGGTTCAGCGCACCGCTGACCTCCTCGCCGCGCGCCCGCTCCTTGACCGCGCCCACGAACTCCTTGACCACCGGCAGCGCGACATCGGCCTCGAGCAGCGCGATGCGGATCTCGCGCGCGGTGGCGTCGATGTCGGCTTCGGAGAGCCGGCCCTTGCCGCGCAGGTTCTTGAAGGTGTCGGCAAGCCGGTCGGAAAGGGTGGCAAACACAGGTGTGGCGTCCTCGGGCAGGCGAAGTCGGGAGTCTCGTGGAGGGTCCAGCCTAGCCGGGACCCGTGAGTGCCTCGCGTACGGCGTGCGCCGCGCCCGCCGCACGGGTCTCCGAGAGCGCTCCCGCAGACGGCTCCACCACGTAGAACACATCGACGGCCTGCGGTCCCAGCGTGTCCACGTGCGCCGAGCGGACCTCGACGTCGAGTCGCGCGAGCGTGGCGCACACCAGGTAGACCACGCCGGGCCGGTCGGCGGTGCGCACCTCGAGGACCGTCGCGTGGTCGCTGGCCTCCGGACGGACCACGACCGTCGGGGCGAGCGCACCGCCGCCCCCGGGCCGCAGCCGGGCCGACGGGTCGAGCCGCCCGTCGACGATCGCGTCGTACTTCTGTCGCAGGATCGCCGGGTCGAGGTCCTCGTCCGCGACGTCCCAGACCGAGATGCCGTGCTCCCCCTGCGCCCACACGCGCGCCGCGCGCACGACCGTGCGCTGCAGCGCGAACATGGCGGCGAAGTCGGCGAGCAGCCCGATCCGGTCGATGGCGATGGTGGTGACGCGGGAGCCACCGGGCACGGGCTCCACGGAGATGTAGACGGAGTCGGGGCGCAGGTCGGCGGGGACGGGCACGTCGTCGCTGTGGATCGGCGGCAGGGCGGCGCCGGTGTCGAGGGCGGCGTGCGCGCGGCGGGCCAGGTCGAGGATCAGCCCGGAGCGCCAGGACGACCAGGCCTTGGGCGAGGTGGCCTTGGCGTCGGCCTCGGTGAGGGCGCCGAGAAGTGCGACCGCCTCGACCGAGCCCAGGCGCGAGGTCACCAGCTCGACGGTCGCGGGGTCGTCGGGGTCGCGGGTGGTCGCGCTCTGGGCGAGCAGCAGGTGCCAGCGCACGAGCAGCGAGATCAGGTCGACGCAGTCCGGCGCGAAGCCCATGCGGGTGGCGATCCCGCGGGCGAAGGGCTCCCCCGCGACGCTGTGCTCGGTCAGCCCGCCCTTGCCGATGTCGTGCAGCAGCGCGGCCACCATCAGGACGTCGGGCCGGGCCACGGAGCGGATCAGGGACGAGGCCTCGATGCAGGTCTCGATGACGTGCCGGTCGACGGTGAAGCGGTGGATGACCGAGGCATGCGGCAGGGAGCGCACCCGCTCCCACTCCGGCAGGAACCCGCTCAGCGCCTGGGTCTCCTCCAGCGTCTCCCAGACCGCGAGCAGGCTGCGGCCGGACGCCAGCAGCCGCACCAGCAGCTGCCGGGCCTCGTCCGGCCACGGGTCGGGCAGCGGCGGGCACTCCCGCACCAGCCGCGCGGCGGTGGCCGGCGCGAGCACGACGTCGCGCTCGGCGGCGGCGGTCGCCGCGCGCAGCAGCAGCACCGGGTCCTCGGCGGGGCGGGCCCTGCGGTCGAGCACGATCTCCCCCGCCGACAGGGCGACCCCGGCGGCCACCGGCTCGAGGGAGGGGCGTCGGGCCCCCTTCACCGACACCGGACGCGCCAGGACCGCGTCCACGCGCCGCCACGCCAGCCGCGACAGGTGCGCGATCCGGCGCCCGAGGTCGCGCACGTGCACCTGCGCGGCCAGGTCGTCGGCCAGGTCCAGCGCCTCGGCGAGGTCCGGCCACACCTCGGGAGCGATCCGATCGGTGGCCCGCCCCGTGGTGGCGTGCAGCAGGTCGCGGACGTCCAGCAGCGACCTCCGGCTGCGCTCGAGGTCCACGTGGGGCACGTCGACCAGCCACGTGGCGACCAGCCCGCGGAGCACGGTCGCGTCGCGCAGGCCGCCCTCGGCCTCCTTGACGTCGGGAACCGATAGATGCGCCAGCTCTCCCAGCAGGTCGTGGCGCGCCCGCACCAGGTCGTGTAGGGCCGGCAGCCGCTCGCGCGCCCCGCGGCGCCACTCCGCGAGCATCGTCGTGCGCAGGCGCAGGGTCAGGTTGGGGTCGCCGGCGACGTGGCGCACGTCCAGCAGCCCGGACGCCACGCGCAGGTCCGCCGCGGCCGCGGTCAGCATCTCGGGCATCGTGCGCACCGAGTGGTCGAGCCGGCTCCCGCTGTCCCACAGCGGGTACCAGACCTTCTCGGCCAGGTCGCCCAGGTCGACGCCCTGGTCGGAGACCAGCACCACGTCCAGGTCCGAGTACGGCGCGAGCTCGCCGCGGCCGTACCCGCCGACCGCGACCAGTGCCGCTCCCGAGGCCGGGCCCCCGCAGCCCTCGTAGGCGGTGACGCACAGGGCGTCGGCGTCGGCGGTCCGGGCGGCTCGCTCCGAGGCGGTCATCCGAGGGCGACCACTAGATGGCCGCGTCGTCCCGGTCGCCGGTGCGCACGCGGATCACGGAGTCGAGCGGCGAGGTCCAGATCTTGCCGTCCCCGATGCGGCCGGTGCCGGCGCTGGTCTGGATCGTCGAGACGATCGTCGCGGCGTCGTCGTCGCCGACGACGATCTCCAAGCGGATCTTCGGCACGAGCGCCACGTCGTACTCGGCGCCGCGGTAGACCTCGGTGTGGCCCTTCTGGCGGCCGTAGCCGCTGACCTCGGAGACCGTCATGCCGGTGACGCCGGCGGCCTCGAGGGCCATCCGGACCTCCTCCCACTTGTGGGGCTTGATGACCGCGGTGACGAGCTTCATGCGTGCGCTCCTTGCTGAGGGTGGGCGGCGCCCGGGACGGTGCCGATGATGCCCCCAGGACGTGCCGACGACCCGGCCGTCTCAGGACGGCCGGGTCGTCGGGGCTCTACGAGGGGGCCGCGGCGGCTAGAGGGCCGCCTCGTCCTTGTCGCCGGTACGGACCCGGATGACGGTCTCGACCGGGCTGACCCAGACCTTCCCGTCACCGATCCGGCCGGTCGCCGCGGTCTTGACGATGATGCCGACGATGTCGTCCGCGTCCTCGCCGTCGACCACGATCTCGATCCGGATCTTCGGCACCAGCGCGATGTCGTACTCGGCACCGCGGTAGACCTCCGTGTGGCCCTTCTGGCGGCCGTAGCCGCTGACCTCGGAGACCGTCATGCCGGTGACGCCGAAGGTCTCAAGGGCCTCGCGGACGTCCTCCCACTTGTGCGGCTTGATGACCGCGGTCACGAGCTTCATGCGCGTGCTCCTTCCGAGGCGGGGACGGTCTGGGTGCCGAGGACGCCGGTCTTGCCGCCGCCCCCACCCATCCCGGTGTGCAGGTCGTAGGCCGTCTCACCGTGGGCGGCGAGGTCGATGCCCTCGACCTCGTCCTCCTCGGAGATCCGCAGGCCCACGGTGTACTTGATGGCGAGGGCGATGACCGCCGTGACGATGCCGGAGAAGACGATCGCCACGAGCACACCCAGCACCTGGTCGCCCAGGGAGCCGACGCCGCCGCCGTAGAAGAGGCCGTCGATCCCACCGGCACCGTCGGAGGTCGAGAAGAGACCGATCAGGACGGTGCCGACGATGCCGCCGACCAGGTGGACGCCCACGACGTCGAGCGAGTCGTCGTAGCCCAGCTTGTACTTCAGGCCGACCGCCCAGGCACACACCGCGCCGGCGATGAGGCCGATGGCGACCGCACCCTCGATGTCGACCGCGCCGGCGGCCGGGGTGATCGCGACGAGGCCCGCGACGATGCCGGAGGCGGCACCCAGCGAGGTGGCCTTGCCGTGCATCAGGCGCTCGATGAGCAGCCAGCCGAGGATCGCGGCCATCGTGGCGAGCGTGGTGTTGGCGAAGGTGCGGCCGGTCTCGGAGAAGAACTGCGCGATGTTCTCCTCGTCCGTGGCGCCGGTGAAGACGATCGAGCCGACGTTGAAGCCGTACCAGCCAAACCACAGCAGGCCGGCGCCGAGCATCGTCAGGGTCAGGTTGTGCGGGCGCATCTGGTCCTTGGGCCAACCGATGCGCTTGCCGAGCAGGAGCACGAGCACCAGCGCCGCGATACCGGCGTTGATGTGGACCGCCGTGCCGCCGGCGTAGTCCTGGGCCCCGATGCGGCCGCAGATCAGCGAGTCCTCGGTGCAGCTGAAGACCATGTGGGCCATCGGGAAGTAGGCCAGCAGCGCCCACAGCGGGACGAAGAGCAGCCAGGCCGAGAACTTCATCCGGTCCGCGACCGCGCCGCTGATCAGGGCGACGGTGATGATCGCGAAGGTCATCTGGAACATCACGCCGATGTAGGTGTCGGTCGGGACGTCCTTCAGCCAGAACAGGTCGAAGGGGTTGGCGAAGAACGTCCCGTCTCCGGCCCAGCCCATCGACCAGCCGACGGCGACGTACAGGATGCCGACGATCGCCGCGGCGATGTAGGACATCATCATCATGTTCAGCACGGACTTCGACCGCGACATGCCGCCGTAGAAGAGCGCCAGCGCCGGCACCGTCATCATCAGGACAAGGGCCGTCGCGACGAGCATGAAGGCGTAATAGCCGTCCACAGAACCTCCAGAAATCTAACCGGGGAGACGCGGCCCGCCGGCGACCGCACTGTCGCCGCGAGATCCCCACCTCATTGGTCAGAACTTTCGGGGTCCGAGGTTTCGCGGCCCGCCGTCCGATGTTGCGGGCAGGCAACGAGTTCCCTCCTGGTGTTACGTCTGCGTTACGGGATCCGCAGCCCGGGACGACGGGCGCCGTCGCGTACGATCACCGATCGCGCACACCCGCATCCGGCACCAGGAGGAGCCTTGTCTCGGTTGGCCGTGATGGCTCACTACGACCCCCGCGGCCTGGTGGCCCCCCACGTCCGCCGCCACGTCGCGGCGTTGGCCTCGGCGGTCGACGAGCTGGTGGTCGTGTCCACCGCCGAGCTGGACGACGAGGGCGCGGCCTTCCTCGAGAGCCACGCCCGGCTCATCCGCCGGCCCAACTACGGCTACGACTTCTTCAGCTACAAGACCGGGCTGGAGGCGAGCCGGCTCACCGGGCACGACGAGGTGATCGTCTGCAACGACACCTACGTCGGGCCGTTGGTCGACTACTCCGAGATCTTCGAGACGATGGGGAGCCGGCCCGCCGACTTCTGGGGGCTCACGGCCTCCCAACGCGTCCACCCCCACGTGCAGAGCTTCTTCGTCGCCTTCCGGCCCTGGGTCCTCGACTCGCAGGCGTTCGCGCGGTTCTGGCGGACGATGTCGCCGGTCTCGGACCGCGGCAAGGTGATCGCCGCCTACGAGGTCGGGCTGAGCCGGTCCCTGACCGACGCCGGGTTCCGCTGGTCCTCGTACTTCTCCGAGACCGACGCGGACCGCACGCTCGCGCAGCGCCGGGTCGCGTGGTGGACGGTGCACCGGCTGCCGCCGCCGCGATCGCGTCGCCAGCTGTCCTGGCTGCTCGAGCGGGCGAAGGACCCCTGGAACCCCGCCATCGCCCTCGCCGACGTCGCGCTCGACGGCGGCCGCCTGCCGTACGTCAAGATCGACACCCTGCGCTATGACCCCTACGGCCTGGGCGCAGACCGGCTGCTGCTGCTCTGCGAGCAGCGCTACCCCGAGGCCTTCGCCGGGGTCCGCGAGTACCTCGACGCGACGTCCGCGATCTCGACCGTGCGCCCGGACACCGTGCTGCGCCCGACCCCCCGGGCGCTGCGCCCGCTCCGACGGCTGGTGGAGTACCGACGTGCCTCCTGAGACACCCGACCTCCTCCGCCGCGCCCGCAGCGTCGCCGGCGCGGCCGCCCGACGCACCGGCCTGCGCCCCGGGGCGCCGACCCCGCCCGCCAGCCGAATCACCGCCAAGGGCCGCCAGGTCCTCCTCGACACCCCGCTCTTCGACCAGCACTGGGTGGAGCAGCAGCTGGGGCGCAAGCTGGGCTCCAGGGCGGCGGCGGTGGACGCCTACGTGGCCAACCCGGCACTCTCGCCGCACCCGCTGTTCTTCATCGAGGCCGTCGACCCGCGCTTCGGCAGGCCGCCGGCACTGCGCAACCCGCTGCTGTGGTTCCTCAACAACCATCGCGTACGCAGCAACGCCTCGCCCCATCCGCTGGTGGACCTGGAGGCCATCACTCGTGCCGACCCCGCGGCCGCCGAGCACCGTCTCGGCCCCCTCGTGGGGTGGTTGGAGCGGGCCACGCCCGACTCGGTCCTTCCAGGCGGCCCGGATGCCCCCACCGTGACGCTCGGCGAGGTCGCGGTGGCCAGCGCGCGAGCCTTGCGGCAGTGGCAGCGGGATCTGGGGCTGCGCAACGCGCCCCGCGTGAGCGCGGAGCGACCCGGCGACCTGCTCGAGCCCGGCACGATGCCGGTCGCACCGGACGACGGAACGCCGTTGGTCAGCATCGTGATGCCGCTGTGGAACCGCGCCACCGTGGTGCGTGACGCGGTGGAGTCCGTCCAGCGCCAGACGTTCGGTGACTGGGAGCTGCTGATCGTGGACGACGGCTCCACCGACGACTCCCTCTCCGTCGTGCGGGGCATGGCCGCATTCGACGAGCGGATCGTCGTGGTGCCCGCGGGCCATCACGGGGTCTCCGCGGCGCGCAACACCGGGCTCGCCCGCGCCCGCGGCCGCTACGTCGCTTTCCTCGACACCGACAACCAGTGGCGCCCGGGCTTCCTCCAGGTGATGCTCGCCGAGCTGGAGGCCCACCCCGACTGGCAGATGGCACACGCCGCCCTGCAGGCGGCCAGGGACGGCGAGGTCTACTACCGCGCGTTCGAGGGCACGCACCGACACCTGCTCGTGGCCAACCACATCGACCTCAACGTCCTGGTGGCCCGGCGCGAGCTCGTCACCCAGGTAGGTGGCTTCGACGAGAGCCTGCGGCGGGGGGTCGACTACGACCTGGTGCTCAAGATGGCCGAGCGCACCCCGCCGCACCTGGTGAGCTATCTCGGCGTCGACTACACCGACGACTCCGACGATGCGACCGCGGGCCCGCGCATCAGCAACCAGGAGTCGCCGGCCTGGCTCTCGGTCATCGCCTCGCGCCACCTCGTCGACTGGGAGGCCGCACGCGCCGCCGAGCGGGTGCCGGGGCACACCAGCGTGGTGCTCCCCGCGGCGGGCTCCATCCGCCCTCTGGTCCTGTGGCTGCGGGCGGTGTCCGCGGCGGCCCGCGAGGGGCTGCCGGTGGACGCCGTCGTCGTCGGCGAACGGCTCCCCCGCTCGCACCACGTGCTTCTCGGCGTGCTCACCGAGGTCCTCGGCCACGCCCGGCTGGTGACACTCCAGATGGACCGGGGCGCGGCGGTCCGGGCCAACGTCGGCTTCGCCGCCACGCGCGGGGAGCAGGTGGTGCTCGTGCTCGACCCCATCGACCCCGACCTGCCCGCCGCCCTGCGGCTCGCCGGCGCGCTCGAGGACGGCGTCGCGTTCGCTCAGCCCTTGGTGCTGGACACGACCCGCACCGTGCAGACCGCCGGGGCGGCCTTCGACGACGACCTGGCGGTGCCCTACCCCTTCCTGGCCGGCCATCCGGCCGAGGACGCCCGCCGCGCCGGCCGGCGACCCGTCCCCGCCGCCGCGGGACCGGTCGTCGCCATGCGCGGCGAGCACCTCGCCGACCTGGACGGGCTCGATGCCCTGTGCGGCCCGTTGACCATGTCGGACCTCTCTCTGCGTGGGGCCGCGGCCGGCCACGGCGCCACCGGCCTGGTGCCCGATGTCGAGATCGTCGCCCGTCCCACCCCGACCCCCGACCCGGCGGTGACCGCAGCCGCGATGCGGACCCTCGCGGCGCGCCACCGGCCGCCGGGCGGCTCGGCGGACGCCTGGCGTGCCGCGGGCCTCGACGTGGTCCGCCACCGCTACGACGTACTGCCGGGGCAGGCCACCGGGCCGGAGGACAACCCCGCCCTGTGCCCCAGCGCGGTGCTTCAGCCGCTGCGCGGCTCGCTGCAGGTCACGCAGGCAGCGCCCGTGCTGCGGTGGGCGATCGACCTCGCCTCGCCCGCCGGCCCCAAGGGGCTCGCCTGGGGCGACACCCACTTCGGCGAGGCCCTGGCCGCCGCGCTGCGTCGACTCGGGCAGCACGTCGCGGTCGACGCCCGGGAGCAGCGCCACCGCCCGAGCCGTGACCTCGACGACGTGGTGCTCGTCCTGCGCGGCCTCGACCTCGTCGTGCCCCGCCCCGGGCGGGTCAACCTGGAGTGGGTCATCAGCCACCCCGACCTGGTGACACCGCAGGAGGTCGCGCGCTTCGACCGGGTGTACGCCGCCAGCGTCGCGTGGTCCGAGCAGGTCAGCGCCGAGTGGGGGGTCGAGGTGCGGCCCCTGCTGCAGGCGACCGACCCGACCCTCTTCCACCCCGGCCGCGCCACCTTCGACACGGGGCCCGAGGTGCTCTTCGTCGGCAACTCCCGCGGCGTCTACCGCACGTCCCTGCGCCACGCGAACGCGGCCGGTCTCCCCGTCACGGTCCACGGCGCCGGCTGGCACGACATCCTGCCCGAGGGCGCGGTGAGCTCGCTGCTCGTCGACAACGCCGAGCTCGGCGAGCTCTACGCGTCCGCGGGCGTCGTCCTCAACGACCACTGGGAGGACATGCGCGCCGCCGGCTTCGTCTCCAACCGACTCATGGACGCGGCGGCCGCGGGCGCCCGCGTGGCGAGCGACGATGTCCCCGGGGTGGACCTGCGCGAGCTGTTCCACGGCCTCGTGCAGCCGTGGCAGGACCAGCAGGAGCTGGTCGGCATCGTCGCGCAGCGCGAGACCCTGTTCCCCGATGAGGCTGGCCGACGTGCCGCGGCAGAACTGGTCGCGGCCGAGCACTCATTCGACGCGCGCGCGGCGCAGCTCCTCGACGATGCGGTGCAGCTGCTCATGCAGCGGTCTGCGCGGGCCCACGAGGACTGACCCGGTGACAGGTCAGCCGGTCGCGTCGATGCCGGACGGGTCGGCGCCGGCCGGCTCGCGCAGGGCACGGATCTCGCGGAAGATCTTCCCGAACGGCGCGAGGGAGAGGACGTCCTGCTGCAGTACGAAGTCCTCGAAGGAGAGCTCCGCCGTCGTGCGGACGGAGCGCTCGACCACCGAGGAGCGCCGCTGCCGCCACACGACGGCCACGCCGTGGTTGTTGCTCACCGTGCGGTAGGTCAGCTGCTGGCAGAAGGTGTCGATGAACCACAGCAGGCGGTAGACGTCACCCATCCAGTCCTTGTTGTCTCCCTTGACCCACTGCCGCACGCGGACGGACTGCAGGTGGTCGGGCAGGGAGGCGTGGTAGCTGCTCGGACGGACGTCGTCGATGACGATGATGCCGCCCTCCGACAGGTGGTCCAGCGCGTTGAGGAGGTCTCGCAGCGTCTGCTCGAAGGTGTGGAGCCCGTCGAGGAAGATGACGTCGAACCTCTCACCTTCCCCGATGATGGACCCGAAGTACTCGTCACTGGTCACCTGGTGGTAGGTCGTCGTGTCGCGGCGCTTCTCCTGCTCGGTCTGCCAGTCGAAGTCGAAGACCGGATCCACGGCCACCTTGCGACGCGCCTTGACCGCGTGGAAGGTGACTCCCCTGCTCACCCCGACCTCGAGGTAGCTCGGCTCGTCGAACAGGCTCAGCAGACGCTGGACGACCTTGGAGCGGGGAACGTACTGCTTCGCGGGTGAGCGCTTCTCGGCGGAGGGCTCGGCGTTGCCGAGGGGCGTCGCGGTCATCTGGCTTCCTTCGTCGGTGGAGACATGAGCTCGAGCTCGTCGAGTATGTCAGCGGCACGCCGTGCGGCAGGGACGAACGCGTGGTGGTGGCCGCGTGCGGCGTCGATGACCTGCTGGTTGCGAAGGCCTCCGTGCGGTGCTCGCTCGTCACCGACCTCCACCACGTACGCCGGGTGCGACGCGAACGCGGAGAGATGGAGGGCGGAGCCCGAGTTGCCCCCGATCACCCGGGCTCCCGCCGCCAGACCGATCTGCTGGTCGACGCTCAGCTCCTCGGGGAAGAACACGGCGAACCCGGCACGCTCGAAGTCCTGGTCGAGCTCCCGGTCGCGTTGCGGCGACGAGCGCACGGGTCGGCCCCGGTTCACCGCGTCGGCGTTGTGGCGGGTGCGGGAGAAGTAGACCCGGTCCGGGGACCGATCGGACGTGACGCCGGAGGCGACCGTGCGCCACACCGCCACCGCCTCCGGGCGGGCCCAGCCGTTGACGACGTAGGGGCGCTCCGCGACGACCAGCCGATCCACCGCGTGCCGGGTGCCGACGACGCGCACGTCGAGACCCTGCCGTCCCGCGAGCTCGACCAGACGCTGCTGCCACGGGCTCACCTCACCGCGGGGTGCCAGCCAGGAGTGGAAGACCAGACCGTCGACCGACGTCTCGGTCCACAGGCTCGTGAGCGTCTCGGTGATGAAGTGGCCGAACATCGGCATCCAGTGGCCGCCGTAGAGCCAGGTCCCGCGCAGCCGGCGACCCGGCGCCTGCTGTCCGAGATCCTTGAGCAGCGCGGGGTCGCAGGCGGCGTAGCGCTCGCCGCCTCCGCCGCAGACGCGCTGGGACTCCGACACGACCGCGCCGCCCCTCGTGTGGACCGCCCCCCGGATCCAGCGGTCCGGGCGACCGAGGACCGCCAGGTTGCCATGGGTGGTCCGGGTCAGCACCGCGTCGGTCACCACGCGCTCCACCAGCGGCTCCTGGGGGCGCTGGACGGGAGACTCAGGACGGGCCCAGGGCACGGGGACACGGTACGACAGGCGCGTGCGCCTGTCGGTGACCGACGTGTCAGTCGCGCGCCATCGTCCGGCCGACTCGGCGCCGTACTGCCAGGGCGCCGGCCCGCGCGCTCTCCTTGATCCCCAGGGGCCGGTCGCGCTCCTGTCGGAGCCGGTCGACCACCGAGCGCAGCCGGCGGGTCTCCTGGCGCTGCCGGTCCAGCTCCCCGTGCAGACGGGTCAGCTCGCCCAGCATCGCCGTCAGCGACCGGGTGAGCGACGTCGGCCTCGGGAGCTCTCGTGGCGGCACCTCCGCTCCTGCCAGCGGCCGGGCGATCCAGACGAGCTCGTCGGGATTGACGTGCAGCCAGGTGCTCATCTCTGCGCCGAGCAGGGAGCGTGGAGTGACCCTCTGGATCGCCAGACCGGACTCGACCAGACGGTCCTCGAAGTCGTCGCCGTAGAAGCGAACGTGGTCGACCTGGCCGAAGCGCCGCACCCGCTCCTCCTCCGGAGCATCGGGATCCTCGTCCGTGCGCTTCCCCGCTCGGAACGGCACCTGCAGCAGGGCGATACCCGACGTCGACAGCACCCGGGCCATCTCCCGCATGGCGGCCCGGTCGTCCGGGATGTGCTCCAGAACGTGGTAGCAGACGAGCAGGTCGACCGAGTCGTCGGCCAGCGGCAGGTCGGTCAGGCTGCCGAGCACGTCGACCAGCCGGTTGTCGGCGCCGAGGTCCAGCCGGAGGTGCCGGCGCGCGCCGAGATCTCCGAGGATCGGCGAGGTCTCGGTGGCAGGCGCGACCTCCAGGAGGGTGTCGAGGTCTTCGAGGGTGGGCCCGAGCACGCTGAGCAGGATGGCGAAGAAGCGGTGCCGTTCGAGGCTGCGGCAGCGCGGGCACGACGCGTTGGGCCGCCCCCCGGGCCCGGGCCGGAACTCGCGCCGCACGACCTGGTGACAGACGCTGCAGTACCTCCGCGGATACTCGAGGAGCCCGGTCACCTCACACCACCTGTTCTGTCGTTGCTGGTCCTCCGCGAGGCACCCTAGCTCCCGCACTCCGACGAGCGGACAGCCGTGCCGTCCACGCATCCGAGATCCCTACACTGCTCGCCATGCCCCGCCCCCTCTTCCTGGCCGGACTCGGACGCTCAGGCACCACCGCGCTCACCGAGCTCTTCGACAGCCACCCCAAGGTGGCGATCGGGATGGAGCGCTACAAGGTCCTCGTGGGCCTGGAGATGAAGGGCACGCTGACGCCCGACCACTTCACGCGTGAGCGGTTCTTCGACTTCTCCGACGGGCTGACGAACATCCGCCCCGACGTCCACCCCCGCTGGCACGACCTCTACGAGGCACTGGACCGCAAGTGGGACCACGCCGAGTACGTCGGCGACAAGCTGACCCACCTCCGGATCCGTCCGATCCTGGAGTCGCTTCCCGACGCCCGGTTCCTCTGCATCATCCGGGACGTGCGCGACGTGGCGGCCTCCTGGGACCGGCGGGCCCGCAACGAGGCCGACCCGGCCTGGGCGGCCACCGAGGGCGCCCGCGCCGCTCTCCTGCCCTGGAACAGGGCGCTCCGGCGCGTCGGCCGCATGCGGAGGAGCCACCCGCAGCGGGTGGCGGTCGTCGAGTACGAGCGGCTCTTCGGCGACCCGGACGGTGCGGCGGCAGCGGCAGCGCTGCAGTGGCTCGGCCTCGAGCCGGACCCGCTGTTCGACGCGGCCTTTGCCCAGGCGCACCGCCGATACACCCAGTCGATCGCCGGGCGAGAGCGCACCCTCTCGGACGAGGACACGGCCTACCTCGAGCAGGGGGCGGACCTCGAGCTGTGGGGCCGGCTGCGGCAGCGCAGCCTCTGAGCGGGGCCTTGCGCCCCGACTAGCCCAGGAGCGCGTCGACGAACGCCTCGGCGTTGAACGGCGCGAGGTCGTCAGGGCCCTCCCCGAGCCCGACCAGCTTGACCGGCACGCCGAGCTCGCGCTGGACCGCCACGACGATCCCGCCCTTGGCGGAGCCGTCGAGCTTGGTGAGGACGATGCCGGTCACGTCGACGACCTCGCTGAACACGCGCGCCTGGATCATGCCGTTCTGGCCGGTGGTGGCGTCGAGCACCAGCAGCACCTCGGTCACCGGCGCCTGCTTCTCGATGACGCGCTTGACCTTGCCCAGCTCGTCCATGAGGCCCTGCTTGTTCTGGAGCCGGCCGGCGGTGTCGACGATGACGGTGTCCACCTCGGTGGCGGCCCCCTGCTTGACCGCCTCGAAGGCCACGCTGGCCGGGTCGGAGCCCTCGCTCCCCCTGACCACCTCGACGCCCACTCGCTCACCCCAGGTGGCCAGCTGCTCGACGGCGGCGGCGCGGAACGTGTCGGCCGCACCCAGCGTGACCCGCAGGTCCTCGGACACCAGGATCCGGGCGATCTTGCCCACCGTGGTGGTCTTGCCGGCGCCGTTGACGCCCACGACCAGCACGACGCCGGGCTGCCCATCCGCGCCGGAGACGTTCAGCCGGCGGTCCATGTCCGGGTCGACCAGCGCGAGCAGCTCCTCGCGCAGGACCGCGCGCGGGTCGGCCCCGCCCTCGACTCGCATCCGGGCCCGCAGGTTGTCGACCAGCTGCTGGGTCGGGGCGACGCCGATGTCGGCGGTGAGCAGGGTGTCCTCGATCGACTCCCAGGTGTCCTCGTCGAGCCGGTCCCGGCTGAGGAGGGCGAGCAGGCCGCGGCCGAGCCCGCCCTGCGACCCGGCGAGGCGCTGCCGGAGCCGGGCCAGCCGGGAGGCGGTCCCCTCGGGCCGCTCGAGCGTGGGGACCTCGGGCTCGATCGTCGCCGGTGGCGCCGAGAGCTCGACCGGCGGCTCGTCCTCGGCGACCGGGGTGCCGAGGACGTCGGTGTGGGTGTTGGGCAGCGGCCGGGGGCGGCGCCGCCTGGTCGTCACCAGCCCCACGACCGCACCCACCAGGGCGAGGCCGACGACGGCGACGAGCAGGATCACGAGAGCCAGGGCATCCATGGGCTCAATCCAACCAGAGGGGCCTGCCGAGGACGGCGGCCGGCAGCGGTCCGGGGTCGCCGGTCAGCGCGGGGCCCGCTGGTCCAGCGGAGACCCCGCAGTGCGCGGCTGGTCGTCGTCCTCGGCGTCCAGCGTCGGCAGGGCGTCGACCGCCTTGGCCATGCTCTTGCCCAGCCAGGGCGCCGTGGGCACGTCCGCGCCTCGGTGCGGGAACGCGACGTAGGTCAGGACCAGGCCGCACAGGACGAGGATCGCGGCCATGACGAGGATGATGATGAGCACGGCAGGAGCCTTCCGAGACGTCGTTGCGGGTGGGTCTGTACCCCACGATCCACGGTCGCACACCCGCGGTGGGGAGCGTCATTCGGCGGCGTGTCGGAGCAGCGGCAGGACGGCGGCGCGGATGGCGTCGGGGACCGGCGCCACGGGTCGCGCGGGGTCGGTGTTGTCGACGTACACGTGCACGAAGCGCCCCTCGGCCGCCGCGTCGTCGCCGTCGCCCTGGAAGAGGCCGATCCGGTAGACCACGGACGAGGTGCCGACCTTGTCGACCACGAGCCCGGTCTCGATGGGCGCCGGGAAGCCCAGCTCGCGGTAGTAGCGGCACGAGGTCTCCGCGACGACGCCGATCTGCGGCAGGGCTCGCACGTCGACCCCCGTGGCCTCGTAGAGGTGGGCGTTGACCGCGGTGTCGAACAGCTCGTAGTAGGTGGCGTTGTTGAGGTGGCCGTAGGCGTCATCGTCGCGCCAGCGGGTCGTGACCGTGCGCCAGGCGACGTAGTCGGCGCAGGTGGGGCGGTGGGTCACGCGGCCCCGCCGTCCTGATCCCGCAGCCGCTGGCTGATGACCGCGGAGACGCCGTCGCCGCGCATGGTCACGCCGTAGAGCGCGTCGCCGACCTCCATCGTGCGCTTCTGGTGGGTGATCACCAGGAGCTGGGAGTTCTCGCGCAGCTCCTCGTAGATCTCCAGCAGCCGCCCGAGGTTGGTGTCGTCGAGCGCGGCCTCGACCTCGTCGAGGATGTAGAACGGCGAGGGCCGGGCCTTGAACAGCGCGACCAGGAACGCGACCGCGACCAGGGAGCGCTCCCCGCCGGAGAGCAGCGAGAGCCGCTTGACCTTCTTGCCGGCGGGTCGCGCCTCGACCTCGATGCCGGTGTTGAGCATGTCGTTGGGGTCGGTGAGCACCAGCCGGCCCTCGCCGCCGGGGAAGAGCCGCGCGAACGTGGAGTCGAAGGCGTTGCTGACGTCGGCGTAGGCCTCGGTGAACACCGTCTCGACCCGGGCGTCGACCTCGCGGACGATGTCGAGCAGGTCCTTGCGGGTGCGCTTGAGGTCCTCGAGCTGCTCGGTGAGGAACTTGTGACGCTCCTCCATCGCGGAGAACTCCTCGAGCGCCAGCGGGTTGACCTTGCCGAGCGTCGTCAGCTCGCGCTCGGCCTTGCGCAGCCGCTTCTGCTGCTCCTCGCGGTCGTAGGGCACCGGCTCGGGGAGGTTGCCCTCCTCGTCGGGCGTCGTCGCCGGCACCGGTTGGTCCGGGCCGTAGTCGCGGGCCAGCCCGTCCGCGTCCAGGCCGAGCTCCTCGAGAGCCTTCTCCTCGATCTGCTCGATCCGCATCCGCTGCTGGGTGCGGGCCATCTCGTCGCGGTGCACGGAGTTGACCAGCTCGTCGTGCTCCTTGGTCAGCTGGCGCAGCGTTGCCCGGACCTCGAGCAGCTCGCGCTCGCGACCGCTGCGAGACTGCTCGACCTGCTGCCGGGCGACGGTGGCCTGGTGGATGGAGACCTCCAGGCGCGACAGGACGTAGGACGTCGCGACGCCGACCGCCTCCGCGGCGCGGCCCTCGCGCAGCAGCCGCTCACGGCGCTGGGCGGCCTTGGCCCGGGCCTCGCGCTCGGTGCGAGCGGCGCGCAGCAGGTTGTCGGCCCGGCCGTGCAGTGCCCGGGAGCGCTCCTCGTTGGTGCGCAGCGCCAGCCGGGCATCCATCTCGGCCTGGCGCGACGCCTTGGCGGCCTCGACGAGCCGCTCCCGCTCGGAGGTGTCGGGCTCCTCGTCGGGCGCGTCCTCGGCGGTGGCCAGCCGGGCCTCGAGATCGGCGAGGCCGGCCAGGTCCTGCTCGCGGGCGGCCTGGGCCTTCTCGATGGCCTGGGTGAGCCGGTCGGCCTCGCCGCGGGCGGAGCGCGCCTGGGAGCCGTACTGGCCCAGCTCCTCGGCCACGGCGGCCAGGGTCGCGTCGGACTCGTGCAGCTTGGCCAGCGCCACGTCGGCGCGCTTCTGCGCGTCCAGCCGCTCGCTCTCGAGCCGGGACAGGTCGAAGGTGAGGCGCTCGGCGGAGGCGACCGCCTCGGCGAGCATCGAGGCCGCCTCGTCGACGGCCGCCTGGATCTCGATCAGGCTCGGCTGGCTGCTGGACCCGCCGGCCGCGAAGTGGGCGCCGAGCACGTCGCCCTCGCGGGTGACCGCGGTGACGTCGGGCAGGTCGGCGATCAGGGCCTGGGCGGTCGCTAGGTCCTCGACGACGGCCACCTTGAACAGCAGCCGGGTCAGCGCGGGCCGCAGGGTCTCGGGGCACTCGACGACGTCGACGGCGTACGACGCATGGCCGGGCAGGGCGGGCCACGGCCGGTCGTCGGTCTCGGCCAGCCCGCCGAGCAGCATCCCCGCGCGGCCCAGGTCGTCATCCTTGAGATGGCCGATGGCGGCCACGGCCGACCCGGCGTCGGTGACCGCCACGGCGTCGGCGGCGGAGCCCAGCGCACTGGCGACCGCGGTCTCGAAGCCGCTGCGCACGGTGAGCAGCGCGGCGACCGAGCCCATCAGGCCCGAGACGGAGTCGGTGGCCGCGAGCAGCGCGCCGGCGCCGTCCTTGCGGTTGAGGCCCATCTCGAGCGCGTCCTTGCGGGCGGCGAGGGTCGACCGGTCGCGGTCGGCCTGCTGGGCCTCCTCGCGGGTCTTGGCGAGGCGCTCCTCGACGTCGGCGAGCGCGTTGCTGGCGGCCTCGTGCTCGGCGTCGAGGCCCTCCTCCCCCGCGTCCAGGCCGGCGACCTTCGTCTCCAGCGAGGTGAAGTCGCGCTGGGCGCGGTCGGCGCGGGCGACGGCCTCCTCGCGGGCCAGGCTCAGCCGGCCGATCTCGTCGTCGGCGGCGGCGGCGCGGGACCTCAGCGCGTTGACCTGACCGTGCAGCCGGGCGAGCCCCTCGCGCCGGTCGGCGGCGGCGCGCACCAGCCCGGCGACGCGGCGCTCCTCCTCGGCCGCGGCGTCCTCGGCCGCACGCCGTGCCGTCACCGCCTCCTCGAGGCCGGTACGGGCGGCGTCGACCTCCGCCGCGATCTGCTGCTCCCGGGCGCGCACCCGCTCGGCCTCGGCCTCGAGCTCGTCGGGGTCACGGCCCTGCTGCAGCTCGGTGTCGGTGACGCTGGCCGCGTTGCGGACCCGCTCCGCGGCGAGCGACTGGGTGCCGCGCAGCCGCTCGCGCAGGCCGTTGAGCGCGTACTGGACGTCCTGGGCGCGCGACAGGGCAGGCAGGTCGTCGCGCAGGGCCGCCTCGAGCGCGGCCTCGGCCTCGCGGCCCTGGGCGAGCTGGGCCTCCACCTGCTCGCGCCGCTCGACCAGGATGGTCTCGTCGGCCATCTCCTGCTCGAGCGCGGTGCGGGCGGTGACCAGGTCGTCGGCCATGAGCCGGGCCCGGGCATCGCGCGCGTCTGCCTGGACACCGGCCGCGCGCCGCGCCACCTCGGCCTGGCGCCCCAGCGGCTTGAGCTGGCGGCGGATCTCGCTGAGCAGGTCGCCCAGCCGGTTGAGGTTGCCGTCGGTGGAGTCGAGCTTGCGGAGCGCCTTCTCCTTGCGCTTGCGGTGCTTGAGGACGCCCGCGGCCTCCTCGATGAAGCCGCGGCGGTCCTCCGGGGTGGCGTGCAGGATCTGGTCGAGCTGGCCCTGGCCGACGATGACGTGCATCTCGCGGCCGATGCCGGAGTCGGAGAGCAGCTCCTGGACGTCGAGCAGCCGGCAGGAGGTGCCGTTGATGGCGTACTCGGACCCGCCGCTGCGGAACATCGTTCGACTGATCGTCACCTCGGCGTACTCGATCGGCAGCGCGCCGTCGCTGTTGTCGATCGTGAGCAGCACCTCGGCGCGGCCCAGCGGCGGGCGCCCGGACGTGCCGGCGAAGATGACGTCGTCCATCTTGCCGCCGCGCAGCGACTTGGCGCTGGCCTCGCCCATGACCCAGGCGAGCGCGTCCACGACGTTGGACTTGCCGGAGCCGTTGGGACCGACGATGCAGGTGATGCCCGGCTCGAGCTGGAGCGTGGTCGAGGAGGCGAAGGACTTGAACCCCTTGAGGGTCAGGCTCTTCAGGTACAACGCGAGACTCCATCAGTGGTGGACAGGGCATCTACGGCACTGAAGCGCGGGTGGGTCGCACCCGTCGCGGGGGAAGCTCAGCGCGCCTCACCCTACCTTCCTCGCCGCCCTATCCGGGGAACGCCGGCGCCTCGTCGTCCGGTCGGCGGCGCGCGCGGGTTGTCGGTGTCCCGTGGGTCACTGCAGTCCCAAGATTCACCGGGCACCCGGTGAATGTCACGCCTTCCGCATGAAGCTTCATACGGGCGGCGTGAGTTTCACCGGGCACCCGGTGAAACTCCCCCGCCCTCAACCGGGCACCGGCGCCTCGTCGGCGTGCGCGATGTGGGTGAGCTGGCTCCAGATCAGGACGAGGAAGACCGCGGAGCCGGCGAACGCAAACCAGAACGGAGCGGTGACGCCGTGGTGCTGAGCGAGGAGACCGCCGATGCCGGCGCCGACGACCAGGCCGCCGAAGACGCCGACCAGGTTGACCGAGCCCACCCGTCCCTGCAGCTCGAGGGGTACGGCGCGCTGGCGGACCGTGGTCGAGGTGGTGCCCCACACGAACGCGTGCGCCCCGAAGACGAAGAACACCGGCATCGCCACCCAGGGGCTGGTGGTGAGGGCCAGCGCGAGATGCACGAGCGTCTCCAGGACCAGCCCGACCCGCATGATGTCGCCGAGGGAGACGCGGCGGGTGAGCCACGCGTAGGTCAACGTCCCGAGCAGCCCGCCGACGGCGGTGACGGTGGTGACCAGCCCGAAGCCCACTGCGCCCAGACCCAGATGCTCGGTGGCATAGAGCACCAGCACCGACCAGGCCGCACCGAAGGTGATGTTGAAGGTGAAGATCGTGAGCACCAGGGTCCGGACGGCGGCGTGGTGACGGACCCACCGGAAGCCCTCGGCGATGTCGTGCCGGATGTGCGTCCTCGCGGCCGGGTCGCGTCCGTGCGGCGGCAGCTGTACGCGGGTGAAGAGCGACAGCCCGACGAGCACCAGCAGCGCCTGGGCCGCGAACGGCCAGGCCATGCCGGCGGCGAACAGCGCCGCGCCCACGGGCGGCCCGGCCAGCTGGTTGACGGTGATGAACCCGGTCGTGATGCGGGCGTTGGCGATCGCGAGGTCGTCGCGGTGCACGATCATCGGCAGGATCGTGCTCGCGGCGTTGTCGGCGAACATCTCCGCGGTCCCGATGAGGAACAGCGCGAGCAGCACCAGCCAGATCGACACCATGTCGGTGGCCACCGACAGCGTGAGCAGCACCAGGACGGCGATCCGCACCAGGTTGACGCCGGCCACGATGAGCTTGCGGTCCAGCCGGTCGGTCAGTGCGCCGGCGTACAGCCCGAACAGCAGCGGCGGCGCCCACTGCAGCAGCGCGGCGAGGGCCACCAGGAAGGCCTCGTCGGTCTGCGACGCGACCAGCAGCGGGCCCGCCGCGAGCGCGATCCCGTCGCCGATCTGGCTCACCCAGGACGAGGCGAGCACCCACCGGAACGGGACCCCGAGCCGCCGCGGGGCGACGGTGTCGAGGAAGCGGCTCACGAGGTCGACAGGCTAGTACGTCCGACCGGCGTGGTCGGCGCGGTCTGCCTGCGTGCGAGCCCGAGGGCTCAGGCGGGCTGCATCTCCTGCAGGTGCGCGGGCTCGAGGTCGAGCAGGTCCGCCGCGCGGGACGCGACGAGCCGGTCGTTCTCCTCGGTGAGCCGGAGGACGAGGTCCTCGAGCTCTCCCACACGGGTGCGCAGGCGGGCGTTCTCGGCCGCCAGGCGGGGGTCTCGCAGGTCGCTGTTCAGGTAGCCGATCAGCGCCTTGGCCATGGATGCTGCCTTCCGGTCTCGAGAGGATGGACGGCCCGGTCGGGCCGTCTTCAAGAGTCCCACCAACACCGCGTGCGGTCAATCTGCCAGCGGCACCACGGGCGGGACGCTGCGCCGCCGGCGCGGGGCCGGCTGGCAGGTGGGGCAGAAGTACGACGAGCGGTTCATGAAGGCGATCCGGCGGATGGGCGTGCCGCAGCGGTCGCAGGGCTCCTGCTCGCGGCCGTAGGCGTGCAGGGAGCGGTCGAAGTAGCCGGACTCTCCGTTGACGTTGACGTAGAGCGAGTCAAAGGACGTGCCGCCCTGGCCGAGTGCCTCGGACATCACCTCCCGGGCGTGGTCGAGCAGGCGGCGCAGCTGCGGCCCGCTTAGCCGGTCGCCCGGCCGGTCCCCGTGGATCCGCGCGCGCCACAGCGCCTCGTCGGCGTAGATGTTGCCGACCCCGGACACCAGGCCCTGGTCGAGCAGCAGCCGCTTGACGCCCGCGGTGCGGCGACGCGCGCGGCGTACGAACTCGGCGTCGTCGAAGAGCGGGTCCAGGGGGTCGCGGGCGATGTGCGCGATCTCCGCGGGCAGCTCGGCTCCCCCGGCCGAGACCGACAGCCCGCCGAACATCCGCTGGTCGACGAAGCGCAGGCCGCGGCCCTCGGCGGCGCCGTCGAGGTCGAGGCGGACGCGCAGGTGCCGCTCGGGGGGCAGGGACGGCGGCTGGACCAGCAGCTGGCCGCTCATGCCGAGGTGGCCGAGCAGCGCGTCGCCGTTGTCGAGCGGCAGCCAGAGGTACTTGCCGCGACGGCGGGCCGCCTCGATCCGGCGGCCGGTCAGCGCCTCGGCGAAGCCGGTGGGTCCGCGCGGGTCGCGGCGCACGGAGCGCTCGTGGAGCACCTCGACGCGGGTGATCGTGGCGCCGAGGACGTGCCGCTCGAGGCCGGCGCGGACGACCTCGACCTCGGGCAGCTCGGGCACGTCAGTCGGGAGGCGGCTCGGCGCCGGCGGCGTCGGTCACCCCGACGCGGGCGGAGAGCGCGCGCATGATGTCGCCGTAGGCGGTCTCGGCGCAGGCCTGCTCCGCCTCCTTCTTGGAGCGACCGACACCCTCGCCGTAGACATCCTCGCCGACGCGCACGCGGGCGGTGAAGGTCTTCATGTGGTCGGGTCCCTCGTCCTCGATGAGGTACTCGGGCACGCCCAGGGCGTGCTCGGCGGCCAGCTCCTGCAGGGAGGTCTTCCAGTCGAGTCCGGCTCCCATGGCGGACGCAGCCTCGAGGAGCGGGTCGAAGAGCCGGTGCACGACCTCGGCGGAGGCGGCGATGCCGCCACCGCTGAGGTGGATCGCCCCGATGACCGCCTCGACGGTGTCGGAGAGGATCGACGCCTTGTTGCGCCCGCCCGTGGCCTCCTCGCCGCGACCGAGCTTGACGTACTCGCCCAGCCGGATGCCGCGGCCGACCTCGGCCAGGGCGCGCGCGTTGACCACCGCGGCCCGCAGCTTGGCCAGCCGGCCCTCGGAGAGGTCCGGGTGGGTGAGGTAGAGGGTCTCGGTGACGACGACGCCGAGCACCGAGTCGCCCAGGAACTCCAGGCGCTCGTTGGTCGGGAGCCCGCCGTTCTCGTAGGCGTACGAGCGGTGCGTGAGGGCGCGCTCGAGCAGCTCGGGATCCAGGATCGGGTCGCCGAGCGCGCTGCGGAGCTCGCCGTAGTCGGTCAGCGGACTGGCGACGAGGTCAGAGGACCTGACGACGGTCGGCCTTGGCGCCGTACTGGCCGCAGGTCCCGCACGCGCGGTGCGGGAGGTGCTTGGCACCGCAGGCGGGGTTGGCGCAGGTCACCAGGGTCGGCGCGACGGCCTTCCACTGCGAGCGACGGTGGCGCGTGTTGCTGCGTGACATCTTCCGCTTCGGGACAGCCACTGTGATCTCCTCATACGTCGACCGGGGGCCCGGTCAGGCTCTGACAGCTTGGAACAGCTCAGGTTAGCTGCTGGTCAGTCTTCGTCTTGCTTCAGCGCGGTCAGCCCCGCCCAACGCGGGTCGATCGCGGCTTCGTGCGAGTGCTCGGGATCGTCCGCCAGCCGCGCGCCGCACTCGACGCACAACCCGGGACAGTCGTCCTCGCACACCGGCTGGAAGGGTAGTGCGAGCACCACCGCGTCCCGCAGCAGGGGCTCCAGGTCGACCAGGTCGTCCTGCAGCATGCTGACCCCGTCGTCCTCGGGAGGTTCCCCGGGGGCGACCTGGTCGTCGTAGAGGCACAGCTCCTGGAACCGTACGTCGATCTCGTCGTCGATCGGCTCCAGGCACCGCACGCACTCGCCCTCGAGCGCGGCTTGCGCCTCACCCGTGACCAGGACGCCCTCCATGACCGCCTCGATGCGCAGGTCCAGCTGGACCGGCGCGCCTTCGGGGACGTGGAGGACTTCGATGCCGAGATCTGCCGGAGCCGGGACCGTGAGTGACACCTCGCGCTGGGACCCCGGGCGGCGGCCGAGCTCGCGAGTGTCGAGCACGAGCGGCGCTCTCGGGTCCAGTTTGCTCAGTGGATCACTTTCAGGTTCCGGGCACACAACAGATCACAGGAATGGTATCCGCCGGTCACAGGAGGGGCAAAACGCAGCCGTCGTCGCCGCCCGCTCAGCCCTCTCCGGCCGCGTCCTGCTGGCCGGCCGACTGCTGGGCCGACCGCTGGGCCAGTCGCTCGGACAGTGCTGCGTGGACGAAGTCCGGCAGGTAGGCCGAGACGTCGCCGCCGAAGGCCGCGACCTCCTTGACCAGGCTCGACGACACGAACGCGTGCTCGGGGCTGGTCGGCACGAAGACCGTCTCGATCCCGGTCAGCGAGGCGTTCATCTGCGCCATCTGCAGCTCGTAGTCGAAGTCGGAGACACCGCGCAGGCCCTTGAGGATGGCCGCGACGTCGTGCTCGGCACAGTAGGTCGTCAGCAGGCCGGCGAACCCGTCGACGCGGACGTTGTCGAACGGGGCGCACGCCCGCTCGAGCATCGCGATGCGCTCCTCGGCGGAGAACATCCGGCTCTTGGACCGGTTGACGCCCACCGCGACGATGACCTCGTCGAAGAGCCTCGAGGCTCGGGCCACGATGTCCAGGTGGCCGTGGGTGACGGGGTCGAAGGACCCCGGGCAGACGGCTCGGCGCACGGCGACTCCTCAGCTCGGTTGGCCCGGCCCCTCGGCGGGGGCGGCGTGACCGTACCAAAGCACGGTCTCCCCGTAGCGCTTGGACCGCTCGCCGACCAGCCCTGCGGGCCAGGCCGGCTCGGTGCTTCGCTTGGCGCGCTCGACCACGACCAGGGCACCGGGCGCGAGCCAGCCGTGCTCCACGAGCGCGGCGAGGTCGGCGGCGACCGCGTCGTCGGGCAGCGGGTACGGCGGATCGCTGAACACCACGTCGTAGGGCGCCGCCGGGCCGTGGCGCAGCGTCGCCGCGACCAAGGAGGCGCGCACGTCGGCCTCGGGGAACCCGATGCTGCGGGCGTTGTCGGCCACCAGCGCGGCGGTACGGCGGTCCTGCTCGACGAGGGTGACCGCCTCGGCCCCCCGCGACCAGGCCTCGAGCCCCACGGCGCCGCTGCCGGCGTACAGGTCGAGGACCCGCAGGCCGTGCAGCGAGCCGGCCCACGACTCGACGGCGGAGAACAACGCCTCGCGCACCCGGTCGCTGGTGGGGCGGGTGGCGTCGCCCTTGGGTGTGGCCAGACGGCGACCCTTGGCCCGTCCGGCGATGACTCGGGTCACGGGTGCCTCATGACTTCTCGATGAACTGGCCCTGCTGGCTCAGCTCCAGGTCGGCGACCTCGACTGCCAGCGCCGGACTCGCGAGCAGGTCGGGATCGCGGTCGAGCAGGTCCTCGGCCGCGGCACGGGCCTCGAGGATGGTCTGCTCGTCGCGCAGGACGCGGAGGTTCTGCAGGCCGGAGCGTCCGCCGGCCTGCGAGCGGCCGAGCACGTCGCCCTCGCGGCGCAGCTCGAGGTCGACCCGGCTCAGCTCGAAGCCGTCGGTCGTCGACGCGACCGCGTCCAGTCGCTCCAGCGCCGAGGAGTCGACGGGGGCGTGGGTCACCAGCAGACAGAGGCCGGGGTGGCCGCCGCGGCCGACGCGACCGCGCAACTGGTGGAGCTGGGAGACCCCGAAGCGGTCCGCGTCCAGGAGCACCATGGTCGTGGCGTTGGCGACGTCGACGCCGACCTCGATCACGGTCGTCGACACCAGGACGTCGATCTCCCCCGCGCCGAACGCGCGCATGGTGGCGTCCTTGGCGTCGGGGGCCTGCCGGCCGTGCAGCGTGGTGACCCGCAGCCCCTTCAACGGGCCCTCGCTCAACTCGGCCACGACCTCCTCCACGGCGGCCAGGGGCGGCCGGTCGACGGTGACCGGGTTGCCGTCCTCGTCGAGCTCGGGCTCGTCCTGCTCACCCTGCTCGAGCTCGTCGCCGGAGATGCGCGGGCACACGACGTAGGCCTGGTGGCCCTTCGCCACCTCCTCGCGGACGCGCTCCCACACCCGGTCGACCCAGGTCGGGTGCTCCAGCAGGTTGACGACGTTGGTCTGGATCGGCGCGCGGCCGGCCGGGAGCTCGGTCAGCACCGAGGTCTCCAGGTCGCCGAAGACGGTCATCGCGACGGTGCGCGGGATCGGGGTGGCGGTCATGACCAGGACGTGCGGCGGGACGGCCGCCTTGCCGGTCAGCGCGGCCCGCTGCTCGACCCCGAAGCGGTGCTGCTCGTCGACCACGACCAGGCCGAGGTCGGCGAACATCACGCGGTCCTCCAGCAGGGCGTGGGTGCCGATCACGATGCCCGACTCGCCGCTGGCCAGGCGCGACATCGGGGCCGTCCGCTGGGACTTGGTCATCGAGCCGGTCAGCAGCTCGACCGCCGTGCCCTCGGCGGGTCCGCCGAGCATGCCGCCCAGCGCGAGGTCGCCGAGCATGGCGGTGATCGAGCGGTAGTGCTGCTGGGCCAGGACCTCGGTCGGCGCGAGGAGGGCCGCCTGGCCACCGGAGTCGACCACGCGCAGCATCGCGCGCAGGGCGACGAGCGTCTTGCCGGAGCCGACCTCCCCCTGGAGCAGGCGGTTCATCGGGTGCGGCTCGGCCAGGTCGGCCTCGATCTGCCGGCCTATCTCGCGCTGGCCGTCGGTGAGGGTGAAGGGCAGCCGCGCGTCGAACGCCGCCAGCAGCGCGCCGTCACCGCCGGTGCGCTCGCGGGCGCCGAGGGCGCGGACCGCGCGGCGCCGCCGGCCGAGCACGAGCTGCGTGACCAGGGCCTCCTCGAAGCGGTAGCGGCGGCGTGCCTTCGCGACCTGCTCGAAGTCGTCGGGCCCGTGGATCCAGTTGAGCGCCTGGACGGCGTCGATCACGTCGTAGGCCTCGCGGACCTCGTCGGGCAGCAGCTCCACCGGGGGCTCGACGACGCTGCGGGCGAAGGCGATGGCCCGCTGGAAGTCCCAGTGGTCGACGCCCTTGGTGAGCGGGTAGAGCGGGTAGAGCCCGCGGAGCTGGTCGGGGCGGATCATCTCCTCGTCGTCGTCGGGCCCGCCGAAGAGCACCATCGTGGGGTTGGTGAGCTGCCACTGGTTGTTGAAGTGCCCCGCCTGCCCGATGAAGAGGCCCTTGCGCCCGACCGGGAGCCGCCGCTGGTGGTACTTGGAGACCCAGTCGTTCTTGGCGAAGAAGGTCATCCGCAGCGACGGCCCGTCGGTGCGCAGCACGGTCTCGAGGCGGTACGCCGGCTTGCCGGTGCGGCGGTCGGTGTAGGTGCGCGGCTTGCTCTCGGCGATCTCCCCCACCACCGTGAGCATCTGACCGACCTGCAGGTCCTCGACCCGGGTGAGCTCGCCGGTCTTGATGTAGCGACGAGGGAAGTGGCGCAGCAGGTCGCCGACGGTGACGATGCCGAGGTTCTTCACGATCTTGTCGCGCTTGTGCTTGGCGTCGCCGAAGACGGCGGCGACCGGGGAGTCGAGACTGATCACGCGGGGCCCTTCACTCGACGGACAGCAGCAGCGGGTAGCGCTCCTGCCCCCCGTCGTACACCACGACGTCGACATGGGGGTGGCGCTGGTCCACCCACGCGGCCGCCCGCTCGGCCAAGCCGTCGCCGCCCGCACCGGACACCAGGGTCACCAGCTCCCCGCCGCCGGCGAGCAGCCGGGCGAGCACGCCGGTGGCCACCTCGTCGAGGTCGTGGCCCACCACCGCGAAGTCGCCGGCGATCACGCCGAGGACGTCGCCGGGCTCGCACGGGCCGGCCATCGTCATCGCCTGGCGCGCCGCGACGGT
The DNA here is from genome assembly GCF_021117365.1 of Nocardioides sp. cx-173. Classification (NCBI taxonomy): domain Bacteria; kingdom Bacillati; phylum Actinomycetota; class Actinomycetes; order Propionibacteriales; family Nocardioidaceae; genus Nocardioides; species Nocardioides sp. cx-173. The sequence goes on along the minus strand of NZ_CP088262.1, from coordinate 1,434,887 downwards.
GACCGCGCCGTGGCGGGCGTGGCGCGCGGTGGCGGTCATCTCGAGGACGTCCTGCTCGAACGACCGGGCCGGCTCGTGGACGGCCAGCGCCGCGAGCCCCTGCACCTGCGCCTGGGTCGGGATCACCGCGACCCGGACCCGGCCGGCCAGCGCGGGGTCGTTCTCGACCATCTGGCCCGCGATCTGGGCCACCCGCACGGAGTCGGCGTCGTTGGGCAGCACGACCACCTCGCTCGCTCCGCAGTCGGTGATCGCCTCGAGGATCTGGCCGGTCGACGGGCGGCGCCCGGGGCCGCCGGGGACGACGAGCGCGCCCGCCTCCTCGAACAGCGCCGCGAGCCCCGGCCCGGCCGCCACGGACACGATCCGGCGCCCGTCGCGCTCGTGGCCCGCCCCGTGGCGGGCGGCGGCGACCTGCTCGGCGAAGTGGGTCACGCGCACCCGGTGCGGCCGCCCGGCCTCGATGCCGGCCTCGATCGCGGCGCCCACGTCGTCGACGTGGACGTGGACGTTCCACAGGCCCTCGCCGCCGACGACGACCAGCGAGTCGCCCAGCCCGTCCAGCGTCTCGCGCAGCGCCGGAATCGCCTCCGGTGCGGCGTCCAGCAGGTACATGACCTCGTATGCCGGCCCGTCCGGGCTCAGGTCCCCCGCCGGCAGGCTGTCGGTCAGGGGGATCGGGATCGCGTGCCGGCCGATCGGGCTGGCGACCGGGACCGGGCGTCGCCCGGTGAGCGCGGTCTCGGCCGCGTCCAGGATCACGCTGAGCCCGCGGCCGCCGGCGTCGACCACCCCGGCGTCCTTGAGGATCTGGAGCTGCTCGGGCGTCCTCGCCAGCGCCTCGCGGGCCGCCCGCGCCGCCGCCGTGAACACGTCGCGGGCACGTACCTGCGGATCCCCCGCCAGCGCGACCGCGGCCTCCGAGGCCGCGCGCGCCACGGTGAGCATGGTGCCCTCGACGGGCCGGCCCACGGCGGCGTAGCTCGCCTCGGTCGCCTGGTGCAGCGCGTCGGCCATGATCTCGGCGTTGCGCTCCCCCGGCGCCGCCGCGGAGATCCGCCGCGCGATGGCGCCCAGCATCTCGCTGAGGATCACTCCCGAGTTGCCGCGGGCGCCCAGCAGTGCGCCGCGGCCGAACGCGGCCAGAGCGAGGTCGCGGTTGCCGCCCTCGGCACCCTCCGCGGCCTCGGCGGCCTCGCGAATCGCGTCGCGGGCAGCCGAGACCGTGAGGAACATGTTCGTGCCCGTGTCGCCGTCCGGCACCGGGTAGACATTGAGGGCGTCGATCTCCTCGCGCGCCTGCCCCAGCGCGTCCGTGGCGATGTCGACGAACCGGAGCACGACCGCGAGCTCGATGAGGCCGCTGCGGGGTGTCTCTTCCATCGCCTGCCTAGGGTCACGGGGGTCGGGTGTCGGTGGCCACAGAGTAGTGCGAGGCGGGCGATTTTCGGCTCCGGCCGGGTTCGGATACTCTTGTGCGGTTGCCCGCCGAGCGGGCCCCTTGTCTGTCACCACTACTCAGGAGTCAATCACCGTGGCTGCCGTCTGCGACATCTGCGCCAAGAAGCCCGGCTTCGGCAACAACCGTCCGTGGTCGCGCAAGATCACGAAGCGCCGCTTCGACCCGAACATCCAGCGCGTCCGTGCCAAGATCAACGGCACCCCCCAGCGCCTCAACGTCTGCACCGGCTGCCTCAAGGCCGGCAAGGTCTCCCGCTGACCTGAGCAGTCCTGCCGTCACGGCCGTCACCCTCGGGTGGCGGCCGTTTCTGCGTCTGCGGGCGCTCGATGAGTTTCACCGGGTGCCCGGTGAAACTCACGGCTCCGGTACGAAGCTTCGTAGGGGAGGCACCAGATTCACCGGGTGCCCGGTGAATCTTGTGACTCATGCGACCCGCTAGAAGTGCGTCCAGCCGGTGGGCCCCTCGTACGCCCCACCGTCCACGGTGACGCCGACAGGGCCGGCGAGGACGTCGCCGATGACCTGCCAGCCGTCGGGGACGGAGGCGGCGTCGGGGAAGGTGGCCAGCAGCGCGTGGTCGTCGCCGCCGCCGAGGATGAAGGACAGCGGGTCCGCGCCGGTCGCGGCGCCGACGGCGACGAGCGGCTCGGGGATCTCGAAGGCGCCCCGGTGCACGTCGATCGCCACCCCGGAGTCGGCGGCCAGGTGGCCGGCGTCGGCCAGGAGGCCGTCGGAGACGTCGATCATCGAGGTGGCGCCCGCCGCGGCGGCGACCGGCCCGGCGTCGTACGGCGGCTCGGGACGGCGGTAGGCCTCGACCAGGACCCGCGGCGAGCGGAACCCGCGGCCGAGGACCGCGAGGCCGCCGGCGGCCCAGCCCTGGCGGCCGGTCAGGGCCAGGACGTCGCCCGCCTGGGCGCCGGAGCGTACGACGGGCGCCTGCAGGCAGGCGCCGATGACGGTGACCGCGATGACGATCTCGTCCGCGCGGGTCACGTCTCCCCCGACGACGCTGGCGCCGACGAGCCCGCACTCGGCGGCGAACCCGGCGGCGAACTCCAGGGCCCACTGCGCCGGCAGGTTCGGGGGCGCGGCCAGGCCCACGGTCAGGGAGTGCGCGCGTCCGCCCATGGCGTTGAGGTCGGAGAGGTTCTGCGCCGCGGCGCGGTGCCCGACGTCCTCGGCGCTGGCCCAGTCGCGCCGGAAGTGCCGGCCCTCGACCATCAGGTCGGTGGAGACCACCACGTGCCCGGTGCGCACGCGCAGCACGGCCGCGTCGTCGCCCGGGCCGATCAGGACGTGCTCTCCCTGCGGGAAGAGCCCGACGATCTCGGAGATGAGGCCGAACTCACCAGCGTCGGCCAGGGTCGCGTCGGGCGGGAAGGTCATGCAGGCATCCCACCAGATCGCGGCATCCGGGCGGCTATGGACACTCACCGCGGGCGCGATAGGTTGACCGTCACACCGCCCGTCGCAGCTGTCACGAGATTCGAGGGAGACCCCCATGGTCGTCCAGGCGTACATCCTGATCCAGACCGATGTCGGCAAGGCCGCGGAGGTCGCCAAGTCCATCGCGGCGGTCAAGGGCGTCACGCTGGCCGAGGACGTCACGGGGCCCTACGACGTGATCGTGCGCGCCGAGGCGCGCAACGTCGACGAGCTGGGCAAGCTCGTCGTGGCCAAGGTGCAGACCCTCGACGGGATCACCCGCACCCTGACCTGCCCCGTCGTCCACATCTGAGGCCGACCTGAGCACCGTCGACCGACGCCCTGGGCCCCATGGGGTCCGGGGCGTCGTCGCGTCCGCGGCCGCCGTCGTCCTGGCCAGCGTCCTCACCTCCTGCGGTGCCCCCGAGATCGAGTCGGTCGACCTCGACGAGGCCGACACGGCCGCGTGCCGCGACCTGCTCGCCGCGCTGCCGGACAGCGTGGCCGGCCACGACCGCGTCGACGTGGAGCCCGAGGACGCCCTCGGCGCCGCCTGGGGCGACCCGGCGCTGGTGCTGACCTGCGGCGCCGAGGAGCCGGAGTACGACGAGACCTGGCAGTGCGAGGTCGCCCTGGGCGTGGGCTGGCTGGCTCCCCCGGACCTGCTCGAGGCGGACCAGCAGGACGAGGACATCACCGTCTGGGCGGTCAGCCACGACCCGCTGGTGTCGCTGGAGATCCCGGCGGACTACCGCCCGGACGGGGTGGCCGAGGCGCTCGCCGACCTCGCGGGGCCCCTCAGCGACAGCCTGGAGGAGGCTGACGCGACCTGCCTGTGAGCGGGCTCAGCGCAGGCCGGTGTCGCGCGCCAGGGCAAGCCGGATCAGCCGGTCGACCAGCTCGGAGTAGCCCACTCCGGTCGCGGCCCACATCCGCGGGAACATCGACAGCGGCGTGAAGCCCGGCATCGTGTTGATCTCGTTGACGACAAGCGACCCGTCGGGGTGCAGGAAGAAGTCGACGCGGGCCAGCCCCTCGCAGCCCACCGCCTCGAACGCCTGCGCCGCCAGCGCGCGCAGCCGGGTCGCCACCTCCTCCGGCAGGTCGGCGGGCACGTCGAGCTCGGTGTGCTCCTCGGGCAGGTACTTGGCCGCGAAGTCGTAGAACTCGTGCTCTCCGGTGATCCGCACCTCCGCGGGCACGCTGGTGTCGGTGCCGCCATCGAAGCGCTGCAGGACCCCGCACTCCACCTCGCGGGCGCCCTCGGCGGCCACCTCGATGAGGACCTTGGGGTCGTGCGCCAGCGCGCCCTCGATGGCCCCGTCGAGCTCGGAGGCGTCGTGGATCTTCGAGATCCCGATGCTGGAGCCGCCTCGGGCCGGCTTGGCGAAGAGCGGATAGCCGAGCTCCGCCGCCCGGTGCCGCACCGCGGACGGTGCGGCCTGCCACTCGCGCGCCGTGACGGTGATGCTCGGCATCAGCGGCAGGCCGGCGGCGCCGAGCACGACCTTCATGTAGGCCTTGTCCATGCTGACCGCGGAGGCCAGCACCCCGGCGCCGACGTAGCGCACGCCGGCCATCTCGAACATCCCCTGGATCGTGCCGTCCTCGCCCCACGGACCGTGCAGCAGCGGGAAGACGACGTCGACCTCCCCCAAGGTGTGCGGCGGCGCGGCCGGCTCCGAGATGACCAGGTCGGTCGACCCCACGCCCAGCGACAGCGCGATCGGGGCGCGATCGCCGTCGACGTGGGGCAGCCGGTCGGCCCCCTCGATGCGCAGCCGCTCGGGGTCGCCGCTCTCCAGCACCCAGCGGCCATCGGGAGCGATGCCGATCGGCACCACGTCGTACGCGTCCCGGTCGATCGCCTGGAGCACGCTCCCGGCGGTCACGCAGGAGATCGCATGCTCGCTGGAGCGACCACCGAACACGACGGCGACTCGGGGCTTGCGGCTCTCCGTCGGAGGGGCGGCGTTGGGGGCGTTCATCGCGACGACCCTAATCCACCTAGGCTTCCGGCATGCCCGAGGACGCGCCCGACCTGCAACCCGCCACGATCGCCGTCACGGCCGGACGGCCGCCCCACGAGCCGGACCAGCCGCTCAACACCCCGATCACCATGACCTCGACCTACGTCGCCGGCGGCAGCCTGGAGTACGGCCGCTACGGCAACCCGACCTGGGCCGCCTTCGAGGAGGCGCTCGGCGCCCTGGAGGGCGGGCGCTGCCTGGCCTTCTCGAGCGGCCTGGCGGCGGTCACGACCGTCCTCGACCTGGTCGGCCAGGGCGGCAAGGTGGTCGCCCCCGCGCACTCCTACACCGGCACGCTGCTGCAGCTGGCGGACCTGGAGGCCCGCGGCCGCATCACCACCGAGCTGGTGGACATCACCGACACCGCGGCGGTGACGGCCGCATGCGCCGACGCCGCGCTGGTGTGGTTCGAGTCGCCCACCAACCCGGCGCTCGAGGTCGCCGACATCGCGGCGATCGCGAAGGCCGCGCACGACGAGGGCGCCTACGTCGTCGTGGACAACACCTTCGCCACACCGCTGCTCCAGCAGCCGCTCTCGCTGGGCGCCGACATCGTGGTCCACTCCGCCACCAAGTACCTCGCCGGGCACAGCGACGTGCTCCTGGGCGCCGTCGCCACCGCCGACGACGAGCTGTTCGCCGTACTGAAGGGCCGTCGCGACCTGCTGGGCGCCACCCCCGGCACCCTCGAGGCCTGGCTCGCCCTGCGCGGCCTGCGCACGCTGCACCTGCGCGTCGAGCGGGCCCAGGCCAACGCCACCGAGCTGGTCGCCCGGCTGCGCGAGCACCCCGCCGTCGCCGAGACCCGCTACCCGGGCTTCGGTGGGATCGTCTCCATCGTCCTCGCCGGGGAGGCGCTGGCCGCCGACCTCCTGGTGGCCAAGACCCGGCTGTGGGTCCACGCCACCAGCCTCGGCGGCGTCGAGTCGACGTTCGAGCGCCGACGCCGCTGGAAGGCCGAGCCCGTCACCATCCCCGACGGCCTGGTCCGCCTCTCCGTCGGCATCGAGGACGTCGAGGACCTCTGGCACGACCTCAGGACCGCCCTGGACACGTTGGTGCCTTAGCTCCCACCGCCGACCGACACGCTCCGTCGCGGCTCGACCACCAACAGACCGAATGACCTCGTGCCTCGGTCAGTCGGTCTCGGCCTTGGTGTCGCGGGCGATGAAGGCGTCGACCATGTCCTTGGCGGTCATCGTGCCGGCGACGACGGCGTCGACGTGGTGGGCGACGGGGGCGTCGACCCCGGAGCGCTCGGCGAGCGCGAGCAGGGAGGCACAGGACTTGGCGCCCTCGGCGACCTGACGGGTGGAGGCGAGGATCTCCTCGGTGGTCAGGCCCTGGCCGAGCTTCTCCCCGAAGGTCCGGTTGCGCGAGAGCGGGGAGGAGCAGGTGGCGACCAGATCCCCCAGCCCCGCGAGGCCCATGAGGGTCAGCGGGTTGGCGCCGAGCTTCATGGCGAGGCGCGCGGTCTCGGCCAGGCCGCGGGTGATGACCGAGGCGGTCGTGTTGTCCCCGAAGCCCAGGCCGACAGCCATCCCCACCGAGAGCGCGACCACGTTCTTGTACGCGCCACCGAGCTCGCAGCCGAGCACGTCGACACTGGTGTAGGGGCGGAATGCCGCCGAGTGCACCCGCTTCTGCAGCATCCGCGCGACGCCCTCGTCCTGGCAGGCGACGACCGAGGCCGCCGGCTCCCGGCGCGCGATCTCCTTGGCGAGGTTGGGGCCGCTGATGACCGCGATCTGCTCGGGTCCGGCACCGGTCACCTCGGCGATGACCTCGCTCATCCGCTTGAGCGTGCCGAGCTCGACGCCCTTCATGAGCGAGACCATGACCGCGTCCTTGTCGACGTACGGCGCCCACTCGACGAGGTTGTCGCGCAGCGACTGCGACGGCACCGCCAGCACGACCACATCGGCTCCGGCGAGCGCCTCCTCGTGGTCATGGGTGGCCGAGACGGCCGGCGGCAGCTGGATGCCCGGCAGGTAGTCGACGTTCTCGTGCTGCTCGTTGATGCTCGCGCAGACCTCCTCACGGCGGCCCCAGATCGTGACGTCGTTGCCGCCGTCGGCGAGGACGATGGAGAAGGCGGTGCCCCAGGAACCGGCACCGAGGATCGCTACCTTGTTGCTCACGCCTTGTCCTTCTTGTGGGGGTTGCCGGTCGGCCTGATGCCGGCCTTGCGCGGGTCGAACCGGACGGCGGGCGCGTGCCCGCCGCGGACATCCTCGACGAGGGAGGTGATCGCCGCCATGATCCGGTTCGTCGCCTCCTGGATCGCTCCGGCGCTGAGCGGCTGCTCGAGCAGGTCGGAGAGGTCGACGGGGTCGCCCACCTTCATGGTGATCCGCTTGCGGGGGAACAGGTCGGGCCGCGTGGAGTAGGGGTAGAGGATCTCGTGCGCCCCCCACTGGCCGACCGGGATCACGGGGCATCCGGTCTCGAGCGCGATCCGCGCCGCGCCGGACTTGCCGGCCATCGGCCACAGGTCGGGGTCGCGGGTCAGCGTGCCCTCGGGGTAGACCACCACGCACTTGCCCTCGCGCACTGCGGTGACCGCCGCGTCGAACGCGCCCGCCGCGCCGCGGCTCATGCGCTCCACCGGGATCTGTCCGGCCGAGCGCAGGAACGCGCCCAGCGCACGGTTCTTGAAGAGCCCGGACTTCGCCAGGTAGTGCGGGATCCGGCCGTGGTCGTAGACCAGGTGCGCCGCGGTCAGGGGGTCCAGGTGCGAGACGTGGTTGAGGACCAGCACGAACCCGCCGGTCTCCGGCAGCTTGTGGCCGTCGATCCACTCATGGGTCGTCGTCGCCAGGAGCGCGGGCTTGACGATGGCGACAGCGAAGCCGAACGCCCAGCCACGTCGCTCCTGCAACTTGCGCACACGAACCTTCACGGGAGCACGCTACTCGCCGAGGTGACCGACACCACCCCGTCGCCCCCGCGACGCGCCTGGCAGGATCGTGTCGTGGTCTCGTCGTACGTCGTCATCGTGCCGGTGAAGCCTCCCGCCCTCGGCAAGTCGCGTCTCGTCGGCCTCGACGACGCACGTCGTCGTGGGCTGGCCCGCGCGTTCGCCCTCGACACGGTCACCGCCTGCCTCGCCGCCGAGCACGTCGCCCAGGTCCTCGTCGCCACCGACGACGCGTCGTTCGCGCGCGAGCTGGGCGATCTGGGCTGCGCCACGGTCCCGGACGGCGACACGACCGACCTCAACTCCGCGCTGCGCCAGGCCGCCGCCGAGGCCCTGCGACGCTGGCCCGAGCTCACCCCCGCGGCCCTGCTCGCCGACCTGCCCGCCCTGCGAGCGGGTGAGCTCGACCGGGCACTCGCGTCCTTCGATGCGCAGGGGCCGTCCTTCGTGGCCGACGCCGACGGCGTGGGCACGACGATGTACACGGCGCCGTACGACCAGTTCGACCCGCAGTTCGGACCGGACTCGCGCCACGCCCACCGGGTCTCTGGCGCCCTGGAGCTCGGCCTCGATCTGCCGTCCCTGCGACGCGATGTCGACGACGTGGACGGCCTGCGCGCCGCAATCGCGCTCGGGGTGGGCGCCGCGTCGCAGGTGGTCGCCGCCGAGCTCGACCTGACCTGACGACGGGCCGCCCTCCCGAAGGAGGACGGCCCGTTCGACTGAGGCGGGTCAGGACTTCTTGGCGGCAGCCTTCTTCGCCGGAGCCTTCTTGGCGGTGGTCTTCTTGGCGGGAGCCGTCTTCTTCGCTGCCGTCTTCTTGGCCGGCGTGGCCTTCTTGGCGGGCGCCGCCTTCTTGGCCGGAGTGGCCTTCTTGGCGGCAGTCTTGGCCGGAGCCGCCTTCTTGGCGGCGGTCTTGGCGGGAGCCGCCTTCTTGGCCGGGGCCGCCTTCTTGGCGGTGGTCTTCTTGGCGGGAGCGGCCTTCTTGGCCGGGGCCGCCTTCTTCGCAGGGGCGGCCTTCTTGGCGGTCGCGGCGGCCTTCTTGGCGGCAGGCGTCGCGGCACCGACCGTCAGCTTGGGCAGCTTCTTCGCGCCGGAGACGACGTTCTTGAGATCGGCACCGGCACTGAACTTCGGCACCGCCGTCTTCTTGGCCTTGATCCGCGCGCCGGTCTGCGGGTTGCGCACCCAGCGGGCCTCGCGGATCCGCTTCTCGAACGACCCGAAGCCGGTGATGGCGACCTTCTCGCCCTTGGCGACCTCACGCGTGATCGTGTCCAGCACGGACTCGAGGGCGTGCGACGCTGCCTTGCGGTTGCCCTCGTAGCGCGCTGCGAGTGCGTCGATGAGCTGTGACTTGTTCACTAGCTTCCCTTCCAATGAACTGGTGGTGCCGAGACATTCGCTCGACTTTCATCAACGCACGCTAGGCATGAGTGGCGTTCGCCACAATCACCACGCCGACGAATGCACGACCTATTTTCCGGCGCGCTTTTCGCGAATTCCGCTCAGCCACGCGGAATTCCGGCTCGAAAGAGCACGAGCACCGGCGCTGACCTACGAGAATCAGCAACCCTGGTTGGGAAAAGCCAGTTAGAGAGTGGCCGGCTTCCAGCTCGGGCGCGACGACTCGTAGGCCGTGATGTCGTCGGCGTTGCCCAAGGTGATTCCGATGTCGTCGAGCCCCTCGAGGAGGCGCCACCGGGTGTAGTCGTCGATGTCGAAGGAGTCCTCGATGGCCTCAGGGCCCTCGCCGGCACGGACCGTGCGTGACTCCAGGTCCACCGTGACGACCGCGCCGGGGTTCGCCTCGAGGTAGTCCCAGAGGCGCTGGACGACCTTCTCGTCGACCTGGGCGGCGAGCAGCCCGGCCTTGCCGGAGTTGCCGCGGAAGATGTCGGCGAAGCGCGGCGAGATGACCGCCTTGAAACCGTAGTTCTGCAGCGCCCACACGGCATGCTCGCGCGAGGAGCCGGTGCCGAAGTCGGGTCCGGCGACGAGCACCGAGCCGTCGGCGTACGCCTCGTTGTTGAGGACGAAGCCGGGGTCGTTGCGCCAGGCGCTGAACAGCCCGTCCTCGAAGCCGTCGCGGGTCACCCGCTTGAGGTAGACGGCCGGGATGATCTGGTCGGTGTCGACGTTGCTGCGACGCAGCGGGACGCCGACACCGGTGTGCGTCGAGAACTTCTCCATGTCAGTTGCCCCCTACGGTGACGGGCTCGAGATCGGCGGGCGAGGACAGCGTGCCGCGTACGGCGGTCGCCGCGGCGACCGGCACGGACACCAGGTGGGTGCGGCCGCCCTTGCCCTGGCGTCCCTCGAAGTTGCGGTTGGACGTCGACGCGCTGCGCTCGCCGGGAGCCAGCGTGTCGGGGTTCATGCCCAGGCACATCGAGCAGCCCGCCCCGCGCCACTCGGCGCCGGCCTCCTTGAAGACCGCGTCCAGCCCCTCGGCCTCGGCCTGGAGGCGGACGCGCGCCGAGCCCGGCACGACCAGGAAGCGGGTGCCCGGGGCGACGGTGTGGCCCTGGATGATCTCGGCCGCGAGCCGCAGGTCCTCGATGCGCCCGTTGGTGCAGGAGCCCACGAAGACGGTGTCGACCTTGACCTCCCGCATCGGGGTGCCGGCCTCGAGCGCCATGTACTCCAGCGCCCGCTCGGCGGCGACGCGGTCCTGCTGGTCGTCGAAGCTGGCGGGGTCCGGCACCGCGGAGCCGAGCGGGACGCCCTGCCCCGGATTGGTGCCCCAGGTGACGAACGGGGTCATCTCGCTGGCGTCGAGGACGATCTCCTCGTCGAAGGTGGCGTCCTCGTCGGTCACCAGGGTCTTCCAGTGAGCGACGGCGGCGTCCCAGTCGGCGCCCTTCGGCGCCTCGGGCTTGCCCTCGATGTAGTCGAAGGTGGTCTGGTCGGGAGCGATCATCCCGGCCTTGGCGCCCCACTCGATGCTCATGTTGCACACCGTCATGCGGCCCTCCATCGAGAGCTCCTCGATGGCCTGACCGCGGTACTCCACGATGTAGCCCTGGCCCCCGCCGGTACCGGTCTTGGCGATCAGCGTGAGCACCATGTCCTTGGCGGTGACGCCGGGCGGCAGGCTGCCGTTGATGGTGACGGCCATGGTCTTGGGCTTGGCCTGCATGAGGGTCTGCGTCGCCAGCACGTGCTCGACCTCGGAGGTGCCGATGCCGAACGCGATGGCGCCGAACGCGCCGTGCGTGCTGGTGTGGCTGTCGCCGCAGACGATCGTCATGCCGGGCTGGGTGAGGCCCAGCTGCGGGCCGACGACGTGCACGATCCCCTGCTCGATGTCGCCGAGCGGGTGCAGCCGTACGCCGAACTCCGCGGCGTTCTTGCGCAGGGTCTCCACCTGCGTGCGCGAGACCGGGTCGGCGATGGGCTTGTCCCAGTCGACGGTGGGGACGTTGTGGTCCTCCGTCGCCAGTGTGAGGTCCGGGCGGCGGACCTTGCGCCCGGCGAGGCGGAGTCCGTCGAACGCCTGCGGGCTGGTCACCTCGTGGATGAGGTGGAGGTCGATGTAGAGCAGGTCCGGCTCTCCCGGCTGGGATCGAACGACGTGCTCGTCCCACACCTTCTCGGACAATGTCCTGCCCATGATTCCACTCCTTCGTGACGCGCGGTCTCGTGCTCGAACCACGCTACGCCTTCGTCCCATGATCTGAGACTGGCATCTTACGATGTGGGCAACGCGCCTCGACACGCGGGTCCAGGATCGTCCCCCTCACTTGCATCCCATGATCTGAGACGGCAGTATTGCCATATGGACAACTCCAGTGGTGTCGGCGTCCTCGACAAGGCAGCGCTGGTGCTGACCGCGCTCGAGTCCGGGCCCGCGACGCTCGCCGGACTCGTGGCCGGGACGGGTCTCGCCCGGCCCACGGCCCACCGCCTCGCCGTCGCGCTCGAGCACCACCGGCTGGTCGCCCGCGACATGCAGGGCCGCTTCGTGCTGGGCCCGCGGCTCGCCGAGCTCTCCGCCGCCGCCGGCGAGGACCGCCTGCTGGCGACCGCCGGCCCGGTGCTGGCCCGGCTGCGCGACATCACCGGCGAGTCCGCCCAGCTCTGGCGCCGCCAGGGCGAGCACCGCGTCTGTGTGGCCGCCGCCGAGCGCCCCTCGGGCCTGCGCGACACGATCCCCGTCGGCTCGCAGCTCACCATGAGCGCCGGCTCCGCGGCCCAGGTGCTGCTGGCCTGGGAGGACCCCGAGCGCATGCACCGCGGCCTGCAGAACGCCGCGTTCTCCGCCGCCGCCCTCTCCGGCATCCGCCGCCGGGGGTGGGCCCAGTCCGTCGGCGAGCGCGAGCAGGGCGTGGCCTCGGTCTCCGCGCCCGTCCGCTCCCCCGGCGGCAAGATCATCGCCGCCGTCTCGGTCTCCGGGCCGCTCGAGCGCCTGTCCCGCCAGCCCGGCCGCATGCACGCCCCCGCCGTCCTCGCCGCCGCCGAGCGGCTCTCGGAGTCGCTGCGCCGGGCTGCTGCTGACTGAGCCCCTGTCGAGTCCCGCGGGCGGCGTTCGTCTCACCGGGTCTCGACAGCTCCGTCGCGCTCGACCTGCCCTCGTCTTCTGAGGGAGCGCTGCGCGCTCCCTCAGAAGAGGGCATCCTGCTCGAGCTCGAGGAGGGTCTGCTTGCGGGCGACTCCGCCGGCGTAGCCGGTGAGGGTGCCGTTGGCGCCGATGACCCGGTGGCAGGGGATGACGATCGGGATCGGGTTGCTGCCGTTGGCCAGACCGACGGCGCGGGAGGCGGCGTTGGTGCGGCCGAGCTGCGCGGCGATCTGGCCGTACGACGCGGTCTGGCCGTAGGGGATGCCGACCAGCTGCGCCCACACCTGCTGCTGGAAGGCGGTGCCGATGGGAGCGAGCGGGAGGTCGAACTCCTTGAGGTCTCGGGCGAAGTACGCGCTCAGCTGGCGGACCGCCTCGACGAGCACCGGATGGGCGTCGTCGCGCGCACCGCGCACGCGGCCGTCGGCGGCGGCGTAAGGCGAGAACTCGATCGCCGTGATCGCGCCGCCGTGCTCGACGACGCGCAGCTCGCCGACGGGTGAGTCCAGGGTCGTCCACATGTCAGTCCTCCTCGTTCGACGACGCGGGCGCCATGGCCGGCATCAGGGTGTTCCACAGGTGCATCAGGGCGTAGGAGCGCCAGGGGCGCCACGCGTCGGAGGCGGCGACCACGGCGGCCGGATTCTGCCCGAGGCGGGTGAGCGCCTGGCGCACCCCCACGTCGGTCGGGAGGAAGACGTCGGGGTGGCCGAGCGCCCGCATCGCCACGTAGTCGGCCGTCCACGGGCCGATCCCCGGCAGCGCCAGCAGCGACCCGCGTACGGCGTCACGGTCCGGGCCGCGGTCCAGCGCCACCGCACCGGAGGCGAGCGCGGCGCAGAGAGCGACGACGGCGCGACCGCGGGCGCGCGGCATCGGCAGCGACTCCGGGTCCACCGCGGCCAGCGTGGCGGCATCGGGGAACAGGTGCGTCAGTCCGGGGATGTCCGAGTCGACCGGGCGGCCGTGGGCCGCCACGATCCGGCCCGTGACCGTGCACGCTCCGACCACGCTGACCTGCTGGCCGATGACCGTGCGGACCGCGACCTCGTCGCCGTCCACCTGCCCGGGGACCCGTAGCCCGGGCGTCGCTCGGACCAGCGGGCCCACGACCGGGTCACCGGCGAGGTGGTCAGCCACCGCGAGCGGGTCGCAGTCGGCGTCGACCAGCCGGCGTGCGCGCTCGACGGCGGCCGCCGTGTCGCGCAGGTCGTGCAGCGCGAACGTCGCGGTCGCGAAGGCGGTCTCCCCCGGCTCGGCGGCGTCGTCCACATCGAGCCGCACCGTCCCCGGACCGTGCGGCAGGTCGAGCGTGCGGGCGTACCACCCGGGCCCGGCCGTCTCCACGCCCGGCACCAGGTGGTGGGCCAGGAAGGCCAGCAGTGCGCGACCGGCGAACGGCGTGCGCACCGCGAGGCGCATCGTCACCGCGCCCGTCGTCCGCCGGCCGCCCCGGCGCCCACGCAGGTCGGTGGGCGAGGCGGCGTAGACCTCGCGCACGGTGTCGTTGAACTGGCGCACGCTGGCGAAGCCGGCCGCGAAGGCGATGTCGGCGTACGACAGGTCGGTGGTCTCGATCAGCACCCGCGCGGTCTGCGCCCGCTTGGCGCGGGCCAGCGCGAGCGGGCCGGCGCCGAGCTCGGCGACGAGCAGGCGCGAGAGGTGGCGCGGGGTGTAGCCGACTCGGCGGGCCACCCCGGCGACGCCCTCGCGGTCGACGACGCCGTCGGCGATCAGCCGCATCGCCCGGCCGGCCGCCGTCGCGGCGACGTCCCAGTCGGGGCTGCCCGGAGTCGCGTCCGGCAGGCAGCGCTTGCAGGCGCGGAACCCGGCGGCCTGGGCCGCGGCGGGGCTCGCGTGGAAGCTGACGTTGGCGAACGCCGGCGTGCGCGCCGGGCAGGACGGGCGGCAGTAGATGCCGGTGGTGCGGACCGCGGTGTAGAACACCCCGTCGAAGCGGCGGTCACGGGACTTCACGGCGCGGTAGCAGGACTCCGGGTCCCACCGCTGGCTCGTCCGCATGCCCCCATCATCCCCCACCCCCCAGCTCGGCACTGGCGGGAATCGGACATGGGGAGCCGCTCGCGCGAAACCTCCGTGACTCCTGGTCTTCACCAGCGGTGACCAGGGGTTTGTGATGATGTGAACGTGGCCGACGACCCGACGGCGCCGACGAACGACCCGGCGCCCCAGACCCCGCATCCCCAGCATCGCCGCACTGTCCTGCGGGTCATCCTGGTGACCCAGGTGGTGCTCGCGCTGCTCACCGGCGTCGGGGTCTCCTTCGCCTACCACCAGCTCAACGGCAACATCGAGGCGCTGCCCGCGATCCCCGACGAGGTCGAGCGTCCCGACAAGGTCGAGGTCGAGGGACCGAAGCAGCCGATCAACATCCTGGTGATGGGCGACGACAGCCGAGTCGGCGCCGGCAACAAGATCGACCGGGAGGCGGGCGCCGGCGGCTCGGACACCACGATCCTGCTCCACATCTCCGCCGACCGTCAGGACGCGTACGGCGTGAGCCTGCCGCGCGACGCCCTGGTGGACCGGCCCGAGTGTCTGCTCCCCGACGGGGAGAAGGTGCCCGGCGAGAAGCTGGCGATGTTCAGCGACGCCTACAAGCTGGGCGGGCCGCTGTGCACCGTGCAGATGGTCGAGCGGCTCACCGACATCCGCATCGACCACCAGGTCGTCGTCGACTTCAACGGGTTCAAGGACATGGTCGACGCCGTCAAGGGCGTCGAGGTCTGCATCCCCAAGGACGTCGACGACGACAAGCACAACATCCACTTCGACGCCGGCACCCAGACGCTGACCGGTCGCCAGGCCCTCAACTACGTCCGCGAGCGCTACGTCCTGTCGCTCACCGGCGACATCGGTCGCATGAAGCGCCAGCAGGCCTTCATCGCCTCGATGATCAACAAGGTGGTCTCCGGGCGCACGCTCTCCAGGCCGGACCGGGTCTTCAAGTTCCTGGACGCGGCGACCGAGTCGCTGCAGCTCGACGAGGAGCTCGCCAACCTCCCGGCCCTGGTCGACCTCGCCATGGACCTGCGCTCCACCGGTCTCGACGACATCAAGTTCGTGACCGTGCCGTTCGCGGAGTACGAGCCGGACCCCAACCGGCTCGTGTGGACCGAGCAGGCGGAGGACCTGTGGAAGCGCATCCGCCACGACCGCCCGCTCGGCCGGGCGTTCAGTGGCGACAGCCTCAGCGCCGACGAGCCGGTCGGCACGCCCAGCGGCTCCGCGTCGCCCGACGGTGGGTCGACCCCCGAGGCGGCCGAGGAGCGAGCCGAGGCCCGCCGCCAGGCCGGCCTCTGCACCTGACGGTGACGACAAGACGACGAAGGGCCTCGAGCAGCGTCTCCGCCGCTCAAGGCCCTTCTGCTGTACCCCCGACCGGATTCGAACCGGCGCTACCGCCGTGAGAGGGCGGCGTGCTAGGCCGCTACACAACGGGGGCCAACGTGGTGCTGCTGTTGTTGCTGGTGGTGCTGCGCCAGACTATCGAAGGGAGTCTGCCGCACAAAATCCCGGTCTCCACCGGGATCTCGCTGGGATACTAGGACTCGAACCTAGAATAACTGGACCAGAACCAGTCGTGTTGCCAATTACACCATATCCCATGGTTTTACTGCTGTTCGGCGCCTCCGCCAGTGCTTCAGCAGCCGACGAGAAACCTTACACGCGAGGTCGGATCGGCTCCAAAACGGGTTGCTCCCAGGTGCGCCGTACGCCCATCAGACGCGACACCCAGACGGCCAGGCCGAGGTAGACCAGCGACTGCGTCAGCGTCACCGGGAGACTCCACCAGGTGCCGCCGGTGGGGTTCAGCGCGGAGGTCATGTCGCCGAACGCGAGCGCCGCTCCGAAGGCCAGGAAGTTGTTGAGGACGTGCATCGCGATCCCGGCCTCGAGGCCGCCGGTGAGGATCACCAGCGCCCCGGCCACCAGGCCGAACGCCAGCCGGTCGACGAAGATCGGCGGGTCCTGCGCGCCGTGGGCGAGAGCGAACAGCAGGGCCGGGACCACGACCGCGGCGACCATGGCGAGCCGCGGGCTGCGGAACACCCCGCCGACGGCCTGGGTCAGGTAGCCGCGGAAGGCGTACTCCTCCCCCGCCGCCTGCAGCGGGGTCAGCAGCACGATCACCAGCAGGAAGTCGCGCGTCTGACGGGTGAACTCGTTGAGGTCGCCGGACGTCTCGACGTCCTGCGCCGGCACGAACGCCCCGACGACCACGGTCGCCATCAGGGCCAGCATGGCGAGGCCGAAGCAGGCCGCCAGCCAGCTCCAGCGGATCCGCCCGCCGACCGAGGCCAGCCAGCCCGGCCGCAGGCGGTGCACCGCCCACGCCACCAGCCAGACCGCCGGGATGGCCACCGCCCAGCCCAGGTTGATGACGGCGAGGTACGCCGGCGTGACCTCGCCGATGCCGGAGAGCTGGTCCAGCGCGTCGTCGGGCGAGGTTCCCCGCACGACGAGGAGCACGGTCACGGCCAGCGTGACGACCAGCTGGAGGGCGAAGACCAGCGCCACGACGGCGACGACCCCGACCAGGGGCCGCCACCACGCCCAGCGGACGGCACGCTGCAGCCGGTGGTAGCCCAGCGGCTCCATCAGACCAGCACGCTGCGCAGCCGGCTCAGGCTGCGCTCACGTCCGAGGAGCTCCATCGACTCGAAGAGCGGCGGCGAGACGCGACGACCGGTGACGGCGACGCGCAGCGGGCCGAAGGCCACGCGCGGCTTGAGTCCCATCCCGTCGACGAGCTCGGACTGCAGCGTCTCCTGGATGGCGGCTGCCGACCACTCCTCGAGGTACTCCAGCCGGGCGAGACCGCGGGCGACGACCGCGCGGCCGTCGTCGTTCAGGAGCTTCTCGACGTCGGCGGGGTCGCGAGTGAAGGCGGCCTCGTCCACGAACAGGAAGCCCAGCATCGCGGGCGCCTCGGAGAGCGTGTTGATGCGCTCGGCGACCAGCGGCATCGCCAGCTCCAGCAGCTGCGCGTCGGCGTCGGACACCGGGTCGGACACCACCCCCGCCGCCTTGAGGAACGGGATCGCCCGGTGCGTGATGTCCTCGACCGAGAGCCGGCGCATGTGGGCGGTGTTGATCGCCTCGAGCTTCTTCAGGTCGAAGCGGGCGGGGTTGGGGTTGACCCGTCGGATGTCGAACGCCTCGACCATCTCGGCCATCGTGAAGACGTCGCGGTCGGCGGCGATCCCCCAGCCGAGCAGGGCCAGGTAGTTGAGCAGACCCTCGGGCAGGAAACCGCGCTCGATGTACTCGGAGAGCCCGGAGCCCTTGTCGCGCTTGGAGAGCCGCTTGTTGCCCTCGCCCATGACGATCGGCAGGTGGCCGAAGCGCGGGGCGCCGGTGCCGACCCCGAGGTCGTGCAGCGCCTCGTAGAGCGCGATCTGGCGCGGCGTGCTCGAGAGCAGGTCCTCGCCGCGCAGGACGTGGGTGATGCCCATGAGCGCGTCGTCGACGGGGTTGACCAGGGTGTAGAGCGGGTCGCCGTTGGCGCGCAGCAGCGCGAAGTCCGGGACGTGCTCGGGCAGGAAGGTGATCTCGCCGCGCACCAGGTCGTCGAAGGTGATCGGGGCGTCGGGCATCCGCAGCCGCAGCGTCGGGCGGCGCCCCTCGGCCAGGAACGCGTCACGCTGCGCGTCCGACAGCTCGCGACAGTGGCCGTCGTACCCCTGGATCTTCGAGCCGGCGGCCTTGCGGCGCGCGTCGACCTCCTCGGTCGTGCAGTAGCAGTCGTAGGCCTTGCCGCCCTCGCGCAGCCGGGCGGCGACGTCGGCGTAGATGCCGAAGCGCTCGCTCTGGCGGTACGGCGCGTAGGGGCCGCCAACCTCGGGGCCCTCGTCCCAGCCGATCCCCAGCCAGCGCAGGGAGTCCAGGATGGAGGCGTAGCCCTCGTCGGTGTTGCGCGCCAGGTCGGTGTCCTCGATGCGCAGGACAAGCGTGCCGCCGTAGTGGCGGGCGAAGGCCCAGTTGAACAGCGCGCTGCGCACGTTGCCGACGTGGATGAAGCCGGTCGGGCTGGGGGGGAAGCGGACGCGCACCTGCTCGGGTGCGAGGTCGCCCAGGACGGGGTCGGTCATCGTGTTGCCACCTTGTTGGTGAGGGTGCCGAGGCCGGCGATCGAGATCTCGACCTCGTCACCGACCTCCATGGGGCCGACACCCTCGGGGGTGCCGGTGAGGATGACGTCGCCGGGTAGCAGCGTCATCACGCTGGACACGTGCGCGATCAGCGCCGGGATGTCGAAGATCATGTCGGCCGTCGAGCCGTCCTGCACGAGCTCGCCGTTGAGGTGGGTCTGCAGCCGCACCCCGTCGCTGAAGTGCTGCGGATCCAGGTCGGTCTCGATCCAGGGGCCCAGCGGGCAGAAGGAGTCGAAGCCCTTCGCGCGGGTGAAGTGACCGTCGCTGCGCTGCAGGTCGCGCGCGGTCACGTCGTTGGCGATCGTGTAGCCGTGGATGACGTCGGTGGCCTGCTCGGGGGGCACGTCGCGGCAGATCCGACCGATGACGACGGCGAGCTCGCCCTCGTAGTGGAGGTCCTGCGTCTGGCGCGGGTAGTAGATCGGGTCGTCGGGACCGATCACGCTCGTGTTGGGCTTGAGGAACATCAACGGCTCTGCGGGCAGGTCGTTGCCCAGCTCGGCGGCGTGCGCGGCGTAGTTGCGCCCGATCCCGACCACCTTGCTGCGCGGCAGCACTGGCGCCAGCAGCCGGACGTCGGAGAGCCGGTGCTCCTGGTCGAGCAGCTTGATCCCGACGTAGAGCGGGTCGCCGGCGATCGCGACGATGACGCTGTCGTCGGCCGGCTGGCCGAACTCGTCGACCTCACCCGTGACCACACCGTAGGACGGCCCGGATTCGGTGGTGAACCTCACGATGCGCACCTCTCGAGCCTAGCGACCGGTGCCTGGTTCTCCCCATCCGGATCAGGAGCGCGCAGAGCCGCCGTTCTACGCTGGCTCGGTGCAGCTGCTGGGACGCTCGTCGTGGGAGCCGCGGGCGAGCGCCCACGCGGCCCGGGTCGATGCGTTCGTGCGGCCTCACCTCGAGCGCCGCGGCGCCCGCGTGAAGCACCCGGTGCACGACTTCCTCTTCACCTACTACTCCCAGCGACCCGCCCAGCTGCGCCGCTGGCACCCCGGCTTCGGCGTCACCCTCGAGGACGCGCCCGAGTACGACGGGCTGAAGGGCTACGTCGGCGGCACGGTCTCCGCCGACTTCGTCGCCTCCCAGCGCCCGCTCGTCGAGTCGATCCACGCGCTGCTCTCCGCGACCGCCGCGCGGCCGCCCCACTTCGGCTGCTTCGGCCTGCACGAGTGGGCGATGGTCTACCGCCTCGCCGAGGACGAGACCCGGCACGCCGACTGGCCGCTGCGCCTCGGTGGCGCCGGCACCGACGCCGTGGTCGAGTCACACAAGGTCGCCTGCTCGCACTTCGACGCCTACCGCTTCTTCACCCCACCGGCACGCCCGCTCAACACCCTCTCCCCCGGCCGCGACGACCGTCCGGCGTACGAGCAGCCGGCCTGCCTGCACGCCGGGATGGACCTCTACAAGCACGCCTTCCGGCTCACCCCGATGATCTCCTCGGACCTCGTGGCCGACTGCTTCGAGCTGGCCCGCGACATCCGGGAGCTCGACATGCGGGCGGCGCCGTACGACCTCGCCGACCTCGGCTTCGAGCCGGTGCGCATCGAGACGCCCGAGGGGAAGGCGGCCTACGTCGAGGCGCAGCGGTCCTTCGCCGAGCGGGGCGCGCCGCTACGGGAGCGGCTCGTGACGGAGTGCGCACGTCTACTGGGAGAAGGAGCAGCACCATGATCCTGCGTCGCTGGCGAGGAGCCGTCCGGCCCGAGGACGCCGAGGCCTACCTGGCCCATCAGAGCAGCACCGGGGTGCGGGACTACCGCGCCACCCCCGGCAACCGCGGCGTCGTGGTGCTGCGACGAGCCGTCGGCGACCTCGTCGAGGTCGTCACCCTCTCCCTGTGGGAGTCCATGGACGACGTCCGGCGCTTCGCCGGCGAGGAGCCCGAGGTCGCCGTCTTCTACGCCGGCGACGACGACCTCCTCGTCGAGAAGGACCTCCACGTCGACCACTACGACGTCGT
Source organism: Nocardioides sp. cx-173 (assembly GCF_021117365.1). Classification (NCBI taxonomy): domain Bacteria; kingdom Bacillati; phylum Actinomycetota; class Actinomycetes; order Propionibacteriales; family Nocardioidaceae; genus Nocardioides; species Nocardioides sp. cx-173. The sequence goes on along the minus strand of NZ_CP088262.1, from coordinate 1,414,335 downwards.
GGACACCGACCTCGACCCCCTGCTCCTGTCCGACCCGGCGAGCTGAGCCGGCGGGGTCAGCGCATCCGGATGGTGCGCTCCTTGGCCCCGCCGCCGACCTTCTTCACCCGGACCTTGAAGACGTCCGCGCCGGCGGTGTCGCGGTGGAAGCGGTCGATGTCGATCTCGCCGTCGCGGTCGGCCCGGCGCACCGTGTTGACGAAGACCCGTCCGTCATGACGCAGGACGACGCGCCACCTGCTCCCGGGCCGGGCGCGGTCGATGCTCACCTCGACGTCGAAGCGTCCGTCGTCCTTCTCCACCTTGAAGTCGACGTCGGCGCCCGCGAGACGGAACTCGCGCTTCTGCTCGGGTCCGTCGGCGTGGGCCGGACCGGCGATCATCGTCACCGGCGCGGCGACGAGGGCGGCGGCAGCGAGGGCGGCGGTGACCTTGCGGGACTTCGGCATGAGGCTCTCCTTGGCATCGGTTGATGACTCCACGCTCCGGCGGGCGGATGAGCGGCTCATGAGGCGAACATGAGACGGCCCTCATGGTCATGCGTCGCGGTCAGGTGGCTCACTCGCGCTTGGTGAAGGCGACCTTCCCGCCGGGAAGGTGGGTCATCGAGTAGTCGAGGTGGTGGGCCAGGGTGTGGTGGCGTCGGCAGAGCAGGACGCCGTCCTCGACGGTGGTGGCACCGCCTTTAGACCAGGGCGTGAGGTGATGTGCCTGACACCACGCGGAGGGGCGTTCGCAGCCCGCGGCGTAGCAGCCGCCGTGCTGAACGGCCAGCGCGATGCGTTGGGCCTTGGTGTGGAACCGGGCCTTGCGTCCCAGGTCGAGGACCTGCGACCGGGTGCCCAGGACGGCGGGGATCACGCCGGCCTGGCAGGCCAGCGTGCGGGCCAGGGCGGGGCTGATCCGGGTCCCGGTGTCGAGCTGGGCCGCCTTCAACCCGCCCATCAGCGTCTCCAGGCTCATGGTCACCACCACGGTGGCGTCCATTCCGCCGGAGTCCGGGAGCCGGTCGACCGGGTAGCGCTGCACGTACTCGATCAGGGCGAGCCCCATCCCGTGCGGGCTGGACCCTTCGCCGCCGGCTTTCGGGTTCGCGAGCGTGCCGAGGTGCTTGCGGAACCGGTCCGCGACGTGGGTGGGGATCTGGAAGCGGCCGTAGGTGGTGCCGTGGCCGTCGTCGTGCATCGTGAGCCGGGCCTTCTGCTCGGCACGCCGTTCTTCTGCTTCGAGGGCCTTGGCCTCCTGGGCTTCGCCGACCTCGGGCGCGACGACGTCGAGGATCCGTCTGCCCAGGACCCGCAACGCTCTCGCGTCGTGGTGCGCGGCCTGGCCCAGCAGGTGCGCACGCGCCTCCGCGCGGACCTCGGGTGGCAGGTCCTCGGGCAGGGCATCGACGGCTTCGACGATGACCTGGGCCTGGTCGGTGAGGATCACGCCTTTTGCGAGCGCGGCGGCGATGGTGTCGTGGCGCTCGAGGGCGTGGGCGAGCTTCATCGCTGCGGCGGTGGCGCGTTGGGTCTGGTGGGTGGTGTGGGCCCAGTAGACCGCGGTCGAGGTCGCCCCGGTCTCGGTCCCGATCTGGGTGGTGTCGGCGTGTGCGGCCAGGCGCAGCGTGAGCTCGTCGGCCTGGGCGCGCAGCCGGGTCGCATCGGCCAACGCCTGGGCGGTCTCGGCGGGGGTCATCGACCACACGGGGGTGTGGTTGAGGTCGGCGACCTGGGTGCGCAAGCGTGCCACTCCGGCGGCCACGGGGTGGCTCGCGGTGGGGGTGGCGGGGCTGCTCATAGGACTACTCAACCAGGCCCCACCGACAGTGGCAGGGTCGAGAATCCCCTTTATCCACAGGGCATTCTCGCTCCTCGGTGGTCGAGGCGCGAAGGCGCACTGGCCCCCTCGGTGGTCGAGGTGCGAAGGCGTGCAACGCCTGAGCCTCGAGACCCGGTGACATGACCGCCGTACCCCGGGATGCTTCTCGGCTCACCGGGTCTCGAGGCTCGTCGCTGGCGCTCCTCGCACCTCGACCACCGAAACCGACTCGTTGCTGGCGCTCCTCGCACCTCGACCACCGAGGCGGCGCGGGCCTTCGGTGGTCGAGGTGCGAAGGCGCCCTGGCGCCTGAGCCTCGAGACCCGGTGACGTGACTAGCGACCTGACCGCCGTACCCGAGGCCGCTTGTCGACTCACGGGGTCTCGAGGCTCGTCGCTGGCGCTCCTCGCACCTCGACCACCGAAACCGACTCGTTGCTGACGCTCCTCGCGCCTCGACCACCGAAAGGGGCGGGCCCCTTCGGTGGTCGAGGTGCGAAGGCGCCCTGGCGCCTGAGCCTCGAGACCCCCGCAGCCCGGCCGCCGTACCCGAGGCCGCTTGTCGACTCACGGGGTCTCGAGGCTCGTCGCTGGCGCTCCTCGCACCTCGACCACCGAAACCGACTCGTTGCTGACGCTCCTCGCACCTTGACCACCGAGACGGCCCGGGCCTTCGGTGGTCGAGGTGCGAAGGCGCCCTGGCGCCTGAGCCTCGAGACCCCCGCCACCCGACCGCCGTACCCCGGGGCTGCTTGTCGGCTCACGGGGTCTCGAGGCTCGTCGCTGACGCTCCTCGCACCTCGACCACCGAAACCGGCTCGTCGGTGGCGGTGCTAGAGCTGTTGGTGGAGGTCGGTGGGCTGGCGCAGGCGGATGCCGTCGACGACCAGGGCCAGGCCGAGGTCGAAGTCGGAGGCGTCACGCGGCTCGTCGTCGATCGCGCCGGCGCTGCCGGCCTGCAGGTGGGCCTGCTCGTCGATGGCGTGGCCGAAGACGAAGTGCAGCAGGGTGCGGGCGGCGGTTCGCGACAGGTCGTCCGGGAAGCCGCCGCGGGCGAGCGCGTCCAGCAGCGCGTCGTACGGCGCCGAGGCGCCGAGGCCGAACGCGTGCACCGTGGCCACGAGGTCGGCGCCGTCGCGGTAGGCCAGCATCGCGTCGCGCAGCTGGGTGCACACCGCGACCACGCGCGCGTCCCACCGCCGCTCGGGCATGGGCCGCGCCCCGCGCGCGAGGACCTCGTCGGCGACAGCGGCCAGCAAGCTCTGCTTGTTGGCGAAGTGGTGGTAGAGCGCGCTGGGCTGCACGCCCAGCTCGCTGCCCAGGCGGCGCATCGTCAGGTCCGAGAGCCCGTAGCGGTCGAGCACCTCGATCGCCCGCTCGACGACGTCCTGGCGGTGATAGCGCATGTCGCTCCTCCCACCTCGTTGACGGCAGCGGCGGACTCACCCTAGCCTGAACACCGTTCACCTGACCACCGTTCAGGTGCCGATCCGGAGGACCAGGCATGAGCGTGACCGAGACCCCCGGCACTCGCAGCGAGCGGCGCCCGCGCCTGTCGACGACGGACCTGGCTTTGATCGCGGCGTTCGCCGCGCTCATCTCGGCCTGCGCCTACGTCGGCGCCATCCCGGTCGGCGGCGCGGGGGTGCCGATCACCCTGCAGAGCTTCGCGCTCATGCTCGCCGGCTGCCTGCTCGGACCGGTGCGCGGCTTCCTCGCGGCCGCGCTGTACCTCGGCCTGGGCGCCATCGGGCTGCCGGTCTTCGCCGAGCACTCCTCGGGCCTCGGCGTCTTCACCGGTGCCAGCGCGGGCTACCTGTGGTCCTTCCCGTTCGCCGCCGCCCTCGCCGGCTTCCTGGTCAGGTACGTCGCCGGGCGCGCGCGCAAGACCCGCGCCGTGTTCGTCTTCCTGTGCTCGCTCGCCGGCAGCGTCCTCGTCGTCCACCCGATGGGCATCGTCGGGATGAAGCTCTTCTTCGACGTGCCGTGGTCGGACGCGGTCGGCTACGACGCCCCGTTCTGGCTCGGCGACCTGGTCAAGACGACGCTCGTCGCGCTGATCGCCGCCGAGGTGCACCGGGCCTTCCCGCAGCTGCTCCATCCCCGCCGCTAGTCTCCGCGCCATGGCGAGGATCGAGCTGGACGGCGCGGCCGTCACCGTCGACGTCCCCGACGGCGAGCGCACCATCCTGGGCCCCACCACGCTGACACTGACCGAGCGGCGCGTCGGCGTCATCGGCGCCAACGGCTCCGGCAAGTCGACCCTGGCGCGACTGCTCAACGGCCTGGTGTCCCCCACCGCGGGCCGGGTCCTCGTGGACGGGCTGGACGTCGCGCGCCAGGGCTCCGCCGTACGCCGGCTGGTGGCGTTCGCGTTCACCGACCCGGCCGCGCAGCTGGTGATGCCGACCTGCGTCGAGGACGTCGAGCTGTCGCTGCGCAGGAAGGAGCGCCACGCTGGTCGCCGACGCGAGCTGGCGCTGGCGGTGCTCGAGCGGTTCGGCCTGGCCGGCCACGCCCACGTCAGCGTGCACGCCCTCTCGGGCGGTCAGAAGCAGCTGCTCGCGCTGGCCGGGGTGCTGGCCACTGAGCCGTCGGTGCTGGTCGCCGATGAGCCGACCACGCTGCTGGATCTGGCCAACACCCGGCGCGTGGCCGAGCTGCTGTTCGGGCTGGAGCAGCAGCTGGTCCTGGTCACCCACGACCTCGAGCTCGCCCGCCGCTGCGACCGGGTGCTCGTCGTCGACGACGCCCGGGTCGTCTTCGACGGCGGCGCCGACGCCGCCGTCGACCACTACGTCGCGTCGGCCACGGCGTGAGCGGCTCGATCCTGGTCGGCGTCTACCAGCCGGGCGAGACCCTCCTGCACCGGCTGCCGGTCGGCGTGAAGGTGATCGGCCTGGGGGCCTTCAGCCTGACCGTCGTCCTGGTCCGCGACGTCGGCGCGTCCTGGGTCTTCCTCGCGGTCGCCATCCTCCTCGCCCTGCTGGCGCGGGTACGGCTCGCGGTGCTGGTCCGCGCTGCCCGGGTCGTGCTGCTCTTCGCGGTCTTCGTCGCGGGGCTGCAGTGGTGGTGGTACGGCCGCGACAAGGCCGTCGAGACCCTCGTCGACCTGCTGGCGCTCGCGCTCGCGGCCGTGCTCGTCAGCGCGACGACCCCGGTCAACGCGATGCTGGACGCGCTGGTGCGCTGGATCCGGCCGCTGCGTCGGGTCGGCGTCGACCCCGACCGGGTCGCGTTGACCTTCGCCCTCGCGATCCAGTCACTGCCCGGCACGGTCGCACTGGCGCTCGAGACCCGCGACGCGGCCCGCGCCCGCGGCCTGGGCCGCCACCCCCGCGCCTACCTCACGCCGTTCGTGGTCCGGGTCGTCGCCCGCGCGCACGAGACCGGCGACGCGCTGCACGCCCGCGGCATCGGCGACTACGAGTAGCGGTGGCTCTTGGCCGCGTGGCCGGCCTCGCGGGTGCACGTGCGCCCGCTCATGTTGCGGTGGCCGCACAGCTCCTCGCTCGCGGTCACCGGCCCGGGATCGGCGGCCAGGGCCTTCGCCGCCGCGGCCGCCTTGGACGGCTTCGCCTCGGGTGCCACCTTGGGCCGGGCTGCCGGCTTGGTCGCCTTGGCCGCCTTCTGGGCTGCGGCGTACTTTGCCTCGCGCATCGCGCGCAGGCCGTCCATCTTGCTCATCGTCCACTCACGGGCATGAGCCTAGGCCCCGGCGCCGACATCCTCCGGCGGGGGCTGGTTCAGGAACCATCGGTGCCCGAACGGGTCCCGGAAGACCGCGACCCGGCCGGCGGGCGGGCTGTCCTCGGGCCCGCGGTCCAGCACGACCCCGCCCGCGACCACCCGGCGGCAGAGCGCGTCGACGTCGGTGAGCGTGAGGTGCAGAGTCACCGCGGCGCCGCGGGACGGGTCCGGGGCCATGACGCCCAGCTCGACGAACTCGTCGGACATCATCCAGCGCGCGCCGTCCAGCGCGAGCTCCACGTGGCCGGTGCGACCGTCCGGCATCACGATCGGCGGGTAGACGACCTTGGCGCCCAGCGTCTCGACGTACCAGTCGACGGCGATCTCGCAGTCGGACACGCAGAGGTACGGCGTCAGCTGGCTCATCGCACCAGCGTCCTCCTGCGGCGCGCGCACCGCCACCCCCAGGCCTGCACACCTGCACACAACCTTCACGAGTCGTCCGCCGCCTGGGGGCGATCGCACTCCTAGGCTCGGCTCATGGCCGTCACCGCACCGTTGATCCTCGTCGTCGAGGACGAGCCGGTGATCAACGAGGCGGTGGCCGACCGGCTGCGCGGGGCCGGCTACGACGTCGTGCAGGCCTGGGACGGGCCGGCCGCGGTGGCGCTGTGCGCGCAGGCCGCACCCGACCTGGTGGTGCTGGACGTGATGCTCCCGGGCTACGACGGCCTCGAGGTGTGCCGACGGATCCAGGCCGCGAGACCGGTCCCGGTGCTGATGCTCACCGCGCGCGACGACGAGGCCGACATCCTGGTGGGGCTGGGCGTGGGGGCCGACGACTACCTCACCAAGCCGTTCCGGATGCGCGAGCTGGTCGCGCGGGTGGGAGCGCTGCTCCGACGCGTCGAGCGGGCCGCCGAGCTCGCCGAGCGCTCCCCCACCGAGCTCGACGACCTCGGCGACCTGCGCATCGACGAGGGCGCGCGCCGGGTCCACGTGGGCGGTGAGGAGGTGCACCTGACGCCGACCGAGTTCGACCTGCTGCTCTGCCTTGCCGGCAGTGCCCGCACCGTGCTGACCCGCGAGCACCTGTACGCCGAGGTCTGGGGCTGGTCGGGCGCGTCGGGGACCCGCACGGTGGACAGCCACGTCAAGGCGCTGCGCGCCAAGATCGGCGCCCACCGCGTGCGGACGGTGCACGGTGTCGGCTACGCGCTGGAGCCCGGGGACCCGGCGTGAGCGGCCCGCTGCTGGACCAGGTGACCTCGGTCAAGGTGAAGCTCGGGGTGCTCGTGGCCGTGAGCGTCACGGTGGCCGCCGTGGTCGCGACGGCCGGCGCCGCCAGCGACGTCCCGGTCTGGCTCTACCTCCCGGTCACGGTCGCGCTCGCCCTCGGCGTGACGCAGCTGCTCGCGGTGGGCATGACCTCGCCGCTGCGCGAGATGACCGCGGCGGCTCGGCGGATGGCTCGCGGCGACTACTCCGGCCGGGTCACGGCCACCTCCAGCGACGAGGTCGGCGAGCTGGCCCGCGCCTTCAACCGGATGGCGGAGGACCTGGCCGCGGTCGACCGCCAGCGCCGCGAGCTCGTCGCCAACGTGAGCCACGAGCTGCGTACGCCGCTCGCCGCACTGTGCGCCGTACTCGAGAACCTCGCGGACGGCGTCGCCGAGCCCGACCCGGTCGCCCTGCGCACCGCTCTCGACCAGGCCGAGCGGCTGTCCGCGCTGGCCTCCGACCTCCTCGACCTCGCCCGTGTCGACGCGGGCCAGGCGCCGCTCGCCACCGCGGCGGTGCCGGTGCGCGACCTGCTGGAGCGGGCCGTCGCGGAGGCGCGGGCGACGGCGCGCGAGGTGACCTACGACGTCCGGGTCTCGCCGCCCTCGCTCAGCGTCGAGGCCGACCCGGACCGGCTGCACCAGTTGGTCGCCAACCTGCTCGACAACGCCTCGCGGCACAGCCCGCGCGAGGGAGTCGTCACCGTCACCGCGGCGGAAACGGGCATCGGCTGGCGGCTGGAGGTGGCCGACGACGGCCCCGGCATCCCCGCGACCGACCGGGACCGGGTCTTCGAGCGCTTCGGGACGCTGGCGGAGGTCGAGGGCGGCGGCGGCACCGGCCTCGGGCTCGCGATCGCCCGGTGGGTCACCGACCTGCACGGTGGCTCGATCCACGTCGTGGATCCGCAGCCGCCCCGCACGGGCGCCCTGGTGCGCGTCGACCTCCCGCTCGAGCCGCGAACGAGCACCGCCGCGACCGCGCCGGCCCACCCGCCTACCCCATCGTCCGCTCCCCCGGCGACGGCGCCGTGGCCGGCGACCGAGGCCCCCCAGCCCGCGCTGGACGCCCTGTTCGGGCGGTTCTGGCCCGACGCCGTCCCCGGCAGCCTGGGGGCGGTGCTGGCCAGCCTCGCGGTGGGCCTGCTCGCCGCCGTCGTCCTGCCCTACCGCGACCCGGGGCTCGGCGCCACCGCGCTGCTGCTCGCGGCCGGCGGTGTGGTCCTCGCCTTCAGCGTGCACCGCCGCTCCCCGTTCACGCTGGGCTGCGCGGCGTTCTGCGCGCTGCCTGCCTCGACCGTGGCCGTGCGCGACGCGGACTGGATCGTGTTGCTCTGCCTGTTCGCCGGCGGTGCGGTCTGCGTGGCCGGGGTCGTCCACGGTCGCACCCTGCCGGCGTTCGTGCTGGCCGGCCTCGCGTGGCCCCTGGCCGGGCTGCGCGGGCTGCCCTGGCTCGGCCGCTCCCTGCGCGGGGTCGCCGGTCTCAGCGCGAGCGCCGCGGCCTTGCGCACCCTCGTGTGGTCGGTGCTCGCGCTGCTCGTATTCGGACTGCTCTTCGCGTCGGCCGACGCGGTCTTCGCCGAGTGGGTGGGCGCGCTCGTCCCCGAGCTGGAGCTCGAGTCGTTCGTGCTGCGCTCGTTCCTGACCGTCGCGGTGGGCGGCCTGGTCCTGGCGGCGGCGTACCTCGCCCTCAACCCGCCGCACCTCGAGTCCCGAGGCGGGCCGCCCCGTCCCGTCGCCCACCGCTACGAGTGGCTGGCGCCGGTGCTGCTCGTCGACGCCGTCTTCGTGGTGTTCCTGCTGGCTCAGGCCACCGTCGTCTTCGGCGGCCACGACTATCTCGAGCGCACCACCGGGCTCACCTACGCCGAGTACGTCCACCAGGGCTTCGGGCAGCTCACGGTCGCCACCGCCCTGACCCTGCTGGTCGTCTGGGCCGCCGCCCGCAAGGCGCCGCGCGCGACCCCCGCCGACCGCGCCTGGCTGCGCGGCGCGCTCGGCCTGCTCTGCGTCCTCACGCTGGTCGTGGTCGGCTCCGCGCTGTACCGGATGCACGTCTACCAGGAGGCCTACGGTTTCACCCGGCTGCGGCTGCTCGTTGACGTCTTCGAGGGCTGGCTCGGCCTGCTGGTGCTCGCCGTGCTCGCCGCGGGCGTAACGCTGCGCGCGGCGTGGTTGCCCCGCGCCGCGCTGCTCAGCGGCGCCGGCCTGCTGCTCGCCCTGGCCGCGATCAACCCGGACGCCTGGATCGCCCGCCACAACCTGGACCGGTACGCCGAGACCGGCAAGGTCGACTGGACCTACCTGCGCGGCCTCTCCGACGACGCCGTCCCGGTGCTCGCCGAGCTCCCCGCCGACGAGGCCGCCTGCGCGCTCGCTGGGCGCGAGCCCGCCGACGACGACTGGCTCTCCTGGAACCTCGGCCGGCACCGGGCAGCCCCGTACCTGAGCGACCCGCTGCCCCCGGACGCCCGCTGTTTCTAGGACTCCTGAGCCTTTGGGGTGAGCACATCGAGCGCGATAAAGCCCTTGGAGCTGGTCCTCACCACCGTGCTGGTGTACGTCGCGATCGTGATGGCCACGTCGCTGACCGTCGAGTTCGTCGCCTCACCGACCGAGTCGACGACGGCTCGCCTTCTGGTCCTCGCGCTGGTGGCCCTTCTGGTCTCGTGGCCCGCCGCCCGCGCCGGACCCCGTCGTACGCACGGGCCCAGTCCGACCCCGAGACCGCCGAATGCCGACCCGAGTCCGCGGCGGAGCAGGCTGCTGATCGGCTACTGGGCCTGCGCGGTCGGCGTCTCCTCGCTCTACGTCTACATCACCTTCTTCCCGAGGGACGAGCCCCCGTGGAGCCTGATCAGTGTCCTGCCTTGGACCCTCATCTCGGTCGGCTTCCTGATGACGGGCTGGGTCCACAGGACACCGCGCAGCTGAGCGCCCGCAGGACGCCCGGGCCGGGCCGCTCGTGCACCGACCGACCGCTCGTGCCGAGAGCCGGTCGGCCTAAGCGCTAGGGCATCCCGCCCCACAAAGACGCAGGTGCGCAGCGCCAGATGGACGTGGGCCAGCGTCATCGGGCTCACCCAGAGGGGACCCGCCAGTTCTGATTCTCCTATCCGATCAAGCACGGCTCCGCTAAGGGATCTGATCCAACCACTCCCCGAGCTGTTCGGGTTTGCGTGGCATGAACGTCTGCATTGGTTGGAGTTCCCGCGCGGTCGTAACGGCGTTCCAGACGTGTTTATCGGTAAGAACGGCGTCGCAGTACGCGACCGCGGCGCTCGCTGCGTCGATGTCGTGGACGTCGTTCATTGACCACGAGCGTTGCGGGTTGCGGTGGTACGAGCACTTCATCGAGATCGTCACGCGTGTTGACGGCATCGATTCGGCGAACGCGAGAGCGCTCTCGCGGCCACCACCCATGACGTCCTCCATTGATGCGCCGACGCTGTGGAGTTCAGCATTGAATGCGTCGAGCCACTCGTGCGTCAGTTCGCGGGCACTGACTGCATCACGCAGACGTTCTGTCCGGAACTGGCGGTGCTGAGGGTTTTGAAGGATTTCGATGAAGTCCGTCTCGAAGTCCAGTCTGCTTCGCGTCGCTGATGCAAGGTCGGCTGTGGCATTCGAGAGCGCTAGAGGCTGGGAGCCGTATTCGGCAGCCAAAACGCCGCTGAGAGCTGCGCGGTCGAGATCGCGCTCGGCCTGGCGAAACGTCGGTCGAACTCGACGGGATCAAGAGCCGCGTTGCGGGCCGCGTCTGTGACCGTCTCCATCACCTCGGCGCCGTCGCCGCGTCGACCCAGATCTGGAATGCCAGCCATCTCGACGTAGTGGACCGTCGAGAGGGGGAACACTGTCCGTCCATCCGCTTGGGCGCGCAGCACCGCAGACATGAGTCCGGCGTAGTGGCGGAACGCGTGGTGACCGTGCGCGTACTTCGCGAGGTTGATGAAATGGTTGAGATCTAAGTACACGACCTTCGCTCGCGTAGGCCGCACCAGGGTGGTGGGCCACACCAGGGGAATGCGGGCCACCCGGTCATGAGACATCCCTCGATCCTCTCTCGCACCACCGACGTCGACCTACCCGGTTTTCGCTGCCACGGTACTGAGCGGACGCGGATGTCGGCGCCGGCTCGTACTGTTGCGGCATGGCCGATAGCGACGTCTTCATTATCTCAGCCGAAAAGTACAAGTTCTGGGCCCATTGATCATGAGAAACGGCAGGTCACCATTGTCCCTCAAGAGGGCGAGAACCTCACCGGGCCACTCGGTGACGACGCGTTCGTCGCTCTTCCAGACATCGCCCACTCGATCTTTGACTGGGAGAAGTTCTGGATCACCACCGTCACCCGCCGTCACCACACGATTCAAACGATGGGCTACAACGCGGCTAGCCAGAAAGAGGTGAGGCCGCATCGTCCGACCGTCTACTTGGACCAGAACAAATGGAGCGAGCTCGCTAGGGCTGTGCTCGTTCCTGAGCGAGTTCGGACCAGCGAAGAGATGTACGCGGCACAGGAGATCGTGCGTTTCGCCTCCGACGATGGCGTGATCTTGCCCTTGTCCGCGGCCCATTTGCTAGAGACTTCAGGGTTGAGTGGGGACCGTCGCTACGAGGTGGGCGTCACGATCGCGAGCTTCTCCGCCGGGTGGCAGATGCGGCATCCGTGGAAGGTGTTCGAGCAGGAAGCGATTGAGGCTCTCGCCAGGCGGCTGCCTGACAAGTACATCGACACTGGTCGGCCCGTGGTCACGACCGAACCCAACGCGTGGATGCAGGACACCGACACGATGGGCTTGGGTCCGCGACCCGAAGCGAACACGGCGCTGTTCATCTCGATGCTCAGCGCAGCAGGCGTGATGGTCCAGGAGTTAATCGACCCTGAAGCGGAACAACGAGAATCTATTGCGGTCTGGGTAAGCATCCATGAGCGGATCACCGACCAGTTTAAGACGCTGAAACTGCAGAAGGACCAGCGGCGGGCTCTGGCGCGTCGACGGTTCTGGAACGAGAACATTGGGACGTATCGACAAGCGCTGTCCAAGGTCTTCGGGACCATCGACTTCCCGACGTTCTCCGACAAGGAGCTGAAGAAACTCCTGCGAGAGGGCCGAATGACGGCTCTCCTCAGCGAGCTGTTCGCAACACGGTTCGTAGATCAGTCGACGAAGTGGCAGTCCAACGACTTGGTCGACATGCTCTATCTCTCGTGCGCTGCGGCTTACTGCGACTACGTCGTCGCTGAGACCAAGACTGCGACCCATCTCCAACAGATCCAGCGGAGGCTCGGGATGAAGATCAACGTCTTTTCGAACCTCCAGACCCTCGTCGAGGCGCTCCATGCTGACGGGCTGACGACTGACACCGAGCGAAGCAGCAGGGGCGAGACGAGCTAGTCGGCCCTCGGCGACCGATGGCGGTCGGGTCTGCTGCACGAACTGGCGACAGGTTGACGTCTCACCAGTGCGTGCAGCAGACCCGGCTGTTGTGCGGCCTCCGTGCGACGCGCCGTGCGCCCGCGTTGCCGCGTTGAGGGGCGGCTACGCACACCCGTATCTGGCAGCCGTTGATCGTGCGCGCTCCGAGATGCGTCCTACCACCGCGAGACGGACGCACAGACCTACTGAGAGTCGCTTTCCAACGTCAGGACGTCGTACGAGCCGGCCGCCGTTCAACGAGGACACTGGCCGCACCAGCGCAAGCGGTCGAAGACCAACCGTGCGTCACGACCACCACGCTACGGTCGGTGGGTGAGCGACGAACCTCCGGTGCGCGTGGCGCTAAGGGTCCATGATGTGTCCGGCGCTGCAGCCCTGTACGAAGAGCTTGGCTTCGTTCAGACAGGGACAGTCCCGGATCCAAGCGGTCTCGTGCTGATGGCGATCCTGCGACGGGGACCGTTGCAGCTGCTCGTCGACGCGTTAGAGGGGATCCCGTTCCCCGAAACTGAGCGCGAGCGGCTCACGAAGGCCGGCCCTCGGGGTCTCGGCGTGGTCATCGGCGTCGAGGTGGATGACGTCGATGAGATGGCCCGACGCTGCGAGGTCGCAGGATGCGTGATCACGGCGGGACCTGAATCTGCTCCCTGGGGCGAGCGTTACGTGGAGGTCGAGGACCCGTACGGGTACTCCTGGAAGTTCTTCCGTGTGCTGCTTGATCCGCCCGATGACGGCTTACAAGCGGCAGCGGACATGTGGTTCGGAACCGCGCGGGCCCCTGAGGGCTAAGGGGGTGATCGTGCTTCGCCTCTGACGCGGGCCCACTGCTTCTCGAGGCATGACGACCAAGCGCGCCCGGTGTCACGGTCCCGGGGTACCGGGGCGGCCCATCGCGCTGACTTGATGTCGCGCGCCAGCCATCGGGCCTGGCCGTCGCTCGCGAGGATCATCGGGGGTTCGACACGATCGGCGGATGCGTCTTCCGCCGCTGATGGCACGACGCGGTTGCGGGTCGACAAGACCGGTCTCCAAGGACCGTGGCATCAAGCGGTGAGTTCGTACCCGGGTCGCCCGGGTGAGGTGGTGACCGAGGCGGCGCCGGGTGGGTCGGGGGCGCGGGAGCGGTGTCGGTGACCGGTGGGGGTGGTGGTCTCCACGGTGTGCCGCCCGTCCGGGGCGGCGGTGGGGGTGGCGCTCCAGCCGGGGGCCTGCTTGGCGAGGTTGCAACGCTGGCACAGCCCCTGGGTGTTGGCCGCGGTCGTCGGACCACCGTCGTCCCACGCGATGACGTGGTCGATCTCGCGGATCGGGGCACCACACCACGGGGTACGGCACAGGCCCTGGTCCCGGGTGACCACGAACTCGGCCAGGCCGGCGGGAGCGAAGCGGGCGCGGGAGTCCATCGCGACCAGCTCCCCACCGGTGGGGGCGAGGTAGAGGCGACGGATGAAGGCCCGCGCTTCGCGGGCGGCGTCGGCGACCAGGTCCCGCGCCCAGGCGGCGGGCACCGGGCCGTAGCCGGCCAGGTGTGCCGCCTCGGCCGATGTCCCGAACAGGGACCGGTCGCTCATCACGACCTTGACCTCGACCGTGGGGGTCTGCGTGGCGGGGGCGCCGGTGACCCGCTCGACCAGGGTGTCGGCCATGACCTGACCCCGGCTCCGCCCATCCCCCCGAGCCCGGGCAGCGTGGGCCGCGGTCAGGATCGTGGCGTAGACGCGCACCGCCTCCTTGACCGGAAGCAGCGCGGTGACCCAGGCCATCGTGTCCGGTGCGGGCCGGATCGAGACGTGGCGCTCGGACTCGGCGCGCCGGGCACGCTGAACGACCGCAGCAGGGTCCAACTCGGCCGCGAGCGCCTTGGTCGCGCGCTCCAGGCCGAGGTCGCTCATCGTCGCCGCCGCCTGGGCCCCGGCGCACAGGCGCTCATCGACCACACGACGATCGGCCAGGGACAGGCAGGCGGTCTCGCGGACCAGGATCGTGGCGCGCCACTCGTTGAGCCAACCCGCACGCATCAGCGCACGGGTGTGCGGCATCTCCTCGAGGGCCTTAGCCAGACCGAGCAACCGGGCACCCTTGTTGGCCGACTCGCGCCGCGCCAGCCCGATCTGCTCCGCGATGCCCTCCCCCACCCGCCGAGGGGGGACGCCGGCTGCGACCTGGGCCGCACGCTGGGACACTTCGAGGCGCACCGCGGCCGCGGCCTGCGCCGCGGACGCGGCGGACTTCAGCCCCTCCGCCGCGCGGAGCACCTCGATCAGCTCGGCGTCTGAGAGGTCGCCCGGAATCTCCGCGAGGGCGGTCTGCGCCTCCCGGAGCTGGGTGATCAACGGCTCGAACATGTGATCGATATTACGTCTGCCCGCCGACATCCTCGCCGAGCTCGACCCGGGCGGGGGAGGACGGCGATGCAAAGGGTTGCTGTGGACAGAACCTGGCCTCCCGGACGGCAGGAGCGTGACGGCGAGGTGGTTTCGAGGCTCGCTTCGCTCGCACCTCAACCACCGAAACGGGACCGGGCTCGCAGCTCAACAGCCACATACCGTCGCGCGTTCCACCTCGCGGTCACCAACCACAGCCCAGCACCTCCAGGCTGCGTTCGCGATCCCCACAGTCATATCGTCGCTTGCGGGCCGAGGACCTTCGAGCGGCGTGCAGTCGGAGGCATCGCCGGAGGGGGTCCTGGGCACGTGTCGGCGGCCTGATGCATCCTCGTGCCATGGTCGCCGAGGACAACGTGGAGCTCATCTACCGCCACATGCGCAAGCTGGACGAGTTCGTCACGCCCGGCGCCGCCGCCAAGCGGCTGGGCTACGACCGGTCGACCCTAAGCGTCGCGTTCAGAGAGGGACGCGAGCGCGGGCGGTACGAAACCCGCGACAGCGCAAAATGGACGAACCCCATCACCGGCGGTCCGGCCACCGAGTACCGGGCCGTGCCTCGGCACTCGTCGCGACCCTGAGGGAAGTCGACGCGCGTCCTGCCTCCTTCCAACGCGAGTCGGCTAATACTCCAGACCACCTGCGTCGTACCCGGCAGGAGCAGAATGGGTCGTCATGGAGGAGAGTTGGGGGGCCGAGAGTTGCTGACAGTCGACCTGGCATACCCGTTCGAGGGCCGCTGGCTGATCCAGAACAGCCCCGCGAATCGAGTGCCCAGTCATGGCACCACCCTGCTCGCTACGGCGTACTCGATCGACTTCGTCCCGGTCGACGAGGCCGGGCGATCGGCACCGATCACGTGGGAGTCGCTTCTGCGCCCGGAGCCAGCAGAGCGGTTTCCGGGCTTCGGGCGCCCCATCCTCGCCCCCGTCCAGGGCGTGGTCGTCCGCGTGCATGACACGGCGCCCGATCACGAGGCGTTCAGGGGGCTGCCGTCCGTCGGCTATGCGATCACTCAGCGCCGCAGGTTGGCAGCGGGTTGGGTGGAGCTGGCCGGCAACCACGTGATGATCGAAACGCGCGAAGGCCCGGTGGTCGCGGTCTGCCACCTGCAACGCGGCAGTGTCCAGGTGCAACGTGGTCAAAGCGTTCGGGTGGGCGAGAGCCTCGGGCGGTGCGGCAACTCAGGCAATAGCACCGAACCCCATGTCCACCTTCAGGCCATGGACCGCTCGGACGTGTCCCACGCCGCCGCTGGCCCCCTCACCTTCGGCGGGCGCCTGCCCCGCAACGGCGAGATCATCGACGGCGGGTAGCAGCGACCGTCGGCGGGACGCGATCGCCGTACTAGCGTGGGGCACGTGAGCTTCGAGATCGTGCCCGCCACCCTCGCCCGCTTCGACGACGTCGCCACGATGCTCGGCCCCAAGAAGCCCACCTCGTCGGTGTGCTGGTGCCTGAGCCACCGCATCGACTCCAAGACCAACCGCGAGCTGGTCGGGCCGGCGCGCGGCGCGTACGTCAGGGAGCTGTGCGGGCGGCAGGTGGCGCCGGGCGTGCTGGCCTACGACGGCGACGAGGTCGTCGGATGGGCGGCCGTGGCGCCCCGCGCGGAGCTGCCGTTCGCCCGGTCGCGGAAGTACCCGCACGTCGACGAGCTCGAGGCCTGGTCGCTGTTCTGCGTCCGGGTGCGTCCCGGCCATCGTGGTCAGGGCATCGCGCACTCGCTCATCGAGGGCGCCACGACGTACGCCTTCGACCAGGGGGCCCCGGTGGTGGAGGGCTACCCCGCGGACAACGCGGGTGCCAAGGTCGACCTGACCATGGCCTACGTCGGCACCCGCAAGCTGTTCGAGGACGCGGGCTACACCAAGGTCGCCGACACCGACGCGGTCTCGGGCGGGTTCCCCCGCGTCGTGATGCGGCGGCTGGCCTGACCGGCTACCAGAGGTCCCCGTCGCGCCAGTCGCAGGTGAGCTCGCCGTCGAGGTCGAGGTCGGACCCGCCGAGCACGTAGATCGAGCTGTCGTCCGCTGGCGTCCGGGTGATGCCGTCCGGCGCGAGCACCGACGAGGGCCCACGCCAGAGCTGCCAGCCGCGCGACTCGTAGAGCGGGACCCCCGCCTCCGACGCCGACAGCGCCAGCACGTCGTACGCCGGAGCGAGCGACTCCAGCGCGGTCATGACCCGGTCCGCGTGCCCGCGGCGGGTGCGGTCCGGGCGGGTGGCGACGCTCTCGAGGTAGCCGGTGCGCAGCGAGCGGCCGGCGTGGAGCAGGCGGCGCATGACCAGCGCGCCGTGGGCGACGACCACGCCGTCCTCGACGACGAGCGCGTGCTGTCCACCGAGGGTGTGGCCCCAGTCCTGGTCGGTGAACTCCCGGAACGCCCCGTCCAGCAGCGCCCGGACTGCGTGCAGCTCCTCGGGGGTCATCTCGGCGGTGTGGCACATGACCAGCCGCGTCACCATCGGGTCACCACTGCGGAGGCCTCCGCTCCGACCAGGGCGCGGCGGCCTCGACCTGCGCGGACAGCGAGAGCAGCAGCTCCTCCTCGGCCGGGCGCGCGGCGAGCATGATCCCGACGGGCAGGCCGTCCGCCGTCCAGTGCAGCGGCAGCGAGACGGCCGGCATGCCGGTGACGTTCCACGCCGACGTCCAGGGCGTGAACGCCTTCTGCGCCTCGAAGTCGGCGGCCGGGTCCGCGTCGTCGCGCAGCGCCCCGACCGGGAGCGGCGGCGCGGCCAGCGTCGGCGTCAGCACCGCGTCGTACGGCGCCAGGGCGACCAGCGCGTCCGCGGCGAGGCGGCGCAGCGCTCCGATCGCCAGCCCGAACTCCGGCCCGCTCACAGCCCGCCCGCGCTCGGTGAGCCAGCGGGTGAGCGGCCGGAGCACCGGCTCCTGCTCCGGCGGGACCACCGAGAGCGCGGTCAGCACGGCCCAGCAGGTCTCGAAGACCGGCACGGCTTCGTGCGGCAGCGGGACGGCGATGTCGACGACGTCGTGGCCCAGCGACTCCAGCAGCCTCGAGGCGTCCTCGTAGGCGTTGACGCACTCGGGGTCGACGGGGATGTCGGCGATGACGGGGGTGATGAAGCGCGCGACCCGCAGGCGCCCCGGCTCGCGGTCGCAGGCGCTCAAGAAGGTCGTGGAGGGCGCAGGGGCCCAGGAGGGGTCACCCGGACGACGGCCGGCGAGCACGTCGAGCAGCGCGGCCGCGTCGCGCACGGTGCGGGCGATCGAGCCGGCGGTGGTCAGGCCGGTGGGGTCGCCGTACCTCGGCGAGCCCGAGATCCGCCCACGGGAAGGCTTGAGGCCGACCAGGCCGCAGCAGGAGGCCGGGATCCGGAGGGAGCCACCTCCGTCGGAGCCCTGCGCGAGCGGCACCAGCCCGGCGGCCACGGCCGCCGCGGCACCGCCGGAGCTGCCGCCGGCCATGCGGGTGCGGTCCCACGGCGTGACGGCCGGGGGCCGGCCCTCGGGCTCGGTGTAGCAGGGCGACCCGAACTCCGGCGTGGTGGTCTTGCCCAGGCTCACCAGTCCCGCGGCCTCCATGCCCAGCGTGACGCCGTCGGATATGTCCGGCACGAAGTCGGAGAAGGCCGCCGACCCGAACGTCGTGCGCACCCCCGCGGTCAGGTTCAGGTCCTTGATGGCGGTCGGGACGCCGTACAGCGGGCCAGCCGCCTCGCCTGGTGCCGGGAGCGAGCGCGCCCGCTCGCGCGCGAGGTCGGGGGTGAGCGTGACGAACGCGCCGACGTCGTCGAGACGGTCGGCGCGTTCGAGGTAGTGCTCGGTCAGCTCGGAGGGCGTCACCGCGCCCGAGCGGACCAGCGCCCCCTGCTCGAGGGCGGTCAGGTCGTGCAGCTCGGTCACGGGTCGAACCTAGCGACCCGGGGGCTCGGCGTCAGGCAGCGGCGGTGCGGAACGCGGCGAGCGAGTCGACGACGGCCTTCAGGCGGGCCAGGATGTCGGCGTCCTCGAGGACGTCGACGTCGATCGCGGACTGCGAGTGGACGGCACCGTCGACGACGACCGCTCCGGCGACGCCGAAGGACCGGACGGCGTCCTCGTGCGCCCACTTGCCGCCGTACGGCGTGGGGGTGGCGCCGACGACGCCGAACGGCTTGCCGCTCAGCGCGGCGGCACCGTAAGGGCGCGAGAGCCAGTCGATGGCGTTGTTGAGCACGGCCGGCATGGTGCCGTTGTACTCGGGGGTGACGGCCAGGACCGCGTCGGCGCCCGCGACGAGCTCGCGCAGCGCGACCGCGGTAGCCGGCGTCTCGCTGGCGTCCAGGTCCTCGTTGTAGAACGGCAGGTCGGCCAGGCCCTCGGCGATGTCCACGGTGACGCCCTCGGGCGCCTGGTCGCGCAGCGCCTCGGCGATGCGGCGGTTGAGGGAGTCGGCGCGGAGGCTGCCGACGAGGGCAACGATGCGGGTGGGGGTCTGAGTCATGCCACGCTAAACGGACTACGGTCCGGTTCTATTCCCGGGGCCTCCCCTTCCCTCGCGCCCTACAGTGCGAGTCATGGACGGGCTCCGATCGCTGCCGCTCCTCGACGACGGTCCCGTCGAGCGCAGCGACGCGGCCCGCAACCGCGAGGCGCTGCTCGCCGCCGCGAGCGAGCTCGTCCACGAGTCCGCCGGCGTGCAGGCGGTGACCATGGACGCCGTCGCCGCCCGCGCCGGGGTCGGCAAGGGCACCGTCTACCGGCGCTTCGAGAGCCGCGAGGGGCTGATGGCGGCCCTGCTCAACCGCTCCGAGACGGCCTGGCAGGCCTCGGTGCTGTCCGGCCCCCCACCGCTCGGTCCCGGCGCACCGCCGTTGGAGCGGCTGCTCGCCTTCGGGCACTCGCGCATGGAGACCAACCTGCTGCACGGCGAGCTGATCCAGGCCGCCGGTCAGGCCGGCTCCCGCGCCTACGCCGCCGTGTCGTTCACCGCCATGCACGTGCGGTACCTGCTCACCGAGATCGGGGTCGGCGGAGACGTGCCGATGCTGGCCACCGCGCTCCTCGCGCCGCTCGAGATCGTGATCCTGGAGCAGCAGCTCCACCTCGAGCAGATCCCGCTCGAGCGGATCCAGCACGGCTGGGACGACCTCGTACGGCGCGTGGTCTCAGGCGGTGTGGAGGCGCCGCAGCCCGTAGGTGAGCCCGTCGACAAGCGCACCCCAGGAGGCCTCGATCACGTTGTGACCGACCCCGACGGTCACCCATGACGACGCGCCGTCGGTGGTCTCGATGAGCACCCGGGTGATCGCGTCGGTGCCGTGGCCCTGGTCGAGGATCCGCACCTTGTAGTCGATCAGCTCGAACTTCGCGACCTCGGGGAACGCCTGCACGATCGCCGAGCGCAGCGCCGAGTCGAGGGCGTTGACCGGCCCGTTGCCCTCGCCGGTGACGACGTAGCGCACGCCCGCGGCCTGGAGCTTCACGGTGGCCTCCGAGACCGCTTCCTCCCCCACCTGCGCGTGGGTGAGCGTCTCGGTGATCACCCGCCACGACTCGACCTCGAAGTACGACGGGCGCGCGCCCTCGACCTCCTCGACCAGCAGCAGCTCGAACGACGCGTCGGCCGCCTCGAAGGTGTAGCCCCGCTGCTCGAGCTCCTTGACCCGCGCGGTCACGCGGCCCACGAGCTCGCGGTCCCCGGACAGGTCGAAGCCGAGCTCCTTGCCCTTGAGCTCGATCGAGGCCCGACCGGCCATGTCGGAGATCAGCAGCCGCATGTCGTTGCCGACGCCGACCGGGTCCATGTGCTGGTAGAGGTTCGGGTCGACCTTGATCGCGCTCGCGTGCAGGCCGGCCTTGTGCGCGAACGCCGACGTCCCGACGTAAGGCTGCCGGGAGGCGGGCGGGAAGTTGGTCACCTCGGCGACCGCGTGGGCGATCCGGGTGGACTCGCGCAGCAGCCCCTGCGGAAGGACCTCGCGCTCCAGCTTGAGCTCGAGGTTGGCCACGACCGTGACCAGGTCGGCGTTGCCGGTGCGCTCGCCGTAGCCGTTGATGCAGCCCTGCACGTGGCTGGCGCCGGCGTCGACCGCGGCCAGGGTGTTGGCGACCGCGCAGCCGGTGTCGTTGTGGCAGTGGATGCCGACCCGCACGCCGGTCGACTCGATGACGTCGTGCACGACGTCGGAGACCCACGGCGGCAGCATCCCGCCGTTGGTGTCGCACAGCGCGATCACCTCGGCGCCGGCGCCGTAGGCCGTGCGCAGCACCTCGAGCGCGTAGTCGCGGTTGGCGCGGTAGCCGTCGAAGAAGTGCTCGGCGTCCAGGAACACCTGCTGCCCCTCGGCCCTGAGGTGGCTCACGGTGTCGCGGATCATCTCGAGGTTCTCCTCGAGGGTGGTGCGCAGCGCCAGCTCGACGTGGCGGTCGTGCGACTTCGCGACGAGCGTGACGACCCCGGCGCCGCTGTCGCGCAGGGCGGCGACCTGGGGGTCGTCGGCGGCGCGCACCCCGGCCTTGCGCGTGGCCCCGAACGCCGCCAGCTTCGCGTGCCGCAGGTCCAGCTCCTGGCTCGCGCGGCGGAAGAACTCGGTGTCCTTGGGGTTCGCCCCCGGCCAGCCGCCCTCGATGTAGCCGACGCCCAGGCCGTCCAGCTGCCGCGCGATGGTGAGCTTGTCGGCGACGGAGAGGTTGAGGCCCTCCTGCTGTGCGCCGTCGCGCAGGGTGGTGTCGTAGACGTGGAAGGCGCCGTGCAGGTCCATCGGATCACTCTCGGGTCGGGTACGGGGAGACGATTTGGGCACAAAAAAACCTCTCGGAGTACGAGAGGCGGCGCATCGGGCGAGGGGCTCGATGCGCTAGGAAATGATGATGCGGTGCTGCTGCATGGAGCCCATCGTGCCATGCCGGCCGCACCGGGGACAGCGGTCTCGCGATCCGGGCCTCAGCGAGACGACGTGTACGACGCGAACGGCTGGTCCTGCGCCGGCGACCAGGTGGTCCCCGCACCGGCCGCGCGCAGGCCGAGCCCGGCCGCCAGGACCAGGAGCGCGACCATCGCGACCGACCAGGCGCCCTGGGTGCGGGCGAGCGGGTGGACCACCCGCGAGACCGGCCGGCGCACCCGACTCCCGCCCGGACCCCACCACAGCGAGACCGCGAGCACCAGCCCCATCACGAACAGCATCGGCTGTACGCTCGCCGCCAGCGCGTAGCCGACCAGCGCCGCCGAGACGGCGAGGCCGGCGCTCCACGTCAGCAACATCAAGGTGCCGCCGACCGACTGCACGAGGTGCCACGGTGCACCGAGCAGCACCTGCGGTCCGTCGTACCACCTCCGGCCGCGGCGCAGCCGTCGGTCGCCCGCCGCGCTCGCCGCGAGCGAGCCACTGCGCAGCAGCCAGACGACCAGGCAGACCAGCGCGGCCACGACCCACGGGGCCAGGCTCAGCCCGGCGCCCAGGGCCACCGCGGCCCCACCCAGCAGCGTCGCGCGCCGCACGCGCTCGCCGAACCCCACCTGCGGGGGCGGCGCGGGCTCCTGCCACTCCTGGGCCCACTCCTGGGCCCAGGGCTGCGGGTCGACCCGGGGCTCCTGCGGCAGCACCCGGGTCGGTCGCGGCTCCTCCCGCTCGACCGCGGTCGGCGCCTCGGCGGCCTGCGCCCCGGCGAGCGCCAGCGGGATCGTGAAGATGTCCTCGGGACCGGTCGGCACCGGCGGTACGGCGGTCCGTGGCCCGGTCGTCTGGGGGCGCAGCCATCCCAGGATCGCGTCCAGGTCCGGGCGCCGCTCGGGCTCGGGGTCCAGGGCGGCCTCGACCAGCTGGCGCAGCGCGTAGGGCAGGCCGGTCAGGTCGTGCTGGCCGCGGCGGACCCGGTCCATGATCGCCATGCTCGGCCCGCGCCCGAACGGCGGGTTGCCGGTGCCGGCGTAGGCGACGGTCGCCGCCCAGGAGTGGATGTCCGAGGCGGCGGTGGCGTCGTCGCCGTACAGGATCTCGGGGGCGAGGTAGCCCGGGGTGCCCAGGAGCCAGCCGGTGTGGGTGAGCTTCGGGTCGTCGGCGACACGGGCCAGCCCGAAGTCGATCAGGATCGGCGTGCGCCCCTCCATCAGCACGTTGGAGGGCTTGATGTCACGGTGCAGGACGCCGACCGCGTGCACGGAGGCCAGGCCCTCGGCCAGGCAGCCGGCGAACCAGATCAGGTTGGGCCCCTCGATCGGGCCCTCCTCCACGACGTGGTCGTGCAGCGAGAGGCCCGGCACGTAGCGGGTGGCGACGTACGGCACCGGCGCCCACGGGTCGGCGTCGACGATCTCGGCCACCCAGCGGCTGCGGATGCGCTGCAGCGAGTTGACCTCGCGGGCGAAGCGGGCCCGCGCCTCGTCGTCGCCGACGATGTGGGGGCGCAGCATCTTGAGCGCGACCCGGGGGCCGCCGTCCTGGCGGGCCAGGTGGACGACTCCCATGCCGCCCTCGCCGATCTTGGAGAGCAGCGTGTAGGGCCCGACCCGGTCGCGGCTGGGCGCGCCGGCGCGCGGCAGCGGGGTCACCGGAAGCTCGGACACAGGGACGAATCTACCCGTGTCCCCCGGAACCCCGCCGCCGCGACAGGCCGCGCTAGTCGGCGGCCTGCACGGCCGGCACCAGCGCGTCGACGAACGCGTCGAGGCCCCAGGTGAGCGAGAGCGCGGTCGGCGGCGAGACCGACGAGACGACGTCCTCGCCGACGACGGTGGCCACGCGGTCCTCCTGGAACTGCGACATCGCCTGGTACGTCGGGTCCTTCTCGATCGTGGCCGCGACGTCCTCGTTGGCGGCGTAC
Source organism: Nocardioides sp. cx-173 (assembly GCF_021117365.1). Lineage (NCBI taxonomy): Bacteria > Bacillati > Actinomycetota > Actinomycetes > Propionibacteriales > Nocardioidaceae > Nocardioides > Nocardioides sp. cx-173. The sequence goes on along the minus strand of NZ_CP088262.1, from coordinate 1,390,955 downwards.
GACAGGAGCACGTCGGAGGTCAGCCGGTCGACCACCTCGGTGCTGATCGTGTAGTAGAACGTGGACTCCTCGGTGTCGAGCTCGTCGACGCTGGGCGCCAGCTCGAAGCCGAGGTCCTCCAGGAACTCCACGCGCGGGTCGGCGCCGCGGTAGACGTAGAAGGCGCTCGGGTCGATGGCCACGGCGGCGATGGTCTTGCCCTCGAACTCCGGGTGCTCCTCGGCCGCGGCCGCCACCTCGGCGTCGATGTCGGCGAGGACCTCCTCGGCCTTCTCGGGCTCGCCCAGAGCCTCACCGACGGTGGTGATGACCTCGCGCCACGGGGTCGCCCAGGGCTGGTCGGGGTAGGCCACCGTGTCGGCGATCTTGGACAGCTTCTCGTAGTCGGCCTCGGTGATGCCGGAGTAGTTGGCCAGGATCAGGTCGGGCTTGGCGGCGAGGATCTCCTCGAACGGCGGGGACTCGCCCGGCGTCAGGGTCGTGGGCTTGTCGTCGCCGGACTCGGCGAACGCCTCCTCCTGCCAGGGCATGAAGCCCTCCTCGTTGGCGCCGTAGGCCAGCTTCTCCATGGCCACCGGCGTCACGCCGAGGGCGAGCGCGGCGTCGGCGGTGCCCCAGCCCCAGGTCACGACGCGCTCGGGGCGCTCGTCGATCTCGGTCTCCCCGAAGGCGTGCTCGATGGTGACCGGCTCGAAGGCGCCGCCGCTCTCGGAGGTCCCGTCGTCCTGGGAGTCCTCGGACTCCGAGCCGCAGGCGGCCAGGGGCAGCGCGAGGAGCGCGGCGGCGAGCGGTGCGACGATGCGCGAGACGGTACGGCGGGGGCGGTGCGGGAGACGGCTCACGTCACTCCTCGATGAGAGTCATGGTTAGGTCAGGCATACCTTACTTGATGCTCGCCCGTCTCCCGAACCCTTCCCAGCGTCCGATCGGGACGACCATCGGCGAGCCGGTCACGGGGTCGGCCAGCACCCGCGACTCGAGCCCGAACGCCTCGCGCACGCACTCGGCGTCGAGCACCTCCGCGGGCGCACCGCACCGCAGGATCCGGCCCTCCTTCATCACCACGAGCTGGGAGGCGTAGCGGGCGGCGAGGTTGAGGTCGTGCAGCACCATGACGACCGTCGTGCCGCGCTCGGCGTTGAGCTCGGCGAGCAGGTCGAGGACCTCGACCTGGTGGGCGATGTCCAGGTACGTCGTCGGCTCGTCGAGCAGCATGATCCCGGGATCCTGGGCCAGCATCATCGCGATCCAGACCCGCTGCCGCTGACCGCCGGAGAGCTCGTCGACGCGCCGCTCGGCGAGCTCGTGGGTGTCGGTGAGCGCGAGCGCGTGCGAGACCGCCTCGGCGTCGTCGGCGCTCCAGCGACGGAAGGCACCTTGGTGCGGGTGGCGCCCGCGCCCCACGAGGTCGGCGACGGTGATGCCGTCGGGCGCCGAGGGCTGCTGCGGCAGCAGGCCCAGACGGGTGGCGACGTCGCGCGGGCGGATCCGGCGCAGGTCCGTCCCGTCCAGCTCGACGCGACCCCGGGTGGGGCGCATGATCCGGCCCAGACCGCGCAGCAGCGTGGACTTGCCGCACCCGTTGGCGCCGACGATCGCCGTGATCTCACCCGCCGGGACGGTGAAGTCCACCCCGTGCACGACGGTGCGCCGGTCGTAGGCGAGGTGCACGTCGTGGGCGACCAGGCTCATGGGCTGCTCCTTCACGAGCTGCGGGTGCGTCCGGCCACCATCAGCCAGATCAGGTAGGGGCCGCCCACGGCGCCGGTGACGACGCCGACGGGCACGGACAGGTCGATGGGCAGGACGGCGGGCAGCAGGTGCTGGGCCGCGACGTCGGCGCCGACCACGAGCACCACCCCGACCAGGGCCGACTGCACCAGGGCCAGCGAGCCGTCGCCGAGCAGCCGCCGGGCCACGGGGGCGGCGACCAGCGCGACGAACGCGACCGGGCCTGCGGCCGCCGTCGCCGCGCACGCCAGCGCGACCCCGAGGGCGATGACCGCGCCCCGGGCGAGCTCGGGCCGCAGCCCGAGTGCGGCGGCCTGCTCGTCGCCGAGGAGCAGCAGGTCGAGGCCGCGCGCGGCCAGCGCCACGAGCGGCGCCAGCACCGCCACGGCGAGGGCGAGCGTCGCGACCAGGTCCCAGTCGGCCTGCGCCAGGCTGCCGGTCATCCACAGCAGCGCCGCCTGCGCCTCGCGGACCTCGCTGCGGGTCAGCAGGTAGCCGACGACGCTGGTGCACACGTAGGCCACACCGATCCCCGACAGCACGAACCGGTGGCCGGTCAGCCCACCGCGCCACGCCACGGCGTACAGGAGCAGGCCGACGGCGGCGCCCCCGGCGAAGGCCGCGACCGAGACCCACAGGCCGGTGACCCCGCCGAGCAGGAGCGCGGCGACCGCCCCGGCGCTGGCCCCCTGGGAGACGCCGATGACGTCGGGGCTGGCCAGCGGGTTGCGCAGCACGGACTGGAAGAGCGCGCCGGCCAGGCCGAACGCCACGCCGACGAGGATGCCGAGCGTGAGCCGGGGCAGGCGCAGGTCGAAGACCACGAACCGGGCCGGCTCCTCGTCGCTGCCGGCCAGCGCGCCCACGACCTGGGCGGCCGAGAGCCGGAAGTCCCCTAGCATCAGCGCCACCACGGCGAGGGTGGCGGCCACGAGCAGCAGGGCCAGCGTGACGGCGGTCGTGCGGGCCCGGCGCCGCAGCCGGGAGGCGCGCAGGCCCTCGCGTGCCACCGCCTCGGGTGCCGCGAGGCTGCTCACGCGGCCACGCTCCGCGAGCGGCGTACGAGCACCAGCAGGACCGGGGTCCCGACCAGGGCGACGACCAGTCCCGCCTCCAGCTCGCCGGGCACCAGCAGGCGCCCGACGATGTCGGCGACCAGCAGCAGGAGCGGCCCGATCAGGATCGACAGCACGACCAGCCAGCGGTAGTCGGGCCCGACGACGACCCGGGCGACGTGGGGCACGACCAGCCCGACGAAGGCGATCGGCCCGACCAGCGACACGGCCGAGCCGCACAGCAGGACCACGGCGAGCACGACGAGCAGCCGGCCGCGCACGACGTCCTGGCCGAGGCCGCGCGCCACGTCGTCGCCCAGGGCCAGCGCGTTGAGGACCCGGCCGGCGGCCAGCGCCAGCAGCAGGCCCACGCCGACGAACGGCAGCACCGAGGCGAGGGCGTCCAGCGACCGGTTCGCGAGCGAGCCGACCTGCCAGAAGCGGTACTCCTGGAGCGTGTGACGATCGGTCAGCAGCACCAGGGTGATGAGCGAGGTCGCCGTGGCGGTGACGGCGGCGCCGACCAGGGCCAGCTTGACCGGGGTGACGCCCTCCCAGCCGACCGACGCCGCGCCGTACACGATCACCGCCGCGACGGCGGCGCCCAGGAACGCGAACCACACGTAGCCGTCCACGGAGGTCACGTGGAAGCCGGCGATGGCGACGATGACCGCCAGCGACGCCCCCGAGTTGAGCCCGAGGAGGCCGGGGTCGGCGATGGGGTTACGCGTCACGCCTTGCATGAGCGCGCCCGCCGCGCCGAGGGCGGCGCCGCCCATGAGCCCGATCAGCGTGCGGGGCACGCGCTCGGTGCGCACCACCCCGTGGTCGTTGTCCCCCGCCACCGGCGAGACGAGCGCGTCCCAGACCTGGCCGGCGGGGATGTCGCGCACCCCCCACATCAGGCTGGCCAGGGCCACGACGGCCAGCAGCAGGAGCAGGACGGCGACCGCGAGCAGGCCGCGAACGGCGGTGCGCGGGCGCCCGGACGCGGCGGGCGGGCGCGCGGGGACGAGCACGGACACGGTCGCCTCCTCGTCTCGCCCCTCTAGTTAGGCAAGGGTAACCACCGCAGCGCCGGCGACCTCTCGCGGTTGTCATATCAACGATGCCTGATAGGTTGGGTGACATGAACCTCACCCCCGCCGACCACCTGGGCGCGGTCGAGCGTGCGCTCACGACGATCACCCGCGACGGCCGGGAGCTGCGGCTGCTCACGGTCACCCGCACCTACGACGCGAGCCTGGACGACGTCTGGGACGCGCTCACCACGCGCGAGCGGATCACGCGCTGGATGATGCCCGTGTCCGGCGACCTCGAGGTCGGCGGCCGCTACCAGCTCGAGGGCAACGCCGGCGGCGAGGTGCTCGAGTGCGTCCCGCCCGAGCGGCTCGCGCTCACCTGGGAGTACGACGGCCAGGTGAGCTGGGTCGACCTGAGCCTGCGCCCGACCGAGAGCGGCACGCTGCTGCAGCTGGACCACTCGGCCCCCGTGCCGCCGGAGATGTGGGAGCAGTTCGGCCCCGGAGCGGTCGGCATCGGCTGGGAGATGGGGCTCATGGGCCTGGCCGAGCACCTGGCCGCGCCGGACGCGGAGCGCCCGCCGCGCGAGACGGTGCCCGACCTGGGCGAGTACCTGTGGGCCTCCAGCGCCGCGTGGGGCGAGGTCGACATCAGCGCCGGCGCCGACCCGGAGACCGCCCGCGCGGCCGCCCGCCGTACCGCCGAGGCGTACACGGCCGCGCCCGAGGACTGAGGTGCACGCCCTCGACGTCCTCGGAGACCCCGTCCGCCGCCGCATCCTCGAGCTGCTCGCGGACGGCGAGCGGTCGGCGGGGGCGGTGGTCGAGGTGATCTCGGCGGAGTTCGGGATCGGGCAGCCGGCGGTGTCGATGCAGCTCAAGGTCCTGCGCGAGCACGGCTTCACCGACGTGCGCGCCGAGGGGCGTCGCCGCATCTACGCCGTCGCCGCCGGCCCCCTGGCCGAGGTCGACGCCTGGCTCGCGCCGTTCCGCGCCTTCTGGGAGCAGCGCCTCGATGCCCTGGACACCGAGCTCCGCCGCGGGCACCGTGCGCACCGCTGACCCGTCAGAAAGTCTCTGACGGGTCAGCGGTCGTTGCTACAGGCCGAGGCCGAGCTGGGACAGGATCCGGTTGAGCAGCAGGACCAGCCTCCCCAACAGACCGTCGAGGCCCCCGTCGAGCAGTCCCGTCACCGCGCAGAGCAGGTTGCCGAGCAGGTTGCCGGCCCCCGTCGCCGCGATGATGGTGAGGACGACCCGGTCCAGGTGGACGCGCAGACCGAGCAGGTCCAGGTCGAGCGGGCCGAGGACCAGGTCCAGGATGTCGCAGGTCGCCCGGGCGTTGACGCTCCTGCCCGCCTTGACGGGCGCCCCGCCGATGGACTTGACCCGCATGGTGCGCATGGCCGAGAACGTCCGGGTGGACCCGTCGGCGTTGTGGACGACGCCTTGGATCAGGCCGCGCACGAACACCTTGCCGTCGCGCTTGACGAAGCGCATCGGCACGAAGTCGCCCGTGACCCGGCGACCGTTGCCGGTGGTGCCGACGACGCGCGAGCGGAGCTTGCCCTGGGGCGTGGAGGCGACGACCGACCTGTCGGAGGCGGCGGCACCGGAGGGAGCCGCGGAGGCGGACGCCCCCGAGGCGAGAGCCAGGCTGAGGCTCATGGTGAGGGCGACGAGGATCGCCACCCCCGCGGTCGGAATGCCGGTTCTACTGTGCTGCACCTTCATGTGGGTTTCCCTCCCGAGTGAAGGCCAGGCCCTGGAGTAACCCAACCGCACGGCGACGCCGTACGGCTCGACAGTAGGCCCGTGTGACCTGGGTCACCTCACCCGGACGGGTCAGTCCGCCTCAGACGATGCGGTGCATCCAGCCGAAGGTGTCCTCGGCGCGGCCGTACTGCACGTCCACCAGCGCCTGACGCACCCGCATGGTCAGGTCGGTGCTGGCCGGAGCCGGCACCTCTCCCCCGTCCCACTTCAGCGAGCCCACCGGGGTGACGACCGCGGCGGTGCCGCAGGCGAAGATCTCGGTGATCCGGCCGCTGGTGACGCCCTCGCGCCACTCGTCGATCGAGAAGCGGCGCTCCTCGACCTGGTGGCCCAGCTTGCCGGCGAGCTCGATGATGCTGTCGCGGGTGATGCCCTCGAGGATGGTGCCGGTCTCGGGCGTGACGATCCGGCCGTCGTCGTGGACGAAGTAGAGGTTCATCCCGCCGAGCTCCTCGACGTACCTGCCCTCCTGGGCGTCCAGGAAGACCACCTGGTCACAGCCCTGGTCCGTCGCCTCCTGCTGCGCGACCAGCGAGCTCGCGTAGTTGCCGCCGGTCTTGGCTGCACCCATGCCGCCGCGACCGGCGCGCGTGTAGTCCTCGGTCAGCCAGAGCGTCACCGGCTTGACGCCGCCCTTGAAGTAGGAGCCCGCCGGGCTGGCGATCACCAGGAACGTGACGTGCTGCGCGGGGCGCACGCCGAGGAACACCTCGGTGGCGATCATGAACGGGCGCAGGTAGAGGCTCTTCTCCCCCGCCGGGTCCGGGACCCAGCGCTGGTCGACCTCCACGAGCGCGTCCACGGCCTGCATGAAGTCGGCGACCGGCAGCTCGGGCAGCGCCAGCCGCTGGCTCGAGCGCACCATGCGGGCGGCGTTCTCCTCGGGCCGGAAGGACCACACGGAGCCGTCGTCGTGGCGGTAGGCCTTCATCCCCTCGAAGGTCTCCTGCGCGTAGTGCAGGACCGCGGTCGCGGGGTCCAGCGAGAGCGGGCCGTAGGGCTCGATCCGCGCGCGGTGCCAGCCGGCGTCCGGCGTCCACTCCACCAGGAACATGTGGTCGGTGAAGTGGGTGCCGAAGCCGGGGTTGGCCAGGATCTCCGCGAGCCGGGCCTCGTCGACGGGGGTGGTGCTGGTGGTGGTGCTGATCTGCATGGATCTCACGGTATCCGACCCTTCGGGTCTGGTGGACGGGTGCGGGCGGCGTCAGCCGCCTACTCGCGACGCGATGGCGTCCCCGACCTCGGAGGTACGGCGCACGGTGCCGGGCGTGCGGTCGGCCAGGTCGGCGATGACCGCGGCCTCGACGACCGCGGCGGCGTCGGTGTGCCCGAGGTGGTCCAGCAGCAGCGACACCGAGAGGATCGCGGCGGTGGGGTCGGCCTTCTGCTGGCCCGCGATGTCCGGCGCGGAGCCGTGGACCGGCTCGAACATCGACGGCGCGGTCCGGTCGGGGTTGATGTTGCCGGACGCGGCCAGGCCGATGCCGCCGGTGATGGCGGCGGCGAGGTCGGTGATGATGTCGCCGAAGAGGTTGTCGGTGACGATCACGTCGAAGCGGGACGGGTCGGTGGTCATGAAGATCATGGCCGCGTCGATGTGCATGTAGTCGACGCTCACCTCGGGGAACTCGCGGGCGACCTCCTGGGTCAGGCGCCACCACACGGAGCCGGCGTTGACGAGCACGTTGGTCTTGTGGAGCAGGGTGAGCTTCTGGCGAGGACGCCGCTGGGCGCGCGCGAACGCGTCGCGCACGACCCGCTCCACGCCGAACGCGGTGTTGACCGAGACCTCGGTGGCGATCTCGTGCGGCGTACCGACCCGCAGGGCCCCGCCGTTGCCCGTGTAGGGGCCTTCGGTGCCCTCGCGGACCACGACGAAGTCGACGTCGCCGGGGTTGGCGAGGGGCGAGGCCACGCCCGGGAAGATGCGCGAGGGGCGCAGGTTGACGTAGTGGTCGAGCTCGAAGCGCAGTCGCAGCAGCAGCCCGCGCTCGAGGATGCCCGGCGGGAGGTTCGGGTCGTTGGGCTTGCCGCCGACCGCGCCGAGGAGGATGGCGTCGTGCTCGCGGATCTCGCCGAGCACGGAGTCGGGCAGCACCTCGCCGGTCGCGAGGTAGCGCTCCGCCCCGAGGTCGTAGCGGGTGGGCTCGAACTTCACACCCGCGGGCGCGGCCACCTCGAGGACCTTGAGCGCCTCGGCGGTGACCTCCTGGCCGATCCCGTCGCCGGGGATCACGGCGAGCTTGAGGGTGCCGGAAGAGGTCGAGTCAGTGGTCGTCATGGCGCAGAGGCTAGTTGTCGTCGGGGCGCTGACCGCCATTGTCTCGCAGGTCAAGCGAGGCTTGGACCGCCTCGTGGCTGCGCGGGTTCTCAGGGTGGTGCTGGGCCGGGCCCCACTCGGGGTACATGTCGTACATGTCGCTGCTCCTGGTTCTGGATCGGTCGGGACGGAAGGTCAGACGGACCGTCTGCGCTCCGCCGCAGGAGAGGCGGGACCCACGGATCGCGTGGGAGATGCGTGACCGAGCAGGATGCGGATCGCGCGAACGCTGATCGGGATCCTGCGGCGGAGCGAGAGACGAGGGAAGAGACCGCACAACGCCGCTCACCGCGGCGAGGTGGCCTCTATGTGCAGTGGATTACTGCTTGGCCTCGCCGCGGCGCACGATAAGTACGAAAACGCTCCGCATGGTGAGGCGAGACTAAGGGACGACGTGACGGCGCGGCCACCGGTTGGCCGGAACTGGTCACATGTCGAGACGCTCGTCCCAAGATGAAAGACTCCCCACATGAGCGCCCCACCTGAGCTTCCCGACGTGGTGAGCCGCGCCTTCGCCGTCTCCCGCAAAGCCGGCTACGTCTCGTTCTGCCGCAACGAGACCGGCCGGCTGCTCGCCATGCTGGCCGCGACCCGGTCCGGCACGATGGCGGAGTTCGGCACCGGCTGCGGCGTCGGCACCGCCTGGCTGCGCTCCGGAGTCCGCGGCGACGCCCGGATCGTGACCGCCGAGCTCGACGCCAAGCTGGCCACGGCCGCGGCCGCGATCTTCTCCGACGACCCGCAGGTCGAGGTGCTGGCCGCCGACTGGTCCACGCTGCTGGACAAGGGCCCCTTCTCGCTGCTGTTCCTCGACGCCGGCCAGCCCAACGAGGTGGGCGTCGACGCCGTCGCCGACCTGGTCGAGGACGGCGGCATCGTGGTCCTCGACGACTTCGTCCCCTGCGAGATGTGGCCCCCCGTCAGCGGCGGCCGGGTCGACACCCTGCGCGAGCGCTGGCTCACCGACGAGCGCTTCACCGCCGTCGAGGTGATGGTCGCCCCCGACGCCAGCACGATCGTGGCCACCAAGCGCTGACCGGTCAGACCTCGCCGTCGGTCGCCCTCCGGACGACGATGCGGGTCCAGGCGCCGACGTAGACCCGGTCGTCCGAGGCGATCTCCTGCTTCTGCCCGGGCGGGACCGGCGTGCTCGGGAGCGGGCCGACGGAGCCGCCGACGTAGGTGCCGTTGGAGGACCCGAGGTCCTCGACGAACCAGCGGGTGCCGTCGGTGGTGAGCTGGGCGTGGCGGCGGCTGATGCCGTTGTCGGAGGACAGGTCGATGTCCGGGGTGATGTTGCGGCTGCGCGAGGCGCGGCCGATGAGGACCGACGTGTGCTTCAGCGGTACGACGCTCGGCAGGCCGGGCGAGGGCAGCGGGTCGGTGCTCTTCTGGTCGGCGTACCAGTCGGGGTCGATCCAGACCTCCGCGACCCAGGAGTCCGCCGGCGCCGGCGCGGGGTTGGCGTCCGCGGCGGGCGCGGCGGCCGCAGGGGCCGGGGCGGACGGGGACGACACGTCGAGCGGGTTGAGCGGGCGCGGGAGCGTCCCGGTCGTGAAGTCGTAGCCGCAGGCCTCGCAGAACAGGGCGTTGGGCGGGTTGGCCGCCGAGCAGTGCGGGCACGCCGCCGTGTCCGGCGCGGCCGGCTCGACCACCGGGAGCGTGCCGGTCGCGTCGGCCCCGTCCGCGGGCATCACGATCCCGCACACGTCGCAGTAGTCGGTGGCGGCGGTGTCGTGGCCCGCCGGGCAGACGCTCACTTCTTGATCCGGGTCGTCTTGGTCGACGCGGTGTCGAGCGCCATCTCGTCGGCCTTCGCGATCGCGGCCTTGAGCCGCACGGTGCCCTCATGCTCGTCGGTGATGTCGACGACCTTGCGGAGCTTGGAGGTGGCCTCGTCGTTGCCGGTCTCCGCGGCCAGCTGGACGGCGCGGCCGAGCTTGGTCGTGGCCGTGGCCTCGTCGCCCGCGGCCTTGGCCGCCAGCCCCTCCTGGATCATCGAGGCCAGTTCGGTCTGCCCGGTGTAGTGGGCGACCTGCTGGTCGATGCGCGTGGTGAGCTCGGAGTTGTTGGACCAGGTGGCCTTGACCAGCGCCTGGGCCACGACGTTGTCGCCCAGCGCGAGCTGGACGCGGGCGGCCAGCTGCTCCTGCCCGATCGCCTTGGCGGCCACGCGGACGGCGACGTGGTAGTCGCGCGACTCGTCGGCCCAGGCCCCGGTGGGGTAGGCGCCCGTGAGCGGGTTGACCTCGACGCGACGGTCGGTGAGGTCCTCGACGGTCGGCGACACCTGCCGGACGAACAGGACCTGCGCGCCCTGCGGCGTCCACAGCCGCAGCTGCGCGTCGGCGACGCCGCGCGACATGGAGGTGCGCATCATCTCCTGGAACTGCGCCTGCATCTGCGAGGGCTCCGGGATGATGTCGACGGTGCCGAGCAGCGCCTGGGCGATGCGTCGGATCTCCTCGACCTGCCAGTCGGTGCCCGCGCCACGGCAGTCGCACTGGAAGACGCCGGTGGCCCGGCGGATCGCGGCGTCGAGCGCGCCGGGCTGCTCGCGGTTCTCGCCGTCGGTGAGCAGGATGGCGTGCCGCTGGGTCACCTCGGGCACCGAGGCGAAGAGGGAGCCGGCCAGGTCGAGCCAGGTGCTGATCGCGGTGCCGCCGCTGCCGACGAAGCGGCCCACCGCGGCGGCCGCCTCCTGGCGGGTGCGCGCGTCGGCCTGGACCATGCCCGGCCCGGAGGACACCTGTGGGTAGGCCAGCATCGCGCGGTCGGAGCCGGCGACGACGGCGAACCAGGTGCCGTCGACGATCTCGGCGATGGCGGCCTGGGCGGCCTCCTTGGCGGCGGCCATCGTCTGCGGCCCCATGGACCCGGAGGTGTCCACGAGGATGATCTCGCCGGCCGAGCCACCACCGGACTGCCCGGCCGTCCCGGCTCCGGCGCACGTGACCGTGACGATCGCGTTGACGTCCGTCCCGCCGTCGGGCAGGAACTCGTTCTGGTAGACGGCGGCGGTGAACTCAGCCATGGGTCTCCTCCTGGGGTACGGCGGACTGGGCAGCATTGTGCCCCGCGGGGGGCCCGTCCAGTCGTGCCAGCGTGACGGTGATGTTGTCGATGCCGCCCTGGGCGTTGGCCCAGTCGGTCAGCGCGAGCGCGAGGGCGTCCGGAGCGGTGGCCCCGCTGGCCGCGACCTGGGCGACCAGCGCGTCGGGCTCCGAGGCGTAGTTCCACAGCCCGTCGGAGCAGACCAGCACCCAGCCGGGCCCGGTGACCTCGAGCTGGCCCACTCGCGGCGTGAGGTCGCGCGCGTCGCGGCCCAGCCACTTGGTGATCGCGTGCGCCTGCGCCGAGGTCTCGGCCTGCTGGCGCGGCGTGCCCGCCGCGATCAGCTGCTGGGCCACGGAGTCGTCGACGGAGAGCTGGACACCGGAGGCCCCGTCGGGCAGCCAGTAGGCGCGCGAGTCGCCGAGGTTGGCGAACGACAGCATCGAGCCCTCGACGACCACGCACACGAACGTCGCCGACGGTGGGTTGGGCGAGCCGGCGGGAGTCGTCGCGACGACGGCCTCGTTGGCGGCCAGGACCGCCTCGCTGAAGACCTTGGTCACGGCGGCGAGCCGGCTCTCGGGCGTGCCCATCCCCTGCGGGAGCGGGGTGCGCAGCACCTCGCGCGCGGCGCGGGCGCCGGCCAGCGAGGCGAGGTGGGAGTCGTCGGTGTTGGAGACACCGTCCAGCACCAGCAGCACCGCCCGCTCCCCCGGGGTCGGCGAGGCCAGCAGCGCCATCGCGTCCTCGTTGCGGCTGTGGCGGATGCCGCGGTCGCAGACGCCCGCGACCCAGTCGGCCGGCGCCTCGCGGAAGTGGTCGCGCTCGCTCGGAGCCTTGGTGCCGCACTGCTCGCAGTAGCCGTCGGGACCGACCACGCCGCCGCAGCTGCGGCACGGGACCCGCCCCGGCGCGGTCGCCACGGCCGCCCCGCCGGTGGCGTGGGTGGCGGCGCTGATCGGCGCCACGTCGTCGATCGGGGTGCTCGCGCCGGGCGCCACGGCGCCCTGCAGCGACACCGGGCGCGCGCCCTCGGCAACGGGCGCGGCGCCCAGCGAGGCGCCGCAGTGCTCGCAGAACAGGGTGCCCGCGGGCATCGCGGAGCCGCAGGAGGGGCAGGGGGCATCGGTCATGTCAGCGTCCACATCCGTACGGCGTTGGCCTGGTTGACGAGCTCGACGCGGTGTCGCAGCTCGCTGGCGTCGCGGGCCAGGGCGCGGTACGAGCGCTCGAGCGCGTCCCGCAGCCCCGGCTCGGTGGCCGGGTGAGCGCCTACCCTCGCATCCGGGCTCGGCGCGCCCCGCAGCACCACCTCGAGCGCCTGCTCGAGGATCCGCACCGCGTAGGTCTCCCGGGTGCGCGGGTCCATCGGCACCGACTCGATCGAGCGCATGGCCTGGTCGAGCAGGGCGAGGTCGGCGGCCCCGCCCGACAGCAGCACGTCGGCGCGCAGCTGGCGGCTCTCGGGGTAACCGCGGCTGGTCTTGGGCACCATGTCGAGCGCCGCCACGGCGCCCTGCAGGTCCTGGCGCTGGGCGCGGACGCGCGCCATCCCGAACGACGAGGGCGCGACGTACGTCGCGTCGGTGGCGGCGCAGGTGGCGTAGAGCCGCTCCGCGACCTCCCCCTGACCGCCCCGCTCACAGGCCAGCGCGAGCGCCAGCTTGGGGGCGAGCTCACCGGGCACCTGCTGGTAGACCGCGTTGAACGACGCCGCGGCGCTGTCCCACTCCTGCAGCTGCAGGGCGGCCAGCCCGTCCATCCACAGCGCGCGCCACTCCCAGGGGTCCTGGGCGAGGAGGTCGGCGGCGTAGCCGCGGGCCTGTGCCGGCTGGTCGAGCTCGAGGGCCGTCTGCGCGCGGGCCAGCCACACCTCGGCGGTGTGCTCCGGTGCCGCCTCCAGGTCCTCGAGCCGCTGCCGCGGGTCCTCCGCGCCGATGCCGGAGAGCCAGGAGTACTGGGCATCGGTGGTGTCCACGCGCAGCTCCGGCAGGTGCGACCACTCGAGCGCGGACCCCGACGTCGACGGCGACTCGAAGAGCACCGACGCCGCCGAGGTCAGGGCAGTGCCCTTGGTGCGCGCCGCGACCACCTCGCGGAGCACCCCGAGCAGCTGGATGCGCAGCTCGTCGGCCGACGCGAACCGGTCGGCCGGGTCGGTGGCGCAGCACTTGGCGATCAGCCAGTAGAGCGAGTCGTGCTCGGCGAACAGCGGAGTCGACTCCGGCGGTGGCAGCGTGTGCAGGTAGGTGCCCTGGTAGCCGCGGAACTCCATGCACAGCACGACCAGGGTGCGCCCGATCGTGTAGATGTCGGAGGCGACGCTCGGCCCGACCTCGGCGACCTCCGGGGCCTGGTAGCCGACGGTGCCGTAGATGGCCGACTCCTGGTCGTCGATCCGACGCACGCCGCCGAGGTCGATGAGCTTGACCGCGTCGCCCACCTGGATCAGGTTGTCGGGCTTGAAGTCGCAGTAGACGAGTCCGAGGTCGTGCAGGTACTGGAACGCCGGCAGCACCTCGAGCAGGTAGGCCAGCGCCTGGTCGACCGGGAGCGGGTCGTAGGCGCCGTGGTTGTCCTTCATCCGCTGCTTGAGGATCTGCTTGAGCGACTTGCCGCCGACGTACTCCATGACGATGTAGCCGGCACCCTCGTGGGTGACGAAGTTGTAGATCTCGACGATCAGGGGGTGCTCGACCTGGGCGAGGAACTGCTGCTCGGCGATGGCCGCGGCCAGGGCGTCGGGGTCGCCGGAGTTGAGCAGGCCCTTGAGCACGACCCAGCGGTTGGAGACGTTGCGGTCCTTGGCGAGGTAGATCCAGCCCAGGCCGCCGTGGGCGATCGCCCCGGCGACCTCGTACTGCCCGCCCACCAGGTCGCCGGACTGCAGCTTGGGCGAGAACGAGAACTCCTGGCCGCACTGCGGGCAGAACCCCTCGCTGCGCCCGGGCCGACCGTCTCGGGAGCGGCCGATCTCGGTGCCGCACTTGGAGCAGACCCGCTTGTCTTCGGGCACCGACGGGTCGGGGTTGATCGCCTTGCTGGCGTCGACCGGCGGCGCCGGGGGTACGACGGTCAGGCCGGCGCCGAGCCGGGCGGCGCGCATCCGCTGCGAGCCGGCGCGGGTGCGGTGGGTGGAGGCGGTGCCGGCGGCGCGGCGCGAGCCGATGGCGGCCGACTCGATCTGCGTGGAGGAGGTGCGCGCGGAGACCGCGGCGTCGGCGTCGAAGGCGGCCGGTGCGGCGCTCGAGGCGCTCGTGCCGGCCATGCCGCAGGTGTCGCAGTAGCCGTCGGTGATGGTCCCCTGGCAGCCCGGCTGGCCGCAGGGCGAGCCGTCGGCGACGGGTGTGCTCGGGGCCGCCGGCGCGGCGGTAGCCGGGGTCCCGGTCGAGACGGCGGCCGCCGCGGAGGCTCCCGGCGCCGCGGCCATGCCGCACACGTCGCAGTAGCCGTCGGCGATGGTGCCCGTGCAACCGGGCTGGGTGCAGGTGCTCATGCGGTCTCCTGCTGGTGGGCGGACTGGGCCTGGGTGAGCCAGGCCTGGTAGGTCGAGACGAGCTGGCGGCAGACCGCCATGGGTGCGGGCTCGCGGGCCAGGACCTGGCGGGCCAGGCGCTCGCTGTCGCGCAGGTCGTCGTGCTCGGCGACGCCCAGCGCCCGGGCCTTCGCGGCGTAGGCGTCGAGCAGGGCGACCAGGTCGTCGCGCTCGGCCAGCGCGGCGGCGTACCGCTCCTGGGCCAGGCTCATCGCCTGACCGACCCGGTCCAGGCGGGCCAGGTACGGCCCGATCTGCTCGGGGGTGTTGGGGATCGGGCCGAGGGCGTCGACGTCGGGCACGGCGTAGCGGGGCGCCGGGTCGACGGTGCGCACGCACGTCTCGGCCAGCTGGGCGAGCGCGGCCTCGCGGGCCTCCAGGTCGGCACGCAGCTCGCGGGCCTGCTGCACCTGGCCGCGAGCCTCGCGGCGGCGCGCGTTGCCGACGATCAGGTCGCGCTCGAAGCGGGTGGCGTCGATCTCGAGCGGGCCGAGCAGCCCACCGACGTCGGCGCCCCGCTGCGCCTTGTCGGCGACGACCTCCAGGCGGCTCATCAGTCCCGCGAGCTCGCGCACGGCGGCGTCACGGCCCGTGGCCGGCTCCAGCGCCACCTGGTCGCGCAGCCGCTCGCACTGCGCGCGCAGGTCCTTGATCCGCGCCGCGGCAGCGTCGGCACCGGGCACCAGCGCGAGCCGGGTGCGCAGCTGCCCGGCCAGCGCGTCGGAGAGGCGGCAGGCCTCGGGCAGCGAGACCACCAGGCCGCCGGGCAGCGAGCTGGCGCCGTCCAGCCGTCCCCAGACGAGGGTGGAGATCCGCTCACGCTCGGCCTGCAGGACCCGGCCGCCGTCCCAGGTCGCGAAGACCAGCTGGTAGCGGTCGGAGACGGCCTTCCACAGCGCCAGCGAGAGCGCCATGTCGGAGGCGACGTCGGCGCCGCGGTTGGCCGCGAGCGCCGCCTGGTCCAGCTCGTCGAGCTCCGTGCGCCGGCCGCGGACCCAGGCCTCCAGGTCGGAGAGGTAGGCCTGCAGCGCGGCCGGCTCCGGCGCCTGCCCGATCCCCCCCGGCGCGGGCGGCGCGGTCAGCGTCACGTGGTCCTGCCGTAGACCGGCGCCGGCTGGACGCCGCCCTTGCCGAGCGTCGGCGCGAGCCAGCGGTCGTAGCTGGCCTGCCAGCTGCCGTCGGCGCGCATCCGCTCCAGCACCCCGTTGACGAAGCGCACCAGGTCGACGTCGTCCTCGTGGACGCCGATGCCGTACGGCTCCTCGGTGAACGCCTTCTGCTCGGGCACGACGGCGTACGGGTCCTGGGCGGCCAGGCCGGCGAGCACGGTGTCGTCGCCGGTGATCGCGTCGACCGCGCCCTGCTGGAAGAGCGCCAGGCAGCCGGTGTGGTTGGCGGCCTCCTCGATGAAGGCGCCGGGCGCGAGCTCCCGGACGTTCTCCAGGCTCGAGGTGCCGGTCGGCGCGCAGACGGTGACCCCGGCCAGCTCCGGCACCGAGTCGACCCCCTGGTCGGCCAGGTCCTGGCGGACCAGGATCTTCTGCCCGGAGCGGTAGTACTCCGCGGAGAACGCGATGTCCTGCCAGCGGACGCAGTTGATCGTCATGTTGCGCACGACGATGTCGACCTCGCGCTCCTGCAGCGACGTCAGCCGGTCGGCGGCACTGATGACCTTGAGCTCGTAGGCCGACCGGTCGCCGAAGATCGCCTTGGCGACCTGCTCGACCATGTCGATGTCGAAGCCCTCGATCTGGCCGGTGAACGGGTTGTTGGAGGCCAGCAGGTAGGTGTCGGCGGAGACGCCCGCGACCAGCCGGCCACGCTGGCGGATCTCGGCCATGGTGCTCCCCGAGGGGAGGTCGCCCGGTGCCGGCAGCGCGCCCGTGGGCTCGTAGGAGCGGGTCGGGCTCTCGTCGGTGAGGCACCCCGGCGGCGTGACCGCCGCCGGTGGTGGGGCCGTCGTGCCGTCCGGCTCGGCCTGGACCTTCGTCTCGTCATAACCGCCGCAGCCGGAGAGCAGGAGGGCGAGCACCGCGAGGGCGGCCAGGGGGCGCGCGCGCCTGTTCATGCGTACTCCCTTCGCCGCTGGTTGACTCCCCAGGCGACGGCTCCCGCCGACCCGAGGCCCACCAGCAGGCTGACGACGATGAGCATCCACGCGGTGATGCCTCCCGACCGCAGGCTGTCGGAGGTCTCGTCGGCCGCCTGGGCCACGACCTCCTGCGACGCCTGGTCGAACTCGGTGAGGGCAGCGCTGGCGCTACCGGGCTCCGTGGTGGTGGCGAGGTCGACGGCGGCGCTCCAGTCGCCCTCGTCGTCGGTCTCGATGATCACGGCGTGCTTGTCGGCGTAGGCGCTCCACCGCCCCAGCGTGTCGGCCGAGGCGGACTCCTCGACGATCTCCGCCCGCTCGTCCCACCGGGGCTCGGCCGCGGCGCCCGATCCCCGCGCGATCAGCCGCAGGCTCTCCTCCGCCTTCGCGTCGTTGGCGGCGGTGCGGGCGCGCGACTCCTGCAGCGCGCGCTCGAAGCTGCCGGCGCGGAGGTCGTCGTTGTCCCCGGACTTGCCGGCGCTGACCACGGCCCCGACCAGGGTGAGCAGCGTGATGGCGAGTGCCGCCACGGCCAGGCCGACGTTGACACGGCGCCGGAAGCGCCGTGCGAGCTCACGGTTGACCCACCACAGCACGGCGACCGCGGCGACGCCCGCGAGCAGGAGCGGCAAGGTGTTCTGCCCGTTCATCTCCTCGTCGGCGCGCTCGGCGTTGGCGTCCACGAGCGCCTGCAGGATCGGCACGGCGTCGGCGCGCAGGCCGGCCCCGGCCTCCCGGAGGTACTGCGCCCCGATCGGGAAGCCCTGCCGGTTGTTGTCCCGGGCCTGCGTGATGCCCGACGCGTACGCCGCCACCTCGGTGTTGAGGTCGGCCAGCACCTTGCGGTCGGCCGGCTGGGCCTCCGCGGCGCCCGCGATGCCGCGCAGCGCCTGCTCGATGGCGTCGTCGTACTCGGCGCGCTGCTCGGCGTCCTCCAGGCCCCCGACGAGGAAGGCGTTGGTGGCCAGGGCGTCGGCGCGGAACAGCGAGGACTGGATCTGCTGGACCCGCACGACCTGCTCGGTGTTGTCGGCGGCGCGGCCGGTGGCCTGCCAGGCGAGCAGCTGCAGCAGCGCGGCCACCAGCCCGAACAGGACACAGGCCGCGACGGCCAGCGCCTGCAGCCGGTTGAGCAGCCGCGGGGTGTCCTCGACCGTCGACGCCCCGGCGGCCGGTCCCGGGGCGTGCGCCGCGGCGCTCGCCGGGACGCTGCCCCGGACGTGGGCCGGGGCGCTCGCCGGCGCGGGCGCCGACTGGCCTTGTGTGGCCTGGGTCATGCGGGCTCCTCCTCGGTCGGGGCGGCGTCGGGCCAGGCGACGGCCTCTGCCGGCCCGTCGGGTGGTTCCTCAGGAGCCGAGGGACCAGGCGTCTCGACGGGCACGGCCTGGTCCAGGTCGTCGGCGTGCAGCGTGCGCAGCTCCTCGAGCGTCGGCGTCTCGATCTCGCGCAGGCGCCAGGCGTGGCGCCCGATCGCGGCCTCGAGCACGTTGCG
This sequence comes from Nocardioides sp. cx-173, assembly GCF_021117365.1. Taxonomy (NCBI): domain Bacteria; kingdom Bacillati; phylum Actinomycetota; class Actinomycetes; order Propionibacteriales; family Nocardioidaceae; genus Nocardioides; species Nocardioides sp. cx-173. Next base: position 1,372,878 of record NZ_CP088262.1, on the reverse strand, counting down.
GACGTAGCGCGCGTTGCCGAAGCTGGACCCGCGCTCGACCGCGGCCAGCAGCTCGCGCAGCCGATCGAGGACCGCGTCGTCCACGTCGTACTCCGCCGCACCCGCCATCACGCCGAAGATCCTCGCCAGCTCGTCGTCGGTGTAGTCGGCGAAGTCGATCTGGGTGCGGAAGCGGCTCTCGAGGCCGGGGTTCTGGGAGATGAAGACCGCCATCGGGACCGGGTAGCCGGCCACGATCACGACCAGGTCGTCGCGCTTGTCCTCCATCTCCTTGACCAGGGTGTCGATGGCCTCCTGGCCGTACTGGTCGCCGGCGAGCGAGTAGGCCTCGTCGATGAACAGCACCCCGCCCTCCGCCGACGCCACGACCTCGGCTGTCTTCATGGCGGTCTGGCCGAGGTAGCCCGCGACCAGCTCGGAGCGGTCGACCTCGACCAGCTGCCCCTTCGACAGCAGCCCGAGGGCGCGGTAGATGCCGGCCACGAGCCGGGCCACCGTGGTCTTGCCGGTGCCGGGGTTGCCGTTGAAGATCATGTGCCGGGTGATCGTCGGCGAGGACAGCCCCGCCTCCTTGCGCAGCCCCTCCACCCGCAGGATCGCCGCCTGCCGGTGGATCTCGGCCTTCACCTCGGTCAGCCCGACCAGCTCGTCGAGCTCGGCCAGCAGCTCCTCGACGGTCTTGGGCTCGGGCTCGGGCTCGGGCTGGTCCTCGGGCTGGGGCTCGGCGGGGGCCGGCGGTGGCGCCGCCGCCACCGGCGGCGAGGGCTCGGGCCGCGCGCCGGCCTGCTGCAGGTCGAGGCCCGCGAGGTTGCGCTGGACCGTCGTGAGCTGGTCCCTCATCTGCGCGAGGAAGTGGTCGCCGACGCCGGGGACCGGCTCGCGCGCCGGCGGCAGGTCCAGGGTGGGCGCCGCGCGGGCCTCGCCCAGCTGGGCGGCGGCCGCGGTCGCGGCGTTGCCGACGGTGCGGGGGTTCTCCTCGCCGAGGGTCGCGGCGGCCAGCGCCACGTCCGAGAGCGCCTTGGCGTACGCCGGCGCGTGGGCCGAGCCGGACAGCGAGAGCTGGCTCATGGTCGGCGTGGGGGCCGAGCGGTAGCGCCGCCCGCGCGAGGCGGCGTCCATGAAGTCCTCCGAGGAGCGCTCGCGCCCGGTCGCCGCGGACCAGTCCACGAAGGCGCCGCGCGCGGGCTCGGCGATCGTCGCGGCCAGGCACTCCCCCTCGCGGCGGGCGGTCGCGGTGTCGACGCCGGCCGCGGCGGCGGCGGCGCTCAGCGCGTCGAGGGCGGCGGTCAGGGGCAGCGCGTCAGTCATCGGGGGACCCCCCATCCGGTGAGCCGAGAGTCATGTCGGTGCCACCGGAGTGGCCGAACCTGCTCTCGAGGAACATGCCGTGCGCCAGCAGCGCCTGGGCATCCGCGCGGTTGGCCGCGTCGAAGATCTTGTCCATCGTCGAGCCGAGCAGCTCGAGCTGGTCGATGAGCACCATCAGCGAGGTCTTGTAGCCGTCGATCGGCCGGGTGTCGGCCCACTCGCGCGGCAGGCGCAGGTAGCCGCCGACGGCCTCGGGCAGGTAGTCGGTCGCGGTCGCCACGACCGAGTAGCTCTCCATGCTGCCCAGCCCGAGATGGCGCAGCCGGGGCAGGGTGTCGTTGATCGTCCGCGCGATCCGGATGACCCGCGAGGTCACCACCGGCGGCGCGTTGCCCTCGGTGAGCATCGCGTTGACCCGGTTCAGCGACGCCAGGATGTCCTGCTCCGTCGGCGCGGCCGGCACCGCCGGCGGAGCCGCGTCGTCCGGTGCGCGCCGTCTCTTCAGCCACGACCTGAGGCTCAACGTACGTCGGTCAGGTCCAGCGTGCCGGCCGAGTTGCGCGCGTCGTGGGACTGCACCCGCTCGAGGTACTCACGCGACTTCACGACCTCGCCCTCGAGCACGCCGATGGTGGCCGACATGGAGTCGAGCGCCTTGAGCTTGAAGTCGTCGATCGAGTCCATGGTCGCGTAGATGTTGGCGAACGCCGCCTGCAGCTGCTCCATGCCGATCGTCGAGGAGGCGGCCTGCTCCTGGATCGCCGCGCTGTTCTCGCGCAGCATCTCGGAGGTGCGCTGGATCATCCCGGACGTCGTGGTGTTGAGCGCCGTGATCTGGTCGAGCACCAGCTTCTGGTTGCCCAGCGCCTGCGCCACGATGACCGCCGTACGCAGCGCGGAGACGGTGGTCGTGGAGGCCCGGTCGACGCCCTTGATGAGCTCGACGTTGTTCTTGATGATGATGTCGATCGCGAGGTAGCTCTGGATCGACACCGCGAGCTGGGTCAGCAGGTCCTGGTGCTTCTGGCGCACGTAGAACAGCACGTCCTGCGAGAGCGCCTTCGCCGCCTCGGGGTCGGAGAGCTCGAGCTCGGCGATCTTGGCCGACAGCTTGGCGTCGAGGCGCTCGGCGACGTAGACGTACTGGTTGAGCCGGCCCATGACCGACCACAGGTTGGTCTTCTCCAGGTTGAGCGCGACGTTGTCCTTGGTCAGCTCGTCCTGGCCGTTGCGCAGGCTGTGCAGGATGCCGTTGAGCTGGCTCTGGCTGGACTGGTACTTGCGGAAGTAGTCCTCCACCTTGTCGCCGAACGGCAGCCAGTCCATGAGCTTGCGGGCGCCCTTGGCCTCGCTCGGGTCGAGGTCCTCGATCGTGCGGCGCAGCTCGAGCAGGGTCTGGCCGACCTGCGAGCCCTGGGAGAGCCCGCCCTCCTTGAGGGCACGGACCGGCTGGTTGAGCATCCGGTTGGAGGTCTCGGCGGCCTTGCGGATGTCGGCGTCGCCCATGGTGCGCACGCTCTCGGCCTGCGCGGCGAACTCCGGGCTGCGCGCGGTCGTGCTGGTGAGCGCGGTCATGAAGGAGTCGACCTTGCCGTCGAGCTCGGGGATCGCCTCGGGCGAGACCTGCGGCGCCATCTTGGGCGCCTGGGTCTCGATCACCAGCGCCGGGGCCTCGGGGGCGGTGAGGGTCAGCGCCTGGTCGGGCGGGGCCAGCGGAGCGACGGCGGCCGCGGCCTGGGGTTCTCCGGTGGGGTTGGTCATGAGCATCTCCAGGGCGACGTCGGGGGGCTCCTGCGAGCCGCATGGGCCAGAGTCTGACATGCCCGCCGAGGGCGATGTTCAGATGTCGGTCGGCATGGCGTTCGTGCCGCTCTTCATTCGTTCCCGGAAGCTGCCCGTCGGAAACTCCCGGTCCTTGAGCCGCTCCATGAACCCGCGCAGCGTGCGCTCGCCGTAGGACGGCGCGACGTGGTCGACCACCGACCAGTACTTCGCCGCCTCGAGGTAGAAGGCCACGGGCTTGAGCTGCGTGCTGAACCTGCCGAGCCGGGCGAGGCGCGCGGTCTTCTTGTCCCAGGCCTTGAGCGTGACGACGTCCCACTGCGGCTCGCGGCCGGTGACGTCGAACATCATCTGGCCCGCGCCCTTGAGGGTGACCATGTTGTCCTCCGTCCACGGGCCGCCGACCGGGAGCACCCGACCGAGGGCATCGTCGTTCAGGACCTGGTTGACGATGAACTCGGCGAGGTCCTCGCGGGCGATCGGGTTGACCACGCTGTGCTCGCCGTGGTCGAAGATCCGGTAGGGCAGGCCGTTCTTCACGTCGCCGAAGGTGGCCGACAGATAGGGGAAGTACGCCGTCGGGCGCACGATCGTCCACGGCAGCGCGCCGTGGTGCTGGCCCATCAGCTCGCCCTCGACCTGGAGCTTGTAGACCTGTGGGATCAGCTCGGGGCGGTAGGCGCCGAAGTCGCTGACCTGGATGAACTGACGCACGTCGTGGGCGACCGCGGCCCTGATGCCGTTCCCCACCGCCTCGTGGTCGACCAGGCGGCACTCCTCGGCGTCGTTGGGGCGACGGCCGGAGAGCAGTGAGATCACCACGTCGGTGGGTGCCGCGGCCACGGCCGCCAGCACGTCGGCGGCCAGGGTCGGGTCACCGACGATCACCTCGGCGTCGGCGTACTCCGCCTCGTTCTTGGCCTGGACGCTGCGCGCGAGCACGACCGGGCGGTAGCCGCGGCGCGCGAGCTCGGGGACGAGCGCCCGGCCGATGTAGCCGGTGCCGCCCAGGACGAGCACCCGCTCCCCGTTGCCGGCGCCCGACGGGCCGGTGACGTAGGTCGAGGAGCCGGTCGCGAGCAGGCGGCTCCTCAGCTCGCGGCTGTGCTGCTGGGTCGCGACGACGTCGAGGTCGGTGATCGTGCTGAAGGCCATGCTGAGATCATATACAGTTTTACTTTGGCAGGCGGACGGTGCATAACGGGAGCCACAGCTGGGCGAGCGGGCCGATCGCGACGGCGTACAGCAGGGTGCCGAGGCCGACGGCGCCCCCGAGCAGCAGCCCGATCACCACCACGGCTACCTCCAGGCCGGTGCGCACCAGCCGCAAAGAGCCGCCGGAGCGCCGCACCAGGCCGGTCATCAGGCCGTCGCGCGGCCCGCGTCCGAGCTGCGCGCCGATGTAGAGCGCCGTCGCGAAGCCGCACAGGACGATGCCGCCGACCATCAGCGCGGTCCGCAGCACCAGCACATCGGGCCGGTCCAGCAGCCACAGCGTCCCGTCGGCCGCGACGCCGACGACGAGCGCGTTGGAGACGGTGCCGAGCCCCGGCATCTCCCGCAGCGGGATCCACAGCAGCAGCACCACGAAGCTCATGACGACGACGGCCTGACCCAGGCTCAGCGGCACGTGCCGGATCAGTCCGGAGTGCAGCACGTCCCAGGGCGCGAGGCCGAGGTCGCCGCGCACCATCATCCCGAGCGAGACGCCGTAGGCCACGAGGCCGACGTAGAGCTGCACCAGCCGGCGCCCGAGGCGCCCGGCCCGCAGCTGGGCGACGGGGCCGAGATCGGCGGGGGCGGGGTGGGGCGCCCGGGGCCCGGCGGTGCTGCGCATGCACCCAATCTCTCGCAGATTGGCCTTCCAACAAATAGCCAATCGTGGGACGGTGGACTGCATGAGCACGTCCACCGCGATCTCCGCCGCGCGCACCGCCGCCCTGGTCGGCGACTTCGACCGCACCCCGGCCTACGCCGGCCTCGCCGACGCGCTGCGGCTGCTGATCGGCGACGGCCGGATCGGCTTCGGCACCCGGCTGCCCAGCGAGCGCGAGCTGACCGAGGCGCTCGGGGTCTCGCGCACGACGGTCACCCGCGCCTACGCGACGCTGCGCGACACCGGGTACGCCGAGGCGCGCCAGGGCTCCGGGACGTTCACCCGGGTGCCGGGCGGCCGGGCGCGCGCCCACGACCGTGCCCTGCTCCCCCGCGCCGGCGACCACGAGGCCATCGACCTCAACTGCGCGGCCGCCTCGGCCCCGCCCGGTGTGGCGGCGGCCTATGCCGAGGCGGCGAGCGACCTGCCGGCGTACTTCGGCGGACACGGCTACTTCCCCGCCGGCCTGCCCGAGCTGCAGGCCGCCATCGCCGCGACGTACGAGGCGCGCGGCCTGCCGACCACGCCGGAGCAGGTGATGGTGACCCCCGGCGCGCTGTCGGCGGCCGCGATCGTGGCGCAGGCCTACACCGGTCCGGGCGACCGGGTCCTGGTCGAGTCACCGGTCTATCCCAACGCGACGCTCGCGATCCGCCACAGCGGCGCCCGCCTCACCGGGGTGCCGGTCGACCCGGACGGCTGGGACCTCGGCTCGGTCGCCGCCGCGCTTCGCCAGACCTCACCCCGCCTGGCCTACCTGATCCCGGACTTCCAGAACCCCACGGGTCACCTCATGACCGAGGCCCAGCGCGAGGAGTACGCCGCCCTCCTGCGACGCGCCGGCACGGTCGCGGTGGTCGACGAGGCGCACCAGGCACTGGCGCTGGACGGACAGGAGATGCCGCGGCCGTTCGCTGCCTTCGCGCCGGAGACGATCACGCTCGGGAGCGCGAGCAAGACCTACTGGGGCGGCCTGCGCCTGGGCTGGATCCGAGCCCCGGAGGGCCGGATGGACCAGCTGACCACGGCCCGCGTGGGCCTCGACCTGGGCGCACCGGTGATGGAGCAGCTCGTGCTCGCCCGGCTGCTGGCCCGCGGCGAGGAGGTCGTCGACGCGCACCGCGAGCGGCTCCGCGAGCAGCGCGACCGGCTGGCCGCCGGGGTGCGCGAACAGCTGCCCGACTGGCGCTTCCACCTGCCCGGCGGCGGTCTGGCGCTCTGGCTGCAGCTGCCCGGCCCGCTCGGCACCGCCCTCACCGACGAGGCCGAGCGCCGGGGCGTGATCATCGCCCCGGGCCCGGTCTTCGCGGCCGAGGGCGGGCTCGACCAGTTCGTCCGGGTGCCCTGGACCCGACCGCCCCACGTCATGGAGGAGGCCGTCGCCCGGCTCGCCGAGGCCTGGTCCGCCGTACGCGACCGCCAGGGCACCACCCCCCGCGGCTCCGCGCGGGTGATGGTGGCCTGAGGGACGAATCAGCCGAGGTCGACGGCGCGCACGGAGGCGGCGTCGATGGCGCTCTCGATGTCGGCGAGGGCGTCGGCGGGGATGGCGCTGTCGACGGAGAGCGCGACGAGGGCGAGGCCGCCCTTGGCCGCGCGGGCGACCTGCATGCCGGCGATGTTGACCTGCGAGCTGCCCAGGATCTGCCCGACGGTGCCGACCATGCCCGGGCGGTCGTCGTAGGTGAAGAACGCCAGGTGGTTGGTCGGCTCGATGTCGATCTCGAAGCCGTTGACCTCGACCAGGCGCTCCTTCTGGTTGATGCCCACCAGCGTGCCGCTGACCGAGACCTGCGAGCCGTCGGCGAGGGTGCCGCGGATCGTGATCAGGTTGCGGTGGTCGGCGCTCTCGCCGTCGGTCACGAGGCGTACGGCGGTCCCGCGCTCGGCGGCCAGCAGCGGCGCGTTGACGTAGGAGACCTGGTCCTCGACGACGTCGCTGAAGACGCCCTTGAGGGCAGCCAGCTCGAGCACCTTCACGTCGAACTCGGTGATCTCACCGCGGACCTCGACGTCGATCTGCTGGGCGACCTCGCCGGCCAGCGCGGTGAACACGCGGCCGAGCTTCTCGGTGAGCGGGATGCCCGGGCGCACGTCCTCGGCGATCACGCCGCCCTGGACGTTGACCGCGTCCGGCACGAGCTCGCCGGACAGCGCGAGCCGCACCGACTTGGCGACCGCGATGCCGGCCTTCTCCTGCGCCTCGTCGGTGGACGCGCCGAGGTGGGGCGTGGCGACGACATTCTCGAGCTCGAAGAGCGGGCTGTCGGTGCACGGCTCCTTGGCGAACACGTCGAGGCCGGCGGCGGCGATGCTGCCGGTCTTCAGCGCGTCGTAGAGCGCCGCCTCGTCGACGATGCCGCCGCGGGCGGCGTTGACGAGCACCAGCGAGGTCTTGGCCTTGGCCAGCTGCTCGGCGCCGATCAGGCCCACCGTCTCGGGGGTCTTGGGCAGGTGGACCGACATGAAGTCGGCCTCGGCGAGCAGGGTGTCGAGGTCGACGAGGCGCACGCCCATCTGGGCGGCCCGGCCGGCCTGCACGTAGGGGTCGTAGGCGATGACGTTCATCCCGAACGCGCTCAGGCGCTGCGCGACCAGGACGCCGATGCGACCCAGGCCGACGATGCCGACGGTCTTCTCGTAGAGCTCGATGCCGGTGTACTTGGAGCGCTTCCACTCCCCGCCCCGCAGCGCGGCGTGCGCCGGCGAGACGTGGCGCGCGGCGGCGAGCATCAGCGCGACCGCGAGCTCGGCGGCCGAGACGATGTTGGAGGTCGGCGCGTTGACGACCATGACACCGGACTGGGTCGCGGCCTTCACGTCGACGTTGTCGAGACCCACGCCCGCGCGAGCCACGACCTTCAGCCGGGTGGCGGCGGCGAGCGCCTCGGCGTCGACCTTGGTCGCCGAGCGGACCAGGATCGCGTCGACGTCGGCGATCGCGGGCAGCAGCTCGGCGCGGTCGGCGCCGTTGCAGCTGCGGATCTCGAAGTCCGGGCCGAGCGCCTCGACGGTGGCGGGGCTCAGCTCTTCGGCGATGAGTACGACGGGCTTGCTCACAGCGATGTCCTCAAGGTTGTTCCAGAAGGGAGTCGCACGACGCTGTGCCGGGTCCACGTTACCTGACCGTCACACGGGTGAATGAATCGCGTGCACGTGGTGAGAGGGCCCCCTCAGGCCCGGTGCCCGAGGCGATGAGTTCCGGGTCCGGCGCCGGTCTGGGATGGCATGCGCAAGGTCGTGATGTACGAGCTGATGTCCCTCGACGGCGTCGCTGAGGAGCCGAGCGACTGGATGTTCGAGGTCGACGACGACGTGTTCGCCAACATGAGGCGCGTCATCGCCGCCCAGGACGACGTGCTGCTCGGCCGCGGCACCTACGACTACTGGTCCGGCTACTGGCCGACTTCCGACGTCCAGCCCTTCGCGGACTTCATCAACACCACCCCGAAGCACGTCGTCACCTCGACCGCCCCGGCCACCTCCTGGACCAACACCGTCCTGGTCCACGAGCCGGCCGCCGACTACGTGGCTCGACTGAAGGAGGGCGAGGGCGGCGACATCGGCATCCACGGCAGCCTCACCCTCGCGACCACCCTGCTGGACGCCGACCTCGTCGACGTCCTCGAGCTCGTCGTCGTCCCCACCCTCGCGGGCAGCGGGAGACGGCTGTTCGGCGACCGGGCGGAGCCGGGCCGGCTGAGGCTGGACACCGTCGCGGCCAGCGCCACCGGTGCCGTGTTCCTGCGCTATCTCCGGGGTTGAGGTGTCCCGTGCGGCTCAGGTCCGCTGCTGCAGGTAGGTGATCAGCGCGAAGATCGCCGCCACCACGGCGATCAGCGCGAGCACGGCCAGCGCCGCCGGAAACTTCTTGCGCGGCCCGGGAGCGTTCAGTGGCTGCTCGGCGGTGGGCTTGCGACGTTCGTCCATGCCCGCCGGTCCCCCGCCCGCCGGGAGACATGCCTGGCACCGAAACCCGTTGTCCTCGACCCCCCTCGACACGACACGATGGCTCCATGCCGTTGCCCACCCCGACACTGACCACCGCTCGCCTGCGGCTGCGCCCCTTCGCCGAGAGCGACTCCGACGACCTGTACGCGCTGCAGAGTGACGCCCACGTCCTGCGCTACTGGGACTCCCCGCCCTGGACCGATCGCGCCCAGGGCGAGCGCTTCCTCGCGACCTGCCGCCGGATGGAGGAGGAGGCCAGCGGCACGCGACTGGTCATCGAGCGCGCCACTGACTCCGCCTTCCTCGGCTGGTGCACCCTCGCCCGCTGGGAGCCTGCGCACCGGCGGGCGACCCTCGGCTACATCCTCGCCGAGGCCGCCTGGGGCCACGGCTACACCACCGAGGCGGCCCGCGCCCTGCTGCAGTGGGCCTTCGACACTCTCGACCTCCACCGCGTGCAGGCGGAGGTCGACACCCGCAACCCCGCCTCCGCTCGGGTCCTGGAGAAGCTCGGCTTCCGGCACGAGGGCACGCTGCGCGAGGACTGCGTCGTCGACGGCGTCGTCTCCGACTCCTGGATCTACGGCCTCCTCAGGCCCGACTGGGGGGCGGCCGCCGGCTGAGCCTCGAGGGCGAGCGCCTGCAACGAGCCGGCCTTGAAGCGGCGCACCTCCTGCGGCCAGCCGCAGCCCTCGGCCACCCTCCCCGCCCACACGCGAGCGGACTCGTCGTCGGGCACGTCCACGATGGTCAGCCCGCCGAGCCACTCCTTGGTCTCCGCGAAGGGCCCGTCGGTGATGACCAGCTCTCCGCCCGTGGCGTCCGCGCTGGCCGCCTGCTCCAGTTCCTCGACCAGCCCGCCGGCGTAGACCAGAACGCCTTGGTCCTGCATGTCCCGGACGACGGCCGTGGACGGCTCGACACGGCTCTCGAACCACGCCTCGTCGTGGTCACCGACCCACTGCTGGTTGAAGTAGATGAGGTAGTGCGGCATCCCTGCTCCTCTCGCCGGGCGGACCCTGATGTCCCCCACTACCCACGCTACGAACAGCAGCGGGTCGATACGACACTCACGCGCCTGTCAGCCAATGAGCTCATACTCGACCGGCTGGCGAGGAACGGGGCAGACCTCGCCGGGTGGGTCGGGTGCGCGGGAGCGATGTCGGTGGCCGGTGGGGGTGGTGATCTCGACGGTGTGGACACCGGAGGGGTCGGTGGAGGCGCGTGCCAACCAGCCGGGGGCCTGTTTGGCGTGGTTGCAGCGTTCGCAGAGTCCTTGGAGGTTGGTCGCGGTGGTGGGGCCGCCGTGCTCCCAGGACCGGATGTGGTCGGTGTGGCGGATCGGGGCTCCGCACCACGGGGTGCGGCACAGGTCCTGGTCGCGAGTGGCGACGAACTCGGCCAGGGCCTCGGGGGCCAGACGGGCGCGGGAGTCCATCGAGACAAGCTGCCCGGTCAGCGGTGAGGTGTAGAGGCGCCGGATCCAGAGCCGGGTGGCGCGCATCGCGTCGGTGACGAACGCCCGCGCCCAGGGAGCCGGCACCGGCCCGTAGCCCTCGAGGTGGGCGGCGTCGTCGGTGGCGGCGAAGAGGGCGCGGTCGGTCATGACGAGCTTGACCTCGACCCGGGCGGGCTCGTCGGCCGGGGCGCCGGTGACGCGCTCGACGAGGGTGTCGGCCATGACTTGGCCCTTCGACCGCTCATCGCCCTGGGCGCGGCCTGCGGCCGCGGCGGCGAGGAGGGTGGCGTAGATGCTCACGCCCTGTTTGACCGGGAGCAGGGCGCTGACCCAGCACATCGTGTCCGGGGCCGGGCGGATGGTGACGTGCCGCTCGGTCTCGGCGCGGCGGGCGCGCTCGGCGACGGAGGCGGGGTCGAGCTCGCAGGCGAGCTTCTTCGCGGCCCGGGTCAGGGCGAGGTCGCTCATGGTGGCCGCACGCCCGTCCGCGCACAGCCGCTCGTCGACGACCTGCCGGTCGGCCAGGGGCAGGCAGGCGGTCTCGCGGGCCAGGATCGTGGCGCGCCACTCGTTGAGCCGCCCGGCGCGCATGAGCGCCATGGTTTGGGGCATCTCGTGGTGCAGGACCTTCGCGAGGCCGAGGAGGCGGGCGGCTTTGGTGGGTGACTCGTGGCGGGCCAGGCCGACCTGCTCGGCGATGCCCTCACCCACCCGCTCGGCGCGCACACCGGCCGCGACCTGGGCCTGGCGCTGGGACTCGTCGAGCCGCACAGCCGCGACTGCCTGTGCCGCCGCCGCGGCGCACTTGAGCTCCTCCACCTCGCGGAGCAGGTCGACGAGCTCGGCGTCGGAGAGGTCGCTCGGGTCCTGCGCGAGGGCGGTCTTCGCCTCGCGGACCCGGGAGATGAGCAACTCGAACATGTCTTCGATAATAGGTCGCACCGCCGACATTGCCGCCGAGGCGATCTCAAAGGGCTGTTGCAATGAGTCCTCGATCGAGGGCTTGTCCGGGAGTCTGCCAGTCGAGGGTCTTGCGCGGGCGGGTGTTGAGTCGCAAGGCGACGTCGTCACACTCAGCCATCGTGAGGTGACTCAGGTCTGCTCCCTTGGGCCAGTACTGGCGGAGCAGGCCATTGGTGTTCTCGTTCGTACCGCGTTGCCACGGCGACTGGGGATCACAGAAGTAGATCGGCAAACCGGTCTCGACCTTGAACCTCGCATGCTGGGCCATCTCGCTACCCCGGTCCCAGGTGATCGAGCGGCGCAGGCTCAGGGGCAGGGTCGCGATCATCTCGGCCAGACTCATGCGCGCCAGATCCGCCGTGTGACGTCCCGGCATCGGTGCGAGGAGCACGAATCGACTCGAGCGCTCGACCAGGGTCATGACCGCCCCCTTGCCGGTGCCACCCAGCAGCAGGTCACCCTCCCAGTGACCGGGCACAGCCCGATCCTCTACCTCAGCGGGCCGGGCCCGAATCATGAGGTCGTCGGTGATGCCCAACGTGACGCGCTTGGCGCCGCCGGTCTGAGTCTTGCGCCGCGTGCGGCGACTGCGCAGGTGCGCGGTCAGCTCACGTTTCAGCTCGCCCTTGGTCTGGATGAACAAGGACTGGTAGATCGTCTCGTGACTCACACGCATGTCCTGGTCGTGGGGGAACAACACCGGCAGCATGGCTGCGATCTGCTCCGGCGACCAGTCAGCGCGTAGCAGCTCCCAGACCTTCTCCCGCAACGGCGGATGATCCAGCCGTCGCGCCTTGGGCCTACGAGCACGCAGGGCCGCAACGGCCTGAGCCCGCTCAGCGTTGTACGAGCGGAGGTAGCCACGACCCGCATCAGGAGCCGTGCGGGCCCTTGGTGAGCGAGAACCTGGCGAGGAGAAACTCCGCGCCAGCTCTCTGCTCACCGTCGAGGCCGACTTCCCGATGATCGACGCGATCTGACCCTGCGACAGCCCAATGCGATAACACCGCTCAATCGTCCGACGCTGCTCCACTGTCAACCGTGCTCCAGGCATGCGCTGCAACCTCCACTCACTCAGGCAGAAGTGCAACAACCGATTGAGATCGCCCGAGTCGGACTCGGCCTGGGGATGACTGTCGTCCGAGAGCCCCGCTGTGGAAGGCAACTGGCCCGCGGCGCCGAGCGTCGTGAGCTCAGCGCACCTCGGAGCGGATGATGGTCGGGGGCCGGGCACCGAGGAAGAAGATCCCGGGCAGGCCCGGGGTCTCGAAGCCCCGGCTGGGGTTGCGCACCAGGCGGGAGCGACGGATCAGCATCGTCCCGGTCCGGTCGTTGCTCACGAAGAAGACCGCGCCTCCCCCCTCGTTGGCCACGTTGCCGCGCACCGTCGTGCGGATGAGCGAGAGCGTGAACCGGTTGCCGTCCAGGTAGATCGCGCCACCGCTGCCGCCGCCCCGCGTGCCGGGACGGGCGGGGTTGGCGCCGCGGCCGACGGCGCGGTTGCCCACGAAGGTGCTGTCCTCGATGCGCCAGGAGACCCCGATGCTGCTGAGCGCGCCACCGTTGCTGCAGGTGCCGTTCTTGAAGGTGCTGTCGAGGACCTGCACCGCCCGGTCGCGGTGCTGGTCCAGCACCCGGACCGCGGCCCCACCCAGGTCGGGTCCGCGCCGGTCGCACCGGTTGGCGAGGAACGTCGAGCCGACGATCTTCAGCTGCCCGCCACGGACGAACACCGCGCCGCCACCGCCGCCGTCGTAGCGCTGGCCGGTGGCGTTGCCCCGAGCAAAGGTCAGGTCGCGCAGGACGAGTCGCGGGTAGGCCTGGTCGTCGCAGTGGGAGGTCGTCCAGGTCTGCTTCGGGTCGCAGGTGTTCTGGTAGAGGATCCGGCGCTTGCCCATCCCGCTCAGGGTCACCAGCCCGCCGCCGTCGATCACCACACGCCGTGAGGTGTTGCTGACCTTGGCGGTCCGCCGCATCGCGATGGTCACCGGCCGCGGGCCGCAGTCGAACCGGATCACCCCGCCGCGGCGCACCGCTCGCACCACCGCGGCGGAGGTGCAGCTGGCTCGCGACCCGTCTCCCACCGTCCGTACGTCGGTCTCCGCGACGCGGCTCTCGACCTCCCCCGGCGCCGCCATCGACCACGTCGGTATCGCGCCGACGGCCGCCAGCGCGGCGAGGACGGCAACCCAGGTCCGAAGCACCCGGTGATGGTAGGACTGCCGCGGCCCGAGCGATAGGTTCTCCGACGGCACCGGGATCCAGGTGCACCCGCACACACGATCCGCACCTCACCTCATGCCACCCGCCATCACCCTCCTCCGCGCGCTCGCCGCGCTGCTCGCGGCCGCACTGATGCTCACCGGCTGCAGCCCTCTCGAGGCGCCGACCGACGCCGCCCGCGAGCCGGCGACCTCGGTACAGACCCCGAGTCCCGCCCCTCGGCCGCAGGCCGGGACCGCCGTCGCCGTCCTGGCCACGTTGGCCGTCAAGGGCCGCGCCCCGATGACCGGCTACGACCGGGACTCCTTCGGGCCAGCGTGGGCCGACACGGACCGCAACGGATGCGACACCCGCAACGACATGCTCGCCCGCGACCTCACCCGGGTCGTCTACCAGCAGGGAACACGAGGCTGCGTCGTGGTCTCCGGCGTCCTCGCCGACCCCTACACCGCCGCCACCGTCGACTACGTCAAGGGCGACGGGTTCCTCGTCGACATCGACCACGTCGTGGCGCTCGGCAACGCCTGGGCCACCGGTGCGCTCCGGTGGTCGATCAGGAAGAGGGCCGCCCTGGCCAACGACCCGCTGAACCTGCTCCCGGTCGACGCCGGCGAGAACCGCGCCAAGTCCGACGCCGACGCCGCCACCTGGCTGCCGCCGAGCAAGGCATTCCGGTGCGACTACGTCGCGCGTCAGATCGCGGTCAAGGCGAAGTACGAGCTGTGGGTCACCGCCCCCGAGAAGGCCGCCATGGCTCGCGTGCTCACCGCGTGCGTCGACCACGACCTGCCGGCCGACTCCGGTGCGCCGACCGAGGCCCCGCTCAGCCTCACCGAGGATGTGCGCTACCCGAGCTGCGACGCCGTACGCGCGGCCGGCGCGGCACCGATCCGCCGCGGCGAGCCGGGCTACGGCAGCCACCTGGACCGAGACGGTGACGGGTCGGCCTGCGAGTAGCCACTCACTGGACCCTGGGCTGCGACGCTGCGTGACCTAGGTGGTGCACCGGTGGTGTCGAGACGCTCGCACCTCAACCAGCGAGGGCGGCCAGCTTGGCCGCAAGGACTGCGCGCTCGCGCTCGTTGCCGCACAGCCGCAGCGCGAGGTCGAGCTCGTGTCGGGCCTCGTCGAGGCGGCCGAGCCGGCGCAGCATCTCGCCGCGAACGCTGGGCAGCAGGTGGGAGCCGGAGAGGGCGCCCGAGGCGACCAGGGCGTCGACCGCCGGCAGCGCGGCCGCCGGCCCCGACGCCATGGACACCGCGACCGCACGGTTGAGCTCGACGACCGGCGAGGGGGCGAGCCGGCCGAGCGCCTCGTAGAGCAGGACGATCCGGTCCCAGTCGGTGTCGGCCACGCTCCGCGCGATGGCGTGACACTCGGCGATCGCGGCCTGGACGCCGTAGGCGCCGAGCCCTCGCCCGACCTGCCCGGCGCGGGCCAGGGACGCCCTGCCGCGCCCGATCGCCGACCGGTCCCACCGCTCGCGGTCCTGGTGCTCGAGGAGCACCGGCTCCCCGTCGGGGCCGACGCGTGCGGGGAAGCGCGCCGCGGTCAGCTCGACCAGGGCGAGCAGTCCGTGGGTCTCCGGCTCGTCGGGCAGCAGCCGCGCCAGGATCCGGGCCAACCGGACCGCCTCCCGGGCCACGTCCGGGCGGATCCAGTCGCCGCCGCCGCTCGCGCTGGATCCCTCGGTGAAGATCAGGTAGATGACGCTCAGCACCGGCCCCAGCCGCTCGCGGCACTCCTCGCGCGTCGGCACCTCGAAGCGCACCCGCGCCGCGGCCAGCGTCTTCTTCGCGCGCGTGATGCGCGCCTGCACCGTCGCTGTGGGCGCCAGGAAGGCGCGGGCGATCTCGTCGCTGGACAGACCGCCCAGCACCCGCAGCGTCAGCGCCACCTGCGCCTCGCGAGAGAGGACCGGGTGACAGGAGATGAACATCAGCGCCAGCTGGTCGTCGTCGACCCGGTCGGGGTCCCAGAGCAGGTCGACGTCCCCCGCCGCCCCCGCGTCGGGCCCGTCGTCGGCGTCGCGCGCCAGCACGGCGTACCTCTCGTCGAGGGCCGCCCGCCGACGGAACGCGTCGATGGCCCGGCGCCGTCCGACGGTGAGCAGCCACCCGGCCGGGTTGGCGGGTACGCCGTCGCGCGGCCAGCCGACGAGCGCCTCGGCCAGCGCCTCCTGCGCGAGGTCCTCGGCAAGGGCGAAGTCGCCGGTGTAGCGCGCCAGCGTGCCGACGATCCGGGCGGACTCGATGCGCCAGACGGCCTCGACCGCCCGGCGCACCTCCCGCCCCTGGCTCACAGCTGGCCGGTCGCCTCGCGCCAGGCGCGCTCCTTCTGGATCCAGGGGTTGTCCTGGGGGAACTCGTCGACGCTGGCCACCCGGCGGATCTCGGTCTTCATGCCGGGGCCGGCCATGGGCGCGCGCTTGGCCCACTCGACGGCCTCCTCGATGGAGGCCACGTCGAGGATCCAGAAGCCGCCGAACAGCTCCTTGGTCTCGCCGTAGGGACCGTCGGTGACGACCGGGGGCTGCGCCGAGTAGTCGACGACGACGCCCAGCGAGGCGTCGTCCAGCCCTTCGGCGGCGACGAGGACGCCGGCGGAGATCATCTCCTCGTTGAAGCGCCCCATCACCTCCATGATCTTCTCGAAATCGACGTCCTTGAACGACTCGTTGGCCTCGTCGTCGGCGCGCATGATCAGCATGTACTTCATGGGGTGCTCCTGCCGTGGGCGGGTCTCCGTCAGACCCTCTCACCCTGCAGTCGAACGGCGCCGCCCCCGATCGACACCGGCCCGCGACTCCGTCCCGGGGCAAGTGGGTACCGGGCCTAAGTCAGGGGCGCCAGGCCCGCCGCCGTCGGACGGAGAGCGTCAGTGCCCATCTGCAGGACGCGGCGCTCCCCGCGAGCCGGGCAGTCGTGACAGCGGCACCGAGCGACCTGCAGGGAGCCCTCGACGCCGCGGTGGGCCCCCTCCCACCGAACGCCGGGCCGGACCGCCGGGCCCTGGACGAGGCGCTGCGGGACGCGCTGAGCGGCGGCAAGCGGTTCCGCCCGCGGCTGGTCGCCGCGGTCCACGACGCCCTCGGCGGCACCGCCCGGACGGCCGTGGCCGAGGTCGGCGCCGCGGTGGAGCTGCTGCACACCGCCTTCCTGGTGCACGACGACGTGATCGACGGCGACGACCTGCGCCGCGGGCGTCCCAGCACCCCCGGCCGCTTCCGCGCGGAGGCGCTCGCCGACGGCGCGACGCCCCAGGGTGCCGAGAGCTACGCGCGCGCGGCCTCGGTGCTCGTCGGCGACCTGGCCCTGAGCCACGCGCTGCGCGCGGTCACCCTGTGCGACGTGGACGCCGGGACCCGGGCGAGCCTGCTCGACCTCTTCGACACCGCGCTGCGGGTCTCGGCCACCGGCGAGCTGGCCGACGTGCGGCTGAGCCTGGGGGTCGCGGAGCCCACGCTCGCCGAGGTGCTCGCGATGGAGGCGCAGAAGACGGCCGCCTACTCCTTCGAGCTGCCGATGCAGGCCGGCGCCGTGCTGGCGGGCGCCGAGTCGGCCGTGGTCGACGGGGTGGGCCGGGTCGGCCGGCTGCTGGGCGTCGCCTACCAGCTGCTCGACGACCTCGAGGGCGTGTTCGGCGACCCCGAGGGCACCGGCAAGGCCCCGTTGGGAGACCTTCGCGAGGGCAAGCGGACCCCGCTCATGGTGCACGCGCAGTCCAGCTCGACCTGGGGCCGCGTGTCGCCGTACCTGGGCCGCGCCGACCTGGACCCGGCCGACGCCGCCCGCGTACGCAACGCCCTGGAGGAGGGCGGGTCCCACGCGTTCGTCGAGGAGCTGGCGCGCAGGCACCTGCGCGAGGCGGCCGAGCAGTCCGAAGTCCTGGGGCTGCCGACGGACCTGGTCCACATCGTCGGCGCGGTCGCCTCCGACCGCGCGGCGGGAGCCGCGTGATGTTCCGGCTGCCGCCGGGGGCGAACGCCGGCCCCCTCAGCGCGCACCGGACCTACGACGAGGTGGCGGACGCCAGCGCGGCCCTGGTGATCAAGCGCTACTCGACGTCGTTCGGCCTGGCCAGCCGCCTGCTGGAGCCGCCGGTACGCCGCCACGTGCGCAACGTCTACGCGCTGGTCCGGGTCGCCGACGAGATCGTCGACGCCCCGCGTCCCGATGGCAGCACCGAGGCGCAGGAGGCGACGCTGACCGAGCTGGAGCGCGAGACCCGTCGCGCCCTGGGCACCGGCCACTCGGGCAACCTGGTCGTCCACGCGTTCGCCCGCACCGCACGAGAGACGGGGATCGAGCAGGGCCTGCTCGACCCGTTCTTCGCCTCCATGCGTGCCGACCTCACCCCGGTCGAGCACGACCGGGCCAGCTTCGAGCGCTACGTCCACGGCTCGGCCGAGGTCGTGGGGCTGATGTGCCTGCGCGCCTTCCTGGCCGCCGAGCCCGGCGCCGGCGCGTCGTACGACGACCTCGCGGCCGGGGCCCGCCGCCTGGGCGCGGCCTTCCAGAAGCTGAATTTCCTGCGGGACCTGGGCGCCGACTACGAGGCCCTGGGGCGCTCGTACTTCCCGGACGTGGACCCCACCCGGCTGGACGTCGCCACGCGGGACGCACTCCTCGACGACATCGACGCCGACCTCGCGTCGGGCGCGCGGTCCCTCGTGCTGCTCCCGCCCAGCAGCCGGCGCGCCGTGCGGGTCGCGCACGCGCTGTTCGGCGAGCTCTCCCGACGCGTGCGCGCGACCCCGCCGGAGCGGCTGGGGCGCATGCGGGTGCGGGTGCCCGACCCGGTGAAGGCCCGGCTCCTGGTGACCAGCCTGCTGAGGCCGGAGCGGTGAGCCGCGCAGTGGTGGTCGGCGGCGGGATCACCGGTCTGGCGACCGCGGCCCTGCTGGCCCGCGACGGCTGGAGCGTCGATGTCCTGGAGCGGCGCGACGAGCTGGGCGGACGCGCCGGGTCGCTGGAGGTGGACGGCTTCCGGTTCGACACCGGGCCGTCGTGGTGGCTGATGCCGGAGGTCTTCGACCACTTCTTCGCCATGCTCGGCACCACGACCGCCGAGCAGCTCGACCTGGAGCGGCTCGACCCGGGCTACCGGGTCTTCTACGAGGGGCTCGACGAGCCGGTCGACGTGCGGGCGGGCCGCGCGGCCAACGTCGCGCTGTTCGAGGAGCTCGAGCCGGGCGCCGGGCGCCGGCTGGAGGCCTACCTGGACTCGGCCCGGCGGGTCTACGAGCTCAGCGTGAGCCGCTTCCTCTACACCAGCTTCGAGTCGCCGCGATCGCTGCTCAAGGCCGACGTCCTGCGCCGTGGCGGCGAGCTCACCTCGCTGCTGACGCGGTCGCTGGAGTCCCGCGTCGCGCGCTCCTTCCGCGACCGGCGGCTGCGCCAGGTCCTGGGCTACCCCGCGGTGTTCCTCGGCACGTCGCCGGACCGGGCGCCGAGCATGTACCACCTGATGAGCTGGATGGACCTGGGCGACGACGGGGTGCTCTACCCCCGCGGCGGCTTCTCGCGGCTCATCGAGGCCGTCGCGGGGCTCGCTCGCGAGCACGGCGCCCGGCTGCACACGGGCTGCGAGGCGACCGCCGTACGCACGCGGCCCGGAGGGCGCCGCGCTCGCGTCACGGGCGTGGACTACGTCGACGCCGACGGCCGGCCCGCCGCCCTCGAGGCCGACGTGGTCGTCGGCGCGGCCGACCTGCACCACGTCGAGACCGCCCTGGTGGCACCCGAGCTCCAGACCTACCCGCAGTCGTGGTGGGACAAGCAGGTCTCGGGTCCGGGCGCGGTGCTGGCGTTCCTCGGCGTCGACGGCACCCTCCCGGAGCTGGCCCACCACTCGCTGTTCTTCACCGCGGACTGGAAGGACAACTTCGACGCGATCTTCGAGCGGCCCACCCGGGTCCCGGACCCCGCCTCGGTCTACGTGTGCCGCCCCTCGGCGACCGACCACACGGTCGCTCCCCCGGGCATGGAGAACCTCTTCCTCCTCGTGCCGGTGCCCGCCGACGTCGGGATCGGGCACGGGGGCCGCGACGGCGCCGGCGACCCCGCGGTGGAGAAGGCGACGGATGCCGCGATCGCCCAGGTGGCCGACTGGGCCGGCATCGCGGACCTTGCGGCTCGGGTGCGGGTCCGCCACACCGTCGGCCCCGCCGACTTCGCCGACGACCTGCACTCCTGGCGCGGCGGCGCGCTCGGGCCGGGGCACGTGCTGACCCAGAGCGCGTTCTTCCGCGCCCGCAACGCCTCCCGCAAGGTCGACGGCCTCCTGTACGCCGGCTACAGCACGATCCCCGGGATCGGCCTGCCCATGTGCCTGATCAGCGCCGAGCTGGTGCTCAAGCGCCTGCGCGGCGACCGCTCGACCGGCCCCTCGGCCCCCTCGGCGCAGCGATGAGGTTCGCCTACCTGGCCAGCATCCTGGTCTCGGCGCTCTGCCTCGGCCTGGTCGACCGGCGCTGGCGGCTGTTCCTGTTCGCCCGGCCGCTGCGGGCGCTCGCGGTGCTCGCGGTGGGCTTCGCCTTCTTCCTGGTCTGGGACCTCGCCGCGCTCGACCAGGCGATCTACCGCCGCGGCGACTCCCCCGCCATGACCGGCATCGAGGTGGCCGACGAGCTGCCCGTGGAGGAGCTCTTCTTCATCGGCTTCCTCTGCTACACCACGATGGTCCTGCACGGCCTGGCCGCGCGCCTGCTCTCCCGTCGGCGGGAGGGGTCGGTCTCGTGACGTATCTCGACGTCGCCGTGTGGTTCCTGGCGCTGGCCGCCGCGGTGCTGGCCACGGCGGTGGTCCTGCGCCGTCCCTCGCGCCGGTGGTGGGCGACCACCGGCCTGACCGTGCTCGCCATGGGCGTGCTCACGGTGGTGTTCGACAGCCTGATGATCGCCGCGGACCTGTTCCGCTACGGCGACGGCGCGCTCGTCGGCGTGCGGCTGATCCTGGCGCCCGTCGAGGACCTCGCGTGGCCGCTCGCCGCGGTCGCTCTGCTGCCCTCGGTGTGGCTCCTGCTCGGCGGGCGGGACCGATGACCGCCGCCACCGGGCCGACCACGGGGCCGACCACGGCGCCGTCGCGGCTGGCGCAGCTCGTGGGCACGTCGCGACCCCTGAGCTGGGTCAACACCGCCTACCCGTTCGGCGCCGCCTACCTGCTCGCCGGCGGCGGCGTCGACCTCCGGCTGGTGCTCGGCGTGCTGTGGTTCCTGGTGCCCTACAACCTGCTGATGTACGGCGTGAACGACGTCTTCGACTACGAGTCCGACGTGCGCAACCCGCGCAAGGGCGGGGTCGAGGGCATCGTCCTCGACCGGCGGGTGCACCGGCTGACGCTCTGGGCCGCGGGGATCCTCAACCTGCCGTTCGTCGTGGCGCTCGTCGTGCTCGGCGACACCGCCTCGACGGCGGTGCTCGCGGTGTCGGTGTTCGCCGTCGTGGCCTACTCCGCCCCGTGGCTGCGCTTCAAGGAGCGCCCCTTCCTCGACTCGCTGACCTCCAGCACCCACTTCGTCAGTCCGGCCTGCTTCGGCCTCGCGCTCGCGGGCGGGTCCCTGACCCGCGAGGCCCTCGCGGCGCTCGCCGGCTTCTTCCTGTGGGGCGTCGCCTCGCACGCGTTCGGGGCGGTGCAGGACATCCGGGCCGACCGCGAGGCCGGCATCGCCTCGGTCGGCACCTGGCTGGGCGCTGCGGGCACCGTGCGGCTGGCCCTGGCGTCGTACGTCGCGGCCGGGCTGCTGCTGGCGACCACCGGCTGGCCGGCGGCGCTGAGCGCGCTGCTGGTGTTGCCCTACGCCGCCAACGTCGCGGCCTACCTGTCGGTGCGCGACGACGACTGCGAGCGCGCCCACGGCGGCTGGCGGCGCTTCCTGTGGCTCAACTACGTGACCGGGTTCCTCCTCACCCAGCTGCTCATCTGGCTCACCTGGTGACTCGGCGCCACCGCTCCTGCCAGCGCAGCCAGGGCGGCTGCACGGCCCAGTTGACGCGCAGGGTGCGCCACGCGCGGTCCAGGCGCCGGCGGCGCTGCTCGGCTCCGCGCAGCGACCGCGCCGACACGCCGACCAGCAGCCGCGGGTCGAGTCGCACCACCCGCGAGGGGCCGAGGACGAAGGCGAGATCCAGGTCGTCGTGAAGCTCGGGGTCGTCGCGATGGACCTCCCCGCGCACCGCCTGCCAGGCCGAGCGGCGCAGCGCCATGCTGGAGCCCCACAGCGAGGTGTGACCCAGGGCCAGGTGCGTGGTGGCGTAGTAGGTGCCGAGGTACGCCGCCGCGGCCGGCCACCGCAGCCCGCGCGGCAGGTCGTGGAACCACCCCCAGCCCGTCACCGCGTCGAGGTCCGGGCGAGAGGCGAAGGCGTCGGCGATCCTGGCGACCCACTCGGGGCCCGGCCGGCTGTCGGCGTCGCAGCGGGCGATGACCTCGCCGCGCGCCGCGTCGTACCCGGTGGCGGCCGCGCTCGGGATGCCCACCGCCGGCTCCGCGACCACGCGAGCCCCGCCGGCGCGGGCGACCGCGGCCGACTCGTCGCTCGATCCGTTGTCCACGACGACCACCTCGAGCGGGGGCGTGGTCTGGACCGCGAGGAGCCGCAGGCACGCGCGCAGCGCCTCGGCGTCGTCGCGCACCGGGATGACGACCGAGACGGTCGGCGTGCTCATCGGCGCGCACCCGCGAGCAGCAGCCCGCGGGCCAGGAGGACCGCGGCCACCGCGGAGCCGACCCCGCCGGCGACCAGGTCGCCCATGGTGTCGGTGTAGCCGACCTGGATCCGGTCGTCGATCTGCGTGTGCCCGAACCACTCGCACATCTCCCAGACCACGGCCAGCGACGTGCCGAGGGCCAGTGTGACGACGGCCCGGCCGAGCCGCCAGCGCGGGGTGGCCGGGTCGCGCGCCAGGCTCAGGGCGCCGAGCCGCACGAGGGCGAGGTAGGCCATGGCGGCGATGAGGCCGGTCGCGGCGGCGTGGACGACCACGTCGAGCCACCCGACGCGCAGGTAGAGGTCGAGCTGGGCGGCCCAGGCGCCGAAGAGCAGCAGCGCGCAGTAGGACAGGTCCAGCGCCGCCGGCGCCTCCAGCGCGCGGGGGATGACGCAGCCGCCCAGCACCAGGAAGAAGAGCGCGCCGCCCACCCACCCCCACGGCGGCAGCGCCACCACGACGCTGACAAGGGCCGCCCACCGCAGGACGTCGCCCAGGACGAAGCGCGGCACCGGCACGCGGCGATGCTATCCGCCGGTCAGCCGGTACCCGGCAGCGTAGTGAGGTCGGTGGTGCCCTGGGGGGTGGTGAGGAGTCTCTGGCCGTGGGGGTCGTGCCAGAGGTAGGTGCCGGGGGCGAGTGGTCGGTAGGTCCAGCCGGCGTGGGTCTTGAGGCGGTGGTGATGTCGGCACAGGGCGGCGAGGTTACTTCGCGCATCGCTGACGTGACCTCCCAACTCACCCACTCGCGTGGCGCTCTACGCCCGGATCTCGAACGACGCCGAAGGTGCAGGCGCAGGTGTGGCGCGCCAAGTCGAGGACTGCCGCAAGCTCGCCGCCCAGCTCGGTTGGCAGATCGGTGGGGAGTAACTCGACAACGACCTGTCGGCCTACTCCGGCAAGCGGCGACCCGAGCCCCGCGCGCTTCCTACCGGGGGATCAGGTTGTATTGCTGCGCGTAGACCTTGAGCTTGTCCATGATGTAGGAGGCCATTGACGAGGCCTTGCAATGGGCAGCGCTCAGATGATGGAACTCAAGGTGAAGGTCCTCAACGCCGAGCGGGATGACTGCGTCAGCGAACGCGCGCGCCTCCCCAAGATCTACTTCGAACTTGCCCGCCCCTGCCGCGAACTCGGGGACCACCGACTCAGCCAGGGCGCAGATCGACTGGTTGATCGCCTTGTGTCGTTTGGACGATGCTCCCTGCACGGCTGCATAGGCGGCTTGTGTCGTATCGGCCGTCTTGCCCTTTGTCGTTGACGTGAGTTCGTAGCTGGTCGTGCCCGTGAGCAACTTGTAGAAGTCCGTGTTCATGAACGTCGTCCGCGCGTTCGCGGGGCTCCGCCCCAGCCCTGCATCCCTCACCAGTTGCTGCAGACCCTCGTCACCGTAGTGAAGCGCCGCGTAACTCACGGAGCTGGGTGTCATGGTCGCGACCCGCGCTTCGAAGAGAGAGATGATGTACGCCAGGTGGTGCTGGGGATTGTCCAGACGCGCTTGCCAGTACAGCCCAGAGCCAGAACGTCTGGAGTAGGAGAGCAGCTCCTCGCCTCGAACCCTGAGTGTGCCTGCTCGCCGTAACCGGTTTGCCTCGCCGACAACTGCGCTGTCTGACGACACTACGAAGAGGACCTTCGGCAACGACTTGTTGAGCTGGACATCGTCCACACGCTCCGCAACAACGTCGCGGATCTTCTCAAGGAATGCGCCAACGTGGTCAGCGTCGGCGACGGCGACACCGATGGCGGCATCGTCGATTGCAAGATCTTCGCGGGCTTGATCGAGCTGAATCAATAGTCGCTCAAGGACTGTCGACCAGTCATCCTTGCTTGGTCCCGCGATTTCGAGATCGCCTGCACGCGGCACGATGGAATCGCCTCCAACTTGCCGGGCCGCATTAGTAAGGCTCGCACGCCAGTCATCATCGGTTGTCGGCCACAGCGCCATCAGGTCTGCGCGCCGCCGCAGAAGCCCGTTCAAGCTAGACATGAGCTGTTTGAGGCCGACGTCATCGTCCGAAGCCTCGCGATTGTCGATCAGGACGGGGATTGTCCGCCCATCTGGCTCCGGGAGATTGTCTTCGAGCCAGTTAGGTAGCTCTCGAATGGGCACGGTTGACGGAACGACGAACACACCGGTGTAGCGATCCGACAGGATCGACGCCAGCGAGTACACCGCCGTGGTCTTGCCGGTACCCGATGGAGCCGACATGAGCCCGAGGACACCGCCTTGCTGTGTCTCTGCCGCCCGGCGGAGCCGTTCGAACGCGGCGAGATCCTGCTCGACTCCGACGATCAGCGGCGTGGGGTCACCCCGCAGATGCTCGAAGCGGGTCGGAATCCGCACGGCCACGTTGCCCTCCCTTGTAGGTGCGAGAGACACCCTCTCAAGCTCGGCCCGAGACGGCGAGCACCGACACCCCGCAGTGGTGTGTCTAAGAACTTGTCAGGTTGCATTCGCACGCCGCCCGCCACGGTCGTAAGGCGTGATGTGGTCGAGGTCGCAGGACCGGGCCGGGCGGGTGAACCTCGGGAAGACGCAGGGTCCGGTCGCGCAGGCGGACCTTCTCCGCGATCAGTGGTGGCGGCGCGTAGGAGGCGGGGCCGGTGGACTTTCCCGAGTGGCGGGTGCCGTCGCAGTGGTCGTCAGAGGTCGATGACGGGGCGGACGGTGACGAAGCGGTCGTCGCGGGCGAGCCACTCGCGCACGGTGTCGACCAGCCAGGTGCGCCCGGTCTCGTCGGTGGCGACGGGGTCGCGGCCCAGGGGCGCGTCGCCGGCACGGGCGACCGCGGCCGACTCGTCGCTCGATCCGTTGTCCACGACGACCACCTCGAGCGGGGGCGTGGTCTGGAGGGCGAGGAGCCCGTAGGCACGCGCGCAGCGCCTCGGCGTCGTCGCGCACCGGGATGACGACCGAGACGGTCGGGGTGCTCATCGGCGCGCATCCGCGAGCAGCAGCCCGCGGGCCAGGAGGACCGCGGCCACTGCAGAGCCGACCCCGCCGGCGACCAGGTCGCCCATGGTGTCGGTGTAGCCGACCTGGATCCGGTCGTCGATCTGGGTGTGCCCGAACCACTCGCACATCTCCCAGACCACGGCCAGCGACGTGCCGAGGGCCAGTGTGACGACGGCCCGGCCGAGCCGCCAGCGCGGGGTGGCCGGGTCGCGCGCCAGGCTCAGGGCGCCGAGCCGCACGAGGGCGAGGTAGGCCATGGCGGCGATGAGGCCGGTCGCGGCGGCGTGGACGACCACGTCGAGCCACCCGACGCGCAGGTAGAGGTCGAGCTGGGCGGCCCAGGCGCCGAAGAGCAGCAGCGCGCAATAGGACAGGTCCAGCGCGGCACTGGCACGCGGCGATGCTATCCGCCGGTCAGCCGGTATCGGCAGCGTAGGTGAGGTCGGTGGTGCCCTGGGGTGTGGTGAGGAAGCTCTGGCCGTGGGGGTCGTGCCAGAGGTAGGTGCCGGGGGCGAGTGGTCGGTAGGTCCAGCCGGCGTGGGTCTTGAGGCGGTGGTGATGTCGGCACAGGGCGGCGAGGTTGCACTCGCAGGTCGGCCCGCCGTGGTCGTAGGGGGTGATGTGGTCGAGGTCGCAGGAGCGGGCAGGTCGGGTGCACCAGGGGAAGACGCAGGTCGGATCGCGCAGGCGGACCTTCTCGGCGATCAGCGGGGAGGGGACGTACGGGTCGGTCTCGCCGGGGCGGTGGCGGGTGCCGTCGCAGTGGTCGTTGAGGTCGATGACGGGGCGGACGGTGACGAAGCGGTCGTTGCGGGCGAGCCACTCGCGCACGGTGTCGACCAGCCAGGTCCGCCCGGTCTCGTCGGTGGCGACGGGGTCGCAGCCCAGGGGCGCGTCGCCGCTCAGGTGGAGGTAGGCCACGATGCCCTTGGTCGGCACGGGGGCCTGGTCGCCGTTGATGAGCGCGAGGGCTCGGGCGGGGTCGGCGAGGATGCCGATCGCCATCGCGCGGCGTACGTCGAAGGACTCGGTGCAGCCGTCACGCAGCAGCGCGGCCGCGACCAGGGACAGGGCGCGGTCGAAGTCGGTGAGGTCGGACCAGTCGGCGCGCAGGGTCATCTCGGCGACGCCGGTGTGGTTGAGCGAGCCCTCGTGCACGGTGGCGTGGCGGTGGTCGAGGGCCTCGAGCTGCTCGGCCTCGCGCTGCTCGGGGTAGAGCCGCAGCATCGCCTCGTCCAGGACCTGGTCCAGGGTGGTGGCGCCGACCTGGTGGGCGCGCTCGGCGACCTCGAGGTCGACGTAGGCGGCCACGTCGGCGGGCTTGCCGAGCACGGCCTGCGCGATCCGGCGCGCCCGCCAGACCGGGACCTGGCCGGCCAGCACGCGGGCGTGGACGCGGGGCAGGCGGTGGGCCAGGGTCAGGGCGTCGCGCAGGTAGGCCTTGCCGGCGGTGGTGGTCATCTGGTTGGCCACCGCGAACGCGGCCGGCGCGTCCCAGGCCAGGCGCGGGAGCCCGAACCACTCCAGCACCCCGGGGTCGGTCAGGTCCTCGACGTGCGGCGCGCCGTCGTGGTAGGCGCCGCGGCTGCGGGCGGCGTGCCAGGTGTCGTCGGCGGGGTCCTCGAGGTGGGTGTGGGCCCAGGCCAGGCCGAGTCGCAGCAGGTCGGCCTCGGCGGCGTCGGCGCGGGTCCGCGCCTGGCGGACTGCGGCGATCAGGTCCTCGGGCGCGCCTGGCCCATCGGCGCTGGGCCGGTGGTCGTCGAGGTGCGCGATGGACATGGTCTATACTAACCGAACAGACGTTCGAGGCGCAAGGCTTTGTGTGGGGTTCCTGGTCGGGTCACCGGATCTCGACGGGCGCTCCTCGCTGGCGCTCGTCGCTGCTCGGTCAACGGGGGGTGACGGTGTCGGGGGGCGGGTCTAGCGTCGGGCCATGGCTGACTTCACCGACGAGGACCTGAGCGGCTCGCGCCTCACCCGGGTCGACCTGAGCAACACGCGCTTCGAGCGCGTCCACCTCGAGCACGTCGAGCTCATCGACTCCGAGATGTACGACATGACCATCCGCGGCACCGACCTGGTCGGCGTGCGCATGCACGGCGTCGAGATCGTCGACCTCGACATCGTCGGGGAGGTGGTGAAGCTGACCGTCAACGGCATCGACGTCGCCTCCTTCGTGCAGGAGGAGCTCGACCGGCGCCATCCCGGCCGGGCGGCGATGCGGCCGACGGACCCCGACGGCTTCCGGGCTGCCTGGGACCTGCTCGAGGAGCTCTGGGCCGGCACCGTCGAGCGGGCCCGGCGCCTCGACCCGGCCGTGCTGCACGAGTCCGTCGACGGCGAGTGGTCGTTCATCGAGACCCTGCGCCACCTCGCCTTCGCCACGGACGCGTGGCTGAGCCGCGCCATCCTGGGCGACCCCTCCCCGTGGCACCCGCTCGAGCTGCCATGGGACCAGATGCCCGACACCCCGGGCATCCCCCGCGACCGCGCCGCTCGACCCTCCCTCGAGGAGGTGCTCGAGCTGCGCGAGAGCCGCCGCGACGCCGTACGCCGCTACCTCGACGAGCTGACTCAGGAGACGCTCGACGGCGACACCGAGCCGATCGACGGCCCGGGCTGGCCGCCGCCGGAGAGCTTCCCGGTCGCGCAGTGCCTGCGCACCATCCTCAACGAGGAGTGGGAGCACCGGCTCTACGCCGAGCGCGACCTCGCGATCCTCGAGACCCGGACGTAGGCGACAGGCGCCTGTCCGAGGTACTCCTCAGCGCGGGGATCGCGCACCAGGACGATGAATCCCGGGACGGTCCTGAGTCTGACTCGACAGCGGCCTCGCCCGGAGGCTCGCCCCGAGGAGGTCGTCATGGTCACCGCACGAGCCCACCTGTGGTTCAGCAACGGCAAGGCGGGCGACGCCGCCCGCTTCTACGAGCAGCACATCCCCGACTCCAAGGTCACCAACGTCGTCGTCGCACCCGAAGGACTGCCGCAGACGACGCCGGGCGAGTTCATCGTCGACTTCACCGTGGCCGGGATGCCGGTCACCGCGATCAACGCCGGAGCCGAGTTCACCCTGGACGAGGCCTTCTCCATCTACCTCAACGTCGACACCCAGGCGGAAGTCGACCATTTCTGGGACCTGCTCACCGCCGACGGCGGCCAGGAGCAGGCGTGCGGCTGGTGCAAGGACAAGTTCGGGGTGTCGTGGCAGATCGTGCCCACACAACTTGAGGAGCTCTGCGGCGACCTGACCACCGAGGCCAACATCCGCGCCACCCAGGCGATGCTCCAGATGGTCAAGATCGACATCGCCTCCATGCAGAAGGCCTACGACGGAGACTGACCGCCGAGGCACCGGTCTGTCCCCGAGTCTCGAGTCAGGCGAACAGCGACTGACCGACCCACTCCCCCGGCTGCACACCGGGCGGCACGGCGAACAGTGCGGAGCCGGTGGTCTTGAGGTACTCCATGAGCGCGTCGCTCTTGGCCATGGCGTTCTGGACGGGGATGAAGCCGGTGCGCGGGTCGCGCACGTAGGCGATGAAGAACAGCCCGGCGTTCAGGCCGCCGAGGGCGTCGCTGCCGTCGACGAAGTTGTAGCCGCGGCGCAGCATCCGGGCGCCGCCGTGCCGGTCGGGGTGGACCAGGCGCACGTGCGCGTCGGCGGGGATGATCGGACCGCCCCGGCCGGGCATCTCGAAGTCGGGCTCGCTGAACTCCTCGCCTCCCGACAGCGGCGCGCCGGTGCCCTTGGTGCGGCCGACGAAGCGCTCCTGCTCGCCGAGCGGCTGGCGGTCCCAGACCTCGATGGTCATGTTGATCCGGCGGGCGACCAGGTAGGAGCCGCCGGCCAGCCAGCCGCCGCGCGGGTCGTCGTCCGCGCCGACCCAGACGTGCTCGCCGAGGGCGGCCTCCTCCTCGGCCTTCACGTTGGCGGTGCCGTCCTTGAAGCCGAACAGGTTGCGGGGGGTCTCCTGGGTCGTCGACGTCGACGACGTGCGGCCGAAGCCGAGCTGCGACCAGCGCACCGAGACGGTCCCGAAGCCGAGCCGCACCAGGTTGCGCACCGCGTGGACGGCGACCTGCGGGTCGTCGGCGCAGGCCTGGATGCACAGGTCGCCGTAGGAGCGGGCGGGGTCGAGGTTGTCGGCCGGGAAGTGCGGCAGCGTCCGCAGCGCCTCGGGCTGCCGGTCCGCCAGGCCGAAGCGGTCGCGGCCCTCGGCGTCGCGGAACAGCCCGGGGCCGAAGCCGAAGGTGATGGTCAGCCCGCTGGCCGGCAGCCCGATGGCCTCGCCGGTGTCGTCGGGCGGCAGGTCGAGGGACCCCTCGACGGGCCCGATCTCCCCGGCGGCCTCGCCCTTCGTCATCCGCTCCGCCGCGGCGGTCCACCGCTGGAGCAGGTCGATCAGGTCCTCGCGCGAGTCGCTGGTGACGTCGAGGGCCGCGAAGTGCAGCCGGTCCTGGGCCGGCGTGACGATGCCGGCCTGGTGCGCGCCGCGGAAGTCGTACGACGCGGAGCGGGCCGAGGCGTGCTGCAGCACCGCCTCCGGGTCGGCCGTCGCCCGACCGGTCGCGAAGGCGCCGGCGACCCCGGCGGCGGCCACGCCGCCACCGAGGAGCCCGCGTCGGGAGACCTGGGGCGCCATGGTCAGCCCAGGACCGCGGCCGTCAGGCGCGAGAGCGGCTCGGACAGGGCGTTGACCGCGTCCGAGAACGCCTTGATCTCCTCGGCCGACAGCTCGTCGTAGTAGCGGAAGCCGTCCTCGGTCCGCTGCGCGTCGAGCAGGGTCTGCAGCTCGGCGAAGCGGCTCTCGAGCTGGGTCGCGAGCTCGGGGTCCTTCTGCTCCAGCAGCGGCTTGACCCCGTCGAAGCCGACCTTGGCGCCGTCGACGTTGGCCTGGAAGTCCCACAGGTCGGTCCGCGACCAGTACTCCTCCTCGCCGGTGACCTTGCCGGTCGCGACCTCCTCGAGCAGGCCGCGCGAGCCGTTGGCGATCTGGTCGACCGTGAAGGTGAGCTCCTGGATGCGCCCGTCGAGCGTCTCGGTGTTGGCGAGCAGGTCGTCGGCGTAGAAGGCGCGCTCCTTGGCGGTCAGTGCCTGGTACTTGCCCGCACGCGCCGGCCACAGGTCCTTCTCGATGAGGTGCCAGCCGGTCCACTTCTGGCCGGGCTCGAGGTCGGCCTCGCGGGCGTCCATCTTCGGGTCGAGGTCGCCGAACGACTCGGCCACGGTCTCGATGCGCTCCCAGTGGGTGCGGGCGTCGGCGTACAGGGCGCGGGCCTCGTCGTCCTTGTCGCCGGCCTGGTAGAGCGCGACGAACTCGCGGGTCTTCACGAGCAGCTGGTCGGACTGGTCCTGCACGTAGGCGGCGTAGTTGTCCTGGGCGGCCGTGACCAGGGCCTCCTCGTCCTCGCTCACCTCGACGTCCTCGTCGGACTCCGTGACGGTGAAGTCGGCGCGGATCCCGTCGCCGGCCATCCCGGGCTTGCACGCGGTGACGTAGGAGCCGGCCGGGACCTTGGCGGTCAGCGGCCGGGTGATGCTGGGCCCGATGTTCTCGACCTCGGCGACGATCCGCAGACCGTCCTCTGCGAGCAGGTAGAACTCGGTGACCTGCGAGCCGTTGTTGGTCACGTCGAAGGTGAGCGTGCCGGCAGGCGCCTCGGTGGCGGAGACCGTGCACTCCTCGTCGGTGGAGTCGACCGCCAGCGCGCGGGCGTCACCGCCGGCGCCGCCCCCGCCGCCCGACGGCTCGGTGCTCTCGGTGCCACAGGCGGCGAGGACGGGCGCGGCGACGAGCAGGCCGGCGGCCAGCCAGGTCAGAGACTTCACAGGTTGCTTCCTTCGGGGACGGAGGTGGGCCGGGACGAGGCGGCCGTACGGCGCCGCGTCATGCGGAAGAACAGGTAGGAGACGGGCACGACGTAGGCCACCCAGGCGATCGCCTCGAGCACCGTCGTGGCGGGCGAGAAGTTGAAGACGCCCTTGAGCAGGGTGCCGTACCAGGAGCCGGGCGCGATGATGTGGCTGACGTCGAAGGCGAGGGTGTGCAGGCCCGGCAGGAAGCCCGCCTCCTGCAGGTCGTGCACGCCGTAGGCCAGGACGCCGGCCGCGACGACGATCAGGAACGCGCCGGTCCAGGTGAAGAAGCGGGTGAGGTTGATCGAGATGGCGCCGCGGTAGATGAGGTAGCCGAGGACGACGGCGGTGAGGATGCCGGCCAGCGCCGCGATGAGCGGCTCGGCGGTCTGCTGGGCGGTGGGCGCCAGGTCCCGGCCGATGGCGGCCTGGGTGTTGGTCCACAGGATCAGCGCGGTCTCGAGCCCCTCGCGGCCGACGGCGAGGAACGCCACGACGACCAGCGACCACGCGCGACCGTCGGCCGCGACGTCGATGCGCCCGCGCAGCTCGCTGCCGATGGTGCGCGCCGCGCCGGCCATCCAGAAGATCATCCAGGTCACGAACGCGACCGCGACCAGGGACAGGGTGCCGCCGATGAGCTCCTGGGTCTCGAAGGTGAACTTGCGCGACTGCAGGCCCAGCCCGAGGGTCACGGCGACGCTGAGCGCGATCGCGACCGCGACGCCGAGCCAGATCCGCGGCAGCAGGTGCCGGCGCTCGGTCTTGACCAGATAGGCCACGAGGATCGAGACCACGAGCGCGGCCTCCAGCCCCTCGCGGAGGCCGATCAGGTAGTTGGCAAGCACAAGATTGCAGCCTACGCCGCATCCTTAGGCCTGCCTAACCTTTCATCGGAGCAAGATCACACCGCGCAGCCGTCGGGCCCGCAGACGGCGGCGTCGGGTCCCCCCGCGAGGACCTCGATGGCGGGGTGGGTGTCGGCCCACGCGCGCTCGAGGACCTGGGTGAACGCCTCGACCGGCTGGGCGCCGGAGATCCCGTAGCGCTGGTCGACGACGAAGAAGGGGACGCCGGTGGCTCCGTAGGCCCGCGCCTGGGCGATGTCGGCGGCGACGTCGGCGGCGTACTCATCGCCGGAGAGGACGGTGTCGACGCGCGCGGGGTCCAGGCCGGCCTCGACGGCGACGCGGCGCAGGACGGCGTGGTCGCCGACGTCCTCGGCGCGGGTGAAGTACGCCGCCAGCAGGGCCTCCTTGAGCCGCCGCTGCAGCGTCGGGCCACCGGCCTCGAGTGCCAGGTGGAGCAGGCGGTGGGCATCGATGGTGTTGGTGTGGACGGTGTCGAACAGCTTGAGGTCGAGCCCCTCCTCCACGGCCGTCGCCATGACGCCCTCCATCATCGGCCGCATCTCGTACACACTGCGCCCGTACTTGCGCGCGATGCTCGGCAGCGTCTTCTCCGTGCCGTGATGGGGCGCGGAGGGGTCCAGCTCGAAGGAGCGGTAGACGACCTCGACGTCGTCGGCGTGCTCGAAGCCGCTCAGCGCGGCCTCCAGACGGCGCTTGCCGATATAGCACCAGGGGCAGACGACGTCGGACCAGATCTCGATGCGCATGTAGCGCCAACGTCGGCCGCCGTGGTGGCCATTCCCGCGGACGTCGCCCTTCCGGTCGCCGGGCAATATCGTATATTGTGTAGGAATTCCCACCGAGCGCGCGAGAGGAACCCGGATGCCGATCCACCCCGGTGGCGCCGCGCTGTCGATCGCTGCGGGCGTCCGTGAGTTCGGCCGGGCCACGCCCGGCGCCACGGCCGTGATCGATGGGGACCGGAAGCTGACCTTCGCCGCGCTGGACGAGCGGTCCAGCCGGGTGGCGCAGGCGCTGCTCACAGCCGGCCTCGCCCCCGGCGAGCGCGTCGCCGTTCTGCTCGGCAACCGCCTGGAGTACCCGGAGCTGGCAGCCGGGATCGCCAAGGCCGGCCTGGTCATGGTGCCCCTCAACCCCCGGCTCACCGCATCCGAGGCGCGGTTCATCCTGGAGCACTCCGGCGCCCGCGCGGTCGTGCTCGACGACGCGCTGGCGGGCATCGTCGGCGACGCCGTCACGGAGCTCGGGCTGCTCGCGCTCTGCCTCGACGGCACCCAGCTTGGCCCGTCGTACGACGCCGTGCTGGAGACCTCGCGCGCCGCCGACCCGCAGGTGGCGGTCGCCGAGCTGGACCCGTTCTGCATCGCCTACACCTCCGGCACGACCGGTCGCCCCAAGGGCGTGCTGATCTCGCACCGCAGCCGGGCGCTGACCTTCTACCTGAGCGCGCTGGAGTGGGGGCTGGGCCCCGGACGGCGCTCCGCGGCGGTCGCGCCGATGTATCACGGCGCCGGCTTCGCGTTCGGCTACGCGCCGGTCTTCGCCGGCGGCACCGTGTCGATGCTGCGCTCCTGGGACCCCGAGGAGTTCCTGCGCCTGGCCGAGCGCGACCGGGTGCAGTCGACGTTCCTGGTGCCGACGCACGCCCAGATGCTGCGGGCGCTCGGCGAGGGCGCCGTGGCCCGCCACGACCTGAGCGCGCTCGACACCCTCTACTTCAACGCGGCCGCGCTGCCCTGGACGCTCAAGCAGTGGGTCATGGCCGAGTTCGCCCAGTGCGGGATCCACGAGCTCTACGGGTCCACCGAGTCCGGCATCATCACCAACCTGCGCCCGGTCGACCAGCACACCCGCCCGGGCTCCGTCGGCCATGCCTGGTTCCTCACCGAGCTCAGGGTGGTCGACGAGCACGGCGCCCCCGTCGGCCCCGGCGAGCCGGGCGAGCTGTTCAGCCGCTCGCCGTTCCTCATGAACGGCTACCACGACGACCCCGAGGCGACGGCCGCCTGCACCACCGAGGACGGCTTCGTGACCTGCGGCGACGTCGTCGTCCGCGACGAGGACGGCTACGTCCACATCGTCGACCGGCTCAAGGACCTGATCATCTCCGGCGGGCTCAACGTCTACCCCCGCGAGGTCGAGGACGTGCTGCGCGAGCACCCCGCCGTCGTCGACGTCGCGGTCATCGGCGTCCCCAGCACCACCTGGGGCGAGGAGGTCGCGGCGTACGTCGTGCTGCGCGGCGCCCTCGACGACGCCTGCCGCGACTCGCTGAGCGCGCACTGCCGAGACCGGCTGGCCGGCTACAAGATGCCCCGCCACTGGGACGCCCTGGAGGCGCTCCCCCGCAACGCGGGCGGCAAGGTCCTCAAGCGCGAGCTGCGCGCGGGCCTCGTCACCACCGACTGACCCCACCCACACCACCGAAACGAGGAGCCCCCGTGCGACCCCATGT
The DNA here is from genome assembly GCF_021117365.1 of Nocardioides sp. cx-173. Classification (NCBI taxonomy): domain Bacteria; kingdom Bacillati; phylum Actinomycetota; class Actinomycetes; order Propionibacteriales; family Nocardioidaceae; genus Nocardioides; species Nocardioides sp. cx-173. The sequence goes on along the minus strand of NZ_CP088262.1, from coordinate 1,338,458 downwards.
CGAGCTCATCCAGGAAGACGACTACGTCTGGCACGCCGCCGAGCTGCCCGGCGGCGAGGGCCGCGCGAGCGAGCGCCGGCTCTCGGTCGACGAGGAGGACGGCTCCTCGTCGCTGCGCATCGACTTCCACACCGACTGGGGCCGCGGCCCCGGCATCCACCACGCCAACACCGAGTACTACGTGGTCGAGGGCGAGATCGACTACGGCGGGCGGCGCATCGGCAAGGGCGGCTACGTCTACGCACCCAAGGGCGTGCCGATCGACTACCTCAAAGCCGCCGAGGGCACCCGGATGCTGCACTACCGCGAGTACGGCGACGCCGGCTTCGACCCGGTCGACTCGCTGGCCGGCGCCTCGCGCTGGGCCGACGCCCGCGAGGACGTCATCGTCATCGACTCCGAGGCGATGACGTGGGACGCCGTGCCCAACCCCGGCCCCATGCCGGGGCTGTTCATCAAGTACCTCCACGTCGACCCGGTCAGCGGCTTCTACACCCGCCTGGTGCACGCGCAGGAGGGCTGGTCGGACCACCGCCTGGCCCACCACCCCTGCTACGAGGAGGCCTACACGACCCAGGGCCACATGGAGTACAACTTCGGCACCCTGGACCTCGGCACCTACTTCTTCCGCCCCGCGCGGGTCAAGCACGGCCACTTCACCACGATGGAGGGCGGCGCCACCTGGCTGCTGCGCTCCGACGGCGAGCTGGCCAACTGGTACACCCAGAACGAGTGGGTCCGCTGGGGCGGCGAGGGCGTCAACTACGGCCCCGACGGGCTCGACGAGGCCCCGCACCCGGCCGCCCGGTGGGCGCACTCGACGCACGACATGGCCCAGCCGTGGCGCACCGACGAGGACATGCGCCAGCTGACCGCGTCCTGGCAGTTCCAGAGGGACCAGGGGCAGTACGACGCCCCGGTGGCCCACCACGGCTCCGGGGCCCACAAGGCCGACATCGCCATCGCCAAGGCGCTCGACGCCTTCAACCTGCAAGGTGGGCACGGCGGCGGCGAGCACGGCCACGACCACGGGCACGACCACGACCACGGGCACGCGCCGGCCGACCTCGACTGGGGCTGGAGCGGGCGCGAGACCGAGCACGCCGACGAGCGCACCGACGAGCACGCCCACAACTGGGGCGCCGGGCGGCCCTGGCAGAAGGGCGACCCGATCCCGGCGCCGATCCTCTCCAGCATGCCCGTGCGCAGCCGCTCGCGCGGCCGCTGGGACGGCGACGGGATGTGATGGAGGCCGTCCACGGGTTCGACGGGCACAGCTTCGCGGTGCTCCTGCACATCGTGCTGTTCGCCTACTGGCTCGGCGGCGACGTCGGCGTCTACTACGCCAGCCGCTACATCCTCAAGTCCGACCTCGGGCCGGAGGCGCGCGCGGTGTCGACGAAGATCATGCACGGCGTCGACATCGCGCCGCGGGTCTCGCTGGTGCTGATCCTGCCCAGCGGGGTCACCCTGATGGCCTGGGGTCCGCTCGGCGACGACTTCTTCGTGCACGGCTGGCTGCTGGCGCTCGTGTGGGTCGCGAGCCTGGCCTGGCTCGCGGTCTCGGTGATCGACTACCGGGGCGGGGACACCGCGATCGCGCGGCTCTCGCAGCGGGCCGATCTGCTGGTGCGCTACGCGCTGAGCGCCGGGCTGCTCGCGGCCGGGATCTACACCATGGTCGCCACCGACCCGTTCGGCGTCGACACGAACCCGAAGTGGCTGGGTGCCAAGGTCGTGGCCTACGCGCTGTGCATCTTCTGCGGCGTGATGATCCGGCGCCAGCTGGTGCCGTTCGGCCCGGCGTTCGGGCGCCTGGTCACGTCCGGGACGACGCCGGAGGTGGAGAGGGCGATCCTCGGCTCGATCCGGCGGTGCGAGCCGTGGGTCTACGGCATCTGGGCGCTGGTGCTCCTGGCGGCCGCGCTCGGCGTCATCAAGCCGGGGTCGTCGGCCTTCTGAGGCTGCCGCACCGCTCGCCGAGCAGCCGCCCGAAGACCAGCGCCGGGGTGAGCAGCATCCCGGAGCAGAAGCTGTTGCCGCAGGTGGCGCCGGCGCCGATCACCTCGCCGATCGCGAACAGGCCGGGGATCGGCGCCCCCGCCTCGTCCCGCACGGCGAACGAGTCGTCGATGTCCAGGCCGTCGAAGGTGACGACGGCGATGCCCTGGTTGAGCAGCGCGTAGAACGGGGGCGCCGCGATCGGCGCGGGCAGGTGGGTCCGCCCGAACTCCGGGTCGTGCCCCTCGGCGACCGCCCGGTTGTACGCCGCGACCGACGCGACCAGCCCGGTCGGGTCGATCCCCGCGAGCCCGGCCAGCTCCTCCAAGGTGTCGGCGGCGTACACGCCCGGGCGCACGTTGGCGTGGCGACGCAGGTCGTCGGGCGCCCAGCCCAGGACGATCGGCGGCTGGTCGCCCCCGGCGCGGGCCACGGCGTCGTCGTCGAAGACGGTCCAGAAGACCTGGTCCGGAAGCCCGGTCAGGGCCCGCTCCTTGAGGTCGATCGACGGCTCGTCCTCGGCGATCCAGCGCCGACCGGCGCGGTCGACGTAGATCTCGCGCGGCGCCCGCTCCGTGGTGAGCAGCACCCGCTCGGCCCAGTTGGCGCGGTGCGGCGCCTGCGGGTCCGGCATCCCGCCGAAGGTGGGCAGGTAGGTGCCCTCCCCCTGCAGGCCCGCGCCCACGCTGCGGCCGAGGTGGATCCCGTCGCCGGTCGAGGTCCGGGAGGCGACGGTGACCAGGGCGATGCCGTGCCGCTCGGCGAACAGCTCGGCGTCGGCGCCGTAGCCGCCAGTGGCCAGCACCACGGCCTGCGCCTCGACCTCGAGCTCGGCACCGCCGCGATAGACCTCCACACCGGTGACTCGCCCGTCGGCGTCGGTGGTCAGCCCCGTGACCGGGGCGTCGGTCCACAGGAGGAGGTCATGAGCGGCCCGGACCTCGTCGAGCTCGGCCGCGAGCACCTGCAGGATCGACAGGCCGCCCTCGACCCCGTAGACGGTCCTCGGGACCTCGTAGGGCTCGTGGCCGTAGACCAGTCGCGGGGTCTCGGGGTCGAAGGGCATCCCGCGCTCCACGAGCCACTCGACGACCTCGGGCGCGTGGGTGGTCACCAGGCTCATGAGGTCGCGACGTCCGGTGCCGTGGCTGATGCGCTGGATGTCGGCGAGGTGCCGCTCGGGGTCGTCGTCGATCCCGCGCTCGCGCTGCAGGCTGGTCCCGCCGGCGGAGAGGTGGCCACCGCTGAGATGCAGGGTGCCGCCGATGCGGCGGTCCTTCTCGACCAGGAGCACCCGGGCACCGCCCCGGGCGGCGCGGATGGCGCAGGTCAGGCCCGCCGGTCCGGTGCCGACGACCACCAGGTCGAACCCCTCGTCTGCCACGCTCTAGATCATATATGATCTTGGGAATGAGTACTCCGCCCGCCTCGGACGTGACCGGCCCGCTGCGCGGGGTCCGGGTCATCGACGCCTCGACGATCCTCGCCGGCCCGCTCGCCTGCCAGATCCTCGGGGACTTCGGCGCCGAGGTCGTCAAGATCGAGCACCCGGTGGCCGGCGACGGCATGCGCGGGCACGGCCCGGCGCTCGCCGGCACCCCGATCTGGTGGTCGGAGATCTCGCGCAACAAGCAGACCGTGGCGCTGAGCCTGTCGCAGCCGGAGGGGGCGGCCCTGTTCCTGCGGCTCGCCGCGACCGCCGACGTCGTGGTCGAGAACTTCCGCCCGGGCACGCTCGAGCGCTGGGGCGTCGGGCCCGAGCAGCTGCACGAGGTCAACCCCGGGCTGGTGCTGGTCCGGATCACCGGCTTCGGCCAGACCGGCCCGTACGCCGCCCGCGCCGGGTTCGGCACGCTCGCCGAGGCGATGAGCGGCTTCGCGCACCTGACCGGCGCCGCGGACGGGCCGCCCACGCTGCCGGCGTTCGGCCTGGCCGACTCCATCTGCGGCATCGCCGCGTCGTCGGCCGTGTCGATGGCGCTGCTCGAGCGCGAGCGCAACGGCGGCCTCGGCCAGGTGGTCGACCTGAGCCTGCTGGAGCCGATCATGGCCGCCGTCGGCCCCGGTCCGTCGGTCTACGGCCTCACCGGCGAGGTCGGCACGCGCCACGGCAACCGGTCGACCAACAACGCGCCACGCAACGCCTACGAGACCAGCGACGGTCACTGGGTCGCGGTGTCGACCAGCGCCCAGGCGATCGCCGAGCGGGTCCTGGTGCTGGTCGGCCACCCGGAGGTCCTCGACGAGCCGTGGTTCGCCTCGGGCCACACCCGCGCCCAGCACGCCGACCTGCTGGACGGGCTGGTCGGCGGCTGGATCGGTGCGCGCACCCGGGAGCAGGTGGTGGCCGCGTTCACGGAGGCCGGCGCCGCCGTCGCCCCGGTCTACAGCGCCCGCGACCTCGTGGAGGACGAGCACGTGCGAGCCACCGAGATGCTCACCGAGGTCGACGACCCGGCTCTCGGGCGGGTGCTGCAGCACAACGTCATGTGGCGGATGTCGCGGACGCCCGGGCAGGTCCGGTTTCCCGGCCGTGCGCTCGGAGCCGACACCGACGCCGTCCTCACCGAGCTCGGCGTCCCCGCCGAGGAGCTCGCCCGCCTGCGCGACCAGGAGACGATCCGATGACTGCCCCCGCCACCACCCAGCTGCTCGACCTCGCCGCCGCCGGGCTGCGGGTCCTCGACCTCGGGCGCCCGCTGACCGTGGGCATGCCGCAGTCGCCCAACCACCCGGCGTACTGGCACGCCCACCCGCGCCGTCACGGTGACCTGGTGCGCGCCGACGGCGGCTCGGCGGCCAACGACATGATCTCGATGGGCACCCACGTGGGGACCCACGTCGACGCGCTGGTGCACGTCTCCCAGGACGGCCTGCTGTACGGCGGTCTGGACGCCGGCGCCGCGCTCCAGGGCGGACGCTACGTCGAGCTGGGCGTGCAGACGGTCGAGCCGATGGTGCGCCGCGGCGTGCTGCTCGACGTGCCGGGCACCCTCGGCGTCGGCCGGCTCGAGCCCGGCCAGGAGATCACCGTGGCCGACCTCGAGGCCACGCTCGAGCGGCAGGGCACGACGATCGGCGCCGGCGACGTGGTGCTGGTGCGCAGCGGGTGGGGGCAGCACTTCGACGCCGGGGACCGCGAGCTCTTCATGGGGCAGAGCTCCGGAGTGCCCGGCGTCGGCGAGGCCGGCGCGACCTGGCTCGCCGGCCGCGGGGTGCACGCCGCGGGCGCCGACACGATCGCGTTCGAGCGGCTGGCACCGGGGGCGGGGCACGGGCTGCTGCCGGCCCACCGGGTGCTGCTGGTCGAGCACGGCATCTACATCATCGAGACGATGGACCTCGAGGAGCTCGCGCGCGAGGAGGTCCACGAGTTCCTGTTCGTGCTGTCTCCCCTGCCGCTCGTCGGTGCGACCGGGTCCCCGGCCCGGCCGCTCGCGGTGGTGGGGCGATGAGCGAGCAGACGCTGGGCGGACTGGTCGCCGACTTCGCGGTGACCGCCGGCACCGACGGCGTCCCCGACGACGTCGCGACCAGCGTGCAGCAGCGCGTGCTCGACGTGCTGGGCCTGTGCGTGGCCGCGCACCGGCTGCCGACCAGCGCCGCGATCCTCGCCCACGTCGTCGACCAGGGCGGCCACCCGCAGGCCACGGCCATCGGGCTGCCCACGCAGGTGACCGCGGGGCAGGCCGCGCTCGCCAACGGCGTGCTCGCGCACTCCCTCGACTACGACGACACCCACCTGCCCTCCGTCCTGCACCCCAGTGCCGCTGTGGTGCCCGCCGCCCTGGCAGCCGCCGAGCACGGCGGCGCGTCCGGGGAGCAGGTCGTGCGGGCGGTCGCGGTCGGTCTCGAGGTCGCCGTGCGGCTCGGCATGGCCGGCTACGACGAGGAGCTGGGCAACTCGGTCTACTTCGAGCACGGCCAGCACGCCACCTCCATCACCGGCGCGATGGGCGCGGCGGTCGCCGCCTCGCTGCTCTACGGCGCGGACCGCAAGGGGGTGCTCGACGCGCTCGGGCTGACCGCCTCGATGGCCTCGGGGATCATCGAGGCCAACCGGACCGGCGGGACCGTCAAGCGCCTGCACTGCGGCCTGGCCGCCCAGGCCGGCGTCGCCGCCGCCCAGCTCGTGCGGCGCGGGTTCACCGGCCCCCCGACCGTGCTGGAGGGGCGCTTCGGGTTCTTCGAGGCCTGGCTGCACGGGCGCTACTCCCCCACCGCCGTCTCGGCGGGTCTCGGCACCGAGTGGTCGGTGCCCGGCATCTTCTTCAAGCCCTACCCGGCCAACCACTTCACCCACGCGGTGATCGACGCCGGCCTGGCCTTCCGGGCCCGCGGGGTCGCCCCGGAGGACGTCGTGTCCATCACCGTGGGCGTCGCACCGTCGGTGATCCGCACCATCGGGGAGCCGATCGAGGTCAAGCGCGCGCCGGAGACCGGCTACCAGGCGCAGTTCAGCGCGCCGTACGCCGTCACCGCGGGGCTCTTCGGCGGCGGCGGCCTCGGCCTCGGCCTCGACGACTTCACCGACGCACTGGCGCAGGACCCGGCCCGGCGGGCGGTGATGGCGCGCGTCGAGGTGGTGCCCGACCAGCGGTGCGGGGCGATCTACCCCCACCAGTTCCCCGCTGTCGTCACGCTGCGCACCGGATCCGGCGAGGAGCTCGTCGAGGAGGTGCTCGCCAACCGCGGTGGACCGGCACGCCCTCTCAGTGACGACGAGCTCGGCCGCAAGTTCACCGACAACGTCGCCGGCCGGCTCGACCCGGCCGCCGCCGACGCCGTGCGCCGCGGGGTGCTCGACCTGCGCGCCGCCGGCGACCTGAGCGCCGTACTCACCCAGCTGTCCAGCCTCACGACCCCCGAGGAGCCCTCATGACCGAGCTCGACCTGATCATCACCAACGTCTCGGTCGTGGTGCCGGGCGAGGCCGAGCCGCAGCCGCTCGACATCGGCGTGCGCGACGGCAGGATCGTCCGGCTCGAGGCCGGCCTGGCCGCCGAGCCGGCCGCGAGCGTGGTGGACGGCGGTGGGAAGGTGGCGTTCCCCGGCGTGGTCGACGCCCACCAGCACTGGGGCATCTACAACCCGCTCGCCGAGGACGCCGCGAGCGAGAGCCGCGCGTCCGCCCAGGGTGGCGTGACGACCGCGATCACCTACATGCGCACCGGGCAGTACTACCTCAACAAGGGCGGCGCCTACGCCGACTTCTTCCCCGAGGTGCTGTCGCTGACCGAGGGCCGGGCGATGGTCGACTACGCCTACCACCTGGCGCCGATGAGCAGGGAGCACATCGCGGAGATCCCCGACCTGGTCGGCGAGCACGGCGTGACGTCGTTCAAGATCTTCATGTTCTACGGCGGGCACGGGCTGCACGGGCGCAGCGCCGACCAGAGCTCGTTCCTGATGACGCCCGAGGGCGAGCGCTACGACTACGCGCACTTCGAGTTCGTGATGCGCGGCATCCAGGCGGCGCGGGAGAAGTTCCCCGAGATCGCCGACCAGATCTCGCTGTCCCTGCACTGCGAGACGGCCGAGATCATGACCGCCTACACCCAGCTCGTCGAGGAGGACGGCACCCTCAGCGGGCTCCCGGCCTATCACGCCTCGCGCCCCCCGCACTCCGAGGGCCTCGCGGTCACGATCGCCTCCTACCTCGCCCACGAGACCGAGCTGCCCACGATCAACCTGCTGCACCTGACCTCGCGCAAGGCCGTCGAGGCGGCGCTCCTGATGGCCGACGCCTTCCCGCACATCGACTTCCGCCGCGAGGTCACGGTCGGTCACCTGCTCGCCGACTGCGACACCGCCCACGGCGTCGGCGGCAAGGTCAACCCGCCGCTGCGCCCCCGCGAGGACGTCGAGGCGCTGTGGGCCTACCTGATCGACGGCAAGATCGACTGGGTCGTCTCGGACCACGCCTGCTGCAAGGAGGAGCTGAAGTTCGGCGAGCCGAAGGACGACGTCTTCCTGGCCAAGTCCGGCTTCGGGGGTGCCGAGTACCTGCTCGCCGGCATGGTCTCGGAGGGGACCCGGCGCGGCCTGCCGCTCGGCCGCGTCGCCGAGCTGACCGCGACCAACCCCGCCACGCGCTACGGGCTGGGCGCCACCAAGGGGTCCCTCGCCATCGGCAAGGACGCCGACATCGCGCTGGTCGACACCGCGGCGTTGTGGACCGTGCACGCCGCCGACTCCGAGTCGACCCAGGAGTACACGCCGTTCGAGGGCGCCGAGCTGACCGCCAAGGTGACCGACACCTTCGTGCGCGGACACCGGGTGATGACCGACGGGGTCGTCGGGGGCGAGCCGGTCGGGCGCTACCTCCGCCGGCCGACGGCCTGAGGGGCTCGGCATGGACCCGCAGTCGGTGAGCGCCATCGCGCTCGCCCGCGTCCCGGACGGCGTCCCGGCGCCGGCGGACTTCGCGCTCGTGCAGCTGCCCCGCAGCCCGCTGACCGAGGGTCAGGTGCGGCTCGCGGTCCGCTGCCTCTCGCTGGACCCCTACCAGCGCTCCACCCTCGGCGGCAGGCACTTCGGCGACGCCCCGGTGGGGCCCGGTGACGTCCCGCCCGGCCGCTCGGTCGGCGAGGTCGTGGAGTCGCGGTGCGCGGACGTGGAGGTCGGCCGGCTGGTGCTGGCCGAGACCGGCTGGCGCAGTGAGGCGGTGGTCCCCGGCGCCGACGTCTCGGTGGTCGCGGTCCCGCCGGGGGTCGCCGTGTCCGCCGCTCTCGGCGCGCTGGGCATGCCCGGCCTGACGGCGTACGCCGCCCACGTGCGCCAGCTGTGCCCGCGCGCGGGTGAGACCGTCGTCCTGGGCGCCGCCACCGGTGGGGTCGGCGCCGTCGCCGGCCGGCTCGCCCTGCGGGCGGGGGCGCGCGTCGTCGGCATCGTCGGGTCCGACGACAAGGCCGCCCTCGCCACCGGCCGGCTGGGGCTCACCGCCGCCGTGCGCCGCGGCCCCGGCCTGGACGAGGCACTGGCCCAGGCCTGCCCCGACGGGGTCGACGCCTACCTGCACCTGGGCGACCAGGCCACGCTCGACGTCGTGATGGAGCGGCTGGCCCTCGGCGCCCGGGTCTCGCTGTGCGGGCTCATGGACCAGTACAACGGCGGCGCACCCACCCGGCTGCGCGCCGGCGCGGTGATGACGGCACGGGCGCAGGTGCGCGGCATGGTCGTCTACGACCACGCCGACCTGGCCGCGGAGCACGCCGAGCACGTGGGCGCCCTGCTCACGTCGGGAGACCTCGTCGCCCTCGAGGACCGCTACGTCGGCCTGGCCGAGGCCCCCGTGGCCTTCTCCCGCCTGATGAGCGGGCGCAACGTCGGCAAGGTGGTCGTGGATCTCGGGTGAGGGCTACAGGCCGTAGCGGGCCAGCTTGTCGTCCTTGGCGCCGCGCAGGAACTTGCGCATCATGCGCCCGTTGGTCAGCCAGGAGATCTCCTCGCCGTTCTTGGTGCTCGCGAGCATCCGCTCCACTAGGTACGGCGCGACCTCGTCCACGTGGTCGGCGAGGATGTTGAGCATCTTGCGCTGGCTCGAGACCGACTCGGGGTGGCTGGCGGCCTCGCGCAGCCAGCCGTCGGTGATGAGGATCCCGGGCCGCACCTGGCCCACGCGCACGGGCGTGCCGGCGACCTCCTTCACCAGCGCCCTGGTGAACAGGTCCAGCCCGCGCTTGGTCGTCGAGTAGACGCCCATGCCGGGACGGATCGAGCCGTCGCTGCCACCTCCGAGGACGTTGAACAGCCGACCCCCACCGGCGGCCGTCATGCCGCGGACGGCGACCTGGGAGCCGTTGATGGTGCCCAGCATGTTGGTGCCGACCATGGTGGCGACCTCCTCGGAGGTGGTCTCCACGATGGTGCGCATCGTGTAGGCGACCCCCGCGTTGTTGACCCACAGGTCGACGGAGCCGAGGTCCGCGACGGCCGCGTCCCAGAGCGCCTGGACCTGGGCCGGGTCGGTCACGTCGGTCGGGACGCCGAGCGCGCGGCCACCGCCGCTCGTCTCGGCGCCGAGGCGCTTCACCGCCTCGTCGACGGCCTCGCGACCGCGTCCGGTCACGACGACGTGATGGCCGCGGAGCAGCAGCTCACGCGCGAGCGCGAAGCCGATGCCCTTCGTGCTTCCGGTGATGACGGCGTTGGTCATGGGGGTCCCTCCAGGAGTGGGTCAGGTCGGAGCGACGATGCCCCGGCCCCACGAGGGGACCGGGGCATCGCCGTGCGTCAGCGGGTCAGCACTCGGCCTTGACCGCGGCGTTCGCGGCCGCGAGCTTCTGCTTCGCCGTCGTCAGCTGCTTCTTGGCCGTGGTCAGCTGCTTGTTGGCCTTCGCCACCTTGGCCTTGGCCGCCTTGAGCTGCTTCTTCGCGGCCTTGAGCTGCCTCTTCACGGCCGGCGTCTGCTTCTTCTTCGACAGCTTGGTCACCTTGGCCTGGGCCTTCTTGACCGAAGCCTTCGCCTTGGTCACGGCCTTCTTGGCCTGGGTGACCTGGTTCTCCGCCTTGGTGACCGCAGCGTCGGCAGTCTTCACGTCGGCCTGGGCCTTGGTGCAGGCGGGCGTCGGGCCCGCCTCGGCGACCGCAAGGGAGCCCATCGCCTGGGCGGTGGTGAGCCCGCACTCGAGCGGAGCGTCCATGACGGCGTCACCGAAGGTGACCGTCATGGTGGCCACGCCCGCCGCGCCCGCCAGGGTGACAGCGTGCGTGCCGGCGGCCGACGGGGTCAGGGACATGGCGCCCTCACCCGTGAGGGAGATGAACTCGGGCACCGGCTGCCCGATACCCGTGCCTCCGGGCGTCAGGGTCCGGTCCCAGGTGCTGAGCGGGACACTGCCCGCGGCACTGTCCGGGCCCGCGGCGATCCCCGGCGTCACGGCGCCGGTGACCTTCTTGACGGGCGAGGTCTGGATGTAGTCGGAGAACTCACGGCCGAAGGTGAGCGTGGTCGTGACCGGGACGCTCAGCGCGGTGCCGACGGTGCCGGTCGCGGGCATGGTCGCCGCCAGCTCCAGCTTGGCCGGGTAGCTGCTCTTCCCCCCGAACCCGCTCTCGGTCATGTCGACGGTGCAGGTCGCGTTCACGCCGGCCAGCTGCGGCTCGTCGGCGAACGACACGGTGACCGGCGCGGACAGGGTGCAGTCCTGAGCGGCGGCCTGGCCGGTGCCATCGGCCTTGTCGACCTTGTAGTAGTAGCTCTTGATGCTGATCGAGCTGGGGCGAGTCGCCAGCGAGCCCGTGGCCTTCGGCATCTTCGTCGGCTTACCGCCGACGAAGTCGGCCGTGTGCGAGCCCGTGAGGACGACATCGGCGCCCTCGGAGGTGACGGTCAGCTTGTTCGAGATCGTCGCACCCGGGAAGTTCACGAACCGCGGGGGCGCCCCGTTGGGCATGTCGGTGAACGTGGCGCTCAGCTTCGCTCCACCGTTGTCGTGCGCGAGCGAGAAGGTGATGGTGGCGTCGTAGGTCGAGGTCTGCGTCCCCGTCCCGCACGTGAATACCGCCTGTGCGGTCGACGAGACCGCGGCATGGGCCGGTGCCATCAGCATCGGCACCGACAGCATGCCCAGAGTCAGGGCTCCGGCCGACAGGCCGGCTAGCTTGCGAAAACGCATCAATCCTCCTCGTGGCGACCGCACCCCACGGTGTGGTCTACATCTCACGCGAAGATATACGATATCTATGAGTTCGCCCAGGGTTTCGGGAGACGAACGTGTTAATTCTTCGAGACACTCAGGCTCAGCGGGCGCGGGCGAGCACCAGTCGCGCCTGGCGGACGACCGCCTCGTCGACGAAGCGCCCCTCGTCATCGACCGCGACGCCGGCGCCGGCGAACTCCCAGCGCTCCACCAGCCGGGCGGCGGTGTCGACCTGGTCGGCTGTCGGCGTGAAGACCTCGTTGGCCACGGCCACCTGACCGGGGTGGATGCAGGCCCGGCCGACGAAGCCCAGCCGGGAGAGCTCGCGCGTCGACTCCGCGAACGCGTCGAGGTCGCGGAAGTCGGTCGACACCGGCGCGATCGGCGGCTTGATGCCGGCGGCGCGGGAGGCCATCACCACGTGCGAGCGGGCGTAGAGCAGCTCGCGCTCGTCGGGCCCCGGCGTGATGCCCACGTCGGCGCGCAGGTCCGCCTCCCCCATCTGGAGCCGCTGCACCCGCGGTGCGCCGGCGAGCTCGCCTGCCCGCAGCACCGCGCCGGCGCTCTCGAGCAGCGGGACGACGCCGGCCAGGGACCCGAGCGAGGACAGCAGCCGGTCGAGGTCGAGGAGCTCGTCGACGGTCTCGGTCTTGGCGACCAGGAAGCCGGTGAGCGCGGGCGCGCCGGCCACCGCGCGGACGTCGGCCTCGCGGAGCCCGCCTGAGTTGACCCGCACCCAGACCGCGACGTTGTCGAGCTCGGGCAGGTCGTGGAGCCAGATCCGGACGGTCTCGCGCGCCGCGTCCTTCGCCTTCGGCGCGACGGCGTCCTCGAGGTCGACGATGACCTCGTCCGCACCGCGCTCGAGGACCCGGTCGAGCTTGTCCCGGGCGTCGCCGGGGACGTACAGCGCCGAGCGCGCCAACCAGGTGCTGAGGTCAACCGACACGAGTCTCTCCCTTGATCAGTGACTTCGCCACGACCGTGCGAAGGACGTCGTTGGTGCCCTCGCCGATGCTCATGAGGATGGAGTCGCGGTAGAGCCGCTCCACCTCGAACTCGGTCGAGTAGCCGTAGCCGCCGTGGACCTTCATCGCGTCGATCGCGGCCTGCAGGGCCACCTCGGAGCAGAAGATCTTGGCCATGCCGGTGGCCCCGTCGGCGCGGCCGCGACTCACCGCGTCCGCCGCCCAGTAGGCCATCAGCCGAGCGGCCTGCACCTGGGTGCCGAGCTCCCCGAGCTTGAGCTGGATGGCCTGGAAGTCCGAGATGGGCTTGCCGAACGCCTTGCGCTGCTGGGCGTAGGACAGCGCCTCGTCGTGGGCCCGCTGGGCGATCCCGACGGAGCGGGCGGCGATGTTGACCCGCCCCCACTCCAGCGCCGAGAGCACCTGCTGCATGCCGCGGCCCTCCACGCCGCCGACCAGCTGGGAGACGGGCACCCGTACGTCGGTCATCGTGATCTCGCAGGACTCGGTGCCCTTGTAGCCGAGCTTGGGGATGTCCTTGGTGACCTCGTAGCCGGGGGTGTCGGCCTCGATCAGCAGCACGCTCATCCCCCGGTGTGCCGGGGACGCCGAGGGGTCGGTCTTGACCAGCACCGGGAGCGGGTCGGCGTGGCGGGCGTTGGTGATCCACATCTTGGCGCCGTTGACGACGTAGTGCTGGTCGCCGGGCGGGCCCTCGAGGCGCGCGGTCGTGCGGATGCCCTGCAGGTCGGTGCCGGCATCGGGCTCGGTGAGGCCGATGCCGGTGCGCCGCTCGCCGGTGGCCAGGCCGGGCAGGTAGGCGTCCTTCTGCTCCTGGGTGCCGTGCATCGCGATCAGCCGGCAGGCCAGCGAGTGGCTGCCGAGGATGCCCGCGATGCCCATCCAACCGCGGGAGATCTCCTCGAAGACCAGCGCGAACGAGACCGGGTCGAGGTCGAGTCCGCCGTACTCCTCGGGCACCGTGATGCCGAAGAGCCCCATGTCCTTCATGCCGTCGACGATCTCGGTCGGGTAGCGGCCCGCCTGCTCCCACTCGCGGGCGACCGGGACGACCTCCTTGTCGACGAACTGGCGCAGCAGCGCCTTGAACTCGCGCTGGTCCTCGTCGAGCTGGAAGTCCATCAGTGCTCCTTGCTGGTCACGGGGCGGGGTGGGTCGAGGCGATGAAGTACGGCAGGGCGCGGCCGTCGGGCAGGTCGGCCCAGGCCACGGCGACGGGGTCGCCGGTGCGCCAGCCCTGCTCGCCGGGCTCGGCGGGCTCGAGGCGGGTCAGGACGACGGGGCCCTCCGCGAGCCGCACCCGCGCGAGCGTGTACGGCACGCTCAGCTCCGGGCGCGGGGCCCGGTGCACGACGGTGAAGGCGTCGACGACGCCGGTGCCGGCGGCGTCGGCCCGGACCAGGTCGTCCATCGAGCCGCAGCCGGTGCACAGCGCGCGCGGCGGGTGCTGGACCGTCTCGCAGGCGGTGCACGCCTGCACGGTGAGCCGGTGCTCTCCGGTGGCGGCCCAGTAGGCCGCGGTGGTCTCGTCCGCCGGCGGGACGGCGCCGGGCACCCAGTCGCTCATCGCTGCGCCCCCAGGACCACGGTGGCGTGCGTGGACAGGATGCCGCCGGTGCCGTGCGCGACCGCGACCTCGGCGCCGGGCACCTGACGAGCACCGCACTCGCCGCGCAGCTGGCGCACGGCCTCGACGAGCAGCAGCACGCCGTACTGACCGGGGTGGCAGTAGGACAGCCCGCCGCCGCTGGTGTTCAGCGGCAGCGCACCGCCGGGGCGGATGGTGCCGCCCTGGATGTACTCGAGGGCCTCACCCGGACCGCAGAGCCCGAGCGCCTCCACGCTGAGGGCGGCGGTGATCGTGAACGAGTCGTAGACCTGGGCCAGGTCGAGGTCGGCGGCCGTGATGCCCGCCCGCGCGTAGGCGTCCTGCACCGAGCCCCGCGCGCCCGGGACGGCGAGGTCGTCGACGGAGGTGAAGGAGGAGTTGGTCGTGCGCTCGCCGTAGCCGAGCACCTCGACGGGCCGCCGCCGCAGGTCGCGTGCCCGCTCGAGGGAGGTGAGGACGACCGCTCCCCCGCCGTCGGTGACCAGGCAGCAGTCGGCGGCGGTCAGCGGGCTGGAGATCATCGTGGAGCCGACGACGTCCTCGACGCTGAGCGGGCCCGCGCCGTAGCGGAACGCCTGCGGGTTGAGCAGCGCCCACTCGCGGGCGGCCACCGCGACCTCCGCGAGCTGCTCGCGGGTGCCGCCGTAGCGGTGCAGGTAGGCCTGCGCCGCCATCGCGTAGTACGACAGCGGGTAGAGCACGTCGTAGGGCTCCTCGAACTGCGCCTCGGGCAGCCACGGCTCATGGACGCCGCCCAGCCGTCGGGAGCGTGCCGAGCGCTGGTTCGAGGCGAAGCTGATCACCACCGTGCGGCACTGGCCCGCGGCGATCGCCTGCGCGGCCCGGGCCACGAACATCTCGAAGGCGCTGCCGCCGGCGAAGGTCGAGTCGGTCCAGGTGGGCACCACCCCGAGGTAGTCGGCGAGCTGGGTGGCGGAGAAGCGGCCGACGCCGGTGGCCGCGATGCCGTCGACGTCGGCGAGTCCGAGGCCGGCATCGGCCAGCGCCCGGGTGACTGCCTGGGTCTGCAGGGTGAGGACCGAGGAGTCGGTGACTCCGAGGTCGCACTCGGCGGCGCCGACGACCGCGACGCCCGTGCGTCCGCGGACGCTCATGCTCCCGGCCCGTCGGGGCGCCCGAGGAGGACCACGGCCCGGCACGGCGCGGCGGCGACCCGCCCGTCGGAGCCGTCCTCCGCCACGACGACCACGGTCATCGCGACCTCGATCCGGTCCTCGCCGACCGACGACACGGTGCCCGCGCAGCGCAGCGTCTCGCCCGCGAAGACCAGGTTGCGGAAGGTGAACTCCAGCTCGTGCACGAAGGACTGCGGACCGAGCCAGTCCTGCAGCATCTCGACCAGCAGCGCGCCGTAGACCTGGCCGTCGACGATCGGGCCGGGCAGCCCCCGCTCCTGGACGTAGGCGGTGTCGTAGTGCAGCCGGTGCCAGTCCCAGGTGGCGCCGGCGTAGGCGACCATGTCGGTCAGCCCGATCGTGCGCTCGAGGACCGGGACGGTCTCGCCCACCGCGATGCTCATGAGGCCGGCCCCAGCCCGACGAAGATGATCGTCTCGGCGTTCTCCGCCAGCGCCTCGCCGTCCTGGTTGGTGTAGGTCGCGGTGGAGCCGATGACCAGCATCGGGCTGCCCGAGCCGGTGACCTTCTCGGTCACCGAGGCGATCCTCCAGGTCGCGGTGACCACGTCGTCGGGCCGGATCCGGCGGTGGAAGACATACCGGTTGCCGCCGCGGACCTGCCGGGTGCCGGGGATGTCCAGGCCCCACGTGTGGCCGGCGTAGCCCTCGTGGTCCATCGGCAGCCCGGCGTACTGGTTGGTCTCGCAGACCAGGGTCAGCGGCGCGGTGACGCCGGCCAGGCCCTGGGCCCGGGCGAAGTCGGGGTCGGAGTAGAGCGGGTTGTCGTCGCCGATCGCGAGCCCGAAGTAGCGCCCCGCTGCGGCGCCCATCGGCTCCGGTGCGGTGTAGACGGCGGTGCGGCCCTCGAGGGCGCGGACCTCCTCGGTGAGCAGGCTCATGCGCCGGCCTGCCCGGGGTCGACGGCCGGGTAGAGCGCGGTCGGGAAGACCTCGAGCAGGAACTCCGGGCGAAGCAGGCTGTGGCACAGCGCGCCGGTGGACGCCGGCCACGGCGGGCCGAGCAGGCGCTCGCGCACCTGCGCCACGGCCCGGTAGTCGCCGACCGCCGACTCCACGCAGTACTCGGTGGTCTCCAGCAGGTCGGCGGGGCCGAGTCCGGCGTGCTCGAGCAGGTGCCGGATCGCGCCGTAGGTCACCTCGGCCTGCGCGCCGAGGTCGCCCGGGTGCAGCGCCTGCTGGGTCTCCATGTCGAGCGCCGCGAAGCCGGACATGAACAGGGTCCGCCCGGCCCTGACGCCCGGCGCGTAGGTCAGCGTGTCGTAGCGCGACCAGCCGGGGTTGACGATCTGCAACGGGTGCCGGGAGGCGGTGACGTCGATGGCCACCAGCGCGCCCGGTGCGTGCAGCCGGCTCATCAGGATGCCACCGGCCCCCGGGTAGACGCCGCCCTCGTTGTTGCCGAGCAGCTCCTTGCGGACCCGGTGGGTGCCGCGGTAGACCGCGCGGGTCTCGGGCGTGGAGTAGTCGTAGGTCGTGACCGCGTGGGCCAGGCTCAGCCCGACCTGCTCGAGCAGGACCCCGGCCCGCTCCAGCACGTAGCGGTACTGGGCCACGAAGTCGCCGGGGTGCACGACCTCGCCGTGCTCGTCGATCGGGGTCACGGTCGGCAGGTACACGACGCCGTCCTGGCCCTCGGTGATGGCCGAGGCCTGCCAGGTCCCGGCCTCGCGCGACTCGGAGGCGGCCCGCAGCTGACGTCCGCCGCCGGTGACCGCGTGCAGCTCGACCTCGAGCCGGGCGGCCCGGCGGACCAGTCGCTCCACCACGACCGTGCGGACGGTGGGGCGCTCGCCGAGCAGCTCGCGCCGGACACCGGCCGCCTCCTCGTAGGCGGCGAGCCCGGCGATGGTGACGTTCTCGCTGACCCGGGTGACGTCCTCGGGGCCGAAGCCGGCGGCCTCGAGGACGGCCAGGCACTTGGCGTAGGCGATGCGCGCCTGCTCCTCCATCGTGCCGTGGACGGTCATCTTGCCGAGGGCCTGGTCGTGGCGCGCCGAGGTGTGACCCGAGGTCCAGGCGCTGCGCTGCCCGTGGTCGGCCTCGGTGAGGCCGAGGCTGAAGGTGAACCCCTCGTAGGGGAACCACGGGAAGTCGGCGGGCTTGATCGCGGACAGGGTCATGCGGGGACCTCCTGCGAGGCGCGGGTCGGCTCGGCGGCCGCAGCGGCCAGCGCGAGGATCTCGGTCAGGTCGGGGGCGCCGGGCAGCCGGCGTACGGCGGCGGCGAGGTCGGGCCCAGTGGGGCCGACGTTGCCCACGACCTTGCTCAGCAGGCTCTCGTCGGACAGCGGCGCCGAGCCGCCGCCGGGACTGCGGTCCAGGTGGCCGGTCACGGTCCGCCCGTCGGCCAGGGTGAGGACGACGTCGCCCGGCGCGTCGGCTGCGACGACGCCGGACCGGTCGGTGACGTCCCAGGTGACCCGGGCGGCGAGGGCGCTGAGCTCCGGGCGGGACAGGGCGGCCGCGTCGTAGGTGTCGACGCCCACCCGGCCGTCGACCAGGATCGCCGCGACGCTCCACGGCAGGCTGAACTTGGCGGCGTAGGGGCTGGCCGGCCGGGTCAGGTCGCGGTCGCCCGCACAGACCACCGAGGCGGAGTCGGGGTGCACCTGCGCGTGCAGGCCGACGATCTCGGCGGCCGCGACCCCGGCGTCGGCCAGCGCCCGCTGGGCCGCGGCCATCGTGACGTGGGCCAGCTGGCAGGTCGGCCAGGGCTTGATGCCGATCCGGGTGGTCTCCCAGCTGCTGCCGAGGTCGCGCAGGATGACCCCGGTGTCGACGGGCCCGGTCGCCAGCGCGTCGTAGACACCGTGCGGGCCGTCGAAGACCGTCTCCGGGCCGGTCGCGCCGGCAGCGGCCAGCCGGGCGGCCAGGATGCCGGACTGCGAGGCGAAACCCGGGTGCAGCTGCTTGGTGCTGGCGCCGGTGGCCAGGAAGGCGAGCAGCCCGCCGGCCTGGCTGCCGGCGATGCCCAGTGCGTGGGCGGTGGTGACCGCGTCCAGGCCGGTCAGCCGGGCGGCGACCGCCGCGGAGGAGAAGACGCCCGCCACCATCGTGGCGTGCAGGCCGCCGGCGTGGAAGCCGTGCGGTGCGGCGGCGGCGACCCGGCAGGCGACCTCGTAGCCGACGACGGACGCGTCGAGGATCTCCCGCCCGCTGGCGCCGACCTGCTCCCCGACCGCGAAGGCGGCGGGCAGGACGACGGCGGTCGCGTGCACCAGACCTCCGGCGTGGGTGTCGTCGAAGTCGAGGGCATGCACGAGCGTGCCGTTGGCCAGGCCGGCCGCGACCGCGGAGACGCGCGTCGTGGAGCCCAGGATCGTCGCCTCGGCCGGCCCGCCGAGGCCGGTGGCCACCGTGACCGCCGGGTCGGCGGCCCCGGCGCGCGCGGCCGCGACGGCGTTCGCGACCCCGTCGAGCAGGTGTCGCAGCGCGGCGTGCTCGACCGCGGCCGGGACGTCGAGCGGTCCGACGACCCACCGCGCCAGGTCGGGGGCGATGCTCACGTCACGGCCCCGAACGCACCGGCGGCCCGCAGCTCGGCGATCCTCGCCTCGTCGTACCCGGCGACCTCGGTCAGCACCTGGTGGGCGTGCTCGTTGCGCTGCGGCGCCCGGACGTAGGTCGGGACCTCCGCGCCGACCCGGACCGGCGAGGCCAGCTGGGTCACGGTGCCGTAGCGCGGGTGCTCGGTGGTCACCAGCATGTTGCGGGCGGCGAGGTGCTCGTCCTTCAGCGCCTGCTCGACGTCGTTGATGGGACCGCACGGGATCGAGGCCGGGTAGCACAGCGAGAGCCAGTGCTCGACGGTCCCGGTGCGGAAGATCGCGTCCAGCTCGGCGGTCAGCTCCCCCTGATGCTGCTGGCGCAGCGAGAAGGTGGCGTACGGCGAGCCTGGCTGCGCCCACTCCGGGTGGCCGAGGACGGCCGCGAGGCGGACCCAGAACTTCTCCTTGGCGCAGCCGACGACGAACCAGCCGTCGGAGGCCTCGAAGGCCTGGAACGGCACCAGCGAGGGGTGGGCGGAGTGGCTGGTGCGCTGTGGGGTGTAGCCGGCGTTGAGGTGCCAGGTGGCGGGGTAGGTCAGCATCGCCATCGCGGTGTCGTAGAGGCTGACGTCGCAGTCCATGCCGATCCCGTCGCGCTTGGCGGCGTGCAGGCCCGCGAGCAGCGCCACGGCGGCGACGTACCCGCCGGAGAAGTCGACCAGCGAGAGCCCGGACTTGGTCGGCGGCCCGTCCGGCTCGCCGGTGAGCTCCATCCAGCCGGCCAGGCCCTGCAGCACGTAGTCGTAGCCGGGCTCCTGCTGGCGCGGGCCGGTCATCCCGAACCCGGTCAGCGAGCAGCACACGATCGCCGGGTTGAGGTGCTTGAGCTGGTCGTAGGTGATGCCGATCTTCTGCGGCACGTCGCCGCGCAGGTTGGAGTAGACGGCGTCGGCGTTGCGGACCAGGTCCTCGAAGACCGCGCGGCCCTCCGCGGTCTTGATGTCCAGCGAGATGGAGCGCTTGTTGCGGTTGAAGGTCTCGAAGAAGAGCGAGTCCTCCTCCTCGTGGTACGGCGGCACGTAGCGGCCCACGTCGCCGCCGACGCTGGGGTCCTCGATCTTGATCACGTCCGCGCCGAGGTCGGCCAGGTGCACGCTGCCGAACGGGCCTGCGCCGTACTGCTCGAGCGAGATGATGCGGATGTCCTGAAGCGGCTTCACGGCCGACCTCCTGTGAGGGTCTCGATCAGGTCGACGACCTGGTCCTGGCCGGCCCGGATCTCCGCCGGGGTCAGGCCGTGGGTGGGGGCGGACAGCTTCACCGCGTCGGCGAGGCCGTCGTAGGCGGCGAGCTGCTCGACGACCCGGTCGCGGTCGCCGTTGAGGGTCACCGCGTCGACCATCTCGGGGGTGACCACCTGGGCGAGGTGCTCGGCCCCCCGGCCACTGCGGAACGCCTCGACCACCCGCTGCTGGGCCTCGCCGAGGCCGTGGAAGGCGAAGAAGTCGGCGTAGGTGCGCACGCTGGCGTAGAAGCCGACGTGACCGCGGACCCGCTCGAGCGCCGACGCCGGGTCGGCGTCCACCGAGCAGCACGCCGAGACGACGAGCTCGACGTCCTGGCGGCTGCGGCCCTCGGCCTGGGCCAGCCCCGCGTCGATCTCCGGCAGGATCCGCTCGGCGAGGTAGGCCGGGGAGCACAGCTCGTGGCTGATCCAGCCGTCGCCGATCCGGGCGGCCAGCCGGGTCATCGCCGGCCCCATGGCCGCCAGGTAGACGGGGATCTCGGTGCGCTGCACCGGGTAGGGGCGCTCGTAGCCGCGGATCCGCATCGGCTCGAACTCCCCCTCGAGGGCCATCTCGTCGCCCGAGGTCGCGTGGGCGACGAAGTGCCGGATGTTGCGGACGGTCTCGCGCAGGTGGCCGACCGGCTTGCCCCAGCGGGCGTGGTGCCAGTCCTCGTTGAGGCGCTGGACCCCGGTCCCGAGGCCGAGTACGAACCGGCCGCCGGAGAGCTCGTCCAGGTCGAGCGCCTCGAGGGCGGTCACCATCGGGCTGCGCGTGAAGGCCAGCGCGATGGCGGTGCCCACCCGGGCGGTGCTGGTGGCCTGGATCAGGGCGGCCGCGCTCACCGTGGCGCTGCGGTGCAGCTCGGGCGCCCACACGACCTCGGCGCCGGCCAGCTCGGCGCGCCGGGCGGCGTCGGCGAGCTCGGCGAGGGTCTCGCCCCACGGCGCGAAGGTGATCCGCATGGTCAGGGCGTCCCGTCGTCCGCCAGCGGGGTGCCCTCCAGGAGGCTCGTCGCGCCCTGGGGGAAGATCCCCTCGAGCTGCTCGGCGCCGGCCTTGTAGACGTAGAACATGCGGCGGAAGGAGCAGACCTCGTCGCCGCGCTGGTTCAGCGCCCGGGTCTTGACCGTCACGATGCCCGCGTGCGGGCGCGAGGACGACTCGCGCTTCTCCAGGACGACCGACTCGCTGTAGAGGGTGTCGCCGGCGAACACCGGGTGGGTCATCCTGATGTCGTCCCACCCCAGGTTCGCGAAGGCGTTCTGGGTCAGGTCCGTGACGCTCTGGCCCACCGCGATCGCGACCGTCAGCGTCGAGACGACCAGCGGCCGGCCGAACTCCGACCGGGCGGCGTACTCGCTGTTGAAGTGCATCTGGTTGGTGTTCATGGTGAGCAGCGAGAACTGGATGTTGTCCGCCTCGGTCACCGTCCGCCCCAGCGGGTGCTGGTAGATGTCGCCCACGGCGAAGTCCTCGAAGAACCGTCCTTGCCAACCGGCCTGCACGCTCACGCCGTCGTCTCCTCTTTCCTGGTGGTGGTGGCGGCGCGGAGCAGGAGCCCCGCGACCGCCTCGGGTCGGGTCAGGGGTGCGTCGTGGCCGCCGTCCAGCACGTCGTACGCCGTGCCGCGCGCGTCGAGGCGCGCCCGCGTGGTGGCGCAGGGATAGCCGGCCGGGGTGCCGGCGAAGAACGCGTACGCCGCCGGCACGTCCGGCTCGAGCATCGAGCCCGGGTCGAGGGACGGGGCGAACGGCGTGGGGACCAGCCGCTCGTTGACCCACCGCGCGGTCGCGGCGTCGAGGTCGGCGCCCGGCGTCAGCGCCCGGGGCGCGACCATCGCGTCCCGTGCGGGCAGGAGCGCGGCGTCCGGGGCGCTCGGCGCCACATCGATCGCCCGCTCGCCCGCGTCCGGCACGGCGGCGTCGAGGTAGACGAGCACGCGCAGGCGCTCGGGCAGGCGGACCGCGACCTCCCGGACCACCACCCCGCCCTGGCTGTGGCCGACCAGCACGACCTCACGCAGGTCCTGCTCGACCAGGAGGGAGGCGACCTGGTCCACCCAGGCCCCGAGGCCCTCGGCGGCCGGGCTCAGGGTCGGTGCCTCGACCCGGTGCCCGTGGGCGGCGAGCAGCGGGCTCAGCCGCGACCAGGCCCAGCCGCCGCGGAAGGCGCCGTGGACGAGCACGAAGGTGCTCACCGGCCCTCCGCCTCGCTGCCGGGCTCGTCGAGGACCACCTCGAGGTACTCGCGCGGGTAGGAGTCGTAGGGCTCGAGGTGCTCGTACATCGCCAGCAGGTGGGCCTGGTACTCGGGGTGCTGCGTGCACTCCTCGTAGTCGGCGACGGTGTCGAAGTACCGCAGGTGCGTGAAGTGGGTGCGGTCCTCGACCCCGCGCACGAGCCGCCGGCCACGGTAGCCGGGGTGGTCGCGGAAGAACCGCCCGAAGTCGACCGACAGGCCCAGGTACGCCGCCGCGTGCTCCTCGCCCGGCTTGGTCCAGGCCTGGCTGACGACCACGATCACGGCACCCTCCTCCGGGTCTCGGCCGCCGGGATGCTTCCCGAACAGTGACAACATAGATCATATATCTGTAGCGTGGCGGCATGAGCAGCAGTGCGCAGACCAAGACGATCCACGAGTTCCTCGCCGAGGCACCCGACGTCGACAGCTCCGAGCTGTGGGCGGCGTTCTGGGAGATCCTCAGCGAGGCCAAGGAGAAGATCACCGCGCAGCTGCCGGTCCGCGAGCACCCCTCGGGCGCCGGGCTGGAGTACTGGGCGACCGACGACGGGAGCTACGAGGGCTCCCTGAACCCCTACGCCGGCGACCCCGACGAGGGCGTCGAGTGGCTGGTCCACTCCTGGATCGGCAACCGCAAGGCCTCGATCCTGGACATGAACCTCCAGGTCTGGCTGGGGCCGCACATCGACGTGCCGCACCTGATCATCGTGTTCGGCACGATCCCGAACATCTTCTTCTACAGCGAGCTGACGCCGCGCCGCGACCTGATGGTCGACGTCGACTACCTGCGCCGCTACTACGAGCCGCTCAACGACTCCTTCCTGAGCCTGCGCGGCGACGACCGCTTCACCTGGTCGGTGAGCCACGGCACCTACATGCGCGCCTACCTCTCCCCCGTCGCGCACTCCTACACCGCGGCGCGCACCGACGACGTGGTCGAGACCCTGCGCGAGGTGGTGCGCGAGCGGGTCGACACCTGGCTGGGCTGGGTGCGCGACGCGCAGCCGGTGCCGGTCGAGCAGCGCGCCGCCCTGCGCGAGCGAGACCATCTGGTGCGCACCTACGGCTACACCCTCGATCCCATGAACGAGCTGTCCAAGAGGTTCCTCGGCGCCGAGCGCGTCGAGGAGCTGGTGGCGACCCGCGCCGGACTGGGCCAGATCCGCGAGCAAGGAGACAACGCATGAAGGTCCTGATCATCGGAGCCGGCCTGGTCGGCACCGCCGCCGGCGCACGGCTGCGCGAGCTCGGTCACGACGTGGCCGTCACGACCACCACCCCGGGCAAGGTCGAGGGGCTGCGCGAGGGCTTCGAGGAGGTCCTGGTGCTGCGCGGCAGCGACCGCGACGCCGTCCGGGCGGCGATGGCCGGCCGGGACGCGGTCGTCGTCGCGGCCGGGCCCTCGGCCCAGACCTCGATGACGCCCGAGGAGCGGGCGGTCACCTACCGCGAGATCCTCGTCGAGACCGCCGAGTCCGTCGTGGCCGCCGACGGGGCGCCGTACCTCGTGGCGCTCTCGTCGCTCTCGGTCTACGGCACCGCCGCCGACCACCTGGACCGGGTGGCCGAGGACTCGCCGGTGACCGAGTCCTCCGATCCCAGCCCGACCATGTTCCTGGCCATGGAGAAGGTCTACCTGGAGGGGGCCGGCGAGCGGGCGTGCGTCTTCCGCTGCGGCGACATCTTCGGCGCCCAGGACCCGCCCATCGAGGCGAAGATCGCCATGGCCCACCAGTACCTCGGCGGCTCCGTTCCCTTCTCCGCCGACGCCCTGTTCTACCGGCTGGCCGTCGAGGACGCCGCGGACGCGGTCGTGCACGCGCTCGAGTCGCGCATCACCGGCGTCCACAACCTCACCCACCCCGAGACGCCGCCGACCAATGCCGCGCTCTTCGACGCCATCTCCGCGGCCCAGTCGCTGCCCGCGCTGACCTACCGCGACGAGATCGCGTCCCCGACCCGCCCCATCTCGGTCGACCGGCTCGGTGAGAGCGGGTTCGTCGCGAGCCGCTCGTACGACGCAGACACGCTGGCGGCGGCCGACCGCGGCTGACCGGCACGCGCGAAGGGCCCCCACGACCGGTCGTGGGGGCCCTTCGCGTCGGTGCCGGCGTCAGTGCGTCCGGCGGGCGCGGGGCACGCAGAGCAGCCCGGCGGCCCCCAGCAGGGTGAGGGCGAGCGCCCACAGCCCCACGACCGGCAGCGAGTCCGCGCCGCCGGTCTTCGGCAGCTCGCCTCCGGCACTGCCGCCGGTGCCGCCGCCGGAGTCGTCGCCGCCGCCGGGGCTCTCGACGGCGATCGGCTCGGAGCCCACGACCATCGTGCCGAGGACGGTGCGCGGGCTCGTGCACTCGGCGCCGATGCCGGCCGAGGGGAAGTCGAAGGCGAAGCTGCTCACCGCCACCTCCATCTCGTCACCGTCGGCCGCGACGCTGCCGGCGAGGTCGGCCACGGCGACCTCCTCCATCGGCGCCGCCGAGACGTCGTCGGTGCTGGTGAGGGTGGCGTCCTCGCCGCCGACGTCGCCCTCGAGGGTGTAGTCCATCGAGCCGTCGATGGGGACCGGCGCGATGCCCGGCAGGTCGCTCATGGTGGCGACCAGCGAGACGTCGTCGCCCTCCTCGGCACGGTAGCCGGCGACCGAGATCGTGGCCTCGTAGTCGAACTCGCTCCCGATCGTGAGCGTGCAGGCGAAGGTGGCCTTGCCCTTGGCGGGGGTGCCGCCGCTGGGGGCCGGCTCCGTGGCCGACGGGCTGGCCGACGGCGTGGCCGTGGCGCTGGTGGTGGTGGTCGGCGTGGGGCTGGCCGTCGGCGGCGCGCCCTCGACCACCGTCAGCGACCCGAGGTCGGCGTTCGCGGTGGGGGTGCAGACGCCGTTCATCGCGTACCTGGGGATCGAGAAGTAGTACCCCGTGACCACCGCCGCCAGGTCGTCGGCGCTGGAGGTGAAGGTCCCGGTCAGGTCCGGCATGTCGAACGGCGCATTGGGCGCCGCCTCGACATGGCCGGAGCCGGTGAGCGTGACCGGCGCACCGCCGAGCGTCAGACGGAGCTCGTTGGTGAAGTCGTCGTTGATCCGCGCCGGGGACTTGCCCGCCATCTGCGACAGGCTCGCCGTCACGGTCACGGTGGTGGAGTCGGCAGGTCGCACCGCCGACAGGGTGATCTCACCGTCCCAGCTGTAGGCCGGGAAGGTCGAGATCTGGCAGCTGAAGGTGGTGGTGGACACCAGCTCGTCGGCAGCGGCCGCCGCCGGCGACCCGGTGACGGCGACGGAGGCGGCGAGGACGCCGGCGACGCCGAGGACCGCGGCCACCGGGTGTCGCAGGCGGGAGCGCAGGGAGAGCGACGTCATCGCGTGACCTCTCCGCGGCGCCGACCCGGGACGAGCAGGATCGCGCCCACCCCGGCGGCGAGCAGCGTGGTGGCGCCCAGGACGAGCACCGGCAGCGAGTCGCCGGCACCGGTCTTGGGGAGCGCGCCCGGCTCCTCGGGCGTCGTCGGGGCCGGCTCGGCCGGCGCCTCGGCAGGCGCCTCGGCCGGCGCCTCGCCGAAGGTGATCGGGATCTCGTGGGTGTTGGCCTCGACCGTGGCCTGGTCCACCGCGGTCGGCAGCGGGCCCGCAGCGATCACGCACTCCTGCACCGTGCAGTCGACGGTGCCGAACTTCTCCTTGACGACGATGTCGAAGGCCGACACGTTGCCGCTCCCGTCGGCGTCACGGAACTTGGCGCCGCCCTGGATGTTGCAGTCGCCGGGGCCGATGTAGCCCACCACGCACTGCCCGATCGCGATGCCCTTGAGACCGGGGTCGAAGCCGACTCCCGACACCGTGACGGTCTGCCCGTCCTCGAGGTTCTCGGACGCGCTCACGGTCAGCGTCGGGGCCGCGAAGCTCGGCGGCGCGCTCACCAGCACCATCAGCAGTGCGGCGGCCGTGCCGCGAAGCAGCAGGGTCACTTGTCTACGCACGTTGTTCTCCTCGGGTCGGGTCATCGGCTGGGCACGGGCAGGACCCGCGTGGCCAGCGGGTCGGGAGCGGGGTCCTCGGGGTCGCCGGCGAGGCGCAGGCCCGAGCGGTGGATGGCGTCCTGGTCGGCGCCGAGGTAGGAGGTGACGACCGTGGGGTCGTTGCGCACCTCGTCGGGCGTGCCGCTCGCGATCACCCGGCCGAGCGTCATCGCGAGCATCCGGTCGGACAGCCGGGAGAGCAGGGGCAGGTCGTGCTCGATGATCACCATGGTCGTGCCGAGCTCCTGGCGGATCGCCAGCAGCAGGTCGCCCAGCGCCTCGCTCTCGCTCTGCGCGATGCCGGCCGACGGCTCGTCCAGCAGCAGCACCCGCGGCCGGAGGGTCAACAGGCAGGCGAGCTCGACGACGCGGCGGGTGCCGGTCGACAGCTCGCCCACGGCGTGGCGCGCGTAGCGGGTCAGGTGCATCCGCTCGAGCACCTCGTCGGCGGCGAGCGCCTTGTCCCGCTCGGCGGAGCGGACGCCCAGGGCGGAGGTCCACAGCCGGGTCGCCTCGGTCCGCTCCTGGGCGACCATCAGCGTCTCGTGCACGGTGAGCGTGGGGAACAGCGCGGCGTCCTGGAAGGAGCGGACCAGCCCCTCCGCCGCGCGCTCCTCCGGGCTGGCCGCGGTCACGTCCATCCCGTCGAAGACGACGCGTCCTCGGTCGGGCCGGGTGAAGCCCGCGACGATCTCGAAGCAGGTGGTCTTGCCGGCGCCGTTGGGCCCGATGACGCCGAGGATCTCGCCCGGCGCGACGTCGAACGACACGTGGTCCACCGCGACCACGCCACCGAAGCGGCGCGACACCCCGTCGACCACGAGCACGGGGCCGGTCGGGCTCGCCTGCGGTGCCGCCCGCGGCACCAGCCCCTCCAGCCGCGGCCTCTCGTGCAGCGGAGACCTGGCCTGGGCGCTGAGGTCAACGACGCCGTGCCGCTCGCGCAGCGGGTCGATGCCGTGGCGGCGCGCGAGGGCGTCGTAGAGCAGGTCGCGGCCGCGGACCAGCACCCCGCCGAGGCCGTCGGGCAGGAAGATCACGACCAGCAGCCAGGCCACCGCGAGCATCGCCTCGCCGGCCATCCCCATCCCGGTGAGGGCCGGGAGGCCCACGATGACGAGGGCGCCGATGAGGGGTCCGAGGGTGACCGTGAGCCCGCCGATGACGGTGACGGCCACGACGTCGATGCTGCCGGCGGCAGGGAACGAGTTGACGGTGAGCTGGGACTGGCCGTGCCCGATGACGATGCCGCCGACCCCGGCGAGGGCCCCGGAGACGGCGTACAGCTGGAGCATCCGCATCCGGTGCGGCACCGTGAAGGCGCGCGCCGCGTGCTCGTTGTCGCGCAGGGCCTGCACGAGTCGGCCGACGCCGCCGTGCCGCAGGTTGTTGGTGACCCAGACGCCGAGGCACAGGAGCAGCAGTGCGAAGAGGTAGTAGTCGACGGCGTAGTCGAGCGGGTAGTTCCACCACGTCGGCTTGGCCGGCCGGATGCCGTCGCCCAGGAAGATCCCCTGGCGCAGCAGCCAGGTGGAGGTCGCCAGCGCGAACGCCAGGGTCGACACGGCGAGGGCGAGCCCGCGCAGCTTCATGGCCGGGATGCCCACGAGGGCCGAGGCGAGCGCCGCCGTGACGACGCCGCACAGCATCCCGAACAGGAAGTTGCCGGTCGACTCGGTGACGTGCACCGAGGCGGCGGCGGCGATGCCGGCGTAGGCGAACTGACCGAGCGAGAGCTGGCCGGAGACACCGGTGAGCAGACCGACGCTGAGCCCCACCAGCGTGTAGCCGGACACCAGCGTCAGCACGGAGGCGGTGTCGTTGCTGACCACGTAGGCCAGCCCCACCGAGACCGTGATGCCGACCGCGACCAGGACCCGCGGCAGCCAGACGATGGTGCGCACGCTGCGGTAGGCCTGCGGCAGGGGCGGGAGCACCACCCGGCGCCAGCGGCCCTTGTCCTGGCCGGCGCGACCGAGCTCGGGCTGGCGGAGCAGGGCCGTCACGATGATCACGGCGATGACGACCGTCACCAGGCCGCGGGTGTCGGGATTGGAGAGCAGCAGCTGCTCGATCACGCCGATGCCGAGGGAGGCGGCGATGGCGATCGGGATCGACGACATCCGCGCGATCACGGCGCCGGCGAGCCCCTTGAGCAGCAGGTCCGGGCCCAGGCCGTCCAGTCCGGAGCCCGCGGTGGTCGGCGTCACCAGGATGGCCGAGAACGCCGCGATCGCGCCCGCGATCGTCCAGGCCAGGGTCGCCATCCACTGCGCCGGGATGCCCTCGAGGCGCGCGATGTCCGGGTCGTCGGCCGCCGCGCGGATCCCGATGCCCATGCGGTGGTGGCGCAGGAACCAGCCGAGCCCGACCAGGAGCAACGGCGCCAGCACCAGCATGGCGACGTACGGCGTGCCGATCGGCAGCGCCTGGATCTCGAAGGTCGGCAGGTGCGTGGGCTTGGGGAAGGTGAACCCGCTGACGCCGTCGCTGTTGATCAGCAGCGACATCACCAGGATCAGCTGCGAGAGACCCAGCGTCGCGATCATCCCGACCAGGCCCGGGCGCCCGGCGAGGCGGCGGATGACGAAGATCTCGATCAGGCCCGACAGCAGCCCGGCCAGCACGAGCGCGACCACGAACGCTAGCCAGTACGGCGCTCCCCAGTCGACGACGAAGAGCGCCAGCATCGAGGCGCCGAACGCGCCCACCGACCCGTGCGCGAAGTTCACGAAGCGGCTGGAGCGGTAGACCAGCACGAGCCCCACGGCCAGCAGGCCGTACGTCAGGCCGGTGAACAGGCCGATGACGAGCCGGTCGAGACCGAAGTCGAAGCCGCTCATGCGCCGACCGCCGTGTGCCCGCCGAGCATGAGGGTCTGGACCCGCTGCGGGTCGGCCGCGAGGGCGGCGGCGGTCTCCTCGGCGATGATCTCGCCCTTCTCCATCATGTAGACCCGGTCGACCAGGGAGAGCGCGACGTTGACCGACTGCTCGACCAGGAGGACCGAGGTCCCCCGCTCGTTGACCCGGCGCACGAGCTGCAGGAGCCCGCCCACGACGACCGGGGCCAGGCCCAGGGAGAACTCGTCGATGACGAGCACCTTCGGCTGGGACACCACGGCCTTCGCCAGGGCCAGCATCTGCCGCTCCCCGCCGGAGAGGTTGGACGCGGGCTGGTCGCGCCGGGCGTGCAGGCGCGGGAAGATCGCGAGCGCGGCCTCCACCGACTCCGCGGTCCACTTGCGGCTGCCGCTGGTGTAGCTGTGCATCGCGAGGTTCTCCGCGACGGTGAGCGAGGGGAAGGTCGCCTGGCCGACGACCTGGCACAGGCCGAGCCCCACCCTGCGGCGTGCCGACACCGAGGTGATGTCGGCGCCGTGGAGGGTGACCGAGCCGGCGTCGGGGCGCAGCAGCCCGCCGATCACCTTCAGCAGGGTGCTCTTGCCGACGCCGTTGGGGCCGAGCAGGGCGACCATCTCGCCCTGCTCCACCACGAGGCCGGCGTCGAACAGCACCTGGACCTGGCCGTACGACGCCTGGATGCCGGAGCACGCGAGCGCGGCTGCGCTGCCCGGGCGCACCGCCTCACTCGTCATCGAAGGGCACCTCGGGGCCCTCGTAGACGAAGTGCCCCTTGTCCGCGTCGAAGCGCAGCACCCGGTAGGAGCCGACGGCCGCGCGGCCCTTGCCTCCGAGTGAGTTGCCGGCCCCGGAGGCCGACTGGAACTGCGAGCCGTCG
Organism: Nocardioides sp. cx-173; assembly: GCF_021117365.1. Classification (NCBI taxonomy): domain Bacteria; kingdom Bacillati; phylum Actinomycetota; class Actinomycetes; order Propionibacteriales; family Nocardioidaceae; genus Nocardioides; species Nocardioides sp. cx-173. The sequence continues at coordinate 1,308,289 of NZ_CP088262.1, read as the reverse complement.
CGCTCGACGGCCTGCGCCCAGCCGGCGGCGTTGAGCTCGCCGTCGAGGCCGTCCGCGCCGAGCTTGAGCACGCGGGCCGCGTCGCAGTAGGGCAGCGCGACGCGGGCCGCCTCGCGCGAGGAGAACTCGATGCCCGCGTCGGCGTAGATGGCCAGGCACTCGGTCTCGGCCGCACCCGAGGGGAACGGCAGCTCGGAGTCGGGGACGTCCTGGGGCGGGTGGAACCCGATCCCGACCATCCCCTCCATCGTGCCGTCGGGGATCGTCGTGGGGTTGCTGACGAAGAACGAGGGGTTGTCGAAGCTGGAGATCGCGTAGCGCGGCTCGAAGCCCTCCTGCGAGCCGGCCACCGTCGCGAACACCGAGGCCATCCGCGATCCGCCGAGGAACATGATCCGCTCGACGCCCTTGCTCCGCATGGTCACGCCGGCCTGCTCCAGCCCCTGCATCAGGGTGTTGGTGTCCGTCGTGTCCACCCACGCCACCTCCGGGGTGACGCCGGCGTCCTCGAGCAGCGGCACCGCCAGGTCCTCGATGGTCGCCCGGTTGACCGGCGAGTCGCCGGCCACGATGCCGACGCTCTCCTCACCCTCGAAGAACTGCTGGTCCGAGAGCACCTTGACGTAGGAGCGCACGAAGGTGTCGTACTCCGGGAAGCTCGGGGTCCACAGGTACGGCGAGTACTTGTCGAGGTAGTCCTGGCTCATCGCGTACAGCGACGCGTCGAGCACCAGCGTGCCGCGGTCGGCGTAGCAGGGGCGGGCGTTGGTCTGGTACTGACCGGTCATCACGACCGCGAACGCCCGGTCGTCCTGAGTGATCTGGTTGCAGAGCTGCTCCTCCGCGGCCGGCGTGTCGTTGCGACCGTCGTAGATGCGGAAGACCGCATCCATCTTCCTGCCGTCGAGTCCGCCGTGGTCGTTGACCCAGTCCTCCAGGGCCTGGACCTGAGCCTCCTGGTCGCCGACCTCGGCAGTGTTGAACTTGGTGATCTTCTTGACCGCGTCGAGGTCGACGGCCACGAAGACCACCTTGACCGAGTCGTCGGTGACGCCCGGTCCCGGTCCCCCGGCCGCCGCGGCCCCCAGGTCCGCGCCGCCCGAGTAGCCCCCGGGCATCAGCGTCCCGCAGCCGGCCAGGGCCAGGGCGAGCCCGGCCCCGACCGCGCCGACTCGCAGCAGCGCCGAGCGGTCCCGCGTCCATCTGCGCTTCTGGTGCACGTCTGACGTCACTCCGCTCACGGCCGGGTCATCCTCGTGGTGAGACAATATACGATATCAACTAGCATGAGAAGACCTCTCCCACCAGCGCTCGGCCGCCTCGAGGTCGATGACGGCCAGATCGCCGTCCGCGCCCGACGAGCCCGCCGGGACACCTGAGCGCCGGGCCCAGTAGGCGTCGGCGGCGGCCAAGTCCACCACGGCGTCGCCCTCGGGCAGCGCCAGCGCGGCCCCGGCCGGCGCACGGCGCAGCGCCATCCGGTGCCGCACGCCCCACCCGAGCAGGGCCAGCGCCAGCGCGTTGAGCACGAACAGCCCCACGGGGTAGGTCGTCCAGTCGGTCTGGAACCGCCCGCCCGCACCGTCGCCCACCTGGCCCACGACGACGTACTCGCCGAACGCCGCCATGGGCAGCTCCAGCGGCACCGTCACCACGGTCTGGTCGCCGGGGTCGAGGTCGCCCACCTCGGCGTCGACCAGCTGCGGCTCGACGTCGTCGGAGCGCCCCACCGAGACCCGCACCACGGGCGAGCTCACCGCCGACTCGCCCAGGTTCGTGACCAGGAAGATCAGGTCGCGCTGCGGCGAGCCGCCGAAGAGCTCCGAGAGGGTGCGCCGACCGTCGAGGCGCACCTCGGACACCTCGATCTTCGGCTCCGAGGTGCTCTCCGGCACCGCCGCGGGCGGCGGCTCCACGACCGGGATCTCGCCGGGCAGCGGGATGTCCACGGGAGGGGCGAGCGGCGGCGCGGCCGTCCCACTGCCACTGCTACTGCCACTGCCACTGCCGCTGCCGGTGCCGCTGTCGGTGGGCGACTCGGGCTCCTCGGTCGGCTCGTCGGTCCCGGGCTCCTCGCCCGGGTCCGCCGGGGCGCCGCCGATCACCCCGGAGATGAGGTACACCGAGCCGATGTGACTGCCGGTGCGCGCCTGGTCGACGATGACCGACGTGGTGGCCGGGTCGGCCACCTCGAACTCCGCCACGAACTCCCCGGCCGCGTCGACCTCGACGACGATCTCCGCATCCGCGGTCGGCTCGGTCGAGCTGTCGCTCCCGGTGTGGCCGCGCACGGTGACCTGGCGCGCGGGGTCCCAGCCGCTGCCGGTCAGGGTGACCAGGGTGGACTCCGAGGCGAGCTCCTCGGCGGCCGCGACGACCTGCACCCCGAGCACCCGCAGGGCGGTCGTGGCCTGGGTCGTCCCGTCGTCGACCCGCAGCGTGCCGGCCCCGACGGGGGCGGTGCCCGCCACGGTGAAGCTCGCCGTCGCCGAGCCGTCCGGGCCGGTCACGGCGCCGCCGACGACGGTGCACGCCTGGGCGGCGTCACAGAGCTCGAGCGTCGCCGGCACCGCGGAGGCCAGGCCGGCCAGCGACACCGTCACGACGTCACCGGGGCGGGCGGTGTCGAGGACCTCCTGGTCGGCCACCGCGGTGACCGCGACCGACGGCGAGGCGACCGCGGAGTAACCGCCGACGAGCGCGGTCGGCAGCGGAGTCGTGGCGGGGTTGGGCCCGGTGGGCACGCCGACCGGTTGGCCGTTGCAGGCCAGCCGCAGCGCACTCTCCGGCGCATCGAGGTAGACGGCATCGAGCCGCAGGACGTGCGGGCCGGCGTCCGCGACCGGGAGCTGCGCGGTCGCGCTCAGCCCCGTCACCGGAGCTCCCGGGGCCGCGGTGAACGTCGTGGTGAGAGGGGCCGCCAGCGGCTCCCCGTCCAGCGAGAGCAGGAACGAGGCGGTGCCGGTCACCGGGTCGGTGCTCGACACCACGGGGCCGCTGGCGATCGAGACGGTCACCGTGCGGTTGCCGCCCACCGCCGTGGCGCCCGCGCTCTCGAGGGTGAACCCGCCGTCCGCCACCGTGGTCCACGGCTGCAGGGTGGTGGACACGTCGCTGGCGGGCGGCGCGTCCAGCGGGGCGGACGACGGCACGTAGGCCCAGCAGCCGCCCACCAGGGTGGGCACCGCAGCGGCCGCGCCGCCGAGGACCAGCCCCGGCGTACTGGAGGCCAGCACGACCAGCAGCGCGGCGAGAGCGCGAGCTCGGGACCTCATTCCCACCTCCAGACGACCTTCCAGGGCAATCCCGCGATGATATATTCATTTGATGCGAGAGCGGTGGGATTCGGTGACACGCATCACAGTTCGTTCGGTCGCGGAGCTCGCGATCACCTGCGGGCTGGTGCTGGCGGTGTTCGTCTTCTACCTGCTGGTCTGGACGAACCACCGCACCGCGGCGGCCCAGGACGACCTGCGGGCCGCCTTCCAGGACCAGCAGCGCCACGAGCAGGGCGGCAAGCGCGGCCCCGCTGGCGACGGCCCGCCGGACTCCGGTGAGGGCTTCGGCATCCTGCACATCCCGGCGCTCGGCGAGTGGAGCTGGGTGGTCGTCGAGGGCGTCGCGGACGAGGACCTCGCCCGCGGCCCCGGCCACTTCCCCGACACCGCGCTGCCCGGCGAGGTCGGCAACTTCGCCGTCGCCGGGCACCGCGCCACCCACGGCGAGCCGTTCGCCGACCTGGACCGGCTCGAGGAGGGCGACCCGGTGGTCGTCGAGACCGTCGAGGGCTGGCTGGTCTACCAGGTGACCTGGGTGCGGATCCTCAGCCCGAGCGCCACCGAGGTGCTCGCGCCCGTGGCGGGGCACCCCGGGGCGCGGGCCCGCCAGCGCACGATGACGCTCGTGACCTGCCACCCGCGCTGGAGCTCCAGCGAGCGGCTGGTCGTGGGCGCGCAGCTGGTCGAGCGCCGCGGGGCCGACGACGGCCCGCCCTCGGTGCTGGGCTGACCTGCGGCCCGGCCTACTCCCCCACGGTGATCCGGTCGAAGGGCAGGTGCGGCTCGACCGCGGGGAACACCCAGCCGAGCAGCGCCCACACGACCAGCCCGAGGAGCGCCAGCGCCTGGAGCGACTTCAGCCACGTGGGGCCGGGCAGCAGGTGCCACAGAGCGACGTACACGAGGGCAGCCTAGAGCGGCTCAGTGCTCGCGCAGCAGGGAGCCGTAGCCGTGGATGCGGTCCTCGATGCCGTTGTCGCGCAGCGCCATCCACCAGGTCGCCGCGTTGATCGCGATGACCGGCTTGCCGAGCCAGCGCTCGGCCTCGTCGGCGAGCTCGGTCATGCACAGGTTGGTCCCGCACTGGACGATCGCGTCCACGTCGGCGTCGTCGACCTCCAGGAGGGACTCGCGCAGGGTCTGCTCGCTGACATGGGCGATGGACACCGCGGTGGGGCAGCTGAGGCCCTTGACCTGCGCGACGTCGAAGCCGAGCTCGGTGAAGAACTTGGCGACGTTCTCGTCGCCGATCGGCGTGTACGGCGTGATCACGGCGATCCGCTTCGCCCCGAACAGGTTCAGGGCCCGCTCGCACGCCTCGGCGCCGGTCGCGACCCCCAGGCCGCCCGAGAGGTCCTTGATCTGCTGGACGAACTGGCGGTTGCCCTCGACGCCGTCCCAGAAGGTCTCGGCGCTCATGCCCATGACCATGTAGTCGGGCTCCATGGTCATGATGCCCTCGACGCAGTCGTCCATCGCGGCCCGGATCTGCACCAGTAGGTTCTGCATGCCCTCGTCGTCGGCGATCCGGCCGTCGCGGATCAGGATCCGCCCATAGTGCGAGGTCACGCCCGGGACCCGCATCGCGTCGAACTCGGGCTGGACGATGGTGTTGGTGCTCGGGGCGATCACGCCGAACTTGCGGCGCCAGCCGAGGCGGTCGGTCACTGGGGTGCTCCTACGGTACGAGGGGTGGCGGTGTCCTGGGCCGGCACGTGCCTGCGGAGCCCGAGGGCGCCGAGCAGGAAGCACAGCTGGACGACGGAGTTGGTCAGCTGCTCGGCCCACTGCAGCTCTTCGGACTGGTGGGGACGAGAGGCCAGCGGCGGCAGCACGAGCGTGCCGACGATGTAGACGACGAAGAGCACGACGCCGAGGGAGTGCCCCTCCCGGTGCGAGAGCCGGATCCCGAGGATGCCGACGAAGACCGCGCCGATGGCGGAGACGACCAGCAGCGGCCAGGTGTCCGAGGTCTGCACCGCGAGCAGGGCGCCGACGCCGGGGGCGACCAGGAACGGCCACCAGGGGGCCGGCCGGCCGCGCCACACCCCGACCAGGGCGCACGCGATCCCGGCGAAGCCGAACGCCAGGCACGGGAACAGCAGGCCCTCCAGGAACGGGTAGTCGCGGCAGGGCTCCGCGGCGACCAGCAGCTTCCACAGCGCCTTGGCGAAGCCGCCCAGCGTGACCAGGGCACCGGCGAGCAGGGCCGGGAGCCGGACCGACGGCACGACCCGGCCCGCGGCGAGGGCCAGCACGACGCTGCCGGCGCCGGCGAGCAGCACCGGGACGAAGTCCTCCACCGCGAGCGCCAGCCCGTACTCCGTGCAGGGGTCGATCGCCATCAGCGGGCCTCGGCGGGCGCGGCGAAGATGTCGCGCGTGCGGAAGCCGGCGGTCAGGAAGCGCCCCATGACCTTGGGCGTGGTCAGCCACGCCACCCGCGCGCCGTTCTTGCGAGCATCCAGCAGGTGCTCGGCCAGCCACGGGGTCACGGTCTCGACGCGGTCGCCGAGGATGTTGAAGATCCTGCGCGCCTTCTCGAACGCCTCGGGCTGGCCGTCGTAGTCGGCGGTGAGCAGGTCGGTGGCGACGATGCCCGGCGAGAGGAAGCCGACCTTGACATTGCCGCCCTTGGCGTCTCGGACCAGGGACTCGGTCAGGTACGTCACCGCGCGCTTCGTGGCGCCGTACGCCGCCAGGCCGGGCTGGTGCTGGCCGTTGGAGCCGAAGCCCTCCATGTTCCACAGCCACCCGCCCGCGGCCTGCGCCTGCAGGCCGGGCAGCGCCACCGCGCAGCCGTTGGCCACGCCGACCAGGTTGGTCGCGACGACCTCGGCGAAGGTCTCCTCGGAGAGCTCCGGGAGCGGGCCGCGCGGCGCCGACATCCCGGCGTTGTTGATCCACACGTCGACCCGGCCGAAGGTGGCGACGGCGTGGTCCCACAGCGCCTGGACCTGCACGCGCGAGGTGACGTCGGTGGCGAGGCCGGTGACGACCTGCGGACCCCCCACCCCGGCCAGCCCGGCCAGCCCGGCCACGGCGTCGTCGACCGCGGCCGCCGAGCGTCCGCAGACCACGACGCGACACCCGCGGGCGATCAGCTCACGGGCCAGGCCCAGGCCGATCCCCCGGGTGCCGCCGGTGACGACGACGACCCGGCCGGAGCCGCCGCTCACACACCCTCCCAGGTGAGCAGGCCGTGGACGAAGTGCGTGGCGGTCTCGCCGTGGAAGAGCTGCCAGACGACGGCGAGCTCGCGGGTGTCGGCGTCGATGAGCACCTCGCGCCCGCGGATCTTCTCCACTCCCCGCGCGTCGGCACCGACCAGGTGCTGGGTGGTGAAGAGCGCGCGACCGTAGGAGAGCGCGTTGCCGAACACCTCGGGGCCCTCGTAGAGGGTGCGGGCGCCGTCACGGACCCGGTCGAAGCCGTAGCTCCGGTCCAGCGCGCCGCTCCAGGTGACCTGCTGGTGCGCCTGGCGCAGCGACTGCGGGGCGTGCTCGATGACGACCTGCACCTCGCCGGCCTCGCTGTGGTCGACGGGGTCGACGAACAGCGTCCCGCTCCAGGCGCCCTGCTCCTTGGTCGGCAGCACCTGCGGCCGGGGGCCGCGCCGGGTCTCCAGCGCGATCCAGTCCTCGACGAAGCGCTGGGTCTCCGGGTTCGTCTCGTGGTCGAAGGTGCGCTTGTAGATGCCGTTGAAGACCGCGCACACCGCCCACCCGTCGTGGAGGACCGAGGAGTAGACCTGGGTCTCGCCGTCGGCGAGCACCTGGTTCCAGGTGCGCAGGTCCGCCTGCCAGCCCGGCGAGTAGTAGTTGGCCTCGACGAACAGGCCGTAGGGCTGCCCGGTGCCGTAGAAGTCAGGCCCGCAGTAGACCCGGTTCTCGTCGGAGTCGACGATGCCGAAGTCGAAGTGCGCCCCCAGCTCGAAGCGGTTGCGCAGCGGGCCGGAGCCCTCGAGCTCGGTGTTCATCCAGTAGCGGGAGACCCCGTCCTCGACGACGCTCGCGCGGTCGACCCGCTCGAAGCCGACGTGGTTGCCCTGGGCGTCGAACAGCCCGGGGCGACCGTGCCACTCCCCCGCGATGCGCTGCTGCCACTCGCTGGTGCCGGCCTCGCCGGTCGCCGGGGCGGAGACAGCGGTCACGCCGGCTGCCCCACGGGGAGCGAGTTGTCGAGCAGCAGCAGGCGGACGGCCTCGGCCTGCTCGTCGCCGAGCAGCCGGGAGATCTGTGCCCAGACCTTGTCGACCTGCGGGCTGAACAGCAGGCCGCGGTTGCGGGCGTCACGAGCCGCGAGGTCCGTGTCGGCGATGTCGGCGGCGACCTCGGCCGGCACCTCGCCCTCCAGCAGCGAGAGCCAGTGGTCCAGGTAGGTGTGCACCGGCGCGTCCAGCTCGGCGAAGGCCTCCACCGTGGAGCGGGCGGCCAGCATCCACGACGACATGACCGTGAGCTGACGGGGCTCCAGCGCGGCCTTGGTGTAGCCGGGGTTGCCCTGGACCGACTCGTAGGCCTCGGTGAGAGGCGCGTGCGCCCAGTCGTTGTAGGCCATGTGCGTGCCGGCGTCGACCCGCTGGATCAGGTCGAGGTGGAAGGCGTGGTGCCCGCCGGCGTGCACGGAGTCCAGGGTGAAGTGCGGCACCGGGCTGTCCTCGGGCGTGAAGGCGAAGACCATGTGGCTGTCCATCTGGATCTGCGGGACCACGATGCCGACGTAGACGGCCTTGGCCACCTTCTCGCCGTGGAACACCCGCGCCTCACCGACGGACATCGGCTCGCCGAAGGCGCTCGAGGTGAGCGGGAGCAGCGCTCCGCCGTCGGCGCCGGTCACCTCGGTGAGGTGGGCGCGCTCGACCACCCGGTCGAGCGCCCCCTGGCAGAGGGCGGCGGGCAGGCTGATGTCGGCGGTCATGCGGTGATCTCCTCGATGGTCTCCGTGCCCTCGGGCACGGGGTCGGTGCGCGGCGAGTCGCCGCGCTGGGCCCGGTCGGCGTTGCCGGAGAGGATCTCCCGGCTGCGGACCTCCTTGAAGTTCCAGGCGCTCGCGAGCTCGGGCACCTCCTTGCGGATCGGGGAGGGGATGACGCGGGCCTCCACCCGGGCCGGCCCCTCGCCGGCGATCATGTTGCCCTCGACTCCCCAGCCCATCTCGATGAGCTCACGGCGGCGGCGACGGTAGATCACGGCGTTGATGTCGCTCTTCACGTGCAGCTCGTCGGAGAGGTCGAAGGGCAGCAGCTCGGGCCGGACGTTGTCGACGATCGCCTGGTCCTCGTAGAGCACCTTGAAGACGCGACGGCGGGCGTCACGGTCGGCCCACTTGCCCTTGAAGAAGGTGCGCAGCGCGACGAACTTGACCAGCGTGGTCTCCTCGTCGATCGGGATGTTGACGTCGAAGATCTTCAGGTCGCCCATCGGGGTCTGGATGTGCAGCAGGATCATGTTGGGCAGCCACCAGGTCGTCGAGACCGGGACCGGCGGGCGGTCGGCGAGCGCCTGCTTGTTGGGGTTGATCGCGCCCCACAGGCCCTTGGAGCGCGGCGGGTTGAGGACCACCGACACCTTGCAGTGCCACGGCGAGCTCTCGACCTCGAACTCCGGGACCTCGGGCTTCTCGCGGTTGCCGAAGACGCCACCGTGCACGAACGGCGTGTGGGCGACGTCGACGCCGTTCTCGAGGATCCGCTCGTAGTTGGACTTCCAGAGGAACTCCCCCCGGACCGCGCGATAGGTCTCGGTGTCGTCGATGTCGGACCAGTCCGGGATCGGCGGGCGCTCCTCCTCGGGGAGGTCGCCCATGTAGACCCACACGAAGGAGTACTTCTCCACAACCGGGTAGGCGTCGACCCGCGCCTTGCGCGGGATGCCCTTGTCGGGGTGGGCGGGGATCCTCTCCACCTGCCCGTCCGGCTTGTACTCCCAGCCGTGGTAGGGGCACACGATGCAGTCGCCCTTGACCTCGCCGCCCGAGAGCGCCGCACCCCGGTGCACGCACAGGTCCGACATCGCGACCACCGAGTTGTCGCTGGTCTTGCGGTACAGCACCAGCTGCTGGCCGAGGATCTTGACCTTCTTGGGCTTCCCGGGCTCGACGTCGGAGCTGAACTCGACGGCGTACCAGAAGTTCTTGAACACGGCTTCTCCTAGCGACGGTGGATGTCGGCGATCTCGGACGGCGGCTGCTCGGTGAGCTGCTCCAGCCGCTGCTTGTCCTCGGGGCGACCGAGGAGCTTCGCGGCCAGGAACGAGGTGACGAGGTCCGCGAGGACCTGGCGCAGCCGCTCGGGGTCGGCGTCGGTGGGCTCCTCGAGGAACCCGCGAGCGGTCGAGGGGTCCTCGGGGTGCACCGGCAGCAGGTGGCCGCCGCCCGCGAGCCGGACCAGCCAGGCCTCGGTGGACTCCGGCAGGGCCTCGCGCCACGTGCGCTCGACCGGGTCGTGCGCCGCGGCGCCGGCCTGCTCGCCGTAACGGATCGCGCTCGCGGCGATCACGCCGTCGGCGGTGCCGTCGATCAGCAGGGTCGGGGCCGCGACGGGCGCGGCGAGCAGGGTGCGGGGCGCGTGGCCGAGCGCCTGCGCGGCCATGGTGTGGGCGGCGTAGGTGACCACGGCACGCACCTGGGGGAACCACTCGGCCCGCGCCGACTGCAGCAGGACCGTGCCACCGGCGGAGTGACCGAACACCCCGACCCGCTCGAGGTCCAGGAGTCCGGCCAGGGGCCCGGAGCCGTTGAGCGACGCGAGGGCGTCGAGCACCGGCGCGAGCGCGGGCGTGGTCGGCCGTTCGCCGTAGTGCTCGGGGCCGGCGGCCTCCAGGTCGATGCCGGGGGTGAGGCCCGGCTCGCCGGGGAACAGCTCACCCAGCCAGTCGTAGCCCGCCACGACGAAGCCGGCCTCGACCAGGCGGCAGGCGAGCCATCGGTAGCCGTCCGCCGGCAGGTTCACGCCGGAGGCGATCACCACGACCGGGTACGGCGCGCCGGCGGCGTCGGCGTCGAGCCGGCCACTCATGCGCTGGGCCTCGTCCTGGGCCGGCAGCGCCGGGTAGCGCGCAACCACGTGCACCGTGTCGTAGGGGGCGGGTGCCCCGGGGACGCGGACGGCGGTGCGCGCCGTGCGGACGTAGACCGACACGGGTCAGCCCCGCTCGTGCGCGCGGGCGAGGACCCGGTCGCCGCCCCAGAGGGCACGCACCAGGGTGGTGGTCATGTCGGGGCCGAAGAACCGGTCGCCCATCTCGTTGGCCGGGTCCCGCTCGGCGATGTTGCGGCGGATCGCCTCGTCGCTGGCGGCGAGCTCGGCCTGCTCCTCGAGCGGCACCCGCTCCGCCTCGTCGACCCAGCCGAGCCAGCGCTCCAGGTGCTCCTCGGCGATCTCGGCCACCAGGTCCGTGGTGCGACTGTCGGGCGGCGCCATGTAGCAGTGCGCCGTGGGCGAGAGCCCCGCACGCACGAAGGCGCTGCGGCTGACGAACGGCTCGAGGAAGGTGTTCTCGGTGCGGATCTGCTCCCACCGGGCGTTGATCGGCGCGTAGTAGCGGTCGAACGAGTCGGTGTCGGTCAGCAGGTTCGAGCGAGGCACGGAGTCGAGGTAGACCCAGCCGTGCGGGAAGGCGCCCAGCGCCATCCCGAAGTGCGGCACCCGCACCTGGGGGCCGAGCCACACCGTGAGGTGCACGTTGCAGAAGCCGAGTGCGGCGTTCTCCATGTGGGAGTGCACCAGCCAGTCGATCTCCGGGCCGGCGTAGGTGCGCACCCGGCCGGTCGGTCCGCCGTTGCCGCCGAAGGACTCGAGCACCTCCGAGGACGGGTCGCGGGTGAGCTCGAACCGCTCGGCGAGCCGCGCCCGCAGCCGCTCGACCAGCGCCAGCCAGGTCGCGAAGGTCTCCGAGACGTCGATCGGCGCAGCCGCGTCGAAGTGCTCCTGCACGGACTTCAGGTTCTGGCTCATCTTGCGCGGCTCCTGTGGTGAGGTCTTTCCGAGACTATATATGATCTATAGGCAGTGCAAGGGGGTCCGGGGCCTCTCCGGGTGGACCCGAGTCTCGTCCCCCAGCGCTGCCGCCGGGGGCGATTTACGCGATCGTCATCCGGCCGGCTCAGCCGGTGGGGTACGCCGCCGCCGCCAGGGGCGCGCCACCGGCGCGGAAGGCCGCGGGAGCGTGGACGACGCACGGCTGGACGTACTCCAGCACGCCCTCGTCGCCGTACTCGCGACCCCAGCCGGAGCGCTTCACCCCGCCGAACGGCGCCCGCAGAGTCAGGCCGGTGCGGTTGTGCGTGTTCACGAACGTGAAGCCGGCCTCCATCCGGGCGCCCAGCGCGAAGGCGTGCTCCTCGTCGGCCGACCAGACCGACGCGCCGAGGCCCAGGTCCCCGGCGTTGGCGCGCGCGAGCACCTCCTCCTCGTCGTCGAAGGCGAGCACCGGAAGCGCCGGGCCGAACTGCTCGGCCGCGACCAGCGGGTCCGCGTCGCCGGCACCGAGCACTAGGCTCGGGCGGACGAAGTAGCCGCGGCCGAGGTCGGTCTGTGCATCGACCGAGCCGAGCACCAGTGCCTCTGCGCCACCAGCCACGGCCTGCGCGACGAGCGCGGAGACCCGGTCGGCGGACTGGCCGCTCACCACCGGGCCCATCGAGACCCCGTCGTGCAGCGGGTCGCCGACGCACAGCATCCGGTCGGCGGCGGCGCGCAGGGCCTCGACCGCCTCGTCGTAGCGGGAGCGGTGCACGTAGAGCCGCTTGACGGCCATGCACACCTGGCCGCTGGTGGCGAACGCCGCCATGAGCAGCCGGTCGGCGGCGCCGTCGTCGAGGACCACGTCGTGGAGCAGCACGGCGGGGTCGTTGCCGCCCAGCTCGAGCAGGGCCGGCGTCAGGGCGCGACCGGCCAGCGAGCCGATCGCGCGGCCGGCGGACTCCCCGCCCGTGAAGGCCACCCGGTCGACCAGCGAGCTGCCGACCAGGGCGGCCGCGGTCTCGGCGTGACCCTGCACGACCTGGAGCAGCCCGGCCGGCAGCCGCGCCGCGACGGTCTCCAGAAACCGCTGCACGGCGAACGGCGCCAGTGGCGACGGCTTGACCACTACGGCGTTGCCGGCCGCGAGGGCCGGTCCGACCTTGAGCGCGGCCAGCACCACCGGCGCGTTCCAGGGGGTGATGGCGCCGACGACCCCGAACGGGCGGTGCCGGACCAGGAGCCTGCCTTGGGTGTCGTCGAGCTCGCGGTCGACCAGCAGCGCCTCGGCGCGGTCGGCCGCCCACCGCAGCACGGTCAGCGCGAACGCGAGCTCACCCCGGCTGTCGCCCAGCACCTTGCCGGTCTCGCGCGCCATCAACTCGGCCAGCTCCTCGAGCACCGGCTCGACCGCACCCGTCGCGGCGCGCACCGCGCCCGCCCGGTCCGGCACGGCCAGAGCCGCCCACCCGCGCTGCGCGTCGCGCGCCCGCTCGAGCGCCCGGTCGACCTGCGCGGGCGTGGTGACGCAGACGGTGCCGACCAGCTCGTCGGTGCGGGCGGGGTTCTCGCGGGTGATCACCGCGGCGGCTCCGGGACCAGGTCGCGCGGACGGAGCGAGTCGATCATGGAGGTCCGCCTGAGGTGGGCACGGCTGGCGGCCGGGTCGGCCGCCAAGGCTCGCAGCTCGTCGTGGTGGGCGCGGCGCGCGTCCGGGTCGGTCTCGCGCAGCTGCTTCCAGTTGTCGTGGGTGACCGTGCGCACGTAGGAGAGGGCGACGTCGCGCCGCGCGTCCAGCACGGCGTCGAGGACGCCCGCGTCGGCGCCGGCGATGACGTCGGCCAGCGCGGCACCGGCCAGGCAGGCATCGTGGATGCCGCTGTTCATGCCCATCCCGCCCAGCGGGTTGTTGACGTGAGCGGCGTCGCCCACGAGCAGGGCCCGGCCGATGCGGAACCGGTCGGCGACCCGCTGGTGGACCCGGTACAGCGAGGCATGCAGGAGGTCCCAGTCACGGCCCAGGTCGGCCACCCCCCGCAGCCGCTCCTGGACGCGTACGGCGCCGGTCTCGACCTCGTCCGGCGTGTCCGGGTCGGTGGGGAACAGGATCCGCCAGTGCTCGGGGGTCTGCAGCAGGACCAGCCACTCGTGCGGGTCGAAGACGTAGTTGACGGCCGCGATGCCCGGCAGCGCCGTCGACAGGTCCTCGGTCGTGGAGACGACCAGAAACCGCTCGGGATAGGTGATCCCCTCGAACTGTGCGCCGACGCTCTTGCGGACCACCGAGCTGGCGCCGTCCGCTGCGACCAGCCAGTCGCTGCGCCACTCCTGCCCGCTGCCGGTGCGCACGGCCGTGCCGTGCCGGTCCTGCTCGACCGCGACCACCTCCTGCTCGAAGTGCACGGTGGCGGACCCGCTCTCCTCCAGCGCCCGGAGCAGGATCGGCGTGAGCTTGCTCTGCTCGCACTGCACCCGGAACGGGTACGGCGTGTCCGCGGCGAGCGCGCCCAGGTCGAGCTCGGCGATCGGCCCGTCGACCCGGTCGCGGTACTGGAAGGTGGTGGAGACGATGCCGCGCTCCAGGAGCGCGTCCAGGACGCCCAGCTCCGCGAGCATCTCCAGGCTCGGCGGGTGGTACGTCGAGGCGCGCGACTCGGCCGCCAGGCCCGGCCCCGCCTCGAGGACGACCACCTGCAGGCCGCGGCGGACCAGGGTGAGGGCGGCGGTCAGGCCGACCGGCCCGGCCCCCACGACGATGACCGGGTTGCTCATGGCACCTCCAGGGAAGCGGCGTACCGCTGGTCGAGCTCGAGCTGGTCGGGCAGCCCCAGCAGGTCGGTGAGCCCCGTCCACTCCAGACGGGAGGTCGCGGCGGCGTGGCCGTCGCGCGCGATGGCGGCGTAGACCTCGGCGGCGGCGGCGGCCGCGGCGAGCAGCGCCGAGACCGGGTGGATGACCAGGCGCACCCCGACGGCGCGCAGCTCGGCGTCGGTGGGACCGGCGTCGACCGGTCCCGCTGCCTCCGAGCGGTTGTGCACCAGCGGCACCGGCCCCACGGTCCGCTCGAGGGCGGCGGCCACCGCGGTGTGGGCCGTCAGGTCGGCGCCCTCCACGAAGATCGCGTCGGCACCCGCGCGGGCGTAGGCGACCGCGCGCTCGACCACGGAGTCCAGCCCCTCGACCGACAGCGCGTCGGTGCGCGCCACGACGACCAGGTCGGTGCCCGCCTCGGCGGCGGCCCGGACCCGGCCCGCGGCCTCGGCGAGGCCGACGACCGCCTTGCCGGCGAGGTGGCCGCACCGCTTGGGCGAGGCCTGGTCCTCCAGGTGCAGGCCGCCGACCCCCGCGGCCGCGTACAGCCGGGTGGTGCGGCGCGCCTGCAGGGCGCTGCCGTAGCCGGTGTCGGCGTCGGCGAGGACGGGGAGGCCCCCCAGGACGGCGGTGAGCTCGGCGGCCCGCCCGGCGATGTCGGTGCCGTGGACGTGGCCGAGGTCGGGCAGTCCGAGCGCCACCGCGGAGGTCGCCGCACCGGAGAGGCAGACCGCCGCGGCTCCGGCGCGGGCCGCGAGCAGCGCCGTCACCGCGTCGTACACGCCGGGCAGGTGCACCACGTCGGGCCCGCCGACCAGCGCGCGCAGCCGCTGGGGCGCGCCGATGTCAGAGGTCACGCCGCTCACCGCGAGTGCAGCGCGAAGCCACCCTCGAGGCCGACGACCCGGGCACCGGTGAACACGCGGATGGTCTCCAGCGTGCCCTCCTCACCCAGCCCGGAGAGTCCCCAGGCGGGGCGCGGCGTCATCAGGTGCAGGCTCATGATGGTCGACCCGTTGACCTTCACCTCGCCGGCGCGGACCCGTCGCGCGACGTTCAGCGCCCGCTCGGTGTCGGCGCCGACGACGTAGCCCTCGAGGCCGTACGGCGTCGCGTTGGCCAGGGCGACCGCGCCGTCGTCACCGTCCACGTCGCGGTAGACGTGGACGGTGGCGACGGGGCCGAAGACCTCGTGCAGGGCGTCCTCGGAGGCCACCCCCGTCAGCAGGGTCGGCGCCAGGAAGTGGCCGCCGTCGGGCAGCGGCGTGGTGGCCGCCGCCGTCCCGCCGAGGGCGACCCGGTCCGCGATGGCCGCACGCAGGCGGGCCAGGTGGGCCGAGTGCACGACCGGGCCCAGCTCGGTGGCCGGGTCGAGCGGGTCGCCGGTCCGCAGGCCGGCGAGCCGCTCCAGCGCGAGCCGGAGGATCTCGTCGGCGGAGTCGGCGGGCAGGATCAGCCGGCCCAGCGCGCGGCACCACTGGCCGTTGAGGGTGGTCAGCAGGTCGACCGCCGCCCGGGCGGCGTCGGTGGGGTCGGCGTCCGGCAGCACGATCAGCGCGTTGTTGCCGCCGAGCTCGAGCTGGGTCGCGGTGAAGTCGGGGGCGCACGCGGTCGCGATGGCGCGCCCGCCCTCGAGGCCGCCGGTGAAGGAGACGGCCCGCACCCGCGGGTCCCGCACCAGCGCCCCGCCCACGGCAGGACCGCCCTGCACGAGCTGGAAGGTGCCGACGTCGGCGCCGCTGTCCAGGCCGGCGTCCGCGAGCACGCGGGAGACGACGCGCGCCATCTCCGTGGTCGCGTACGGGGCGAACTCGCTCGGCTTGAGGATGGTGGGGCAGCCGGCCGCGAGCGAGCTCGCGACCTTGTGGGCGGCCATGGGGGCGGGGGCGTTCCAGGGCACCAGGCACAGGGCCGGGCCGAGAGGCAGCCGGTGCACCTCGACCGGGTGCCCGGCCGGGCCATCCAGCACCTCGAGCAGGGCGCCGCCCCGCAGCATCTGCGCGGCGAGCCGGAAGGCGCCGGGCACGATCACCCCGACGATGCTCGTCTGGCTGACCGGCACGCCTGTGGCGAACGCCTCGAGCGCCGCGAGCCGGGGCACCTCCTCCTCGAGCTCGGTGGCGATCGCGTCCAGCACGTCGGCGCGCGCGCCGGGCGACATCCGCACCCACGCGCCCGACTGGTAGGCCGCGGCGGCCGCGGCGCCCGCGCGCTCGACGTCCTCGGCGCCGGTCGCGACGGCGGAGCCCAGCTGCGTCCCCAGGAACGGGTCCTCCAGGACCAGGTCGAGCCGCTCGCTCGGCACCGACCAGCGCCCGGCCACGAGCTGCGAGACCTCCGGCAGCTCCAGGCGCACGGCGCCGGCGTCGTACGACGTGGTCGTCACCCCTCACCCTGTCCTGCGAGGGCCGGCTGGGCGGCCGGCGGCTTGTCGAAGGAGTCGCTGGTGGTCAGCCCGGCCCATGATTCCTCCTCGACCAGCAGCCGCGCCAGGTCCAGCCGGCCGCGCTCGGCCGGGAACGCCTGCACGAGCCCCATCGCGGTGTCGCGCACCGAGCGTCCCACGACGTTGTCGAGCAGGGCGCCGGAGGTGCCGCACATCTTGAGGGCGTCGATCGCGACCGCGAAGGCGCGCTCGCAGATGGCGCCCTTCGCGAGCTTCCAGCTCTGCACGACCTCCTCCTTGGGCAGGATCGGCGGATCGCTGACCTCGAGCTCGATCTGGCGACGCAGCCACAGGTGCGCCTCGGCCAGCTGCTGCTCCCCGTCCCCGATCAGCACCTGGTGCATCGGGCTGGAGGCGATCGGCTTGCCGGTGTCGGCGAAGGTCGCCGACATGGTCCGGTCGAAGGCGTACTCCCACGCGCCGCGCGCGATCCCGGCGTAGATCGCGGCGATCGCGATCTGGTTGCCGACCCACGAGCCGCGCGACATCTGCGTGGCCCGGCCGAAGCCGCCGGGCACGGTGAGCGCCTTGTCGGCGGGGACGAAGCACTCCTCCATCACCAGCCCGTGGTTGTCGGAGGCGCGCATGCCCAGGCCGTTCCACTGCTGGCGCGGACGCACCCCGGCGGAGTCCCGGGCGACCAGGAAGAGGCTGAGCGCGTCGAGGCCCTCCACGTCCTCGCGCCGCGCGGTCACCAGGTAGTAGTCGGCCGTGCCGGACAGGCACCCGAACGACTTCTCGCCGTTGAGCAGCCAGCCGCCCTCGGTCGCGGTCGCCAAGGTGCTGATCAGCACGTTGGCGTTGCTCGCCTTGACCGCCTCGCTCGCGAAGTTGGCCAGGCACCGCTGGTCGCGGCCCATCAGATGCAGCACCTGCTCGGCGAAGGCCCGCACCTCCTCGCGCTCCTCGTCGGCGTACAGCCCGGCCTCGATCGCCGCCAGCGGCAGCATGCCCCGCGAGGAGGCCGAGCAGTGGAAGAAGAACGCCAGCGCCGTCGAGCCGCACGCGGTCCCGAGGGCGTACGTCGTCGCCGCGAGGTCGCGCAGGCCGCCACCGAGACCGCCGTACTCGACGGGCACGACGAGGCCGAGCAGCCCGGCGTCGGCGAGCAGCTTGACGTGGCCCGGAGGGAACTCCCCGCGCGCGTCGGCCTCCATGGCCGCGGCCCGGATCGTCGGCAGCACCGACTCCACGCGGGCGGCACGCTCCCGCTCGGCCTCGGTGAGGTCGGAGAGAAGTTGCTCAGCAGTCAGTCGTGCCGTCATCCTGCGGCTCCTACGTGGTCGGGTGGGTATGGACTGAGGTCGTGGCGCCGCGCCGGCAGGTCCGCCCGGTCGGCAAGACGCCGCCGCACGTGCTCGGCCAGCAGACCGAGGGCGGCGCCGTCCACCGGGGTGTGGACGTCGATGGTTCCGAGCAGCCGGATCAGGTCCTCCGTGGCAAGCGCGCCGTCGAGGCCGACCAGGGTGGTGTCGAAGTGGTTCACCCCGCTCTTGAGGGCGGTGAGCGCCTTGACCAGGCCGAGTCGGTCCCGGTCCTCCAGGCTCACGCGCAGCGGCACCGGCCGGGCGACGCCGACCGCCTCCTGCAGCGTCGCGCGGATCTCGAGCAGGGTCGCCTCCCCCGCGGTGTCGTCGAGGCAGATCTCCAGGACACCGGCGCCGGAGAGCACGTGCACGGCGGCGAGGACGTCGTCGGCGCACCGGGGCAGAAAGGCATGGGGGACGATCACGGAGGTCCGCGGCGCGAGGGGACCGAGCCGCTCGACGACCTGCGCGGCCTCACGCGGGTCGGCCAGAGCCAGCTCGAGCGTCGGCACGCCGAGGTCGAGGGCCTGCCGGGCCTGCCCGGGGTCCGCGACGAGCGCGGACCCGCTCGCCCCGTCGGGGAGCGGCACCGCAGCGGCGTCGCCGGTGGTGAGGTCGAGCACCCGGACCCGGATGCCGGTCGCGGCCACCCGGGCGGCGGCCTCGGCCACCCACGCCGCGTCCCCGTCGCGGGCCGCGAGAGCGGCCACCAGGCCGCTGTCGGACAGGGCCGCGACGTCGGGCAGCACGTCGGCGAACTGGCCCCAGCCGCGCGAGTGGAAGAGCAGCGGTGCCGTACGCCGCGCGGTGTGGGCGGCGCTCACCTCGCCCACGAAGATCGTGTGATCCCCGCCCGGGTGCTGGTGGACGACCGTGCAGTCGACCCAGCCCAGCCCGGAGTCCAGGAGCGGCACCCCGGTGGTCGCCGTCGACCACGTCTCCCCCGCGAACCGGTCGGTGACCTCGGGGACCATGCCGGCGAAGCGGCGGGCGAGCTCGGCCTGGTCCTTGGCCAGCACGCTGACCCCGAACACGCCGCTGTCGGCGATCAGGCCGTGGGTGTAGAGCTTGCGGTCCAGGCAGATGGAGACCAGTGGAGGCGAGAGGCTGACGCTGGAGAACGAGCTCGCCGTCATGCCGTGGCGCACGCCGTCGACCAGCGTGGTCACGATCGTGACCCCACTGGGCCACTGCGACAGCATGTCGCGGAACGCGGCCGCATCGACCATGGCTCCCCCTCTCATTTGTAGAGAATATACGATATCGGGCTGCCGGGGACAAGGTGCGGCGAACGCCCTCATCGAGCGCAGGGTTGAGGAGGATATAGAATCTCAGCAACACCGTCCGGTGTCCGGATAGAGGAGCTCCCCCCATGGCGCGACGAGCGCGGTCAACGTCGACCGTCCGACCGATCGAGCACCTGTCCCTGGTGGACCGGGTGACCGACGAGCTGCGGCGCGCCATCCTGGTCGGCGACATCCTGCCCGGCTCGGCGGTCTCCATCGTGGAGCTGTGCGAGCAGTTCGACGTCAGCCACATCCCGGTCCGTGAGGCCCTGCGCCGGCTCGAGAGCGAGGGCATCGTCAGCCTGCGTCCGGGCCGGTCCGCCCTCGTCGCCTCGCTCAGCGTCCAGGACCTCACCGACATCTACCGCCTGCGCCGCATCATCGAGGGCGACCTCGTCGAGCGCGCCGTGGCGCAGATGACCGACGAGCGCATCGCCGAGGCCGAGGACGCGCTCGAGGACTACGTCGCCATCGAGCGCGAGCCGGCCGCCCTCACCGCGGCCCACCACCACTTCCACGCCGTCCTGCTCGAGGACGTCATGGGCGCGACCGACCTGCGCGTCCTCGAGCTGCTGTGGCACACCGCCGACCGCTACCTGCACCTGCTCATGGGCGAGCTCGACGTCGCCCCGGAGGCCCGCGAGCACCGGATCAGCGAGCACCGCACGATCCTGGAGCACGCTCGCGCGCGCGACGCCGCGCAGACGCGCGAGGCCTGGGTGGCCCACCTCGACGCCAGCGAGGACGCGCTGCGCGCCGCCCTCGAGGCCCGCACCGCCGCGCTCGAGGCCTGAGGGTCCTCAGAGCGCGGGCGTCCGGTCCGCCGCGGCCACCAGGCTCCCGGCCAGCGCCCAGGGGCGCCCGTCGACGACGTCGGTGCCGCGCGTGACGAAGCGGTTGACCGCACACGCCGGCCGCAGGGTCGCCACGGTGACGGCGGCGTCCGCCGGCACCGGCTCCGGGCGGCTGATCACGCCCGCGAACGGCCGCTCCCAGGCGGTCCAGAGGGTGAAGTCGGCCGAGAGCGGGATCAGGCCTCCGGCGCCGTGCTCGGTCGGCACGCTGGCGACCGCGAGGTTGAGCCGGTTCTCCGCCGCGCGCTCGAGCAGCAGCAGCTCCAGGTCGTGCACGGAGCCCACGGTGAATGGGACGGCGACCACGTCGGCGTCCCGCAGCGCGGCCAGCCGGAACGTCTCGGGGTAGAGGGCGTCGTCGCCGACGACCACCGCCAGCCGCCCCCACGGCGCGTCGTGGATCTCCAGGCCGTCGCCGAGATCCGTCGCCCAGGCGGCGTGCCGCTCGCTGCGGTGCAGCTGGGGCTGGCGCATCCGGACGCCGTCCGCGCCGATCACGAGCCCGACGTGCCGCTCACCCTCGGCGACGCTGGTCACGACCAGGGCGTCGCTCCCGGCCAGCAGCGCGGCGAGCTCCTCGGGCGCGGGCCCGGCGAGCTCGGGCAGCACGACCAGGGCGGCGCCGGCGTCGAGGGCCTCCCGCACCAGCGCCGTGACCTCGGCGTCCGACGACGGGGTCACGACCGCCGCGACCAGCTCCTCAGCACCGGCGGGGGCGCGGCGCCCGACCGGCGGCGCCACGATGGCTCCGTACAGCTCGGGGCGGCGCGAGGCGAAGACGTCGGTGCCGTCGGCACGACGCTTGTCGTCGGCGAGCTCCACCTCGATGTCCGCGACCGCGATGGCCTCCCCCGCATGCGGGGCGATCGCCACCACGGACCCGTCGGGAGCGACCACCTGGCTCTCACCGGCCCCGTGCAGCAGCGACTCGGGCACTCCCGTGCGCTCGGACACCATGGCGATGCTGTGCTCGGGCACCAGCGGCCCCACCTTGTTGGCGGCCACCACCCAGACGCGGTTCTCGACCCCGCGGACCGGGACGTGCAGGGAGGCCTCGTCGAGGGCGAAGGAGTTGAGGCTGTTGAGGAGGATCTGCGCCCCGCCGAGCGCGAGCATGCGCGGGGTCTCGTTGATGACGCCGTCCATGCACGAGTAGAGCCCGATCCGGCCGTACGGCGTCTCGACGACCGGCGAGCCCTCCGTCGCCGGGTCGAGGTGGTCGCGCTCGCTGCCCATGAGCACCTGCTTGTCGCTGGTGGCCGCGATGCTCCCGTCCGGCGCGAAGAGGATGTTCGTGCCGGTGGCGCGCCCGTCGGCGCGGGCCACGACGCAGTTGGCCATCAGGTAGATGCCGTGCCGCGCGGCCCGCTCCCCCAGCGTGGTGACGAAGGCGCCGTCCAGCGTCACGGCCAGGCGCCGGGCGTGCTCGCGGTCGGCGTACCAGGAGACGTGATGGGTGAACTCCGGCAGGACCACGATCCGTGCGCCCCGCGCGGCGGCGGCGTCGGTCATCCGCAGCGCGGTCGCGAGGTTGGCCTCGACGTCCTCGGAGACGGCGAACTGGACGGCGGCCACACGAACGACGGTCACGGCGACTCCTATATATCTTCTATGATTGCCGATACGCTCCGCAGAGTATCCCGAGGACAGGAGCATGAGGCATGTCGGACACCACCCGTGAGACAGTCGCCCCGTCCGACACCGTGGAGGTCCAGGCCTTCGCCGGGAGGCCGCCGGTCACGGTGGACCTCGCCAAGGCCGCCCCCTTCGGGTGGTGGCCGGCCGTGGTCATCGCCCTCGTCGCCTTCATCGACCGGGTCGAGGTCAACCTGATCGCGGGCGCCCTGCCCCAGATCCAGGACCACTTCGGCTTCAGCGACGCCTGGGCGGGCGCGATCCCCACGGCCGCCTCGGTCGCCGGCGCCCTCCTGGTGCTGCCGGCCGGTCGCCTCGCCGACCGCGCGCCGCGCGTGGTGACCATCTCGCTGGTCGTGCTGATCTGGGCCCTGTGCTCGGTGGCGAGCGGCCTGGCGACCAGCTTCCTGATGTTCTTCATCATCCGGATCGCCATCGGCGGCGCCGGTCAGCTCTACAACCCCCCCGCCTCCTCGCTGCTCGCCGACTACTACCCGGCGCGCAGCCGGGCCAAGGCCTACGGCTTCGAGCGCGCCGGCTACTACATGGGCCTGCCCTGCGGCGTCATCCTCGGTGGAGCCGTGGCCGACGCCTACGACTGGCGCACGGTGTTCTTCGTCGCCGCGGTGCCCGGGCTGCTCGTGGCCGTCCTCGTCCTCACCGTCAAGGACCCGCTGCGTGGCCTCGGCGACCGGCTCGACCAGACCCGCGCCGGAGACCGGGACGCCGCGCGCGGCGTGCACGTCGTCGACGACCGGTCGATCTGGGCCCAGACCGCCGACCTGCTGCGGATCCCCACCCTGCGCGGCGTCACCGTCTCCCTGGCGATGCTGTCGCTGGGGGTCGCGGGCCTCTTCTACTGGATCCCGACCTTTCTGGTCCGCGTCGAGGGCGTCAGCGAGTCCACCGGATCCGCCCTGTCCGGCGCGGTCGGCGGCACCGGCATCGTGATCGGCATCGTGCTCGGCTCGCGGTTCGGGGACCGCTACCACGGTGTCCGGAAGGGCTGGCGGATCAACGTCTCCGCCGTCTTCCTGCTCGTGGGGGCCCTCGGCCTGACCGGGACCGTGCTGCTGCCCGGCGTCGGGGTGCGCAGCGCGATGATCGCGCTGGCCTGCATCGGCTTCGCCGCCGCGATCCCCAACATGACCGCCGCCAACGCCGACGTGCTGCCGGCCAACGGCCGCGGCATGGGCTTCGCCGTGCTGACCTTTCTGGTCACCCTCGGCGGCTCGGCCGGCCCGCTGCTGATCGGGTTCGTCTCGACGATGCTGGCCGACACCTTCGACCTCAACAAGGCCGACTCGCTGCAGTTCGCCATGCTGACCCTGCTGCCGCCCCTGTTCATCTGCATCGGGATGGCCGCGAAGATCCGCCACACCTACGACGAGGACGCCGCCAGGGCCCTCGCCGCCACCTGAGGGCTGCCGCCCCGGAGCGGTCAGCCGGAGCGGTCAGCCGTAGTGGCGGACGACCGCGCGGCCCGGCCGGGCGGGGACCGTCGTACCGGCCGGGGCGTGGAGCCAGCTCCGCTCGTCGAGCCACAGGACGTCCACGTCGGCGTCGAAGCTCTGCTCCGGCAGGTCGTCGTGCACGCTGAGCGTCCCGACGAGCTCGTCGTGAGCCGCCCGCTGCTCGCCCACGGCGAGCGGGGCCACCCGGGCGGTGCCGGCGTCCGCGGCCGGACCGTCGGTCCAGCCGCCGCCGGGCCCGGAGAACCACACCAGCGCGCGGGTGCCGTCGGCGACCGACGTCGCGGAGCGGGTCGCGCGCGGCTCGACGACGAGCAGGTCGCCCAGGGCGGCGGTGTGGCCGCTGATGCTCAGGGCACCCGAGAGCAGCACCATCTCCTCGCCCGCGGGCTGGTGACCCACGGCGTCGCGCCGCCAGCCGTCGGGGAACTGCACCATCACCGTGCGCGTGCCGCGCTCGGCGTCGGCGTGCAGCAGCACCATCCGGGCCGGCTTCTCGGCTCCCGCGATCTGGTGCTCACGCCACTCCAGGTCGGGGGCGTCCAGGTCGAGAACGGTCATCTGCTGCTCCTAGGGTCGAGACGGGTGAGAGGTGAGATGGGCGACGACCTCGGACTCGGTGAGGACGTCGGCGTACTTGGCGTCGAGGTCGAAGAGGCTCTGCTCGTGGGCCGCCACGTCGCGATCACCGCACGCCTCGGCCACGACCACGGGGCGGAAGCCGTGCTGCAGCGCGTCGAGCGCCGAGGCGCGCACGCAGCCGCTGGTCGAGAAGCCGGTGACGACCACGGTGTCGACGCGGGCCGCGGTCAGCGAGGCGGCCAGGCTGGTGCCGAAGAACGACGAGGCGTACTGCTTGCTGACCACCAGCTCGCCGGCGCGCGGTGCAGGAGCGCTCGGGAAGGCGGCGTACGGCGAGCCGGGCTCGAACACCGACAGCCCCGGCACCTTGACCGCGAACCACCCGGCGTCGGCGCCGCCCGCCGCGATGACGACCTGCGTGAACAGCACCGGGTGGCCGGCCTGGCGGGCGGCGTCGACCACGCGCTCGGCGCTCGCGCGTGCCGCCTCGAAGCGGCCCGCCCCGTCGCCCAGCGGGCCGTCGAGGTAGGCGCGCGCGACGTCGACGACCAGCACCGCCGGGCGCGTGCCGAAGCCGATGCGGCCCCGGAAGCCCACGGACTCGTAGTCGGCCTCGCGGTCCATCCTCAGATCACGCCGTCCGCGGCGAGGGCACTGCGCTCCTCGGGCGCCAGGCCCAGCAGGTCTCCGTAGACCTCGTCGTTGTGCTGGCCGAGCTCCGGGCCGGTCCAGCGGATGCTGCCCGGCGTCGCCGACAGCTTGGGCACCACGTTCTGCATGGCGAGCTCGCCGAAGCGCGCGTCCGGCACCCTCACGATCGCGTCGCGTGCCTGGAAGTGCGGGTCGGACAGCATGTCCGCCGCCTTGAAGATCCGGCCTGCGGGCACGCCACCCTCGTGGAGGAGCGCGAGCAGCGCGTCCGAGTCGTGCTTGGCGGTCCAGATCGCGATGTGGTCGTCGAGCTCCTGCTGGCGCTCGCCGCGGCCGGAGTGGTCGGCGTACCGGCTGCCCGGCTCGGCGAGCTCGGGCTCGTCCATGAGCGCGGCCAGCCGCCGGAACACCGAGTCCTGGTTGGCCGCGATCAGGATCAGCTGGCCGTCGGCGGTCGGGTAGACATTGCTGGGCGCGACGTTCGGCAGCACCGCGCCGGTGCGCTCGCGCTGGTAGCCCTGGACGTCCCACTCGGTCACGGTGCTCTCCATCATCGCGAGCACGGACTCGTAGATGGCGCTGTCGACGACCTGGCCCTGCCCCGTGACGTCGCGGTGCCGCAGCGCCGCCAGAGCGCCGATGGTCGCGTGCATCGCGGCCAGCGCGTCGCCGATGGAGATGCCGGTGCGCGAGGGCTGCCGGTCCGGCTCGCCGGTGATGTAGCGCAGGCCGCCCATCGCCTCGCCGATCGAGCCGTAGCCGGCGCGCGAGGAGTAGGGGCCGGTCTGTCCGTAGCCGCTCACGCGGACCAGGACCAGCCGGGGGTTGAGCTCGCGGAGCCGGTCGTAGCCGAGGTTCCACTTCTCGAAGGTGCCGGGCCGGAAGTTCTCGACGACGATGTCGGCCTCGGCCACCAGCCGCTCGAAGATCCGCTGGCCGGGCGCCTCGCGCAGGTTCAGCGTCACCGAGCGCTTGTTGCGGCCCACGACGGGCCACCACAGCGAGCTGCCCTCGGACTTCTCGCGCCCCCACTGGCGCATCGGGTCGCCGACGCCCGGCGGCTCGACCTTGATCACGTCGGCCCCCATGTCGCCCATCAGCTGGCCGGCGAAGGGGCCGGCCAGGAGCTGGCCGGCCTCGATGACTCGGACGCCCGCGAGGGGGCCGGTGGCTGCGTTCGTCATGCCTGCATCATATATCCGATAGGGTTTCGGGATGAGCCAGGTCCAGATCGTCGAGGTGTCCCCGCGCGACGGGCTGCAGAACGAGTCGCGCCTGGTGTCCACCGCGGACAAGGCGGCCCTCGTGCGCCGCTGCCTCGACGCGGGGGCGCGGCGCGTCGAGGTCACCGCCTTCGCCCACCCCGACCGCGTTCCCCAGATGGCCGACGCCGAGGCGGTGATGGCCGAGGTGCGCGACGACCCGCGGCTGCGCTCCATCGGGCTGGTGCTCAACCGGCGCGGCCTCGAGCGCGCCATCGCCGCGGGGTGCGACGAGGTGACGGTGGTCGTGGTCGTCAGCGACGGGCTGGCCCTGCGCAACCAGGGGGTCGACACCGCCGGCCAGGTCGCCGCGTGGCAGGCGATGGCCGACGACGCGAGAGCGGCCGGACTGGCGACCACCGTGATCCTGGCGGCGGCGTTCGGCTGTCCCTTCGACGGCGAGGTGCCGACCGCGCGCGTGCTCGAGGTCGCCCGCGGGGTGCTCGAGGGCGGGCCCGACGAGCTGGCGATCGCGGACACCATCGGCGTCGGGGTCCCCCAGCAGGTCCGCTCGATCGTCTCCGGGCTGCGGGCCCTCGACGCGCGGCTCCCTCTGCGCGCGCACTTCCACAACACCCGCAACACCGGCTACGCCAACGCGCTGGCCGCCGTCGAGGCGGGGGTCTCGGTCCTCGACGCCTCCGCCGGGGGCATCGGCGGCTGCCCCTTCGCCCCCGGCGCCACCGGCAACATCGCCACCGAGGACCTGCTCTACCTGCTGCACCGCTCCGGGCACGAGACCGGACTGGACGCCGCCTGCCTGGCCGCCACCGGCACCTGGGTCAGCGGCCTCCTCGGCCTGCCCCAGGCCCCCGCACAGCTCGGCCGCGCGGGACTCTTCCCGCACCCCTGACCCCGTCTCGGGGTCGCGGCCCGGGGTCCGGCCCGGGGTCGGGTCAGAGCGTTCCCCGATGCGGGAAGGATCGTCTGCGGACGAGGCTTCTCGACATGATCACCATCGACTCACTGACCAGGACGTACGGCTCCTTCACCGCCGTCGACGACGTCACGTTCGAGGCCCGACCGGGCCGCGTGACCGGGTTCCTCGGCCCCAACGGGGCCGGGAAGTCCACCTCCATGCGGGTCATGGTCGGGCTCACTCCCCCGACCTCCGGCACCGCCCTGATCGCGGGGCGCCGCTTCGCGGACCTGCCCAACCCGGGCCGGGAGGTGGGGGTGCTGCTCGACGCCTCGGCGCAGCACGCCGGCCGCACCGGCCGCGAGATCCTCACCATCGCCCAGCGCACGATGGGCCTGCCCGCCGCGCGGGTCGACGAGATGCTCGACGTCGTCAGCCTCACCGACGCCGAGGCCTCGCGGCGGGTGCGCAACTACTCGCTGGGCATGCGCCAGCGGCTGGGCATCGCCACCGCCCTCATCGGCGACCCCCAGGTGCTGATCCTCGACGAGCCGGCCAACGGCCTCGACCCGGCCGGAATCCGCTGGATGCGCGACCTGCTGCGCGGCTACGCCAACCGCGGCGGCACCGTGCTGCTGTCCTCGCACCTGCTGCACGAGATCGAGGTCATCGCCGACGACATCGTGGTCATCGGCCACGGGCGCATCGTCGCGCAGGGCACCAAGGCCGAGCTGCTCGAGGCGGCCGGCACGATCGTGCGCAGCGACGACCTGGCCGGCCTGGTCGGGGCGCTGGACGCCGCCGAGATCGGCGGCACGCCGTACGCCGACGGCGCGCTGCGCACCGACGCCCACGCGTCGGTCGTCGGCAAGGTCGCGCTCGCGGCCGGCGTCGCCCTCACCGAGCTCCGCGCCGCCGACGGCGCCGGGCTCGAGGAGATGTTCCTCGAGCTCACCGCAGACACCCAACGAGAAGGAGCAGCGGCATGACCGCCATCACCGTCGACGCGGTCGACACCAGCGCCACCACCCGGCCCGTCCATCCCCCGATCCCGCTCACCCGCGTCGCGGGTGTCGAGCTGCGCAAGATGTTCGACACCCGCTCCGGCTTCTGGCTCATGGCCAGCATCGCGATCACCGCCGTCCTCGCCACCGGCGCGGTGATCCTGTTCGCCCCCGACAGCGAGCTCACCTACGAGTCCTTCGCCTCCGCCATCGGCTTCCCGATCGCGGTCATCCTGCCGATGGTCGCCGTGCTGTCCGTGACCGGCGAGTGGAGCCAGCGCACGGGCCTCACGACGTTCACCCTCGTGCCGCACCGCGAGCGCGTCATCGCCGCCAAGCTGCTCGTCGCCGTCGCGGTCGGCGTGGTGTCCATGTTCCTCGCCGGCGCGATCGGCGCCCTCGGCAATGTCGTCGGGACCGCGATCACCGGCACCGACACGGTCTGGAACGTGTCGGCGACCGAGTTCGCCTACATCATCCTGGCCAACGTGCTCGGCATGCTGATCGGCTTCATGCTCGGGGTGCTCATCCGCAACTCCCCCGGCGCGATCGTGGCGTACTTCGTCTACTCGTTCGTGCTGCCCACCCTGTCGATGCTGCTGGCCACCACGCAGGAGTGGTTCGCCGACCTGCAGAGCTGGGTCGACTTCAACTTCGCCCAGGGCTCGCTCTTCGAGGGGCAGATGTCCGGGGAGGCCTGGGCCCAGCTCGCCACCACCGGCACCCTCTGGCTGATCCTCCCCCTGGCCGTCGGCCTGGCCCTGGTCATGCGCTCCGAGGTGAAGTGACCCGTCACCAACTGCTCGAAATGACCGCTGACCCGTCAGAAAGTTTCTGACGGGTCAGCGGTTCGTACGGCGGTCAGCGGGCGGAGGTGCCCTCGACGTAGTCGGAGTCGTGGCTCTTCACCCAGGCCATGAGCTTGCGGAGCTCGCGGCCGGTCTTCTCGATCGGGTGGGACTCGCCCTCCTCGCGGAACTTGGTGAACTCCGGGGAGCCGTTGTCCATGTCGGCGATGAACCGCTCGGCGAACTTGCCGTTCTTGATGTCCTCGAGGACGGCCTCCATGTTGCGCTTCACGTCGGGGGTGATGACGCGGGTGCCGGAGACGTAGTCGCCGAACTCGGCGGTGTCGGAGACCGACCAGCGCTGCTTGGCGATGCCGCCCTCGTACATCAGGTCGACGATCAGCTTCAGCTCGTGCAGGCACTCGAAGTAGGCGACCTCGGGCTGGTAGCCGGCCTCGGTGAGGACCTCGAAGCCGTACTGCACCAGCTTGGAGGCGCCACCGCAGAGGACGGCCTGCTCGCCGAAGAGGTCGGTCTCGGTCTCCTCGGTGAAGGTGGTCTTGATGCCGCCGGCGCGCAGGCCGCCGATCCCCTTCGCGTAGGACAGCGCGAGCGGCCAGGCGTTGCCCGACGCGTCCTTCTCGACGGCGACGAGGACGGGCACGCCGCGCCCGTCGACGTACTCGCGGCGCACCAGGTGGCCGGGGCCCTTGGGCGCGACCATGAACACGTCGACGCCCTCGGGCGGGGTGATGTAGCCGAAGCGGATGTTGAACCCGTGGCCGAAGACCAGGGTGTCACCCTCGGCGAGGTGGGGGGCGATCTCCTCGGCGTACAGCTTGCGCTGGTGCTGGTCGGGAGCCAGGATCACGATCAAGTCGGACTCCTCGGCGGCCTCGGCCGGCGTCACGACGCGCAGCCCCTCGGCCTCGGCCTTGGCGCGGCTCTTGGAGCCCGGCTGCAGGCCGACGCGGACGTCGACGCCCGAGTCGCGCAGCGACAGTGCGTGGGCGTGGCCCTGGCTGCCGTAGCCGATCACCGCCACGTTCTTGCCCTGGATCAGGGACAGGTCGGCGTCATCGTCGTAGAACATCTCAGCCACGTCGGGCTTCTCCTTCTGGTGGGTTCTTCTCGGGAAGATCAGGGGGTACGGCGCTCAGCCCGCGGCGGGCGGGGCAGGCACGACAACCGGGCGCAGGCTGCGCTCGGAGATGGAGCGGGAGCCACGGCCGATGGCGACCTGGCCGGACTGGACGAGCTCGCGCACGCCGAACGGCTCGAGCACGCGCAGGAAGTCGCCGATCTTGGCGGCGTTGCCGACCAGCTGGATGGTCACGGCGTCGCTGGCGACATCGATGACCTTGGCGCGGAACAGCTGGACGGTGTCGAGCACCTGGCCGCGGGTCTCGGCCGTGGCCGCGACCTTGACCAGGATCAGCTCGCGGTTGACCGAGGCCTGCGGGTCGAGCTCGACGATCTTGATGACCTCGACCAGCTTGTTGAGCTGCTTGGTGACCTGCTCCAGCGGCGAGTCCTCGACGTTGACCACGATGGTCATGCGCGAGATCTCGGCGTGCTCGGTCGGGCCGACGGCGAGGGAGTCGATGTTGAACCCGCGGCGGCTGAACAGCCCGGCGATCCGGGCCAGGACGCCGGGCTTGTTCTCGACCAGGACGCTCAGGGTGTGAGTGGCGCTCATGTCAGAGATCGTCCTCCTCGAACTGGGGCGCCAGGTCGCGCGCGTACTTGATGTCGTCGTTGCTGGTGCCGGCGGCGACCATCGGCCACACCATGGCGTCGCGGTGGACCCGGAAGTCGACGACGACCGGCACGTCGTTGATCTCCATCGCCTTGCGGATGGTGGCGTCGACGTCGCCGGGGCTGTCGCACGACAGGCCGACGCAGCCGTAGGCCTCGGCCAGCTTGACGAAGTCGGGGATCCGCTTGCTGTGCAGGTCGGTGTTGGAGTAGCGCTCGTTGTAGAAGAGCGTCTGCCACTGCCGCACCATGCCGAGCGACTCGTTGTTGATGATCGCGACCTTGATCGGGATGTCGTTGATCGCGCAGGTGGCCAGCTCCTGGTTGGTCATCTGGAAGCAGCCGTCGCCGTCGATGGCCCACACCGTCTGGTCGGGGCACCCGACCTTGGCGCCCATGGCGCCCGGGACCGCGAAGCCCATCGTGCCCAGGCCTCCGGAGTTGATCCAGGTGCGCGGCTTCTCGTACTGCACGAACTGGGCGGCCCACATCTGGTGCTGCCCGACGCCGGAGGCGTAGATCGTGTCCTCGCCAGCGATCTCGCCCAGCCGCTCGATGACGTACTGCGGGGACAGGCCGCCGTCGGCGGGGAGGTCGTACCCGAGCGGGTAGGTCCGCTTCACGCCGGCCAGGAACTCCACCCAGCCCTCGTAGTCGCCGGTCGTGCCGGCGTCGGCCTCGGTCTGCAGCGCCAGGACCAGGTCGCTGATGACCTCGCGGACGTCGCCCACGATCGGGACGTCGGCGTGGCGGTTCTTGCCGATCTCCGCGGGGTCGATGTCGGCGTGGATGACCTTCGCGCCGGGCGCGAAGGAGTCGAGGTTGCCGGTCACCCGGTCGTCGAAGCGCGCGCCGAGGCTGATGATCAGGTCGCTGCGCTGGAGTCCGGCGACCGCGGCGACGGTGCCGTGCATGCCCGGCATGCCCAGGTGCTGGGGGTGGCTGTCGGGGAAGGCGCCGCGCGCCATCAGGGTGGTCACGACCGGCATCCCGGTGAGCTCGGCGAGGGTGCGCAGCTCCTTCGAGGCGCCCGAGCGGATCGTGCCGCCGCCGACGTACAGCACGGGGCGGCGCGACTCCAGGATCAGCCGGGCGGCCTCGCGGATCTGCTTCGCGTGCGGGCGGGTGACGGGGCGGTAGCCGGGCAGGTGCAGCTCGGTCGGCCACTCGTAGCTCGTCATCGCCTGCAGGGCCGACTTGGCGACGTCGACCAGCACCGGTCCGGGGCGGCCGGTGGAGGCGATGTAGAACGCCTCCGCGATGGTGCGCGGGATCTCGGCGGGGTCGGTGACCAGGAAGTTGTGCTTGGTGATCGGCATCGTGATGCCGCGGATGTCGGCCTCCTGGAAGGCGTCCGTGCCGATCGCGCTGGCGCCGACCTGTCCGGTCACGGCCACCATCGGCACCGAGTCCATGTGCGCGTCGGCGATCGGCGTCACCAGGTTGGTCGCGCCCGGCCCGGAGGTCGCCATGCAGACGCCGACCTTGCCGGAGGCCGAGGCGTAGCCCTGCGCGGCGTGGCCGGCGCCCTGCTCGTGCCGCACCAGGATGTGCCGGATCGAGGAGTCCATGAGCGGGTCGTACGCCGGAAGGATCGCGCCCCCCGGGATGCCGAAGATGTTCTCGGCGCCCGCCGCCTCCAGCGACTTGACCAGGCTCTGTGCGCCCGTCATCTGCTCGCTCATCTGGTGCTCTTTTCCTTACGTCTGGTCTGGCACGGTCACTGGCGTTTCCCCAACAAAAAACCCCTCGGTTGCCGGGGCAACGAGGGGCGACGCGCTGGCTGGTCAGAGATCAGCGGGCGCGTCCCGTGCGTACGAGGAGTCCGAAGTGCATGGGCCCACCGTATCGCCGCTGTCACGTGCCGTCAGCCAAGTGTGACAGGCGTCCCAGCGTGTGGGACGCCGGTCCCACCATGTGGAGGACGGCGGCGCTCAGGAGCGGCCGATCCAGGTGGTGATGCAGGCCTGGTTGCCCTGCGGGTCGGCGAGCACCCAGAAGCGGGGCGCGACCGCGTCGCTCACCATGGTCCCGCCGGCGTCGAGCGCCGCCTTGATGCGGCCGTCGGCCTCCTCGGGCGGGATCCGGATGTCGAGGTGCCAGCGCTGCCGCGGGGTCTCGTGCTGCTCGGTCTCCTGGAACCAGATGGTCGGCCGGGTGCCGGTCGGGTCGACCAGCTCGACGTCGTCCCCGGTCGCCTCGTAGCCCAGCAGTGCCACCCAGAACGGCTTGATCTCGTCGGCGTCCCAGGTGTCGAGACCGAGCTCGAGCACCGAGACCCCGCCCGGGTCGGCCTTGGCGCCGAGGCTGCCGGCCAGGTCGCTGATGCGCCGCGCGAGCTCGACGTCGCGGCTGGTGACGCCGCCGACGTCGTGGCTGGTCAGGCGCACCGTCACTCGCGGGTAGGTCAGGTCGACGTCGGGGTGGTGGTCGAGCTCCTCGGCCGCCGCGCCGATGCCCTCCACCAGCCGCAGGCCGGTGGCGAAGTCGCCGGTCTCGAAGCGCCCGTGCAGGGCGGAGAACAGCACTCGCCAGTCGGCGAGGAGCTCGGTCTCGAGCTCGTGCCCGTCCAGGATCTTCCTCGGGTCGCTCGTCTGGTCACTCACGGCAGCACCACCTGTCCTATCGGTCCGGGGTTGAAGGCGATCTCCCATCGATACCCGTCGGGGTCGCCGAAGTAACCGCTGTAGCCGCCCCACTCGCGCTCGAAGGCGTCGTGGACGGGGTCGGCGCCGGCGGCGCGAGCGGTCGCGAGGACGGAGTCGACGTCCTCCCGGGTGGGGACGTTGTGGGCAAGGGTGAACGGCGCCACGCCCTCGCCGCGGGCGATGGGACCGACCTCCGCCTCGAACTGCGCCCGGTCCCACAGCGAGAGCACCAGGTGCTCGCCGGCGCGGATCATCAGCACCTCCCCCGGCACGTCGAGCGAGGTCTGCCAGCCGAGGCCGTCGAGGTAGAAGGCGCGGGTGGCGTCGAGGTCGGTCACCGCCAAGGTCACGAAGCTGATCCGCTGGTCCACCCCACGGACCCTGCCACACCCCGCCGACCTTGTCGTAGGTTCGGATGCATGACCGACGGCATCGACCCCTCCGTCCCTCCGAGCGGCACGGGCTGCGTCGAGTGCGACGACGCGGGCGGCTGGTGGGTGCACCTGCGTCGCTGCGCCCAGTGCGGGCACGTCGGCTGCTGCGACAGCTCCCCCGGTCAGCACGCCACGGCCCACTTCCGCGAGTCCGGCCATCCGGTGATGGCCAGCTTCGAGCCCGGCGAGGAGTGGTTCTGGGACTTCACCCGCGAGGTGGGCGTCCTGGGCCAGCCGCTCGCGCCGCCGCGGTCCCACCCCGAGGACCAGCCGGCCCCCGGCCCCGCCGGACGTGTCCCCGCGGACTGGCGCGACCACGTGCACTGACCGGTAGGGCTCGTCCCTCCTCAGCCACCGATGGTCTGGGTGATCTCCCGGCGCCGGTCGTCGGCGACCACCCGCGCGCTGGCGCCGTTGACCAGCGGCAGGAACGGCTGGACGTGGCCGATCTCGAGATCCAGCACGATCGGCACGTCGAGCATGCCGAGCGCGTCGGCCACCGCCTCCTGCTGGGTCAGGCCGGGCGCGTCCGGGGCCGCGGTCCGGCCGATCAGGATCCCGGACGCGTCGTCGAACCAGCCGGCCAGGCGCAGCCCGTGCAGCATCCGGGCGACGTCGGGCGCCGGCGCCGCGCAGGCCTCGAGGTAGACCAGCAGCCCCTCGTCGGCGTGCGCGCGGCCGAAGGCCGGCACGTCGCCGTACGGCGTCCCGGCGAGCGGGCTCAGCACCTCCAGGCAACCACCGACGAGGACGCCGCCGACGTCCACGCCGCCGCCTCCGAGCACCCGCCATGGCCCCTCGAGGTCGAGCGCCATGGTCGTCGCGCCGGGATCGGCGCGGTAGTCGTCCCACCCCTCGCGGTAGAGCCCGGGGCTGGTCTGCGTCACCGGACCGGTCGCGGACGCGACGTCGAGCCAGTGGGCCAGGCCCGGCGCCGGGTCGTACGGCGTGTCCATGAGGTTGAGGCTGTGCAGGCTCGCCCAGCCGAGGCGGAGCGTGAGCGGGAGCATGACCGTGGACAGGTCGCTCCAGCCGACCAGCCAGGTCGGCTCGGCGGCGGCCAGGACGTCCCAGTCGAGCCGGTCCAGCAGGTCGATGGCCAGCTCCCCGCCCCACGGCGGCACGACGGCCGCGATCGTCGGGTCGCTGAGCATCGCGGTGAGCTCGGCGGCCCGCGCGTCCTTGGGCGCCGAGGTGATCCCCTCCCCGGACATGCACTCCCCCACGACGACCTCGTAGCCGCGCCGGCGCAGGTGGTCGACGGCGACGTCCAGGCGTGGTCGCAGGTCGGCGCCGACGCCGCTGGAGGGCGCCGTGACGCCGATCCGGTCGCCGGGAGCGAGCGGGCGAGGGAACCTCACGCCCGTCACCCTCCCAGCCGCTCCAGTGTGAGCCGGACCCGCTCCAGCCCGGCCTCGACCTCGGCGAAGGAGGTCGACAGCGGCGAGAGCCCCAGGCGCAGGCCGTGGGGGTCGCGGTAGTCCGGGATCACGTCCTCGGCCCACAGCGCCGTGGTCACGTCCTTCATCAGCGGGTGGTTGAGGGTCACGTGGCCGCCGCGGCGCGACGACTCGCGTGGCGAGGCGACGGTGACGCCCGGCAGCCGCTCGTCGGCGAGCGCGATCGCGTGCTCGGCCAGCGCGACCGACTTGGCGCGCACCGCCTCGATCCCGACCTCCTCGACCAGCGCGAGCATGTCCTGCATCGCGAGCATGCCGACCACCGGCGGAGTGCCGCTCAGCATCCGGCGTACGCCGGGCGCCGGGCGGTAGTCGGGCCCCATGAGGAACGGGTCGCTCGCGCCCATCCACCCCTGGACCGGCTGGCTGACCTGGTCGAGCAGCCGCTCGGCGACGTACACGAACGCCGGCGCGCCGGGCCCGCCGTTGAGGTACTTGTAGGTGCAGCCGACGGCGAGGTCGACGCCGCACTCGTCGAGGCGCACCGGAACGGAGCCGACCGAGTGGCTGAGGTCCCAGAGCACCAGCGCGCCGGCGTCGTGCGCGATCGCGGTGAGCGTCGCCATGTCGGCGAGGTGCGCCGAGCGGTAGGCGACGTGGCTGAGCAGCACCAGCGCCGTGTGCGGCCCGACGACGGCCGCGAGCTGCTCGGCCTCGACGCCCGCGGCGGTGTCGACGTCGATCCAGCGCAGGGTCAGCCCGCACTCCCGGGCGACGCCGTCGGCGACGTAGCGGTCGGTCGGGAAGTTGTCGCGGTCGACCACGATCTCGGTGCGCCCGGGGCGCACCGCCACGGCCGCGCGCATGGCCTTGTAGAGCAGCACCGTCGTGGAGTCGCCGACCACGGTCTGCCCCGGCGCCGCGCCCAGGACCGTGCGGCCGAGGTCGTCGCCGATCGTCTCGGGCAGGTGGAACCACCGCTCGTCCCAGCCCCGGATCAGCCGCCCGCCCCACTCCTCGGTGACGAACTGCGCCAGCCGGGGGCCGGTGCTGCGCAGCGGCCTGCCGAGCGAGTTGCCGTCGAAGTACACCAGCGGGGTCTCCGCGCCGACGAAGCGGTCGCGGTAGGGCGCGAGGGGGTCGCGCTGGTCGAGGTCGGTGTCGGTCACGGGCAGAGGGTAGCCGCGCCCTCGGCGGCCCCGGTCACTGGAAGCTGATGAAGCGCACCCGCGGACGCAGGGCGTGCACCTCGCGCGGGCCCATCCGGTTGACGTCCTCGTCGTAGAAGAGCTTGAAGCCCATCGTGAACCGGCCGGGCCGGGCCACCGCGCCGTACGTCGCCCGCTTCTGCGAGCGCGTCCCGAACCCGTCGACGTGCTGGACCATCGCCAGCCCCGGCCGGCGCTCGACCAGGTGGATGTCCTCGACCATCGCCGTGCGGAACTGGTGCAGCACGAACAGCTTCTCCGGCAGCCGGCCGGCCCGGGTCAGCCGGGACAGCCAGGCCGAGACCCGGTTGACCTCCGGCGCGCGCACCGACCCGATGACGCCGCCCGGCACCTCGCGCCTGCCCATGCGCCACTCGGGATCCAGCGCCAGGCCGACGTGGGGGTACTCCAGGGCCCAACGCCACCGCTTCGCGACGTCGAGGAAGTCCGAGCGGCCGGGCTGGAGGTCCAGCAGCAGCAGCGCGCCGTCGCGCTGCGCCGCGCGGACGTAGGCCAGCACCGAGGCCCGGTCGATGTCGTGGCTGAAGTCCCCGTCGCGGCCGGGGCTGGGGTCGGCCACGGTGACGATGAGCTCGTAGACCGGCTGCACCGGCCGCCCGGGTCCCGCGAACGGCGCCGCGGCGCGGCGTACCCGCGTCAGCGCCCCGTCCGGCCCCGTCTCCCCCAGCACGCCCAGGGCGCCGGTCCCGGCGGTCCCGTAGTAGGCGACCAGGAAGTGGCCGCCGCCGAAGACCCGCGTCCGGCCGCCGGGCAGTGTCGCCGGCGCGGGGTCGACCGGCGTCGTCTCCGCCGTCGGAGGCGCGGCCGGCGTGGGCGTCGGCGTGGGCGTCGGCGTGGGCGTCGCGCTCGGTACGCCGGTCCGCTCGCCGCGCGCGTCCGGCGGCTCCCGGTCCCCGCCGGTGCGCCCGGCGCCCCAGGCCAGCCCGATCAGCGCCGCGATCAGCACCAGCACCAGCGCGAGCGCCAGGGCGTTGCGGTCGAGCCGCCGGGAGGTCACTCGTCAGACCCGGGTCCGTCGTGGTCGTCGTCGTCGTCGAAGGCCGGCAGCCCGTCGATGCTGGTGCGGTTCTTGCGCCGCCGGTAGGCGAGCACACCGTCG
Organism: Nocardioides sp. cx-173; assembly: GCF_021117365.1. Taxonomy (NCBI): domain Bacteria; kingdom Bacillati; phylum Actinomycetota; class Actinomycetes; order Propionibacteriales; family Nocardioidaceae; genus Nocardioides; species Nocardioides sp. cx-173. The sequence goes on along the minus strand of NZ_CP088262.1, from coordinate 1,271,524 downwards.
GGTCCGCGGCGCTCCATGTTGGGCGTGAGCAGGTCGCGCTCCTGGTCCAGGCTCATCAGCGGCAGCGCGTAGCCGCACGAGTCGCTGACCCGCTCGACGTCGACCACGATGACCGCGCGGGCCGCGGCGTTGGCCGGGAAGCGCGACGCCCAGGCGGCGAAGTCGTCGTCGTACAGCCCGACCACGCGGCCGCGGCCGTGCAGCCGGACGACGTTGGGCTTGGCCTCGAACGAGCAGAACATGACCGTGACCCGGCCGTTCTGCCGCAGGTGCGCGATCGTCTCCGCGCCGCTGGCAGTCAGGTCCAGGTAGGCCACGGTGTGCTCGTCGACGACCACGAAGGTGTCGGCCAGCCCCTTGGGCGAGACGTTGACGTGCCCGCCGTCACCCGACGGCGCGGTCGCCACGAAGAACACCGGCTGGCGCTCGATGAACGAGCGGACCCGACCGGTGATCGCGGCGTGGACCTTGCCCACGTCAACGCCTCGTCACGAGGTGACGGCGCCGTGGGCGGCCGACTGGACCACCTTGGCGTACTTGCCGAGCACCCCGCGGGTGTACTTCGGCGGCAGCGGCTCCCACCCGACCTTGCGCGCCTCGAGGTCGTCGATCTCGACCTCGAGGGTGCGGTTGAGGACGTCGAGGGTGATCGGGTCCCCGTCGCGCACGAACGCGATCGGACCGCCGTCCACGGCCTCGGGGGCGACGTGGCCGACGCACAGCCCCGTCGTGCCGCCGGAGAACCGGCCATCGGTGAGCAGCAGCACGTCCTTGCCCAGGCCGGCGCCCTTGATGGCGCCGGTGATGGCGAGCATCTCGCGCATGCCGGGGCCGCCCTTGGGGCCCTCGTAGCGGATGACCACGACGTCCTGGGGCTTGATCTCGCCGGCCGCGAGCGCATCCATGGCGGCGCGCTCGCCGTCGAAGACCCGGGCCGTGCCGGTGAAGACCGACTCGTCGAAGCCGGCGCTCTTGACGACCGCGCCCTCGGGGGCCAGCGAGCCCTTGAGGATGGTGATGCCGCCGGTGCGGTGGATCGGGCGGTCGATGGTGCGGATGACGTCGTCGTCGACGGTCGGGGGCGCGAGGTCGGCGAGGTTCTCGGCCAGGGTGCGGCCGGTGACGGTGAGGCAGTCGCCGTGCATGAGGCCGGCGTCGAGCAGCGCCTTCATCACCATCGGGATGCCGCCGACCTTGTCGACGTCGTTCATGACGTACTTGCCGAACGGCTTGAGGTCGCCGAGGTGCGGCACCTTGTCGCCGATGCGGTTGAAGTCGTCCAGGGTGAGGTCGACCTCGGCCTCGCGCGCGATGGCGAGCAGGTGCAGCACGGCGTTGGTGGAGCCACCGAGGGCCATCACCACGGTCACGGCGTTCTCGAACGCCTCCTTGGTCATGATCTGGCGGGCGGTGATGCCGCGGCGCAGCATCTCGACGACGGCCTGGCCGGAGCGGTGCGCGAACCCGTCGCGGCGCCGGTCGACGGCCGGCGGGGCGGCAGAGCCGGGCAGGGACATGCCGAGCGCCTCGCCGACGGCGGCCATGGTGTTCGCGGTGTACATGCCACCGCAGGCGCCCTCGCCGGGGCAGATCGCGCGCTCGATCTTGTCGACCTGCTCGCGGCTCATCTTGCCGGCCAGGCAGGCGCCGACCGCCTCGAAGGCGTCGATGATCGTCACGTCCTGGCCGTCGACCTGCCCGGGCATGATCGAGCCGGCGTAGAGGAACACGCTCGCCAGGTCCAGGCGCGCGGCCGCCATGAGCATTCCCGGCAGCGACTTGTCGCAGCCCGCCAGCAGCACCGAGCCGTCGAGGCGCTCGGCCATCATCACCGTCTCGACCGAGTCCGCGATGACCTCGCGGGAGACCAGCGAGAAGTGCATCCCCTCGTGGCCCATCGAGATGCCGTCGGAGACCGAGATCGTGCCGAACTCCAGCGGGTAGCCGCCGGCCGCGTGCACGCCGTTCTTCACGGCCTTCGCGAGCCGGTCGAGCGAGAGGTTGCAGGGAGTGATCTCGTTCCAGCTGGACGCCACGCCGATCTGCGGCTTCTGCCAGTCGTCGTCTCCCATCCCGACGGCACGGAGCATGCCGCGCGAGGCGGTCGCCTCGAGGCCGTCGGTGACGGCGCGGGAGCGGGGCTTCAGGTCGTGCTGCGGGGACTCGTCGCTCATGCTGACGAGCCTATCGGCGTGGCCCACGACACGACCTGTGGATCTCAGCAGCCGGTGACCTCGGGCACATCCCTAGGCTGGAGCCATGACCTCCGCCCACGCCGTGCCCTGGACCGACTTCGACGCGGTCCTCTTCGACCTCGACGGCGTGGTCACCCCGACCGCCGAGGTGCACATGCGCGCCTGGGCTGAGATGTTCAACGGGTTCCTCGGCTCCTACGGCGGCGGCGGCGACACCGCCCCCTACACCGACGCCGACTACTTCGCCCACGTCGACGGCAAGCCGCGCTACGACGGCGTACGCGACTTCCTCGCCTCGCGGGGGATCGAGCTGCCCGAGGGAGAGGACGACGACCCCGGCACGGCCCGGACGATCAAGGGCCTGGGCAACCGCAAGAACGACGCGTTCAACGAGGTGCTGGCGCGCGACGGGGTGACGGCCTACCCCGGCTCCGTTCGGCTGCTGGACCACCTCCGCGGCCTGGGCCTGCCGCTCGCGGTGGTCTCCTCCTCGGCCAACGCACCGGTGGTGCTCGAGGCGGCCGGGCTGGCCGACCGGTTCCAGAGCGTCGTCGACGGCGCGGTCGCCAAGGAGCTCGGGCTGCGGGGCAAGCCCGCCCCCGACACCTTTTTGCACGCGGCGGAGGTGCTCGGCGCCACGGCCGCGACCTCGGTGGTGCTGGAGGACGCCGTGTCCGGCGTGCGCGCCGGCCGGGCCGGAAGCTTCGGGCTGGTCGTCGGCGTCGACCGCGGAGCCGGCCCCGAGGCGCTCACCGACGCCGGCGCCGACGTCGTCGTCGCGGACCTGGCGGAGACGCTCGCGTGATCGGCCAGGCCGTGACCGAGGACCCCATGGACCGGGGCCGGTTCCCCGTCGACCCGTGGCGCCTGGTCGAGTGCGCGTACCGCGCCGAGGACCTCGGCGTCACCGAGACCCTGTTCACCGTGGCCAACGGCTACCTCGGCATGCGCGGCAACCCCGAGGAGGGCCGCGACGCGTTCGCCCACGGCACCTTCGTCAACGGCTTCCACGAGACCTGGCCGATCCGCCACGCCGAGGCCGCGTTCGGCTTCGCCCGCACCGGTCAGACCATCGTCAACGCCCCCGACGCCAAGCTGCTCAAGCTCTACGTCGACGACGAGCCGCTCATCATCGGCACCGCCGACCTCGAGCACTACGAGCGGGTCCTCGACTTCCGCGACGGCATGCTGCGCCGCAGCCTGATCTGGCGTACGCCGTCGGGCAAGCGCGTGCGCATCGACTCGACCCGCATGGTCTCGATGACCCAGCGCCACCTGGCGATCCTGACCCTCGAGGTCACCATGCTCGAGGGCGACGCGCCCCTGGTGATCTCCTCGCAGGTGCTGAACCGCCAGGACGGCGAGGACGAGTACCACGTCCCGTCGGCCGCCATGGGCGAGAAGGGCGACCCGCGCAAGACCGCCACCTTCGAGGGCCGGGTCCTGATGCCCGAGGAGCACTACGCCCGCGAGGACCGGATGATGCTCGGCTACCGGTGCGCCAACTCGGGGATGACGATCGCCGTCGCCGCCGACCACCGGCTCACGACCGAGGACGAGCACGAGACCGTCGTACGCGAGCACCAGGACCTCACCAAGCTGGTGATCCGGGTCGACGCCACCCAGGGGCGGACCGTGCGCCTGGAGAAGACCGTCGCCTACCACACCTCGCGGGGCGTGCCGGTCCGCGAGCTCTCCGACCGCTGCGACCGCACCCTCGACCGCGCGGCGCGGCACGGCGTCGCCCACTACGCCGACGAGCAGCGCGAGTGGTACGACCGGTTCTGGCAGCACACCGACGTCCAGGTCCCCGGGGACGACGCCCAGCAGCAGGCGATCCGCTTCAACCTGTTCACGCTCGCGCAGGCCAGCGCCCGCGCCGACCAGCAGGGCGTGCCGGCCAAGGGGGTCTCCGGCTCCGGCTACGAGGGCCACTACTTCTGGGACTCCGAGATCTACGTCGCGCCGTTCCTGACCTTCACCCAGCCGCACCTGGCCCGCAACCTGCTGCACTTCCGCACCCGGATGCTCCCCGCGGCGCGGACCCGCGCCCGGGAGATGGCCCAGAGCGGCGCGCTCTACCCGTGGCGCACCATCAACGGCGAGGAGGCCTCGGCCTACTACGCCGCCGGCAGCGCCCAGGTGCACATCGACGCCGACATCGTCTACGCGCTCATGCAGTACGTCGCCGGCTCCGGCGACCTCGGCTTCCTGCTGCGCGACGGCATCGACGTCCTCGTCGAGACCGCGCGGATGTGGGCCGACCTCGGGTTCTGGCGCAGCAACGGTGAGCGCTCCTTCCACATCCACGGCGTGACCGGCCCCGACGAGTACACGACAGTCGTCAACAACAACCTCTTCACCAACGTGATGGCCCGCTTCAACCTCGAGCAGGCTGTCGCCACCGTGGAGCTGATGCGCGACCACCACCCCGTCGAGTACTCCCAGCTCGTGCACCGCCTCGGGGTCAGCATGGACGAGGTCGACGAGTGGCGCCGGTGCGCCGCGGGGATGCACATCCCCTTCGACGAGGGGCTGGGCATCCACCCCCAGGACGACTTCTTCCTCGACCGGGAGGTGTGGGACCTCTCCCGCACGCCCCCGGAGAACCGGCCGCTGATGCTGCACTACCACCCGCTGGTGATCTACCGGTTCCAGGTGCTCAAGCAGGCCGACGTCGTGATGGCGCTGTTCCTGCACGGCGACCGGTTCACGCGGGAGGAGAAGCGGGCCGACTTCGAGTACTACGACCCCATCACCACCGGTGACTCGACCCTCTCGGCGGTGGCCCAGGCGATCATGGCGGCCGAGGTCGGCTACCACGACGAGGCGCTCAACTACTTCCGCGCCGCGCTCTACGTCGACCTCGCGAACCTGCACGGCAACACCGTCGACGGCCTGCACGTCGCCTCCGCGGGCGGCGTGTGGAGCGCCCTGGTCTTCGGCTTCGCCGGCATGCGCGCCTACGGCGCGGAGCTCACCTTTGACCCGCGGCTGCCCGACGGCTGGGAGGCGCTGCGCTTCCCCCTGACCTGGCGCGGCTCGCGGATGCGCGTCGAGGTCACCTCCGGGCGGTTCCGGGTGAGCGTCGAGGGCGCCAACACCGAGCTCGGCGAGGCCGTGACCGAGGACTCCGACGGGCTCGCGGTCGAGCCGGAGGACCGGGTGATCCTGCGCGTACGCGGTGCCATCCACGTCGTGACCCCCGGCCAGCCGCTGGAGGTCGAGCTGGACGCCCACGGCGCCCGCATCGACGGCGACCTGGACTACCGACCGCTGGTCGGCGGTCACCGCGCCGACGGCACCCAGATCACCGCGGGCGTGCCGGAGCCGATGGTGTTCCACGAGGACGGGCAGGAGGAGACCCCGCTGCCGCCCGACCCGCCGCCGATGGGCCCGCTGCTGACCGAGCGCTAGACGCTCGCCGCGCGGACCACCAGCACGTCCGGCAGGTTGCAGACCAGCTGGCGCCAGCTCTCCCCCGCGTCCGCCGAGCCCCACACCGCACCGTTGCGGGCACCGACGTACAGGCCGGCGGCGTCGTGGCCGTCGGCGGTCATGGCGTCGCGCATGACCCCGACGTAGAAGTCGTCGGGCAGCCCGTTGCCGAGCTCCTCCCACGTGTCGCCGGCATCGCGGGACCGGTAGACCCGCGCCTTCGCGGCCGGCGGGTAGCGGCCGTCGCCGGCGCCGATCGGGAAGACGAAGATCGTGTCCGGATCGTGCGGGTGGACCACCACGGGGAAGCCGAAGTCCGAGGGCAGCCCGTCGCCGATGTAGTCCCAGCTGCCGGCCTCGTCGTCGGAGCGGTAGACGCCGCCGTGGTTCTGCAGGTAGAGCCGCTCGGGACGCGAGGGGTGGCGGGTCACCTTGTGCACGCACTGCCCGAACTCGGGGTACTGCTGGCCCTCGGGCAGGAACTCCGCGCGGATGCCCTGGTTGCGCGCCGTCCAGGAGCCACCGCCGTCCGTGGTCTGGTAGACCCCGCCCGTGGAGATCGCCACCGTCACCGAGTCGGGGTTCGTGGGGTGCGGCAGGATCGTGTGGAAGGCCTGGCCGCCGAAGCCGGCGCCCCACTCCGGCCGCTGCGGGTGGTGCCACAGGGCCTCCTCGAGTGCGAAGGTGCGCGCGCCGTCCGTCGAGCGCCAGACGGCGCCGGGCTCGGTGCCTGCCCAGACGACGCCGGGGTCCACTCCGAGGGCCAGCTGCCAGACCCGCTCGACCGAGGCGTCGTACCCCTCGGGGAAGCGGACGCCCTCGCCCTCCTGCCAGGTCGCGCCGAGGTCGTCGGACCAGCGCACCTGGGGGCCGAGCCACATCGAGGACGCGCCGGAGTAGAGCCGCGGCGTCTCGCCCCGCAGGTCGACGAGGCAGGAGTAGACCTCCTCCATGTCGTGGTGGGGCCCGGTGAACTCCCAATCCTGCCGGTCGTCGTCCGACCGGCCCACCCACAGGCCCTTGCGGGTCCCGACCATCAGTACCGTGCCCATCCTGGCTCCCTTGTCCGCGCGCGGGTACACCTGCTCCTAGGGTGACCTGGTGAGCGCCGCAAAGTCATCGCCGGCCGTCTCGCCCATCTGGCTGGTCCTGGTCGGGATCCTGTCGGTCCAGCTCGGGGCCGGCGTGGCCAAGAGCCTCTTCGACGAGGTCTCGCCGACCGCCATCGTGTGGCTGCGGCTGGTGGCCAGCTCGGTCATCCTCTGGCTGCTCGCGCGGCCCACGCTGCGCGGCCGCTCCCGTCAGGACTGGCTGGTCGTGCTCGGCTTCGGGCTCAGCCTCGGGCTCATGAACTGGGCGATCTACCAGTCCTTCTCCCGGATCCCGCTCGGGATCGCGGTGACCATCGAGTTCGTCGGTCCGCTCACGCTGGCCGTGATCGGGTCGCGGCGACCGCGCGACCTGGTGTGGGTGCTGCTCGCGGCCGCCGGCGTGGCGCTGCTGGGCTTCGAGCGGGCCGACCTGTCGATCGCCGGCGTCCTGTTCGCGCTGCTCGCGGGCGCCGCGTGGGCGGCGTACATCCTGCTCAGCGCCTCGACCGGGCGACGCTGGCCCGGCTTCGACGGGCTCACGCTGGCCAGCGTGGTCGCCACAGCGCTGCTGCTGCCGTTCGCGCTCGGCGCCGGCGGCACGGCGCTCGCCGACCCGCGGATCCTGCTCATCGGCGCCGCCGTCGGCCTGCTCAGCTCGGTGATCCCCTACACCTGCGAGCTGGTCGCGCTGCGCTCGCTGCGCCCCGCGGTGTTCGGCATCCTGATGAGCCTGGAGCCGGCCGCCGCCGCGCTCGCCGGCCTGGTCGTCCTGCACGAGCTGCTGACCCCGGCCCAGCTCGTCGCCATGGCCTGCGTCGTCGCCGCCAGCATCGGCGCCACCCGGTCCGGTGCCACCATCGCCGAGCCGGTGCCGGACTAGGACGGGAGTCCCGCAGCGCTCTCGTCACCTGGATGTCACACGCAGGAGACGCTCCCGACGCCCCGCGTCGCTAGTGTCGACCCCGACGCAGCCAGCAAGCTCGGGAGCCGCCATGTTCGTCGCGATCGCACCACCCGCCCTCGTGGGATCGGCCCGCGACGCCGTCCATCGGTGGGCCGTCGGCTCCCAGCAGGCGGCCCGCCGCAACGCCATCGTGGCGTCGACCGAGTGCGCCCAGCGTCGGGCCGAGCGCCAGGAGGTCGAGGACTTCTTCGCGGCGCTGCTGGCGCCACGCGAGGAGGTCGCCGCGCCGCACGCGGCGCACGGTTGAGCCCTTCCGACCGGCCGGCTGGGGCACAATCGGTGCATGCCGACCTCCGCAGCCCGGGCGACGACCAGCCCGGCCCTGTCGTTCCATGACGTGCTCTCCGATGACGGGACGGTGATCCGCGCCTGGACCAACGACCCCGAGGGCGCCATCGAGGGCCCCACCGTCGTGCTCTGCAACGGGCTCGGCACCAGCGCCTACGCCTGGCCGGCACTGCTGCGCCCCGACTGCGGCGTGCGCGTCGTCTCGTGGAACCACCGCGGCACCGGCGGCTCGGAGCGCCCCGCGGATCCCAGCCACATCGAGATCGAGCACTTCGTCGAGGACGGGCTCTCGGTCATGGACCACTTCGGCGTCGACCGGGCCGTGCTGATGGGCTGGTCGATGGGGGTCAACACGATGTTCGAGATGGCGGTGCGCCATCCCGAGCGGGTGCGGGGGCTGTTCGCCGTCGCCGGCGTACCGGGCGACACGTTTGGCACCATGCTGGGCCCCCTGCGGCTCCCCCGAGCGGTCGCCCGCACGGTGACCGTGGGGCTGACCCACGTCCTGCGCTACAGCGACTGGGCGCTCACCCCGATCGCGTCCCGGCTCCCGATCGGGCCTCGTGCGATCCGGGTGCTGTCCCACTCCGGCTTCATGTTCCCGGTGGCGGACACCGAGCTCGCCGCGACGGCGGTGAGCGAGTTCCTCACGACGCCGATCGGCTGGTACATGCAGCTGGCCCTCAGCACCTCGCGACACGGGCGGGTCTCCCTCAGCAAGGTGAGCGTCCCGTGCGCCTTCGTCGCGGGGCGCTACGACGTCCTGGCCGGCACCCGCCACATGGCGACCGCGGCCGGGCGGGTCAAGGACGCGACGTACGCCGAGCTGAGCGGGTCGCACTTCATCCAGATGGAGAAGCCCGACCAGGTCCACCGCCTGCTGGTCGACTTCCTGGCGCGGGTGGGCTGAGGTGCGGCTGCTGACCGCCGGCGTCGCCGCTGCCGCGCTGCTGCTCGCCGGCTGCGGGCAGGGCGGCAACGAGAGCGAGGTGACGATCACCGGCACCCCGTCCGGCACCCCGTCCGCCGATGACACCTCGACCCCGTCCCCGTCGGACTCCGCGCCGCCCTCGAGCGCCGCCCCGGCCGGCCCGCAGGTGGTGGAGGAGGTCGCCACCGGGCTCGAGGCGCCGTGGGGGCTGGACTTCCTGCCCGACGGCGACGCGCTGGTCACCGAGCGCGACACCCGCAGGGTGCTGCGGATCTCCGCAGAGGACCGGCAGGTCACCGAGGTCGGCACCGTGGATGAGGCCGCACCGGAGGGCGAGGGCGGCCTGCTCGGGCTGGCGGTCTCCCCCGAGTTCGACCAGGACCGGCTCGTCTACCTCTACCTCAGCACCGACTCCGACAACCGCGTCGTCCGCGCCACCCTCGACGGCGACCGCCTCGGCACCCCGGAGCCCATCCTCACCGGCATCCCCAACGGCTTCATCCACGACGGCGGCCGCCTGGAGTTCGGCCCGGACGGCCTCCTCTACGTCTCCACCGGGGAGACCGGGCAGCCGGAGCTCGCCCAGCAGCGAGACGGCCTCGCCGGCAAGATCCTGCGCCTCACGCCCGACGGCCGGCCCGCGCCGGGCAACCCGTTCGGCACCGCCGTCTGGTCGTGGGGCCACCGCAACGTCCAGGGCCTCGCCTTCGACGACGCCGGCAGCCTGTGGGCCTCGGAGTTCGGGCAGGACGAGTTCGACGAGCTCAACCGGATCGACGCGGGCGCCAACTACGGCTGGCCCGAGGTGGAGGGCGAGGGCGGCGGTCAGGGCCTCACCGACCCCCAGCAGGTCTGGAACCCCGACGACTCCTCCCCCTCCGGCCTCGCCTACCTCGACGGCCACCTCTGGATGGCCGCACTCCGAGGCGAGCGGCTCTGGCGGGTCCGCGTCAACGGCGACCGCGCGGTCGAGCCCGAGGGCTTCTTCATCGGCGAGTACGGCCGCGTCCGCACCGTCGCCGTCGCCCCCGACGGCAACCTGTGGGTCATGACCAGCAACCGCGACACCCGCGGCACCCCCCGCGACGGCGACGACAAGATCCTCCTCGTCGCCCCCTGACCTCCACCCCCGGTGGTCGAGGCGCGAGGAGCGCCAGCGCTTCGGTGGTCGAGGTGCGAGGAGCGTCAGCGACGAGCCTCGAGACCCCGTGAGCCGACAAGCAACCTCGGGTCACCAGGTCTCGAGGCTCAGGCGTTGCACGCCTTCACACCTCGACCACCGAGGAGCGAGAATGCCCTGTGGATAAAGGGGATTCTCAACCCACCCACTGTCGGTGGCACCTGCTTGAGTAGTCCTATGAGCAGCCCCGCCGCCCCCACCGCGAGCCACCCCGTGGCCGCCGGAGTGGCACGGCTGCGCACCCAAGTCGCCGACCTCAACCAGACCCCGGTGTGGTCGATGACCCCCACCGAGACCGCCCAGGCGCTGGCCGACGCGACCCGGCTGCGCGCCCAGGCCGACGAGCTCACGCTGCGCCTGGCCGCCCACGCCGACACCACCCAGGCCGGCGTCGAGACCGGCGCGACCTCGACCGCGGTCTACTGGGCCCACACCACCCACCAGACCCAACGCGCCACCGCCACAGCGATGAAGCTCGCCCACGCCCTCGAGCGCCACGACACCATCGCCGCCGCGCTCGCAAAAGGCGTGATCCTCACCGACCAGGCCCAGGTCATCGTCGAAGCCGTCGACGCCCTGCCCGAGGACCTGCCACCCGAGGTCCGCGCGGAGGCCCGCGCGCACCTGCTGGGCCAGGCCGAGCACCACGACGCGAGAGCGTTGCGGATCCTGGGCAGACGGATCCTCGACGTCCTCGCCCCCGAGGTCGGCGAGGCCCACGAGGCCAAGGCCCTCGAAGCCGAAGAACGCCGGGCCGAGCAGAAGGCCCGGCTCACGCTGCACGACGACGGCCACGGCGCCACCTACGGCCGATTCCAGATCCCCACCCACGTCGCGGACCGGTTCCGCAAACAGCTCGGCGCGATCGCCAACCCCCAGGCCGGAGGGGAAGGCAGTACCCCGCACGGGATGGGGCTCGCCCTGATCGAGTACGTGCAGCGCTACCCGGTCGACCGGCTCCCGGACTCCGGCGGCCTGGACGCCACCGTGGTGGTCACCATGACCCTCGAGACGCTGATGGGTGGGCTGAAGGCGGCCCAGCTCGACACCGGCACCCGGATCAGCCCCGCCCTGGCCCGCACGCTCGCCTGCCAGGCCGGAGTCATCCCCGCCGTCCTCGGCACCCGGTCCCAGGTCCTCGACCTCGGCCGCAAGGCCCGGTTCCACACCAAGGCCCAACGCATCGCATTGGCCGTGCAGCACGGCGGCTGCTACGCCCAGGGCTGCGAACGCCCCTCGGCATGGTGTCAGGCCCATCACCTCACCCCCTGGTCTAAAGGCGGTGACACCACCGTCGAGGACGGCGTCCTGCTCTGCCGACGCCACCACACCCTGGCCCACCACCCCAACTACTCGATGACCCACCTGCCCGGCGGGAAGGTCGCCTTCACCAAGCGCGAGTAGGCCACCCGGTCCCGCCGCTAGCGAGTGCCGGCTCCACCGCCGGTGGAGCCCCGGCGGACGACGTGCCAGGCGTCGCGGTGGTCGACCGTCGGGGCATCGCCCAGCGCCGCGGCGGCGCAGGAGGCGCCCTGCGCGCGCATGGACTGGGCGACGGTGGTCAGGTCGTGCTCGCGCGCGAGCGCGGAGTCGTCCCAGCCGCTGACCCGCAGCGGCGCCCCGCCGGATCGCAGCGCACCCAGGGCGAGCCGGTCGCTCATCGCGGCGACGGCATCGAGGTCGGAGGCGCTCTCCCGCAGTCGCGCCATGACCGCCTGAGCGTCGGCCTCGTCGTTGGTGTGGCACACGCCGACCGGCAGGCGCGACCAGTGGAGACCGAGGTTGCCCGCCGCGTCCCGGAAGCCGGCGAGCCGGTCCCGGGTCACCGGGTAGGCGACCGTATCGGGGTCCAGGCCGGGGCGCAGGAAGCTCTCGCGCCGACGGTCGACGGGGAGGCTGAGCACGACCGGGCGCCCCGCCCCGGTCCACACCTCGAGCGCGACCGCGCGGGCCGCGGCCCGGTTGTCGATGGTGACCAGGGTCGTCCCCGGACGGTCGGGGCCGCCGTGCACGACCACCGGCCGTTGGGTGCTGCACGCCGCATCGAGGACCGGGTCGTCGGCGGTCGTGGTCCACACGACGTAGGCGTCCACCGCGGCGGCGACCACCCGGCCCGGGTCCTCCTCGCCCGTCCCCGTCGGGACGATGAGCAGGCCGTAGCCACGCTCGGCGCACACCTCGGCCACGCCCGCGAGGAAGGCGACGGCCTGACCGTCGTCGAAGGCGTAGGTGAGGTGCTCGCCCATCACGACGCCCAGCGTGCGCGTCGCGCCGTACCGCAGGGAGCGGGCGCTCGGGTCGGGGCCGGGGTAGCCCAGCACGGCGGCGGCCTCCAGCACCTTGGCGCGGCTCTCGCCGGAGACCCGCTCGGGGCGGTTGTAGGTGTAGGAGACCGTCATCGGCGAGACCCCGGCGAGGCGCGCCACCTCGGACATGGTCACGCGGCGCGGTGCAGGGGATTGCATGCGCGCAGTCTAGGTGTGTAGCGTTACACAAATGGCCGGCAGACCACCCGGGAGCACGGCGCAGGGCTCGTCCTTCGTGCGCGACTCCCCCACCGTGCTGTCCTATGCGGCCCTGCTCTGCTTCGCGTTCTGGGTCTACGGCTACGGGCCCGCACTGTCGCTGCTGCGCGACGACCTGCGCTTCTCCTACACGGTGCTGGGGGCCTACACGGCCGCCTGGTCGGCGGGCACGGTCCTGACCGGCCTACTGTTCCCCACGGCCGCCCGCCTGCTGCCGCGCGCCGCGCTGCTCTGGGGCTCGTCGATCGTGGCCACCGCGGGGCTGGCACTCTTCGTGCTCGGCAGCGGCGTGGGGCCCACACTGGCGGGCGGGGCGGTCCTCGGGGTGGGCGGGACCATGCTGCTCACCACCATCCAGGCGCTCCTGTCAGACACCCACGCCGAGCTGCGCGAGCGCGCGCTCGTCGAGGCCAACATCGGAGCGGCGGCCTGCGCCGTCGCCGCGCCGCTCGCCCTGGGTGCGCTCGCAGTCACCGCCGTGGGGTGGCGGGCGGCGTTCGCGTTCCCGGCGGTCGCGCTCGCGGCGCTCTACCTGTGCTTTCGGCGCCTGCCGCTGCCTGCGGCGTCCCCGCACCACGGCGCCCGCCCGGGGCCACTGCCGACGGCCTGCTGGCTGTACGCCGGCCTGGCCGCTGCGAGCATGGCCGTGGAGTTCTGCCTCGCCTACTTCGGGACCGAGCAGCTGAAGGACAACGGGCTGGCGACCAGCAGCGCGGTCCTCGCCATGAGCAGCCACTACGTCGGCCTGCTGCTCGGGCGCATCGTCGGCGCGGTCGCGACCGGACGCCCGGGCCGCAGCGGCGAGCTGCTGTACGCCTCGCTCGTCGCCACCGCCGGGGGGTTCGCACTGTTCTGGCTCGCATCCGACACCGTCGCCGTGACACTGGGCCTGTTCGTGGCCGGACTCGGCATCGCGAACCTCTACCCGCTCGCGGTGGCCCTCAGCCTCGCCGCCGCGCCGGGACGCGAGGACCAGGCCAACTCCCGCTCGCAGCTGCTCGGCGGCCTCCTCGTCGTCGCGGCGCCGTACGCCCTCGGCAGCCTGGCCGACCGCGTGGGCCTCACCCGCGCGTACGCCATCGAGCCGGTGCTCATCGCGCTCTGTCTGATCCTGCTCCTCGCCGGCAACCGGGCCCGCCGTCGGAGCGAGGCCACCTGATCCCCCTCGACCCGGCTCAGAGGATCCCGGTCAGCACCCCACCGTCCGCGCGGAGAGCGGCGCCGTTCGTCGCGGACGAGACCGGGCTGGCCAGGTACGCCGCGAGGTGGGCGATCTCCGACGGCTCGATGAAGCGCTCCAGCAGCGAGGTCTGGTTGCCGCCGATGACGGCCGCCTTCAGGGCGTCCACCGGCACCGACTGCGCCTGGGAGATCTGCGCGACGGCGTCGGCGACCCCGTCGGAGTACGTGGGACCGCCGAGGATGGTGTTCACCGTGACCTCGGTGCCGCGGGTCAGCTTGGCGAGCCCGTTGCTCAGGGCGAGCACGCCTGCCTTGGTCACTCCGTAGTGCAGCATGTCCCCCGGCACGCTCACCCCCGACTCGGTCCCCACGAAGATGACCCGGCCCCACCCGCGCTCGAGCATCAGGGGCAGGAGGTGCCGCGTGAGACGGACCCCGCTCATCACGTTGACCTCCCAGTAGCGCTGCCACGCCTCGTCGTGAATGTCGGCGAACGGCGCGACCTCGAACAGGCCGACGTTGTTGACCAGGATGTCGATGGAGCCGAGGTCGCCCAGCAGCCGGCTCACCTGCTCGGGATCCGCGAGGTCGGCGGCCAGCCCCGACGCCTTCGCCCCCGGCACCGCGGCCGTCAGCCCGGCCACGGCCGCGCGCACCCGTTCGGGGTCGCGGCCGTTGACGGTGACGGAGGCGCCCTCCCGGAGGAGGGCCTCCGCGATCGCGTAGCCGATCCCCTGGGTGGAGCCGCTCACCAGGGCGGTCCGGCCCGACAGTCGAAGGTCCATGTCATCTCCACTCATGTTGACTTGCTCAGGAAAGTGAACCCTAGCCGAATGACTTTCCTGATCAAGTCATCACCCCGTAGTCTCGGCCCATGTCGGACGACCGCACGACCGCCCCGCTCAGCGGCGAGGACCTCGAGACCTGGGCCGCGCTGGCCACCGTCCTGGAGTGGCTGCCCCCGGCTCTCGACGCCCAGCTGCAGCGCGATGCCGAGCTCACCCACTTCGAGTACGGCGTCCTCTACGCCCTCGCGGGTGCCCCCGACCACACGCTGCGCATGAGCGTCCTGGCCGGGTACGCGAACAGCTCGCTGTCCCGGCTGTCCCGTGCCGCCGCCCGCCTGGAGACGCGGGGCTGGCTGCAGCGCTCGACCGATCCCGCCGACGGCCGCTACACCCTGGCCCACCTCACCGAGGAAGGGGCGCGGAAGGTCGACCAGGCCACCCCCGGCCACGTCGCCACCGTCCGCCGCCTCGTGCTCGACCCGCTGACGTCCGCCCAGGCCCGTCAGCTGCGCGAGATCAGCCGGCGCATCCTGGCCTCCATCCGGGACGAGGGCGGCTGGACGCCTCCGGCCTGAGCGCTAGCGGGGCGCGCCCCGTGACCCCGGGTCCGCGGTCACGGTGGCACGCCTCGCGGCGCGGCGCAGCGTCGTCAGGATCGCCGGGCCGAGCAGCGCGATGGCGACGGCGTTGGTGATCGCGCGGCCGGTGTCGAAGCTGCCGGTCGAGGTGATGAGCGTGTACTTCAGGAACGTCGTCAGGTTGTCCAGCAGTGCCGCGCCCGGCACATAGGACAGCGACCCCTCGTGCCCGGGCACCTGGATGCCGAGCAGGAACGGCCAGCTGGACAGGTTCATCAGCAGCCCGAAGACGTAGGCCGCCACCACGCCGTACGCGGCGAGCATCGCGATCTCGGCGCGCCCGCTCACCCGTCGCGGCAGCAGCCCCGCCCCCATGCCGATCCAGGCCGACACGATCATCTGGAACGGCAGCCACGGCCCCACGCCGGCGGTCATCAGGGCGGAGGCGAACAGCGAGGTGCACCCCAGCACGAACCCGAAGCCGGCCCCGAAGACCCGCCCGCCGAGGATCAGCAGGAAGAAGACGAACTCCACCCCGGCGGTACCGGCGGAGACGGTGCGCAGGATCGCGTTGACCGCGCTGAGCACCCCGAGCACGGCCAGCACCCGCGCGTCCATGCCGCCCTCGCTGAGCTCGGCCAGCACGACCGCCACGATGACCGGGAGCAGCGCCAGGAACAGGAACGGCGGATCCACCCGCGCGTCCTGCGGCACCCGCAGCAGCAGCGGCCAGCAGAGCATCATCAGCCCGCCCAGCGACGCCACGCCGAGGACGGCCACGGAACGCGGCGAGATGGGGACGGCGGGCGCGCTCATGCCGTGTCCGCGGTGTCCAGTGCGGCGACGACCTCGTCCACCCGCAGCCAGGGGGCGCCCAGCACCTTGGTGACCTGCGGCGCGAACGCGGGCGACTCGGCGACCACGCGGCGCGCCGGGCCGGCGGATACGACCTCGCCCTCGGCCATCACCACGACGTCGTCGGCGGCAAGGGCGGTGAACTCCACGTCGTGGGTCGCGACCAGGACGGCGTGGCCCTCGTCCGCGAGCGCGCGGAGCATGCCGGCCAGCGATCGCTTCGCGGCGTAGTCCAGGCCGCGGGTGGGCTCGTCGAGCAGGACGACGTGGGGGCGGGCGACGAGCACGAGGGCGAGAGCCACCGCCAGGCGCTGGCCCTCGGAGAGGTCGCGCGGGTGGCTGTCGCCCGGGATCCCGGGGACCAGGCCGTCCAGGATCTCGCGGGTGCCGGGGCCGCCGGCCGCGCACTCCTCGTCGACGGTCTCGAGGTAGAGCAGGTCCGCCGAGCTCTGCGGCAGCAGTCCGACGACGTTGCGGCGCTCGGCCGGCGCGAGCCCGGCCGGGTCGGTGCCGCCGGCGGTGACCCGGCCGTGCTGACGGCGGCCGGTCCCCTGCAGCGCCCACAGCAGCGAGGACTTTCCGGAGCCGTTGCGGCCCATGAGCGCGGTGACGCGCCCCGCCCCGAGTCCGAGGTCCAGGGCGCGGACGGCGACGGTCCGGCCGTGGGTCACGGTCAGCTCGCGCGCCGTCAGGGCGTCCGTGGTGGCGACCACGGCGTCGGGCCCCGGTGGGGCGAGGTCCAGGGTGCGGGCCTCGCGTCGGGCCTCGCGCACCGTCAGCGGGAGCGGGTGCCAGCCGGCGGCCCGGCCGAGCTCCACGATCGGGGGTACGACGGGCGAGTGCGCCAGGAGCTCGGCCGGGCGGCCGACCTGGACCCGGCCGTCCCCGGTGAGCAGGCACATCCGGTCGGCGAACGGGACCACCCGCTCGAGGCGGTGCTCGGCGACCAGCACCGAGACCCCGACGTCGTGCACGAGGCGGGTCAGCGTGGCCAGCACGTCCTCGGCGGCGGTGGGGTCGAGCGCGGACGTCGGCTCGTCGAGGACCAGCAGGCGCGGGTGGGTGGTGAGCACCGAGCCGATGGCCACCCGCTGCTGCTGGCCGCCTGAGAGCGTGCGCAGGTCGCGGTGGCGCAGGTCGGCGATGCCCAGCAGGTCGAGCGTCTCCTCGACGCGCCGCCGCATGCTGTCCGGCGCCAGCCCGAGCTGCTCCATCCCGTAGGCGAGCTCCTCCTCGACGGTGTCGGTGACGAACCCGGCGGCCGGGTCCTGACCGACGTACCCGACGACGTGGGCGCGGTCGCGCGGCGCCGTGTGCAGGATGCTGGTGCCGTCGAGCAGCAGGTCGCCGCTGAGCGTGCCGCCGGTGAACCGGGGAACCAGCCCGGTCACCACCCCGAGCAGCGTGGACTTGCCGACGCCGGTCGGGCCGGAGACGAGGACCAGCTCGCCCTCCTCGATCGTGAGGTCGACCGCGTCCAGGACCCGCCGGTCGTCGTAGGCGAAGGAGATGCCGCGCAGCTCGATCATGGCGCGACCTCCCGTGGGGGCGGGGCCGCCGCGGCGGCGACCACCCCGGTCAGGACCCCCACCAGCGCGACCAGGCTGATCTCGGGTGCCACCGACAGGTCGGGGTAGGCGATGAGCAGCTGGTGCTCGCTGACCCACCAGCCGGCGACGCCGGCGGCGAGGCCGGACGCGACGACGGCGAGCTCCGGCCACTGCCAGCGGTCGGGCCGGTAGCGGGTCCGCTCGACCCGGCGTCCCGCGCTCACCAGGCCGGCCACGGCGACAACCACGCCGAGCCCGAGCATGGGCAGCGCGAGCAGCCTCGGGGCCGTCTGGTCGAGCAGCGCGTAGACACCGACGCACACCCCGCCGAGGCCGGCCAGCATCAGCGCGCCCGTCGTACGCCGCTGGCCGGGCGTGAGCCCCGCGGCGCGCCCATAGCCCCGGGTGTCCATCCCGGCGGCGAGGGCCAGCGAGCGCTCGAGGGCGTCCTCCAGCACCGGCACCAGGGTGCGGCGCAGCCGGCGCACGCGCCCGGTCTCCCCCGCGCGCAGCGACTGGGCGGCGCGCACCCGGCGGACGCTGTCGGCGAACTGCGGCAGCACGGTCACCGCCACGACCAGGGCAGTGCCGATCTCGTACAGCGCCGGCGGCATCGAGCGCAGCAGCCGCTTGGGGTTGGCCAGGGCGTTGGCGGCCCCGATGCAGATCACGATCGTGGCGAGCCGCAGCCCGTCGTAGAGCCCGGCCAGCAGCGACTCCCGGGTGACCGGGCCGAGGAGCGTGAACCCGAGGACCCAGTCGGGCAGGGGGATCGTCGGCAGGTCCAGCAGGACGGTGCCCGGGTAGGTGCCGCCGAAGAGCAGGCGCAGCACGACGCGGAGCACCACGATCACCACGCCGAGCCAGACGTACAGGCGGAACGAGCGGGCCCACGGCTGCTCCGAGCGCCGCGCCATGACCACCACGGTCGCGACGCCGACGAGCAGCAGGAGGACGAGCGGGTTGGTGGTCAGGGAGGCGGCCGTGGCAAGGCCGACCGCCCACAGCCACCAGGCCACGGGATGCACGTCGCGCGGGAGCCGGGCCCCGCTCATCGCGAGCTCACGTCCGGCCGGACCGGCGCCGCAGCAGGAACGCCACGCCGGCGGCGCCGAACAGCGTGCCGATCAGCACCGGGGCGACGAAGGCGGGCAGGCCGTCGCCGGCCGGAGCCGTCGCCGGAGCCGTGTCGGCGGGGGCGCGATCGGCCGGTGCGCCCGGGGTCGCGCCCGACGAGGCGGCCCCCGGCTCGAGGCGCGGTCGCGCATCGCCGCCGCGCTGGTCCCAGGACAGCGCCACGTAGCCGCCGTCGGGGATCGTCAGCGCACCCGCGCCCAGCCCCGAGTAGGTCCAGGTCCCCGACTCGCCGTCGGACCACCACAGCCCCCAGTAGGCATCGGCCGGAGCGGTCGTGACGCAGGGGTCGTCCTGCGGGAGACCGCTCACCCGGCAGACGAACCCGGCCTGGCGCGCGGCGTAGGTGAGCGGGTGGCCGACCGAGGCGAAGAGGTCGGCGGCCCGCTTGCCGGCACCGTCTTGGTCACAGTCGGCATCGACACCGCCGCCCAGCTCGTGGAAGTCGACCACGACGGTGACGCCACCGCCGGAGCAGGGGGCGGCCATCGCGGCTGCCGCCTGAGTGGGTGCGGACGCGCCTCCGACCGCCGCGACCACCAGGGCCGCGGCGGTCAGGAGCCGCGCCGCAGAGGTCACGGCGAGGTCGCTCCGTCGTCGGTGTCGGAGGCGAACGCAAGGGCGCCGAGGCCTTGCGCCGTGGCGTACTGCCACTGGGTCAGGCCCTCGGCCCCGATGCCCTTGCTCCGGGCGGCGTCGTAGGCGCCACGGTCGAAGGCGATGGCGCCGGCCTCACCGGCGAGCCCCTGGGGCTGCGAGCCGGAGTCGTCGACCTGCACCCCGCCCACCCAGCGGGCAGCCTGCTGCACCGCCTCCCGGTCGCCGAGCTCGCCCAGTGCCTGACCGGCGACGCCCGTGCTGTTGGCGTTGCCGGGCTCGCCCGGCTGGGTGCCCCAGGAGCCGTCGGCGTTCTGCACCTCGGCGAGCCAGGCCGCGCCGGCGCTGAGCACCGCCTCGATCTCGGCGTCGTCGGCCTGGTCGTGCAGCATGAGCAGCGCGGTCGCGGTGGTGTCGACGCTCCCGGCCGCCGCGGGGTCGCTGTCGCAGCCCTGGTCGGGTGAGGACGCCGGGCTGAAGCTCTCCCGGAAGAAGCCCTCCTCGCACTGCTGCTGGACCAGCCACTGCGTCGCCGCCTCCGCCTCCGGGTGGTCGGCCGCGTCGAGGGCGTGGGCGGCGAACGCCTGGCCGAGCGTGTTGGCGTACTGGTAGTCGACCTTGCCGTTCGTACGGTCGAAGAGCCGGCCCTCCAGTCCCGGCTCATCGCTGACGTGGTCGGCGACCCTCGCGATCAGGTCGACGCCGCCGTAACCGGGGGCGGCGTCGACCAGCTGCGCGAAGACCGCCGACTTGGCGGCGGCTCCGCCCACGTCACCGGTGACCTCGCCGCCCTTCTCGTCGGGGTAGCTGTAGGAGATGTAGCCGGCCACGACGGGCTCGAACCCCTTCTCCATCTCGTCGAGCACCGCCGGGTCGGCGCCGGCCGCCTCGAGCGCCAAAGCGGCGTCGATGTTGCGGCCGCAGTAGTCGGGGCACGCACCGTCCAGCAGCCCGTCGGTCATGTGCTCGCTCAGCCAGGCCACCGCGGTGTCGGCCGCCGTGGGACCGGAGCTGTCGCCGGCCGGCGGTGACTCCGGCTCCGACTCCGGCGATCCGCACGACACCGCGGTGCCGGCCACGAGGGTGAGGGCCGCGGCCAGCAGGCCGGGTCGCCCGAAGGCAGGCTTTCTCATGGGGTTCCTCTCCGCTGCACGCAGCGGAGGCGTCCAGGCCCGTTGCCTGGGGGGCGCCACCGCTGCTTGTCCTCGACAGCGTGTGATCGGACGCGTCACCCCAGGTGCTCCGGCTCGCACCGTGGTCCCCGGAGGGATCACGATGCCTACGGTTGCGGGTCAGCGCCGGAATCGGACCGGCTTCCCCTGGCGTGGGCGTAGTACTACGGGCGACACCCTAGCAACGGTGGGCGGCCACGGGTCACCTCCGGGCCCATGAGAAAATGCACGCCGAGGTGCGACCCTGGCGGTCCGGAGGGGGAAGCTAGGCATGAGCGAGGCCCACGACGAGCGCGCGGCGCCGGTGGTGGCTCCAGGACCGGACCTGCGATTGTTCGGCGCGGCACTGGACGGCATCCCGGACGCGGTGGTGGTGGTCGACGGGTCCGGGTGCATCCGGTTCGCCAACACCCAGGTGCGGGAGGTGTTCGGCTACGAGCAGGACGAGCTCGAGGGCCGGCAGATCGAGATGCTGATCCCGCCCCGGGTCCGGGAGGGGCACCCCCACCAGCGCTCCGGCTACCCGCGGCGTCCGATGGGGCTGCTCAAGCTCGCCGCGGTCCGCAAGGACGGCGACGAGTTCCCCGCCGAGATCTCGCTCTCGCCGATCGAGACCGAGCACGCCGACCGGCTGACCGTGGCCACGGTGCGCGACATCAGCGAGCGGCTGCGACTGGAGGATGACGCCGAGCGAGCGCGCCACGACCTGCTCGCCAATGTGACCCACGAGCTGCGCACGCCACTGACATCGATCCTCGGGTACGTCGAGGTGATGCAGGGCCTCGACGACGCGGAGCTCGGCCCGGAGGCGCGGCGGATGCTGGACGTGGTGCAACGCAACGCAGAGCGCGAGCTCCAGCTCGTCACCGACCTGCTCGACGTGGCAGTGGGCTCGCTCGGCCAGACCCGGCTCATCCTCGCTCCCGTCGACGTCGTCAGCCTGCTGCACGAGGCCCGTGCCGCCCACACGCAGACCGCACGTGCGGCCGGCCTCGAGCTGGTGGTCTCCGCTGCCGGACCGGACCCCGACGCTCCGCCGGCGCTCACGGCCCACGGCGACCGGCACCGGCTGCTGCAAGTGCTGGACAACCTGGTCGGCAACGCGGTGAAGTTCTCACCGGCCGGCGGGGTCATCACGCTGTCGGCCGAGGGGCTCGCCGACAGCGTGATCGTGTCGGTGGCCGACACCGGGGCGGGGATCCCCCTCGAGGACCAGGGCCGGGTCTTCGAGCGTCTGCACCGCGGCAGCAACGCGCTGACCGCCCAGTCGCCGGGCGCCGGGCTGGGACTGTCGATCGTCCAGTCCATCGTGACGGCGCACCGCGGCACGGTCTCCATCGCGAGCGACCCCGGCGCCGGGACGCTGGTCACCGTGCAGCTGCCGCGCTCCCCTGAGGCGTAACGGTCAGGTCAGCTTCTCCAGGACCAGCTCGCGGACCCGGGCGGCGTCGGCCTGGCCGCGCATCTCCTTCATGACCGCCCCGATGAGGGCGCCCGCGGCGGCGACCTTGCCGTCGCGGATCTTGTCGGCCACGTCGGGGTTGGCGGCGATGGCGGCGTCGACCGCGGCACCGAGCGCGCCCTCGTCGGACACGACGGCCAGCCCGCGGGCGGCGACGATCTCCTCCGGGGTGCCCTCGCCGGCGATCAGGCCGTCGAAGACCTGGCGGGCGAGCTTGTCGTTCACCGTGCCCGCGTCCACGAGCGCCTGGACGGCCGCGACCTGCGCCGGGCTCACCCCCAGGTCGACGACGTCGACGCCGGCGTCGTTGGCGCGCCGGGCGAGCTCGGAGCTCCACCACTTGCGCGCCGCCTGCGGCGAGGCGCCGGCGGCCACGGTCTCCTCGATGGGCACCAGCACGCCGGAGGCGACGACGTCGCGCATCTCCAGGTCGGTGTAGCCCCAGTCGGCCTGGAGCCGGGCCCGGCGCTCGACCGGGTTCTCGGGCAGCGTGCCACGCAGCTCCTCGACCCACTCCCGGCTGGGCGCGACCGGCACCAGGTCCGGCTCGGGGAAGTAGCGGTAGTCGTCGGCGTCGGACTTCGGGCGCCCGCTGGTGGTGACCCCGGTGTCCTCGTGCCAGTGACGGGTCTCCTGGAAGATCGAGCCGCCGGCCTCCAGCACCGCGGCGTGGCGCTGCATCTCGTAGCGCACCGCGCGCTCGACGGAGCGGAAGGAGTTGACGTTCTTGGTCTCCGTGCGGGTGCCGAGGGTCCCCGAGCCCTTGGGCGCCAGGGAGAGGTTGACGTCGGCGCGCAGGTTGCCCTGGTCCATCCGCGCCTCGGAGACACCGAGCGCGAGGATCAGGTCGCGCAGCTGGCTGACGTAGGCGCGGGCCACGGCCGGCGCCTTCGCGCCGGCGCCCATGATCGGCTTGGTGACGATCTCGATGAGCGGGATCCCGGCGCGGTTGTAGTCGACCAGCGAGTAGTCGGCACCGTGGATGCGACCGGTCGAGCCGCCGACGTGCAGCGACTTCCCGGTGTCCTCCTCCATGTGGGCGCGCTCGATCTCGACCCTAAAAATCTCGGGGCCGGTCTCTCCTTGGACTTCCACGTCCATCCATCCCTCGAAGCAGATGGGCTCGTCGTACTGGGAGGTCTGGAAGTTCTTAGGCATGTCCGGGTAGAAGTAGTTCTTCCGGGCGAAGCGGCACCACTCGGCGATCTCGCAGTTGAGCGCCAGCCCGATCCGGATCGCGGACTCCACGGCCTTGCCGTTGACCACCGGCATCGCCCCGGGCAGCCCCAGGCAGGTCGGGCAGACGTGGGTGTTGGGCTCACCGCCGAACACGGCCGGGCAGCCGCAGAACATCTTGGTCGCGGTGTTGAGCTCGACGTGGACCTCGAGGCCGAGCGCCGGGTCGTACGCCGCCAGCACGTCGTCCCACGGGACGAGGGTCTCGGTCATCGGGTCACTCCTGTCAGGGCCGGTGCGCGGTCGAGCAGCGGGCCGCCCCACCTGTCGGCGAGCAGCGCCTCGAGCGCGGCGCCGACGCGGTAGACCCGGTCGTCGGCCATGGTCGGGGCGAGGATCTGCACGCCCACGGGCAGTCCGTCCTCGTCGGCGAGGCCGCCGGGCACCGAGATGCCGGGGACGCCGGAGAGGTTGGCCGGGATCGTCGCGAGGTCGTTGAGGTACATCGCCATCGGGTCGTCGACCTTCTCCCCCAGCTTGAACGCCGTCGTCGGCGCGGTCGGCGAGATCAGCACGTCGGCCTGCTCGAAGGCCGCGTCGAAGTCGCGCGAGATCAGGGTGCGGACCTTCTGCGCCTGACCGTAGTAGGCGTCGTAGTAGCCGCTGGACAGCGCGTAGGTGCCCAGGATGATGCGGCGCTTCACCTCGTCGCCGAAGCCCGCGTCGCGGGTGGCGCGCATGACGTCCTCGGCGCTCGGGCTCTCGATGCCCTCGGGCATCACCCGCAGGCCGTAGCGCATCGCGTCGAACTTCGCGAGGTTGCTGGACGCCTCGGCCGGCAGGATCAGGTAGTAGGTGGCCAACGCGTGGACGAACGTCGGGCAGGACACCTCCACGACCTCGGCCCCGGCGCCGACCATGAGGTCGACGGCCTCCTGGAAGCGCGCCTGCACGCCGTCCTGGTAGCCCTCGCCGCCGAGCTCCTTCACCACGCCGACGCGGACGCCGGTGAGGTCGCCCGTGGCGCCGCGGCGCACCGCGTCGGTGAGGTCGGGCACGGGCTGGGTGATCGACGTCGAGTCCATCGGGTCGTGTCCGCCGATGAGCTCGTGGAGCAGGGCGGCGTCGAGGACCGTGCGGGTCACCGGGCCGACCTGGTCGAGGGAGTTGGCCAGCGCGACCAGCCCGTAGCGCGAGACCGAGCCGTAGGTGGGCTTGACCCCCACGGTGCCGGTCACGGCACCGGGCTGGCGGATCGAGCCGCCGGTGTCGGTGCCGAGCGCGAGCGGCGCCTCGAAGGCGGCCACGGCAGCCGCGGACCCGCCGCCGGAGCCGCCGGGGATGCGGTCGAGGTCCCACGGGTTGTGGGTCGGCCCGTAGGCGGAGTGCTCGGTGGAGGAGCCCATCGCGAACTCGTCCATGTTGGTCTTGCCCAGGATCGGCAGACCGGCCGCGCGCAGGCGGCGTACGACCGTGGCGTCGTAGGGCGGGATCCAGCCCTCGAGGATCTTGGACCCGCAGGTCGTGGGCAGGCCCTCGGTGGTCAGGACGTCCTTGACCGCGATCGGCACCCCGTCGAGGCTCGAGGCGGGCCGGCCGGCGGCGCGGCGGGCGTCGGACTCGGCTGCCTGTGCCAGCGCGCCCTCGGCGTCGACGTGCAAGAAGGCGTGGACCGCACCGTCGACCTCGCCGATGCGGTCGAGCTGGGCCTGGGTGATCTCGACCGAGGTGGTCTCCCCCGCAGCCAGGGCGTCGGCCAGCTGGGCGGCGGTGCGCCGGGTCAGGTCGCCTCCGGTGCTCACTGCTCGTCCCCCAGGATCCGCGGGACCATGAAGCGCTGCTGGTCGGAGGCCGGAGCGCCGGACAGCGCCTGCTCGGCCGTGAGGCTGGGCGTGACGACGTCCTCGCGGAACACGTTGGTCAGCGGCATCGGGTGCGACGTGGGCGGCACGTCGTCGCCGGCCACCCCGCTGATCGAGGCGACCGAGTCGAGGATGACCGAGAGCTGCGGGGCCAGGTGGTCGAGCTCCGCGTCGTCGAGGTCGATCCGGGCGAGGTCGGCGAGGTGCGCGACCTCCTCCCTGGTGATTTCAGGCATGCGCCAATCCTAGGGTGAGCCCCCCGCGCACCCGTCGGCGGTTTGCGCGAGCCGCCACGCAGGAGGGGCCGCCCACCCCACGGGCGAGCGGCCCTCCTTGGGTCGTGGCGGGTCAGCAGGGCTTGATCTTGGCCAGCGCGCGGGTGCCGCCGTTGCCCATCGCGGCCTGGAACACCGAGACCTCGAGGCGGAAGCCGGGCTTGTCGGCGATGACGACGGAGCCGACTCTGGAGATCCTGCCCTTCCCGACCAGGCCGGAGTTGAACTTCTGCTTGGTCGCCTCGCCCTTGTTGAGGACCTTGACCTGGCCACCGGTGGGCCCGGCGCCCTTGCGGTTGTCCAGGCGGGCGAACACGCGGTACTTGCCCGCGCCGGCCCGGGTCTTGCAGGCCTGCAGCTCGGCGCCGGAGAGGCCCATCACCTTCTGGAAGTTCTTGCCGGCGCGGGCGGCGTCGTCGGGAGCGGCGCTCGCCGCGTGGGTCGGAATCAGGAGGACGGAGGCGGCGATGGCTGCCCCGATGGCTCGCGTCGTGGTCATCATGGGAGGCACTGTGGCACGGCTGCGGACGGGCTCGGGGTGAAATCTCCGCACGGCGGCTGACCGAATCCGGTCGCGGCAAGGATCGGCCACGGACCGGCCCGCGCTCAGTCGCCCTCGTCCGGCTCGGGAGCCTCCGGGCCCTGCTCCAGCAGCCGCTTGAAGCCGTCCTCGTCGAGGATCGGCACCTTCAGCTGCTCGGCCTTGTCGGCCTTGGAGCCGGCGCTCTCGCCGACGACGACGTAGTCGGTCTTCTTCGACACCGAGCCGGAGGCCTTGCCCCCGCGGCTGAGGATCGCCTCCTTCGCGGAGTCGCGGGAGAAGTCGACGAGCGAGCCGGTGACCACGATGCTCAGCCCCTCGAGGGTGCGGGGGGTTGACTCGTCGCGGGCGTCCACCATGGTGACTCCGGCGGCCTCCCACTTGTCGACGATCTCGCGGTGCCACTCGACGGCGAACCACTCGATGACCGCCTCGGCGATCGTCGGCCCGACCCCCTCGGCGGCGGCCAGCTCGGCCTCGGTGGCGCCGCGGATCGCCGCCATGGAGCCGAACTCCTGGGCCAGGGCCCGAGCTGCGGTCGGGCCGACGTGGCGGATGGACAGCGCGACCAGCACCCGCCACAGCGGCACGGACTTGGCCTGGTCCAGGTTGTCGAGCAGCCGGCGGCCGTTGGCCGACAGCACCCGGCCCGCCACGGCGTGGTCGGCCTCGGTCTTCTTGGCCGCGCGGGTGAACAGATCGGTGCGCAGCAGGCGGTCCTCGTCGAGGTCGAACACGTCGCCCTCGTTGCCGATGACCTCGGCCTCGAGCAGCGCCGTGGCCGCCTCGTAGCCGAGCCCCTCGATGTCGAAGGCGCCGCGGCCGGCGACGTGGAAGACCCGCTCGCGCACCTGGGCCGGACAGAACTGGTGATTGGGGCAGCGCAGGTCCTTGTCGCCCTCCTTCTGCTGAGCCAGCGGGGTGGCGCAGGCAGGGCACTCGGTGGGCATCACCCACTCGGGCAGGCCCTCCGGCCGCAGCGCCAGCACCGGGCCGAGGATCTCGGGGATCACGTCGCCTGCCTTGCGCAGGATGACGGTGTCGCCGGGGCGGACGTCCTTGCGCCGGACCTCGTGGGCGTTGTGGAGGGTGGCGTTCTCGACGGTGGACCCGGCCACGAGCGTCGGCACCATCACGCCGTACGGCGTGACGCGGCCGGTGCGGCCGACGTTGACCCGGATGTCGAGGAGCTCGGCGTTGACCTCCTCGGGCGGGTACTTGAAGGCGATCGCCCAGCGCGGCGCACGGCTGGTCGAGCCGAGGCGCCGCTGCAGGGACACGTCGTCGACCTTGACCACGACGCCGTCGATCTCGTAGGGCACGATCGTGTGCCGGTGCTCGCCGGCGTGGGCGATGTAGGCCTGGACCTCCTCGAGCGTGGGCAGGACCCGCACCTGGTCGGAGATCGGCAGCCCCCACGCGCGCAGGGCGTCGTAGGCCATCGACTGCGCCGTGGGCTCGAAGCCCTGCCGCGCGCCGATGCCATGGCAGACCATCCCCAGGGCGCGGGTGGCGGTGACGCGGGGGTCCTTCTGCCGCAGGGAGCCGGCGGCGGCGTTGCGGGGGTTCGCGAACATCGGCTTGCCGGCGTCGGTCATCGACTCGTTGAGCCGCTCGAACGCGTCGCGCGGCAGGAACACCTCCCCGCGGACCTCGAGCAGGTCGGGCACGGCGTGGGTCTCGGACGGCTGCAGCCGGTGCGGCACGGAGTCGATAGTCTTGACGTTGGGCGTGACGTCCTCGCCGGTGCGGCCGTCGCCACGGGTGAGCGCGCGCACCAGGCGGCCCTTCTCGTAGAGCAGGTTGATCGCGAGGCCGTCGACCTTGAGCTCGCAGAGCAGGTCGGGCGACGCGACGCCGTCGCGGGCCAGCCGGGCGTGCCAACCGGCGAGCTCGTCGTAGGAGAACGCGTTGTCGAGGGACTCCATGCGCTGCAGGTGGTCCACCGCGGTGAACTCGGTCGAGACCGCTCCCCCGACCTTCTGCGTCGGGGAGTCGGGCGTGCGCAGCTCCGGGAACTCCTCCTCCAGCTCCTCGAGGCGCCGCAGCCGACGGTCGAAGTCGGCGTCGGAGAGCGTGGGGTCGTCGAGGACGTAGTAGCGCCAGCGGGCGTCCTCGACCTGCTCGACCAGCTGCTGGTGCTCGTCGCGGGCCTCGGGGGTCGCGGGGGTCGGGGCAGCAGTCGGCTCCTCGGCGGCGTCGCTCATGGGGACATCTTGCCGCCTGCCACCGACGGTGCCGACAGGCCGGTCCGGGCACGGCCGCGGTCCCCAGCACACGCGGCGGGACGCCCGCCACCGGGATTTCAACCAACGGAAAAGAAAAACCTCTTGGCGGGGAATGGGTCACGTGCCTAGGGTGTTCGGGATGAAACGGAACAGTTCCGTTTCATGGATGCGAGCGCGGAGGAGGACACCATGACCGACGTCGACACCCCCAGCGAGCGGGCCGCCCAGCGACCCCGGGTGGAGGGCGACCGGGAGCAGGAGATCCTCGAGGCCGCCCTGGCGGCGCTCGCGGAGGTCGGCTACGACCGGCTCACGATGGACGCCGTCGCGGCCCGGGCCCGGGCGTCGAAGGCGACGCTCTACCGGCGGTGGAACGACAAGGCCAGCCTCGTGATCGACGCCTTGATGGCCCAGAAGGACGAGTTCGCGGCGCCCGACACCGGCAGCCTGCGCGGCGACCTGGTCGCCTCGTTCTGCGGCATCGGGGGGCTGACCGACACCCGGCAGATCGGGGTCGTCGCCAGCGTGCTGACCGCGATCAGCCGGGACGCGTCGTTCGCGGAGAAGTTCCGCGCCGACTTCATCGCCCCCAAGGCCGAGACGAGCCGGCTCGTCTACGAGCGGGCGCAGGCCCGCGGCGAGCTCGGCCCGGACGTCGACGTCGACCTGCTCGCGACCGCCGTGCCCGGCATCGTCCTGCACCGCCTGTTCCTGCTCGGGGAGCTCCCCGACGAGGACCTCGTCACCCGTGTCATCGACCAGATCGTCCTGCCCGCCGCCACCTGCGGCGCGCAGTCCCAGCCCGTCACGAAAGAAGACTCATGACCGACGTCAAGACGGCCGGGGGGCAGACCCCGGAGCCCACACAGGAGCGCACGCTCCACCTCGGGTGGGCTCTGGTGCTCATCTCGATGGCCCAGCTGATGGTGGTGCTCGACGCCTCCATCGCCAACATCGCCCTGCCGTTCATCGGCGAGGACCTGAGCATCGACCAGGCCAACCTGACCTGGATCGTCACCGGCTACGCCCTGGCCTTCGGAGGACTGCTCCTCCTCGGCGGCCGGCTCGGTGACCTCTACGGTCGCCGCCGGATCTTCATGGTCGGCCTGGTCGTCTTCGCCGTCGCCTCGCTCCTGGGCGGGTTCGCCCAGAACGAGGCGCTGCTGCTCGGGTCGCGAGGACTGCAGGGCCTCGGCGCAGCGCTCGCCTCCCCCGCGGCGCTCGCCCTGATCACGACGACGTTCCCGGCCGGCCCGCCCCGCAACCGGGCGTTCGCCGTCTACGCCGCCATGTCCGGCGCCGGCGCCGCGGTCGGTCTCATCCTCGGGGGCTGGCTCACCGGCCTCGACCCGGTCCTGGGCCTCGAGGGCTGGCGCTGGACCTTCCTGATCAACGTGCCGATCGGCCTCGTGGCGGCGTTCTTGGCGCCGCGCTTCCTCAACGAGTCCGAGTCGCACCCGGGCCAGCTCGACGTCCCCGGCGCCATCACCGGCACGCTGGGCCTGCTCGGCCTGGTCTACGGCTTCAGCCGCGCCGGCGAGGAGGCGCACGGCTGGGGTGACACGTGGACCATCGCGTCACTGGCCGCCGGGGTCGTGCTGCTCGCGGTCTTCGCCCTCATCGAGTCGCGGGTGAAGCACCCGCTGCTGCCGGTCCGGGTCTTCGCCAACCGCACCCGCGCCACCAGCTTCCTGGTGATGGCGCTGGTCCCGGCGGCGATGTTCGCGATGTTCTACTTCCTGAGCCTCTTCATCCAGCTCGTGGTGGGCTACAGCCCCCTGCGCACGGGCTTCGCGTTCCTGCCGTTCTCGGTCGGCATCGTGTTCGGCGCGGCGCTCTCCTCCAACCTGGTGAACCGGATCAACCCGCGCTACATCGCCGGCGTCGGCACGATCATGTCCGTCGCCGCGCTCGTGGGCTTCTCGATGCTCGACGTCCCGACCAGCACCGAGGCCCTCCTGGCCGTGACCCCGGACAACCCGCTGGGCGCCGACGTCAACTACTGGACCGCGATCTTCCCGTTCATCATGCTGATGTCGGTCGGCATGGGCATGGTGTTCGTGCCGCTCACCCTCACCGCGGTGCACCACCTGCGCGCCGAGGACTCCGGCATCGGGTCGGGGGTGCTCAACACGATGCAGCAGGTCGGCGGCGCGCTCGGCCTGGCCATCTTGGGCACGGTCTCGCTGCACTACGCCGAGGGCACCAAGAGCGCCCTCGCCGGCGACCTGGTCGCCCGGGGCCTGCCACCCGTCGATGCGGGGCGGTTGGCCTTCCTCGGCTCGTTCACCGAGGGCGCGGCGGCGGCCTTCCTGGTCGGCGCAGGGCTGATCGCGATCGGCTCGGTGGCCATCTGGGCCTTCCTCAACGTCAAGCACGAGGAGCTCGCCACGGACGGCCCCGAGAGCGGGGTCCACGTCGGCTGACGCCGCTCAGGCTCAGGACAGGTGGCGCGCGCTCGCGGTGAGCAGGCGCAGCGCCGGCCCCGACCACCCGGGCGTCGCGCCGGCCAGGCCGCAGGTGGGCGAGAGGACGAGCGTGTCGCCGAGGGTGGCGACGTCCAGGCCGACCAGGTCGAGCCAGCGCAGCACCCGCTCGGTGACCTCGGTGTCGGTGGGCGCGGTGGCGGGCTCGCGTGACGAGACGACGCCGAGGACGACCGTCTCCCCCGCGTCCAGCGCCTCGGCCAATGCCTCGTGGTCGCGCGCGGAGAGCGTGTCGAGGTCGGCCGAGAGCCCGCGAGCGCCGGCGCCGCGCAGCAGCGCCCACGGGGTCTCGGGGGCGCAGGAGTGCACCCAGGGCTCGGCGTCCTCGGCGGCGACGGCCTCCAGGACCCACTGGAGGTGCTCGGAGGCCTCGGGCGGGTGCACGGTGCGGTGTCGGCCGAAGCCCGACGCCGTGGGCACCCGGCCACCCAGCACGGCGGCCAGCGACGGCTCGTCGACCTGGACGACCAGCCGCTCGACGCCCGGCAACCGCCGTCGCAGGTCGCGGACGTGGCTGCGCACGCCCTCGGCGAGCGACTGGGCGAGGTCGCGGCGCGCACCCACGTCGGAGAGCACCTTGTCGCCGCGCGGCTTCTCGACACTCGCGGAGAGCGTCCACGGGCCGGCGACCTGCACCTTGAAGCTCCCGGTCAGCCCCTGGGCCCGCTCCTCGAGACCGTCGAGGTCCTGCGCGAGCAGGCTGCGCGCGCGGCGATGGTCGACCCCGGAGGCGTCGGTGAGCCGCCAGCCGGCCGGCTGCAGGTCGACGCCGAGACCGTCGGTCACGGCCAAGGCGCGCCCGAGCATGCCGGCGGGTGCGCCGCGACCCGGCACCTCGGGCAGGTGCGGCAGGTCGGTCAGCTCCCCGAGGACCACCCGCACCGCCTCGTCGTACGACGCCTGGTCTCCGCCGGGCATCGACCCGACGCCGGTGGCGATCATGCGGTGGCCGCGATGGTCGCGGAGCCGACAACCCGGCTGCCGTCGTAGATGACGGCGGCCTGGCCCGGCGCGATGCCGAAGGCCGGGTCGAGCAGCTCGATGTCGACGTGCTCGCCGTCGGTCGCCACGACCGCGCGGTGCTCGTCGCCGTGGGCGCGCAGCTGGACGGTGGCGTCCAGGCGCACCGGCACGCTGCCGCACCAGCGCGGCTTGATCCCGCTGAGCCGGTGCACCGCGAGGCGATCGCGCGGACCGACCGTGACCGTGCCGGAGACCGGCTCGATGTCGAGCACGAAGCGCGGCTTGCCGTCGGCCGCAGGCACGCCGAGCCGCAGCCCCTTGCGCTGCCCGATCGTGAAGCCGTAGGTGCCGTCGTGGCGGCCCAGCTCCTCACCGGTGGCGTCGTCGACGATCGCCCCGCCGTGGTTGGGCGCCCGGTCGCCGAGCTTCTCGCGCAGCCAGCCGGCGTTGTCGCCGTCGGCGACGAAGCAGATGTCGTGGCTGTCGGGCTTGTCGGCCACCAGCAGTCCCCGCTCGGCCGCCTCCGCGCGCACCGCCGACTTGGGCGAGTCGCCGAGCGGGAACAGCGAGTGCGCGAGCTGGTGCTGGTCGAGGACACCGAGGACGTAGGACTGGTCCTTGCCGTGGTCGACCGCGCGATGCATCTCGATCAGCCCGTCGGCTCCGGTGCGCAGCTGCGCGTAATGGCCGGTGGCGACCGCGTCGAAGCCCAGTGCCAGCGCGCGGTCGAGCACCGCCGAGAACTTGATCTTCTCATTGCAGCGCAGGCACGGGTTGGGTGTGCGGCCGGCGGCGTACTCGTCCATGAAGTCCTCGACCACGTCCTCGTGGAAGCGCTCGCTGAGGTCCCACACGTAGAAGGGGATGCCGATGACATCGGCCGCGCGGCGCGCGTCGTTGCTGTCCTCGATCGTGCAGCAGCCGCGGGCGCCGGAGCGGTACGACGCCGGGTTGCGCGAGAGCGCCAGGTGGATGCCGGTGACGTCGTGGCCGGCGTCGGCGGCGCGGGCCGCGGCGACCGCCGAGTCGACGCCGCCGGACATGGCGGCCAGGACTCTCATCGGGATGCTGCCCGGGCCCGTTCGACGCACGGGCCGATCGCCTCGATGAGCGCCTCGACGTCGGCCTCGGCCGAGGTGTGGCCGAGCGAGAAGCGCAGCGAGCTGCGCGCCTCGTCATCGGCGCGACCCATGGCCAGCAGCACGTGGGAGGGCTGCGGCACGCCGGCCGAGCAGGCCGAGCCGGTGGAGCACTCGATGCCGCGGGCGTCGAGCAGCATCAGCAGGGAGTCGCCCTCGCAGCCCGGGAAGCTGAGGTGGGCGTTGCCGGGCAGCCGGTGCACGGGGTCGCCGTTGACGATCGCGTCGGGAACCGCCTCGAGCACACCGGCGATCAGCCGGTCCCGCAGCGCGGCGACCCGGGCGGCGTGCTCGGCCTGGTGCTTCACCGCGAGCTCGACCGCGGCCGCGAAGCCGGCGATGGCCGGGGTGTCGATGGTGCCGCTGCGGATGTCGCGCTCCTGGCCGCCGCCGTGGACCAGCGCGGTGACCTCGAGCTCGCGGCGTACGACGAGCGCGCCGACGCCGTAGGGTCCGCCGAGCTTGTGGCCGGTCAGTGTGAGCGCGTCGACGCCCGACTTCGCGAAGTCGATCGGCACCGTCCCGACGGCCTGCACGGCGTCGGTGTGCACCGGGATGCCGTACTCGGCGACCAGCGCCACGACCTCGTCGATCGGCTGCACGGTGCCGACCTCGTTGTTGGCCCACATGACCGAGAGCAGCGCTACGGTCTCCGGCTCCCGCTCGACGAGGACGCGCAGCGCGTCGAGGTCGACCCGCCCGTCGCGGTCGACAGGCACCAGGTCGACCTGGGCGCCCTCGTCCTCGCCGAGCCAGAAGACCGGGTCCAGGACGGCGTGGTGCTCGATGGCGGTGACCAGGATCCGGTTGCGGCGGGGGTCGGCGGCCTGGCGGGCCCAGTAGATGCCCTTGAGCGCGAGGTTGTCGGCCTCGGTGCCG
Source organism: Nocardioides sp. cx-173 (assembly GCF_021117365.1). Lineage (NCBI taxonomy): Bacteria > Bacillati > Actinomycetota > Actinomycetes > Propionibacteriales > Nocardioidaceae > Nocardioides > Nocardioides sp. cx-173. The sequence goes on along the minus strand of NZ_CP088262.1, from coordinate 1,238,045 downwards.
CCGGCGGTGAAGACCACCTCGCCGGGGCGGCAGTTGAGCGCCTGGGCGATGGTCTCGCGCGACTCCTCCACGATCCGGCGCGCCCGGCGTCCCGAGGCGTGCAGCGAGCTCGGGTTGCCGACGTCCAGCAGGTGCGCGGTGAGCGCCTCCACGGCCGGCTTCACCATCGGGGTGGTGGCGGCGTGGTCGAGATAGACGACCCGGTCGGGGCTGGTGGCGCTCATGTCATGGTCCAGCGTACGGCGCGGCCTTCCGCGGCCGGTCGGCAGAGCCGGTCGAGGCGGGATGGATACCGGCTGCCCGGGTATCCCGGGGGCGGTCCTACAGCAGCACCAGGTCGTCGCGGTGCACGACCTCGCGCTCGTACGCCGCGCCGAGGTCGCGCTTGAGGTCCTGCGAGCTGCGGCCGAGCAGCTGCGGCACCTCGTCGGCGTCGAAGTTGACCAGCCCGCGCGCGACGACGGCGCCGTCGGGGCCGGCCAGGTTGACCGGGTCGCCGGCGGTGAAGCGCCCGAGGACGCCGGTGATGCCGGCGGCCAGGAGTGAGGCGCGGCGCTCGACGACGGCACGGACGGCCCCGGCGTCCAGCACCAGCGTGCCCTGGGGGTCGGTGGCGTGGGCGAGCCACAGCAGGCGCGTGGGGCGACGACGGCCGGTGGCGTGGAAGAGGGTGCCGACCGGGTCACCGGCCAGCGCAGCGGCGGCCTGGCCGGCGGCGGCGAGGACGACCGGGATGCCGGCGCCGGTCGCGATGCGCGCCGCCTCGATCTTGGTCTGCATGCCGCCGGTGCCCACGCCGGCCGCGCCGGCGCGGCCGATCTGCACGTGCTCGAGCTCGGCGTACGACGTCACCTCGGGCACCAGCGCGGCGCCGGGCTGCCGCGGGTCGGCGTCGTAGAGGCCGTCGACGTCGGAGAGCAGCACCAGCAGGTCCGCGTGCACCAGGTGCGCGACCAGCGAGGCGAGCCGGTCGTTGTCGCCGAAGCGGATCTCGTTGGTCGCCACCGTGTCGTTCTCGTTGACGATCGGGAGCACGCCGAGCTCGAGCAGCTTGGCCAAGGTGGAGAAGGCGTTGCGGTAGTGCGAGCGGCGGGTCACGTCGTCGAGGGTGAGCAGGACCTGTCCGGCGACGACGCCGTGGCGGGCGAGCTCCTCGGTGTAGCGGTGGACGAGCAGCCCCTGGCCGACCGAGGCGGCCGCCTGCTGGGCCGCGAGGGCCCGTGGGCGCCGCTTCAGCCCGAGCGGTGCGAGCCCCGCGGCGATCGCACCGGACGAGACCAGCACGACCTCGGCGCCGCGGGTGCGCGCCGCGGCCAGGACGTCGACGAGGCGACTGACGGTCGCCGGGTCGATCCCGCCGGCGGCGGTGGTGAGCGACGACGAGCCGACCTTCACGACGATCCGGCGGGCGTCGCTCACCACTGCCCGCGGGCCGGTGGTCATGCGTCGGGGTCGCTCTCAGCCCAGTCGGGGTCGTCGGCGGAGCCGATGGTGTAGGCCTTGGGCCCGAACTTCTCCGGCTTGTCGAGGCGGCGGGCCACGTCGGCGCGGGTCTCGTTCTCCCCGCGCTCGGGCATGGCCTCCTCGATCGCGCGGCGGCGGCCGTGGGCGGGACGCTTCTCCTCGAACCGCTCGTCCTCGCCGCGGCGGGCGAGGTTCTCCGCGCCGGCGTCGATGCCCGGCTTGAAGTCGAAGACCACCGCGTTGTCGTCCTGGCCGATGATGACGGTGTCGCCCTGCTCGGCGCCGAGCTGCAGCAGCCGGGTCTCGACCCCGAGCCGGTTGAGCCGGTCGGCGAGGAAGCCCACGGCCTCGTCGTTGCTGAAGTTGGTCTGGCGCACCCACCGCTCCGGCTTGGTGCCGCGCACACGCCACCCGTCCTCGGTGGGCGTCACCGTGAAGTCGTCGCCGCCATCGGCGCTCGGCGGGCGCAGCACGATCCGCTGCGCCTCGACGACCTCGCGCTCGGCACGCGCCGCCATCACGATCTCGGCCATCGCGAAGGTCAGCTCGCGCATCCCCTCGCCGCTGGCGGCCGAGACCGGGAACACCCGCAGCCCGCGGGCCCGCAGGTCCTCGATGGTGATGTCGGCGATGTCGCGGCCGTCGGGGACGTCGATCTTGTTGAGCGCGACCAGTCGCGGCCGGTCCTCCAGGCCGCCGTAGCGCGCGAGCTCGTTCTCCATGATGTCGAGGTCCTCGACGGGGTTGCGGCCCGGCTCCATGGTGGCGGTGTCGATCACGTGCACCAGCGCCGCGCAGCGCTCGATGTGGCGCAGGAAGTCGTGGCCGAGGCCACGGCCCTCGCTGGCGCCCTCGATCAGGCCGGGTACGTCGGCGACGGTGAACGTCGTGTCGCCGGCAGTGACCACGCCGAGGTTGGGCACCAGGGTGGTGAAGGGGTAGTCGGCGATCTTCGGCCGGGCCCGCGAGATCGAGGCGATCAGGCTCGACTTGCCGGCGCTGGGGAAGCCCACCAGGCCGATGTCGGCGACCACCTTGAGCTCCAGTGCGATGTCCAGCTCGTCGCCCGGCTCGCCGAGCAGCGCGAAGCCGGGCGCCTTGCGCTTGGAGCTCGCGAGGGCCGCGTTGCCGAGGCCGCCGCGCCCGCCCTGGGCGATGACCAGCTCGGTGCCCGGGCCGACTAGGTCGGCGAGGACGTTGCCGTCGGCGTCGGTCACGACGGTGCCGTCGGGCACGGGGAGGACGACGTCGGCGCCGTGCGAGCCGTTGCGGTGTGCGCCGGCGCCGTGGCCGCCGTTCTCACCGCGCCGGTGCGGGCTGTGGTGGTAGTCGATCAGCGTCGTGACGTCCGGGTCGACCCGCAGGATGACCGAGCCGCCGGGGCCGCCGTTGCCGCCGTCGGGCCCGCCGAGCGGCTTGAACTTCTCGCGATGGACCGAGGCGACGCCGTCGCCCCCACGCCCGGCACTCACGTGGAGCGTGACCCGGTCGACGAAGGTGGGGACTGCCATGGTGGCCTCTCAGAGGGTAAGGATGCAGAAATGGCGAAAGGGCGGCCCCGAGACCAGGGACGCCCTATGCGCGCAAGTGGTGCGGGAAAGCGTCAGGTCACTCGCCCGGGACGATGTTGACGACCTTGCGGCCGCGCTTGCGGCCGAACTCCACCGCACCCGCGACGAGCGCGAAGAGGGTGTCGTCGCCGCCGCGGCCGACGCCGCTGCCGGGGTGGAAGTGGGTGCCACGCTGGCGGACGATGATCTCGCCGGCGTTGACTTCCTGGCCACCGAACCGCTTGACGCCGAGGCGCTGGGAGTTGGAGTCGCGACCGTTCTTGGTGGACGCGGCGCCCTTCTTGTGAGCCATTTCGTAGTCCTTCGGGTGTGTCTCGAGCGAAGCTCAGAGAGAGATGTCGGTGACCTTGACCTGGGTGTACTTCTGGCGGTGACCCTGGCGCTTCTTGTAGCCGGTCTTGTTCTTGTACTTCTGGATGATGATCTTGGGGCCCTTGGTCGCGCCGAGGACCTCGACCGTCACCGACGCCTTGTCCAGACCGCTCGAGGTGACGGTCTCGCCGTCGACCACCAGCACCACCGGAAGGGTCACCGACTCGCCGACGCCGGTCGTCACCTTGTCGATCTCGATGACGTCGCCGACGGCGACCTTCTGCTGGGTGGCGCCTGCGCGCACGATCGCGTACACCGCGGTCTCCTTCGTAGGTCTCACTGAACAAGCGGGGCTGCGGCACGCCACGACCACCGGCTGGTGGAGGGGTTGCCCGCAGGATGGGGCAGTTTGGAGCTGAGTGGGCACGCCTAGCGCACCGGGAGTCAATAGTACGGACGCGCCGCCCCCACCGCAAAACGCGGGCTCGGGGCGGCGCCCCGTCTGCTGCTCAGCGCTTGCGGGTGCGCTTCTTGACCGGGACGTGCTCGACCGCGGGACCGCTGTCCGCGTCCTCGCCCGCGTCCACGTCGGCCACCACGTCCGTGGGCGCCTCCTCGGCCGGCTTGGCCGCCCGGCTGCGCCCGCGGGAGCGGGTCACGACCTTCGGCGGCTCCGGGGCCGACACGACCTCGACCGGCGCGGCGGACTCGGCGGCGGGCACCACGACCGGCATCTCGGCCGGCGTGGTGCTGATCGTCGCCGTCGAGCGCGTGGTCCGGCGGGTCCGGGTGACCACCCGCGGGGCCTCCGGCTGGGCCGGCTCGGGCTCGGGCTCGGCGGACGCGGCCGGGTCGGCCGCCTCCTCGGCCTGGGGCGCCGTGTCGGTCTCGACCACGGGCTCGACGACGGGCTCGACCACCGCCTCGACCTCGGTCGCGGTGACGACCTCGGCCACCTCGCCCTCGACCGGCGGGGTCTCGGGCTCGTCGGCCAACGCGTCGACGTCGACGCGCGCGGCGTTCTCCGGCTTGGCCATCGCCGCGATGTCCTTCGGCGAGGGCGCGGCCTTGGGCGCCGGGGCGACCTGCTCGTCGCGGTCGCGGCCGCGGCCGCCCCGCGTACGCCGGCCACCGCCGCCGGTCCCGCTGCCACCGCGCGGGGCGTCGTCCTGGCGGCGCGCCTCGACCGGCTGGTCGTGCAGGATCAGCCCGCGGCCCTGGCAGTGCTCGCAGGTCTCGCTGAAGGCCTCGAGCAGGCCGGTGCCGATCCGCTTGCGCGTCATCTGCACCAGGCCCAGCGAGGTGACCTCCGCGACCTGGTGCCGGGTGCGGTCGCGGCCCAGGCACTCCACCATGCGGCGCAGGACCAGGTCCCGGTTGGACTCGAGCACCATGTCGATGAAGTCGACCACGATGATCCCGCCGATGTCGCGCAGCCGGAGCTGGCGCACGATCTCCTCGGCCGCCTCGAGGTTGTTCTTGGTGACGGTCTCCTCCAGGTTGCCCCCGGAGCCGGTGAACTTCCCGGTGTTGACGTCGACGACGGTCATCGCCTCGGTGCGGTCGATGACCAGCGACCCGCCCGAGGGCAGCCACACCTTGCGGTCCAGCCCCTTGGCGATCTGCTCGTCGACCCGGTAGGCCGCGAACACGTCCGGACGGTCCGCGTCACCGTCGGCGTCGTAGCGCTCGACGCGGTCGGTGAGGTCGGGGGCGATGTGCGACACGTAGCTCTGGACGCTGTTCCAGGCGTCCTCGCCCTGGATCACCAGCTTGCTGAAGTCCTCGGTGAAGAGGTCCCGGACGACCTTGAGGGTCAGGTCGGGCTCGCCGTAGAGCAGCTGCGGGGCCTGGCCCTTGGACTTGCCCTCGATGTCCTCCCAGCGGGCCTTGAGCCGCTCGACGTCGCGGGTGAGCTCCTCCTCGCTGGCGCCCTCGGCGGCCGTGCGCACGATCACCCCGGCGGTGTCGGGGACGATCTCCTTGAGCAGGGTCTTGAGGCGGTTGCGCTCGGTGTCGGGCAGCTTGCGGGAGATGCCGGAGGTGGTGCCGTCCGGGACGTAGACCAGGAACCGGCCGGCCAGGCTCACCTGGCTCGTGAGCCGGGCGCCCTTGTGACCCATCGGGTCCTTGGTGACCTGCACCAGGATCGACTGGCCGGAGGTGAGCACCGACTCGATCTTGCGCGGCTGGCCGTCCTTGTGACCCAGCGCGGACCAGTTGACCTCGCCGGCGTACAGGACCGCGTTGCGGCCCTTGCCGATGTCGATGAACGCCGCCTCCATGGAGGGCAGGACGTTCTGGACCCGGCCGAGGTAGACATTGCCGATCAGCGACGTCTGCGACTCGCGGGCGACGTAGTGCTCGACGAGCACCTTGTCCTCGAGGACGGCGATCTGGGTCAGCTCCTCGCGCTGGCGGATCACCATGACGCGGTCGACCGCCTCCCGGCGCGCGAGGAACTCCGCCTCGCTGACGATGGGGGCGCGGCGGCGCCCGGCCTCGCGGCCCTCGCGCCGGCGCTGCTTCTTGGCCTCGAGCCGGGTGGATCCGGCGATCGCGGTGATCTCGTCCTCGGCCGAGCGCGCCTTGCGGACGCGGGTGACGGTGTTGCTCGGGTCGTCTCCCCCGTTGCCACCGTCGTCGCCCTCGCGCCGGCGGCGGCGCCGGCGGCGGGTGCCGCCCTCGCCGGCGTCGTCGTCGGACTCCTGGGCGGAGCCGCGACCCGCGCCCTTGCCCTGCTTCGCACCGGCGTCGTCACCGCCGTCCTGGGAGTCGGCGGAGTCGGTGGAGTCGTCACCGTCACCGGCCTTGCGGCGACGGCGCCCGCCGCGACGGCGGCGACGGCGGGGACCGCCACCTTCGGCGTCGTCGGTGTCCTCGGTGCTGTCGGTGCCGTCGGGGTCCTCGGTGCTGTCGGTGCCCTCGGAGTCCTCGCTCGAGACGACGGCCGCGTCGGCCTCCTCCGCCTCGGGGGTCTCGGGCGCCGCGGGGACCTCGGTGACCTCGTCGTCCTGTGGTGCGGCGGCGGTCTTCTTGGCCGCGCGCTTGCGGGGGGTGCGCTTGCGGGCCGGCTCCCCGGCCTCGGCCGGCACCTCGAGCTGCGGCTCCTGCGCGGACTCCGCCGCGGGGGCGGCCTCGTCCTCGGGCGGTGCCTCGACGGTCTTGGCGGCCGCACGGCGGCCGCGGGTGCGGGTGGTGACCTTGGTCGCCGCCGGCGTCTGGAACAGCACCATCGGCGCGGCGGCGGCGTCGGACGACGGCGCCTCGGCGGCGGGCGGCTCGGCGGGCGCCTCGACGCTCTCGACATCGACCGGCGCGGCACTGGTCTTCTTGGCGGCGGCGCGCTTGGCGGGGGCCTTCTTCGCCGTCCGCTTGGCCGCGGTCTTCTTCGCCGGGGCCGCCTCGGTCCCGTCGCCCTCGGGTGCGTCGCTCGGCGTGTCGGGCGTCTCGGCGGGCGCCTCGGCCGCCTTCTTGGTGGTCCGCTTCGCGGCAGCCCGCTTGGCGGGCGCCCTCTTGGCGGCCTTCTTCACCGGCGCCGCGGCGTCGGGCGCGGCCGCGCCCTCCGCGCTGTCTGCGCTGTCGGAGGCGTCGGGAGTGGTGGTGTCGTCAGCCATGGTGTTGCTCTCCTCGACCCGGCGGGAGTGCCCGTCCGGGGGGTGTTGGACGCCGTGGACCCGGCAAACAGGGCCGACGGCGCAAAGCCTTCGGGTGGCGGCGACACCCTCCGCAGGTGCGTCACTGGACGTCGGTTCGCCACCTACCGCGGTCGCAGGGCCACAGGCGGGGGTCGCTGTCACCGACTCCCACTGGCCGCGTCGCGGTCCGGCGACGACCTTCCTCCACTGTGCCGACCCACAGGTGCGGAGCCGGCGAGAATGTCGTCGGGTCGAATCAGGCGGCGGCACCTTTCACGAACCACACGCATGGTCATCGACCACGGCGAGTATCGCACAGGGCGGCGCGGCGGCCTATCTCTTCGGGTGAAGCGGGTCGCCGATCTCGCCGGTCTCGGGGTCCAGGGGGCCTTGAGCGAGCCGCGTGAGCAGCGGCGAGGTGACCGGTGGACGACCCGAGGTGCGCGCGAGGCCGGCCAGCACGTCGTCGGGCCGGACCGCGGGCGTGCCGTGCCGCAGGACCAGGTCGAGGCGCGAGCCGCGCTCCCCCACCTCGGCGCTCAGGGAGAGCACGGCCGCGCGGCAGTCAAAGGCGCGCAGGCCCTTCTTGGTCATCCGCTCGACGATGACCTCCTCGGCGGCCAGGAAGGCGGCGACCGCCGTGGCCGCCTCCGCCGGGGGCAGGTCCAGGTCGATCTGCCAGCGGCTCGCCTCCAGCAGGTCGGCGAGTCCGCCGCCGGGCGACTCGACCACCTCGACGACGTCCAGCCCGTCGGGCAGGGCCTCGGCGAGGGAGGCGTGGACCGCCGCCGGGTCGACGACCTCGGCGAGGCCGATCTCCAGGAACTCCGCCTCGCTGGCCGAGCCGGTCGGCGCGGCGCCGGCGTAGGAGATCCGGGGGTGCGGGTTGAAGCCGGACGAGTAGGCCATGGGGACCCGCGCGCGGAAGATGGCGCGCTCGAAGGCGCGGCTGAAGTCGCGGTGGCTGGTGAAGCGCAGCCGCCCCCGCTTGGCGTAGCGGATCCGCAGCTTCTGCACGGGGGGCGCCTGCTGCTCGGGCTGGTCACGCATGGTCGAGCTCCTTGGTCACTGCTAGCACTGGCCGTCTCCGCAGACGTCGAAGACGAAGAGCCCCAGGCCACCCAGGATGAGCAGGCCGACGAGCGCCAGGACCCCGATGACGGTGGCGACGGCACCCAGGGCGAACCCGATCCTGGCCAGATCCTCGCCGGCCGTCTCCCCCTGGGAGGCGGCGATCTCGCGGCGCGCGATGCGGCTGAGCACCATCGCCGGGATGCCGGTCACGAACGAGCAGCCCATGAGCGAGGTGACGCCCAGCACGAGCGAGGCGATGGCGTGGCCGTTGCTCGGCGGGGGTGGCCGCAGGGCAGGAACCGACGGCGAGGCCGGCGGGGGCTGCTCGCTCATCGTGGCTCCTTCATGGCCGGGGAGGGGTAGACGGTACTGACCCGCCGCCCCTGCAGCCATTCGGTGAGCCGCTGCGCCTCGACCTCCAGCAGGGCCCGCCCCTCGGCGGGGACCTCCTCGAGGAGACGCACCTCCACGACACCGTCGGGGTCCTGCACCCAGCAGCCCACGACCCGCCCGTCCCACCAGGCGGTGGTGCCCGCGTTGCCGTTGCGGTCGAAGAGCGCCGGTCCGTGCCCGGCGAGGTAGAAGTCGCGCGACTTCCAGCCCATGACCGTGGGGTCCAGCACCGGCAGCAGCGCGGCCCACGGCTCGGTGGCCGGCACCTCGTCGACGTCCTCGGGAAGCACCCAGCCGGTGGTGCCGCCGTCCAGGGTCACCTCGACCGCGCGGACCTCGGCCAGCGCGCTGCGCACCGCCCCCTTGGTGCTGCCCAGCCACCACTGCAAGTCCTCGACCGTGCCGGGGCCGAACGTCGCCAGCCATCGGCCGACCAGGGCCGCGTAGCCCGCGCCCTCGGGCAGGGCCGCCGGCAGGTCGCCCAACCAGGACCGCATCAGCGTCCACCGGGGACGCGAGGTCCACCAGCTGCCGGCGTTGTGCCCGCGCACGATGTGCCCCTCCACCGCGAGCTGCCCCAGGATCCGCGGCGCGAGCGGGAAGCTGCCGCCGTAGGGCTTGCCGAGCGCGGTGTCGAGCCGGCCCGCCAGGGCCGGCACCTGCTCGCGCAGCTCCGCGGCGGTGAGCGCCCCGGCGGCGGCGAGGTGGGCGAGCGTCGCGGCCCTGGCCCGCGCGAGCCACGCGGCACCGTCGTCGGTCAGGCCGGCCTGCACCGCCTCCTTGGCCAGCCGGGCCGAGAGGGCCGTGGCGACCCGCGCGGAGGCGCTGCCCCAGGCCGCGGGGAGCAGGTCGCGCGGGAAGACGAAGAGGGTGCGGCGCATGGCGAGCTGCTTGACCAGGGTGCGGTCGTCGTAGAGCACCCGGTCGACGTCCTCGACCCGCAGCCCGTCGACCCGGGCGTGCAGCGCGAGATAGACCGTCGCCGGCTCCGTGGCGTGGAGCACCGTCATCGCGCGGGTCGCGGCCTCGGGGTCCGGCAGGCGCAGGGCCGGGGCGAGCCCGTGCCGCCGGCCGAGTCGGGCACGCCGCTCGGTGTCGGAGATGTGCCGCATGCCGCCTATCCTGCCCGGACCAGCCGACAGTCGACGCTCGGGAGGGGGGCCATGAACCGCTGGGTGCACGCCGGGTTCGCGCTGGTCGCGCTGTCGGTGGTCCTCGCGCTGCTCTACCTCGCCCCGGACCCCGATCCGGAGGGGGGACCGCAGCCCGGACCGACCGCGCCTACCGCGCCGACCAGTGCCCCCACCAGCGCGCCGACCCCCGCCCCGAGCACCCCGGTCCCGCCGACGGTGACGGTGACCCCGCCCGGCGCGCCCACGCCGAGCTGTCCTGGCGAGACGGTGCGGCTGCGCGTCGCGACGTTCAACATCCACGGCGCGATCCGGGGCGACGACCGCTACGACCTCGGCGGCATCGCCGCTGAGATCCGGTCCTGGGACGCCGACGTGGTCCTGCTCCAGGAGGTGCACCGCTTCCGTGCGCGGTCCGGCATGGACGACCAGCCGGCCGTGCTCGGGCGGATGCTGGACATGCACTCGGTGTTCGGGCGCAACGTCACCTACGGCGCCCAGGCGCGAGGAGCGCCCCGCCGGGAGTACGGCACCGCGATCCTCAGCCGCCGCCCGATCGTGGGCTGGTCGAACCGGCTGCTGCCCAACCGCCCCGGCATGCAGCAGCGCGGTCTGCTGCGCGCGACCATCCGCATGAGCGGGCACGACGTGGACCTCTACAACACCCACCTCCAGCACGACAGCGCCCCGATGCGTCTGGAGCAGACCGTCGCGATCCGGGAGGTGCTCGCCGAGGCCGGCTCCCCCTTCGTGATCGGCGGCGACTTCAACGCGGTGCCGTGGTCGCCGGCGATGCGGGTCCTGCGCGGCGTCGCCCTGGACGCCTGGCCGCTGGCCGGCGCCGACCCAGGGCTGACCGCACCTCAGCGGGTGCCGCGGATCCGGATCGACTACCTGCTGCACGGCGCCGGGGGCTGGATCCCGGAGCAGGCCCAGGTGGTGCGCTCGGGGATCTCCGACCATCGCGCGGTGCTCGTCGACTACGCCCTGCTGCTGCTCTCCTGCTGACCGACTGGGCGGGCCGCGCCGCGCGGACGGCACCGGAGCCCTAGGGTGTGCGCGTGAGCACACCGACCGGCGGCCCCGGAGACCAGCCCAACCCCTACGGCCAGCCCAACCCGTACGGCCAGCCCTCGGGTCAGCCCACGGACCAGCCGTCCGGCCCCTACGGCGCCCCGCCGACCCAGACCGGCGGCGGCTACGGCGGCGGCTACGGGGCGGCGTACCCCGGCGGCACGCCCGGCGAGCAGCCGCAGAGCAAGGGCATGGCGATCGCGGCGCTCGTGCTCGCCTTCATCCCCTGCGGCCTGACCAACCTGGTCTCGCTCGTGCTCGCGATCGTCGTCCTGGTCAAGAAGAAGGGCGGCAAGGGCCTCGCCATCGCCGCGATCATCGTCGACATCATCGTGATGGGCGTCGTGGCCGCGCTGGTCGCCGGCGGCTTCTGGCTGTTCGGCAACGTCGTCACCGTCGACAACGCCGAGGTCGGACAGTGCGTCAGCACCGACACCAGCGACTCCGACGAGGTGGCCCTCCTCAAGCAGGACTGCAGCGAGCCGCACGATGCGGAGGTCGTGGTCACCGGGAAGCTCACCGCCGACGAGATCACCGTCTACCCCACCGACCCGGGCAAGATCTGCAGCGACCGCTACGCCGAGTCGGGCAAGGACGTCAACGACGTGGCCGGTGACACCGTCCAGCTCCTGACCATGGACCTCTCCCCCGAGGCCGGCGACGCGTTCCTCTGCCTGGTCGAGAACTCCGACGGCAGCAAGCTGGACGCCAAGTAGCGCCGTCCGACCGCAGAGGCTCGACCGACGACTCGGCGCTGTCGCCGCCTCAGACGACCGCGAGCGGGAGGAGCTGCCGGCCGGTGGGGCCGATCTGGATCTCGGTGTTCATCTCCGGGCAGACCCCGCAGTCGTAGCAGGGCGTCCAGCGGCAGTCTTCGACCTCGGTCTCGGACGTCGGGTCGATGGCGTCCTCCCAGTCGGCCCAGAGCCAGTCCTTGTCGAGGCCGGAGTCGAGGTGGTCCCACGGGAGGACCTCGTCGTAGTCGCGCTCGCGGGTGGTGTACCAGTCCAGGTCGACGCCGGTGCCGGCCAGCGCGGTGGCGCAGGACTCGGCCCAACGGTCGTAGGAGAAGTGCTCGCTCCAGCCGTCGAAGCGGCCGCCGTCACGCCAGACCTGCTCGATGACCGCGGCGACGCGGCGGTCGCCGCGGCTGAGCAGTCCCTCGATCGTGCCGGGCTTGCCGTCGTGGTAGCGGAACCCGATGGCGCGCCCGTACCTCTTGTCGTCGCGCACGGCGTCGCGCAGCTTCTTCAGGCGCGCGTCGGTGGTCTCGTGGTCGAGCTGGGCGGCCCACTGGAACGGGGTGTGCGGCTTCGGCACGAACCCGCCGATGGAGACCGTGCACCGGATGTCGTTGCGCCCGGACACCTCGCGGCCCTTGGCGATCACCTTCTTCGCCAGGTCGGCGATCTGGAGCACGTCCTCGTCGGTCTCGGTGGGCAGACCGCACATGAAGTAGAGCTTCACCTGCCGCCAGCCGTGGGAGTACGCCGCCGCGACGGTGCGGATCAGGTCCTCCTCGGTGACCATCTTGTTGATCACCTTGCGCAGGCGCTCGCTGCCCCCTTCGGGCGCGAAGGTGAGCCCGGAGCGCCGGCCGTTGCGGGAGAACTCGTTGGCCAGGTTGATGTTGAAGGCGTCGACGCGGGTGCTCGGCAGCGACAGGGACACGTTGCTGCCCTCGTAGCGGTCCGCGAGGCCCTTGGCCACCTCCGCGATCTCGGTGTGGTCGGCGCTGGAGAGCGAGAGCAGCCCGACCTCCTCGAAGCCGCTCTTGCGGATGCCGTTCTCGACCATCGCCCCGATCGTCTCGATGGAGCGCTCGCGGACCGGGCGGGTGATCATCCCGGCCTGGCAGAAGCGGCAGCCGCGGGTGCAGCCCCGGAAGATCTCCACCGAGAACCGCTCGTGCACGGTCTCGGCCAGGGGCACCAGCGGCTTGGCGGGGTAGGGCCAGGCGTCGAGGTCCATCAGGGTGTGCTTGGTGACCCGGTAGGGGATCCCCGGGCGGTTGGGCACGACCGCCTCGATGGTGCCGTCGGCGGCGTAGGCGACGTCGTAGAACTTCGGCACGTAGATGTTGCCGGTCACGGCGAGGCGGCGCAGCAGCTCGTCCCTGGTCACGGCGGAGCCGCCCGGCCGCAGGCGCTCCTGCTTCCACTCGCGCACGACCTCGGAGATCGCCAGGACGACCTCCTCGCCGTCGCCGAGCACGGCGGCGTCGAGGAAGGTCGCGATCGGCTCGGGGTTGAACGCCGCGTGGCCGCCGGCCAGCACGATCGGGTCGTCGTCGCCGCGGTCGACCGCGTGCAGGGGGATGCCCGCGAGGTCGAGGGCGTTGAGCATGTTGGTGTAGCCCAGCTCGGTGGAGAAGCTGATCCCGAAGACGTCGAAGTCACGCACCGGGCGGTGGCCGTCGACGGTGAACTGCGGGATGGCGTCCTCGCGCATCACCGCCTCCATGTCCTGCCAGACCGAGTAGGTGCGCTCGGCCAGGATCCAGTCCCGCTCGTTGAGCACCTCGTAGAGGATCTGGACGCCCTGGTTGGGCAGCCCGACCTCGTAGGCGTCGGGGTACATCAGCGCCCAGCGGACGGTCGGCCCCTCGGGCGCGCAGTCCCACTCCTTGACGGTGGAGTTGAGCTCGCCGCCGACGTACTGGATCGGCTTCTGCACCGACGACAGCCGGGGCTCGAGACGGGGGAAGACCGAGCCGGAGCTCTCGCGGTCGGGCTCGGGGCGAACGCCGCTCACGGACACAGAGAAACCTCAGAAGCTCAGGGGGAAGGGACCCTCAAGAGTACGTCCGGGTCCCCCCGCGGCGCGAACCGCGCACACCCGGCCCGCCGGTTTCGAGACCCCTCGCGGGGGCACGATGCCTGGACACCGTCACCGACGATCGGGAGCCCGATGAAGGTCCAGGCCATCTGCACGACCCTCCTTCTAGGGGTCGTGCTCGCTGCCGCCACCGGCTGCAGCGACGGGCCGGGGGCCGGCGCGGGCGGCCTGCGCGTCCTGGAGGGCAACGACGCTCGTGCGGTGGCGGGGACCGAGATACCGGTGCTGGTGCCCAACGGGAGCTTCGTGTTCACCGTGAGCGAGCCCGGCGGCGAGCTCCCCGAGGGCGAGCCCGCCGACTCGGCCGGCGACGCCGGCTCCGCCACGTCGTACGTCGGGATCTCGTGGCGCTCCGACACCAACCCACCCGAGTTCGGGCCGGTCCTGCACGGCACGCAGCCGCTGCCGGCGCCGGTGCGGGTCGTCCAGGGCGACGACGAGGCGGAGGTGACCGAGCTCGGCCCGTCGGGTCCGACGGCGACGGACTTCAACTCCAGCGGGGTGGCGTGGGTCGCGCTGGTCGAGGACGGACCCGGGCTCACGCTCGAGGTCGAGTACGACGGTCTGGTCCAGACCTTCGACCTCACCACCGGCGAGCGTGAGGCCGGCCCGGCCGACGGGTTCTACGAGGACACCGGGACCGGGCGCACGGCCTGCCTCGCCGGTGAGCCGGCCGACGCGCGCTGGCGCGCCGACGTCGACTGCAAGGTCACCGAGGTGGCCGCGGTCCCCTACGTCGCGGAGCACGGGTGGGCCGAAGAGGGCCGGACCTGGCTGGTCTTCGGCATTTTTCTGACCCCGGGCGACGACTTCACCTTGACCGAGAAGGGCACGGAGGCCACCTACCGGGTCGCGCGCCAGCAGGGCACGGTCCGGTCCGGCGAGGACGAGGCGGTGGTGCTGTCGCAGGACGGCGACGCGCTCGGTGGCAGCTGGTCGGCGAGCCTGGCCGTCCAGGTCGACGCCGACGCCCCGGCCACCCTGGAGGTGAGCCGGGACTACGACGTGATGCTCGACACCGCCAGCGGACCCGCGGACGTCCCGCCCACCGCGACCGTCACCTACACCGCCACCGTCGACCTCCCGCCCGCCGCCGCCTGACCGGCGGTGGCTGCGGGCTCGGCCCGTCGCCTCCGTAGGGTGGAGCCATGACAGCGACGACGATCCGTGGCCGCTTCCAATGGACCGTCGTCGTGCCGATCGTGGCCGTGCTGCTGCTCGCGGCGACCTGGCAGAGCCACGAGGCCTGGCCGGTGCTGGTGCTGATCGGCGTGGCCCTGGTGGCGTCGGTGATCTCCGCGGTCCACCACGCCGAGGTCGTGGCGCACAAGGTCGGAGAGCCGTTCGGGTCGCTGATCCTGGCGGTGGCGGTCACCGTGATCGAGGTCGGCCTGATCGTGATGCTGATGACCAGCGGCGGCGAGGGCGCCAGCACCTACGCGCGCGACACCGTCTTCGCGGCCGTCATGATCACCGTCAACGGCATCCTCGGGATCTCGCTGCTGGTGGGTGCCGCCAAGCACCACCTCGTCAGCTTCAACGCCGCCGGCACCGGCTCGATGCTCTCGACGGTCATCGCGGTCGCCGCGGTCTGCCTGGTGCTGCCGAGCTTCACGACCTCGGGTGCGGGCCGCGAGTACTCGCCCTCCCAGCTGGCGTTCGCGGCCCTCGCGTCGCTCGCGCTCTACGGTGCCTTCGTGTTCACCCAGACGGTGCGCCACCGTGACTTCTTCCTGCCGGTCACCAGCGACAAGTACGGCCGCGCCACCGGCCTGGTCGACGAGGACGAGGACGGTCACGCCGACCCGCCCAGCAGCCGCGAGGCCTGGATCAGCGCGGTCCTCATGGTGCTCTCGCTGGTGGCCGTCGTCGGGCTGGCCAAGCTGCTCTCCCCCACCATCGAGGACGGGGTGAAGGGCCTGGGCTTCCCCTACGCCGTCGTGGGCGTCGTCATCGCACTGCTCGTGCTGGCCCCCGAGTCGACCGCGGCGATCCGCAACGCGGCGCGGGACCGGGTGCAGATCAGCCTCAACCTCGCGCTCGGGTCGGCGATGGCCTCCATCGGCCTGACCATCCCGACGATCGCCGTGGCCATGATCTGGCTCGACGGCCCGCTCGTCCTCGGCCTGGAGCCGACCCAGATGGTGCTGCTCGCGATCACCGTCGCGGTCGCCACCCTGACCGTGGTGCCCGGACGCGCCAAGGCGCTGGCGGGGTTCGTCCACCTGGTGCTGCTCGCGACGTTCCTGTTCTTGTCGATGCAGCCATGAGCGCACGCCTGCTCGGGGCCCTGGTGCTCGCCGCGGCCGTCCTCGCCGGGTGCAGCGAGGACCCGCCTGCCCGCGACTCCGACCGGGTCGTGCTCAGCCCGGCCGACGAGGCCGGCCACACCCACTCCGGCACCGGCGCCGACGCGCCGCCGGTGGGCACGGGCACCACCCCGGAGGCGGGCGGCTACCGCCTCGAGCTGGTGGGCGAGCTGCCCGAGCCCGGCCGTCCCGGCGACGTGTCGTTCCGGGTCCTCGACCGCTCCGGGCGCGCCGTCACGACGTACGTGCCCGATCAGACCAAGGACCTGCACATGTACGTCGTGCGGTCCGACCTGGCGCACTTCCGGCACCTGCACCCGACGATGGCGCCCGACGGCACCTGGACCGGCCGGGTCGCGCTGCCCACGGCGGGCTCCTACCGGGTGATCGTGGAGTTCCTGCCTGCCGAGGACCCCGATGCCGGCCATGTCGTCCTGGGCGACACCGCCCTGGTGCCCGGCACCTGGACGCCCGAGGCGGTGGCCGACGCCGCCAGCGCCGACGACGGCGTGGTGGCCGTCGAAGCTCCGGAGACCCTGGCGGCCGGGAGCGACGAGCGGATGACGCTCACCGTCTCGGGGGCCGACGGGGACCGCGTGGCGCTGGGCAGCTACCTCGGCACGTTCGCGCACCTCACCGGCTTCCACGCGGGCAGCGGGCGGTTCGTGCACGTGCACCCGTACGGCGCCGCGGAGCCGGCCGGGGAGGGCGACGAGCTGACCTTCCACACCGAGTTCACCGAGCCGGGGCGCTACCGCTTCTTCCTGCAGGTGCGCGTGGACGGCTTCCTGCACCAGGTGCCGTTCACCGCGACCGTCAGCTGACCTCCATCCTCAGCGTCGTGACGGGGTTGACGAACTCGTCCTCGCGCAGGCTCACCTGGATCTGCCACGTGCCGGGGGCCGGGAGCACCAGGTCCGCGGCGTAGGTGCCCGACGCGGTCGGCACGACCGGGACCAGCCCGAGATCCACACGGTCGGAGCTCACTGAGACCTCCGGGGCGGCGTAGCCCTCGAGCGGCTCCCCGGTCGCGTCCTGGAGCTGGATCGTCAAGGTGTTCTGGCCCCGAGTGCCCGGGTCGAGGGTCGCCAGGACCTTCCTCTCGCCGAGCAAGCCGGTGACGACCCGGCTCGGCGCGGGCGCCGCCGCCTCGGCCTCCTCGCGCGGCGACTGGTTGACGAGGAATCCGGTGACCAGCAGCAGCGTCGCCAGCAGGCCGGCCTCCGCCAGCGTGGTGGTGCGGACCTCGCGGGCCAGGGCGAGCCGGTGCTGGTGGCCCCCCGAGGAGCGCACCTGGGGCAGCAGCCGGAACCGGTTGTAGGCGGCGAGGAGGACGACGAGGGCGGCGATGCCGATCTTGACCAGGAGCAGCTGGCCGTAGCGGGTGTCGACCAGCCCGCTCCACGAGCCGAGGATCCGCCAGGCCAGCAGCGTGCCCGTGGCGACGAGCAGCACGAGGACGGCGGCGCCCAGCGTGGAGAAGGCGGCGACGAGCTCGGCCACCCGCCGTGGGCGTGCGGCCACCGCCGGGAGCGCGATCGCCAGGCCGGCGAGGCCGCCGAGCCAGATCGCCCCCGCGGTGAGGTGCACCAGGTCGGTGACGACCAAGAGCGGGACCGGCTCGAAGGCGCGCGTGTGGCCGACCAGGGCCGGCGACCACACCGCCAGCGCCGCACCGGCCGTCGCCGCGACCCGCTCCCGGCGTCCGGGCCGGCTCGCCAGGAGCAGGGCGATCCCCAGGCCGACCGCCTGCAGCAGCAGGACCACGACGTCGTCGAGCACCAGGTCGAGGTCGAGCGCCTGGCGGCTGAGCGTCTCCTTGAACGGCAGCCCCTGCTGGTAGGCGCCCGCCAGTGGCACACAGAGCAGGGACGAGACCAGCGCCAGGGCGACGGCCGCCCGCAGCAGGATGG
Source organism: Nocardioides sp. cx-173 (assembly GCF_021117365.1). NCBI lineage: Bacteria > Bacillati > Actinomycetota > Actinomycetes > Propionibacteriales > Nocardioidaceae > Nocardioides > Nocardioides sp. cx-173. Next base: position 1,220,329 of record NZ_CP088262.1, on the reverse strand, counting down.
CGACGGCGCGCTGAGCGCGGTCGGGGAGTCCCGGGCCGGCCAGCCAGCAGAGGAAGACCACGAGCCCCCCGGCCAGGAGCAGACCGACGTACTGCAGCGCCTGGGCGATGCCCAGGTCGCTCTTGCCGCCGGCCTCCGACTCGTCCACCCGCGGCGGTACGACGGTCTCGCTCGGCGAGCCGACCGAGAAGCTCAGCGAGCCGGTGATCGGGTGGCCGTCGGAGGAGACGACCCGCCAGGTGACGACGTAGGTGCCGTCGGCGAGCTCGGCGGGAAGGTCCGTGGTCACGACCTCGTCGCGGGCGCTCGACTCCGAGTCGACGCTCTCCCCCTCGGCGTCGAAGACCTGGACGCCGTCGGCGGTCAGCGAGACCGGCTCGTCGAAGGTGAAGGTGACCACGGCGGGCGCGCTGGCGAGCACCTCGCCCTCGGCGGGGTCGCTCCCGACCAGCGTCGCGTGCGCGGAGGCCGGCGCCGCGCCCGCGAGGAGCGCGAGCGCGACCAGGAGCACCACGAGCAGCCCGGTGGCCCCCCGACGGGCCACCGGGCGCACCCGGTGCGTCACGAGCTGCGGCGCCCGCGGGCCAGCGCGATCCCGCCGAGCACGATGCCCAGCAGAGCGGCTGCGAAGGCGGCGTAGCCCACCACGTCGCGGTCCACGTCGTCGTCCGTTGCGTCGGCCTCCTCGACGGAGGTCTCCTCCTCGGCCGCCGCTTGGGAGCCGTCCGCGTCGTCGGCCTCGGTGAGCGTCACCGTGGGCGCAGGCCGCTCGAGCTCGTCGGGGTCCTGTCCCTCGGCCGGCACCTCCACCCAGGCGCTCTCGCCCTTCTCGCAGGTCTGGATCACCGGGAAGGCCAGGGTCTCCCCCGGCGTGTCCGGCAGCTGCACGGAGAGCTCGAAGGTGTCGCGGTAGCCGTCGGGCAGCGGGGTCTTGGCGGTGTAGACGACCGTGGCGACCCGCTCGGTGATCTCGTTGCCGTGCGCGTCGGTGACCGGCTCGGGCAGCTTCTCCATCGTCTTGGTCACGTCGTAGAGCGGGTTGCGGGTGGGGGTGACCGCGTTGATCTGCTCGGGCATCTGGATGGTGATCCCGGTGGTGGGCGAGCCCTCGCAGCCGTGGCCGTTGCTGACGGTGAGCACGGTGGACGCGCCGGCCTCCGTCTCGCTCGGAGTGATGGTGACGTGGGCGGAGGCAGGTGCCGCGAGCCCCAGGGTGAGCAGGGCGGCGGCGGCGAGCGGCGCACCGAGGCGCGCGGCGGTTCGGGTGTTCATGGGGTGTCCTTCGGTTCGGTTCGTGTCGGTGGTCGGGGGGTGCGTGCGCCCCGACCTCCGGTACGGCGGTCAGGCGGGCGCGGGCAGCGCCGGCGGACCGCGCCGAGGGGCCGCGTGGAGGAGACCGTGGCCGAGGGGGGTGACGGCGGGGCGCGGGGCGGCGCTGGCAGGTCGGGCCGGGATCGCCGGCGGCGCGAGGTCGGACCAGGCCAGCAGCACCTCGACCGCCCGGCGGCGTACGTGCCAGACCGCGGCGGTGAGGAGCGCGGCGGCCACATGGGCGGCCAGCATCGGCGCACTGAGCTCGAGCGGCGGACCCACGGCCGCGGCGTGCGGTCCCGCGGCGACGTGCGGGGCCATGTCATGGGCCGGGCCCAGCGCGACCAGCCAGCAGTGCAGCAGCAGCTGGGTCGCCGTCAGCGCCGGGACCGCGATCCCGAGCGGCACCGTGCCGCGCAGCACGAGGAGGCTGCCGCCGAACACCAGCGCGGCGGCCAGGCCGGTCCACGCCCCCGACGGCAGCGAGCCGCCGGCCGCGGTGTGGGCGGCCACGGTGCCGAGCATGATCTCGAGCGTGGCCAGCGCCGCGCGCAGCAGCAGGCCCCGTCGAGGCACCACGCGCGCGGTCGGCATGGGGCTCATCATCCGCCGTCAGGACCGGACGAGCACCCGCGGGGTGGGCGCGAGCCGCGCGGCCGGCGACGACAGGGTCCGCAGCTGGATGTTCTGCAGCAGTCCGACCGCGAGCATTCCGGCGAACATCGAGCTGCCGCCGTAGGACACGAACGGCAGGGGGACCCCGGTCACCGGCATGATGCCCAGGCACATGCCGATGTTCTGGAACGCCTGGAAGCCGAACCAGCACGCGATGCCGGCTGCGGCCATCCGGCCGAACACGTCGTCGGTGCGCGCGGCGATGCGCAGCGCCCGCCACAGGACGATGGCCAGCAGCGCGATCACGAGCCCGGCGCCCACGAGTCCGAGCTCCTCGCCGGCGACGGTGAAGACGAAGTCGGTGTGCTGCTCGGGCACGAAGCCCGCGCGGGTCTGCGAGCCGTCGAAGAGGCCCTGGCCGAACAGGCCCCCGTTGCCGACGGCGATCCGCGCCTGCTCGACGTTGTAGCCGGCCCCGCGCGGGTCGAGGTCGGGATTGGTGAACGCCATGAAGCGGTCGACCTGGTAGTCCTTGAGGAGCCCGCCCAGGACCGCGGCGGCACCGGCCGCGACGCCGCCGCCCGCGAGCAGGGCCAGCCAGCGCCGACGGGCGCCGGAGGCGGCCAGCACGCCGAAGACCGTGGCGGAGAGCACGAGCATCGTGCCGAGGTCGGGCTGCAGCATGATTAGCGTCGCGGGCAGGGCGGCCACGGCCAGCATGGCGAGCACGTCGGTGGTCCCGACCCGCGCGCGCCAGCGGCCCTCGGAGCGCTCGGCGACCACGAGTGCCATCCCGACGACCACGGCGAGCTTGGCGAACTCCGACGGCTGGATCGACATCCCGCCCAGCATCAGCCAGGAGCGCGACCCGTTGACGCTCGTGCCCATCGTGAGCACGAGCACCAGGCCGGCGACCGAGGCGACGTAGACCAGCGGCGCCAGGATCCGCACCCAGCGGTGGTCGGTGGCCGTGACGACCACCATCAGCACCAGCCCGATCGCGATGTTGACGACCTGCTTGGCGAGGTACGCCGAGGAGTCGCCGCCGGTGAGGTCCTCGCGGTTGCTCGTGGCCGACCAGACCAGCAGCGCGCCGAGCACGGTGAGGGCCAGGACGGCCGTCAGCAGCAGCCAGTCGACGCCGGGGATCCGGGTGGGGCGGCCCGCCTGGGGGGCGCGGGCGGCGCGTGGCGTGGTGGTCACTGGTCCTCCCGGGCCGGGGGCAGGATCGATCCGTCGCGGCGGAAGTTGGGCAGGCGGGTCGGCGGCGTGGTGCCGGGGACGGCGGCGTCGGCGGGCCGGACCTCGGTGCCGCTCACGCCGTACAGCGACTCCCAGATCGCGCGGATGCCCTCACCGGACGCACCGGAGCCGGTGCCGCCCTGGCTGATCATCATCACGACCACGTAGTCGTCGGAGTAGGACGCCACCCAGGACGTGGTCTGCTTGCCGTAGACCTCCGCGGAGCCGGTCTTGGACCGGATCGGGACCTCGTCGAGCGGGAAGCCCTCCATGCGCCAGCTCATCGTGCCCTGGCGGGTGACGCCCTTGAGGGCCTCGTCGATGTAACCGTAGGTGCCCCGCGGCAGCTCGACCGAGCCGACCTTCTTCGGCTTGATCCGGCGGATCACGTGGCCGTCGGAGCCCACGATCGCCTTGCCGATCCGCGGCGCGTAGAGGGTGCCGCCGTTGGCGATGGCGGCGTAGCCGCGGGCGAGCTGCAGCGGCGTCACGATGGTGTCGCCCTGGCCGATGGAGAAGTTGACGGCGTCACCGGCGCGGTAGGCGTAGCCCTCCGCGCAGAACTCCCGGGCGAAGAGGTAGACGAAGTCGCTGGTCTCGGCGTCCTGCGGCTTGCCGGCGATCTTGCAGTAGTAGTCCTTCTGCGACTCGAAGTAGGCGCGCTTCCACTTGCGGTCGGCGATCCGGCCGGGGGCCTCCCCCGGCAGGTCGACCCCGGTCTCACGACCGAAGCCGAAGCGCTTGGCGGCCACGACGAGCGGGTCGCGGGCGTCGATGTCGGCGACGTCGGAACCGTAGCGCTGCCAGAAGTCCAGCCCGATCCGGTAGAAGAAGGTGTTGCAGGAGACCTCGAGGGCCTTGGCGAAGCTGATGTAGCCGTGGGCGCCGGACTCGTAGTTCTTGAAGTCGCGGTTGCCGACCCGCAGCGACGAGGAGCAGTTGAGCGAGGTGTCGGTGCTGTAGCCGGCGTCGAGCGCGCCGGCGGTCATGAACGGCTTCCACGTCGACCCGGGCGCGAACTGGCCCTGGGTGGCGCGGCCCAGCAGCGGGGTGCCGGCCTTCTCGGAGTACAGCCTGGCCAGCTGCTTCTTGGTGATCCCGCCGACCCAGACGCCGGGGTCGTACGTCGGCTGGCTGGCCATCGCGACGACCCGGCCGGTGTCGGCCTCGAGCACCACCGCGGCGCCGGAGTCGGCCTCGTACAGGCGGCCGGTCACCGGGTCCATCTCGCCCCGCGCGCGCTCCATCGCGTCGAGGAGCTGCTGCTCCACGACGCCCTGGACCTTGGCGTCGATCGAGGTCACCAGCGTGTCTCCGGGCTGGCTCTCGACCTCGCCGTCGTCGCCCAGCACGCGGCCCATGGAGTCGACGGCCACGCTGCGGTAGCCCGGCATCCCCCGCAGCCACCGGTCGTACTGCTTCTCGACGCCGGCGCGACCGACGGCCGAGGCGCCGTTGACCGAGCGGTCGCCGCCCTCCTGGGCGTCGTCGTACTCCTCCTCGGTGATCGGGCTGAGGTAGCCGAGCACGTGGGCGGCGTTGACGCCGAAGGGCTGCGGGTAGGAGCGCACGGTCTCCTGGTCGACGAGCACCGCCGGGAAGTCCTCCGGCTGCTCGAGGATCCGCAGCGCGACGCTCTGCTTCACATCACGGGCCACGGGCACGGGCTGGAACGGCGAGCCGTTCCAGCAGACGCCGACCTCGCTGCCCTCGTCGCCGCAGGCGACCAGCCGGCGCTCGATGCGCTGCGACCGCTCACCGACGGTGCGGCCGAGCCGCTCGATCAGCTTGGTGCGGACCTGGTCGGTCATCTTGTCGAGCACCGAGCGGTCCAGCGAGACCACCCACGACGTGCGGTTGCTGACCAGGGGCCGGCCCTGTGCGTCCACGATCAGCCCGCGCTCGGGCTGCACGACGATCTCGCGCACGGACTGGGCCGCGGCCTGGGCGTGGTACTCGTCGCCGCTGACGACCTGCAGGTAGTAGAGCCGGACCAGCAGGGTCGCGAACAGCGAGAGCACCAGGGCCTGCAGCACGATCATCCGCAGGCGGCTCTTCTGGGCCGCCGGCTGGACCGGCTGGGTGGGTCGTGCGGCCACTACGTCGCCCGCTCCGGCTCGATGCGATGGAACATCGCCATCACCAGCGGCAGCACGAACGGCGTGAGGACCAGGTCCCAGGCGACCGAGAGCACGACGACCTGCAGCAGGTCGGGGACCGCCAGGGCCGGGTCGCGCAGGACCAGGCCGCTGAGCGCGAACAGCGAGGTGCCGAGGAACGACGACGCCGCGACCGTGCCGAGCACCGTCGTCGGCGTGGGCTTCAGGTCCGCCGCGACCCGCCCGGCGACGTACCCGACGACGACGAAGGCGAGCGCCCAGCGGCCCGCCACGTGGTCGGCCGGTGGCGCGAGGTCGAGCAGCACGCCGGCTGCGAGGCCGAGGACCATCGCGAACTGCGCACCGCGGACCAGGGCCGCGCCCACGACGACGAGCAGGACCAGGTTGGGCACGACGCCCTGCCAGGCGACGTACGGGAAGACCGAGACCTGCAGCGCGAGCGCCACGGAGACCGCCACGAAGGCGAGGAGGACGCGAGCCGTGCTCACTGGATCCTCCCGTCGGCCTCGATCACCGCGCGGTCGCTGGAGGTGCCCGACGGCACGACCACCCCGACCAGGTCCAGGGCGCCGAAGTCGACGAACGGCTCGATCACCGCGCGCTGGGAGCCGTCCCGGACGTTGGCGAAGACCTTCGAGATGCTGCCGACCGGCACGCCGGCGACGTACGGCGCACCGCTCTGGCTGCCCCACGTCACGACCGTGTCGCCCTTGGCCGGGACCTCGGACTGGTCGATCAGCTCGAGGTCGAGCCGACCCCCGTCGCCGAGGACGCCGCGGCCGTGCAGCATCCCGATCTCCATGCTCGAGCCGACCCGGCCGCCGACCACGGAGTCGGCGTCGATGACCAGCAGCACGGTGGCGGTCGTGCGGGTGACCCGCAGGACCCGGCCGACGAGGCCGTCGTTGTTGACCACGGTCATGTCCGGGCTCAGGCCCGACGAGGAGCCGGCGTCGATGGTGACGGTGCTGGAGAAGGACTGCGACGGGCCCATGCCCACGACGCGCGCGGGCACCAGCGCGTAGCCGAGGTTCTCGGCCGAGGCGGTGAGACCGTCGTACTCCGCGAGCTTGTTGCGGTCGTAGCCGGAGGTGTTGACCTCGCTGCGCAGCGCGGCGTTCTCGGCCTCGAGCTCGTCGATCTCCTCGCGCATGTCGTCGTGCGTGCGGAACCAGTCGGGGACGGCGAAGAAGGGCCGCACCGCGACGGCGGTGCTCACCTCGACCGGGCCGTAGACCTCGCCCATCGCGCGGCGTGCGGCGTCGACCGGCGAGTTGTCCCCGCTCTGGTGGTCGAGGGTCATCAGCGTCGCGCAGGAGAGCAGGAGAGCGACGACCAGCGACCGTGGGGGCTGGCCCTTGCCGCCGTCGCCGACGGGGCGCCAGCGGCGCTCGCGTCCGAGGTCCATCAGAACCGCCTCTTGTCGGAGACGAGGACCTGGCGCAGCGCCTCGAACTCCTCCACGCAGCGACCGGCGCCCAGCGCCACCGAGGACAGCGGGTCGTCGGCGATGTGGACCGGCATGCCGGTCTCGTGGCGCAGCCGCTCGTCGAGGCCGCGCAGCAGGGCGCCGCCACCGGTGAGCACGATGCCGCGGTCCATGATGTCGCCGGCGAGCTCGGGCGGGGTCTGGTCGAGGGTGGCGCGAACGGCGTCGACGATGGCGTGCAGCGGCTCCTCCATGGCCTGACGGATCTCGGAGGCCGACACCGTCACGGTGCGGGGCAGCCCGGAGACCAGGTCGCGCCCGCGGATCTCGGCCTCGGGCTCGGTGGCGGACGGGAACGCCGAGCCGAGGGTCATCTTGACCTCCTCGGCCGTGCGCTCCCCCAGCATCAGGGAGTGCTCCTTCTTCATCCAGGTCACGATCGCCTGGTCGAGCTCGTCGCCGGCGGTGCGGATGCTCAGCGAGGTGACGATGCCGCCCAGCGAGATGACCGCGACCTCGGTGGTGCCGCCGCCGACGTCCACGACCATGTTGCCGGTGGGCTGGTGCACGGGCAGGCCGGCGCCGATGGCGGCGGCCATGGGCTCCTCCACGATGTAGACCCGGCGCGCGCCGGCCTGGTAGCCGGCCTCCTTGACGGCACGCTGCTCCACCGCGGTGATCCCGCTCGGGACGCAGATGACCATCCGGGGCTTGGCGAAGTAGCGGCGGCGGTGGACGCGCTGGATGAAGTAGCGCAGCATCTGCTCGGTCGCCTCGAAGTCGGCGATCACGCCGTCCTTGAGCGGGCGGATGGCGGTGATGTTGTCGGGGGTCCGCCCGATCATCCGCTTGGCCTCGTGGCCGACGGCCAGGATCTCGCCGGTCGTCTCGTTGACGGCCACGACGCTGGGCTCGTCGAGCAGCACGCCCTTGCGGCGCACGTACACCAGCGTGTTCGCCGTGCCGAGGTCGACCGCCATGTCTCGGCCGATGAAGCTGTTCGCCATGCCCAACGCCTCGCAGCTCGAAGTTGCGTGCGCCCGGGGAAGAGGGTGCAGCGCGCGCACGCCTCGCCGTACCCTCCTCGAGCCTAGGTTTGGACCGGCGCCGATCCGTGCAGGCACGCCGAGGCTGGTGTGTCGGGTGTGGCGGGTGTGATCGGTGCCGCTCGCCCGCCGATCAGAGGTACGGGCTGGGGTCGCGGCGGTTGAGCCACTTGTCGCGGTCGTCCTTCGGCACCTCGACGCACGGGCCCCGCAGGTTGACCAGGACGTAGTCCCCCTGCTCGGGGAACTCGGAGAACCCGGCGACGATCTGGCCCTTCTCGGCCACCAGGCTCTGCCCGCCGGGGCGCTCGCGCAGGACGGGCTCCTCGAAGCCGGCGGCGGTGAGCACCGGACCCAGGGCGTCGAGGAAGGGCCGGGCGGCACCCGGCCCCACGTCGACGCGGCCGCTGGCGTTGTACTGGTAGGAGCGGAACTCGTCCGGGAACGCCGACTCGCAGCCGTCGAAGCCACCCCTGGTGTGGGACGCGGTGCCGTCCAGGGCCTCGACCGCGCCCCTCACCAGGTCGGCCGCGGCCTGCCGCACGTCCTCGCGCTGGGTCTCGAGCTCCCGCGTCGACTCCTCGCCGCTCACGTCGTCTCCTCCACTCCCGCAGCCGGTCAGGACGGCCGCCACCAGGACCAACCCTGCCAGCCGCCTCATGGCGTCATGCCCGTGGTCGTCGGGCTGGTCGGGTCGCGGTCGTACTCGGGGTCCTGCGGGCCGTCGTACCAGGGGTCGTGGACGTGGCCGGCGTGCTGGACGGCGTCGTAGTTGCCGTTGACGATCTGGCTGATGTTGTGCAGCGACTCGGTGTCGTGCTCGAAGTACTTGGAGTGGTCGTCGAAGGAGAACGCACCGCCGCGCGTCGTCGACTCCGCCTGGAAGCGCTGGGCCCCGAAGTCGTCCTCGGCGGGGTCGTCGCCCAGCCCGGCGCCCGCCACGGTCTCGCCGTGCACCCAGCCGTGGTTGCCGAGGTCGGCGACCGGGTCGCGACTGTTGGCACCGGCCCAGACGTGCTCGGGGTCGAGGCCGAGGTCACTGGCGTGGTCGGTGTCGCCGCCGAGGCCGGGACTGCCGACCACGACGATGTCGTCGACCGCGAGGCCGTGGTCGTAGGCCGCGTGGCCGGTGGTGGTCGAGCCGTAGCTGTGCCCCACGGCGGTCATGTGGGCGGGCTCCCCGTCGCGGCCGGCCCGGAGCCCGTCGACGGTGTCGGCCAGGCGCTCCCCGCCGTTCGTGGCCATCGACTCCCCGGCGACGCCGGCCCAGTCGAAGCCCTCGTCCCACGGCAGGTTGTCGGGCGCGTCGTAGCCGATCCAGAACATCGCGGCATTGCTCGCGCCGGCGTCCAGGTGGCGGGCCGCCTCGTACATCGTCGCGGCCCGGTCGGCCTGGTAGCCCGCGCTCTCGCCGTCGGTGCCCAGTCCGGGCACGACCACGGCGACGTTGTCGGCCGTGTCGAGGTCGCCGGCGGAGATCGCGATGGCGCCGTCCCCGCCGAACGCCGCCGGGTCATAGATGTAGACCTGGGCCTGGATGGGCTCGCCGGTGACCGGGTCGGTGCGGTCCTCGATGTTGTGCCGGGCCTCGTCGGCGGCGCGGACGTTCTCCAGCCAGACGCGCTCGTCGGGGGTGATGACCCCCTCGTCCTCGGCGTGCGTCCAGTCCGCGAGGTCGCGGGTCATCGCCACCGTGTTGGCGGCGTCGCGCGCCCCGGCGGGAATGCCGTCGAGGTTGCCGATGGCGCCGGGCGCCGCGGCGATGATCGCCTGCTGCTGCTCGCGCGTGAGCGAGTCCCACCAGTCGTTGACCTCCTGGGGGCTCGCCCCGCCGCCGGGCTTCGAGGCCAGGGCGCCGTCGGCGGGGTCGGCCACGCCGCCGTAGATCCGCTCCACGTCGTCGGCGCCGAGCACCCGCTGGAAGGCCTGCACCATCTCCGCCTCCTCCGCGGAGAGGTCGCCCGCCCAGGTGGTGAGGTCGGTCTCGTAGGTCTGGACCTGCGTCGCCACGCGGTCGCAGTCGGCCTGCAGGGCCGTCACGTCGGCCTCGGTGGCGCTCGCGGCCTCGGCGCGCAGGTGGGCGACCTGCTGGGCGAGGTGCGTCTTGCGCTCCACCAGGTCGGTCCGGCGCTCCAGCAGCGACTGCATCTCCTCGGCATGCGCCTGCACCCGCTGGGCGACCCCGCGCAGGGCCAGCGACATGGCATCGGCGCGGTGGCCCAGCGGGGTCACGCCCTGGTGGTAGGACGTGGAGCCGAGCCCCACCCAGTCGCCGATCCGGGCGCCGGAGGCGGCGAAGGTTCCGAGGTCGTCGACCTGGGTCGAGGCGGAGAGCAGGTCGCCGCCGCAGGAGCGGATCGCGGCGGGGTCGCAGGTGAGCGGCGGGACCTCGGAGGGCAGCGGCGGGAGCTGGATGACGGTCATCGCGTCTCCCCCAGGTAGCTCATCAGCAGCATCACGTCGGCGCCGACCGCCTCGTCGCTGCCGACGTAGTCGCTGATCGTGACGCGCAGGCCGTCGGCCTGGGCCTCCGCGGCGTCCCCCAGGGAGCCGGTGTGGCGCTCCCACGAGGTGAGGAAGCGCGCGGCCGCGCCGGACACCGCGGTGGTGAAGCCGGAGGTGTCAGCGCCGGAGACGAGCGTGGCGGCGGAGGCGAGGTCGAGGCTCTGCTCGTCCCAGGACTGCGACGCCGCGCCGACCGAGAGGGGAACGACCTCCATCACCGCTCGCCTCCCCGGACCAGCCGCCGTGCCGCGTCGGGCCCGACCTCGAGCGACTCCGAGGAGACCTCGCACAGCAGCGCGCCGGCCTCCTCGGCGTACGACGCCGTGACCGTCAGGTCGTCGAGGTGGGCCACCAGCCGCTCCACCGCGCCCGGTGGCCGGGTGAGCGCCCAGCCGTCGGACTCGAGGGCGTGGCGCAGGGCGACGAGCACGTGGAAGCCGTCGCGGCGCCGGGTGGCGACCCCGGCGACCGCGCGCACCGCACCGGGGCCCGCCCCGTAGCGGTAGCACGACCGCGGCGACTCCTCACTGTCGCGGGCCGCGCCGGACCACAGTCGCCCGGCGAGGTCCTGGACCTGCGCCAGCGCGGCGTGCGCGGCCGCCTCGTCGACGGTCGCGGCCGGTGGCGCGGGGGGTGGCTCGGGAGGCAGCAGGACGACGTCGACGTCGGGGTGCCGACGCCGCAGCGCGTCGAAGAACGGGTCGCCGGTGGGTTCCGAGATCTGGTGCAGCTCCATGATGTGAGGTTGCCCACGTCAGGAGGTCGGAAACCGGAGGACTCCCGGCCTGTGGAGAACTCCGGTCAGAGACCGGGGAACCAGATCGCGATCTCGCGCGCCGCGGACTCGTCGGAGTCGGAGCCGTGGACGAGGTTCTCGCGGTTGGACAGCGACAGGTCCCCGCGGATCGTGCCGGGGGCGGCCGCCCGCCCGTCGGTGGCGCCGTTGAGCGCGCGGACCACCTCGACCGCGGAGTCGCCCTCGAGCACCAGGGCCACCAGGGGGCCGCTCGTGATGAACTCGCGCAGGTCCGGGTAGAAGGCCTTCTCGACGTGCTCGGCGTAGTGCTCGTCGGCCGTGGAGGCGTCGATGTGGCGGTGCTCCATCGCCACGATCCGCAGGCCCTTGGCCTCGAAGCGCGAGAGCACCTGACCCACGAGGCCTCGACGGACGGTGTCGGGCTTGAGCAGCACGAGGGTACGAGTGGTCTCGGTCATACCTACGACCTTAGCCACCTACCCGAGCCGCCCGGCACGCCGGACCACGTCGGTGGGCAGCGGCGCCGTCGCACACTCGGGGGCGGGCACCGGAGCACCGAGCTCCCGACGCACCGGGATCACGCCTGCCCAGACACCGGCCTCGACGTCCTCCGGGTCGTCCACCGGGCCCCCGGCGCGCACCTTCATCGACGCCTCGTGCAGGGGCACCGCGAGCACCGCGGTCGCCACGACCTCCTTGCGGGTGTGGGGGCGCAGGGTCGCCGCACGTCCCGGCACCATGTGGTCGACCGTGAGGCTCAGCGCGTGTGCCTTCTCCTCGGGGTCCTGCACCACGCGGGCCACCCCGATGACGACCACCGAGCGGTAGTTCATCGAGTGGTGGAAGGCCGAGCGGGCCGCCACGAGCCCGTCGAGCTCGGTCACGGTCACGCACACCGTCGACCCCTCCGACCGGGTCAGCCACCGGGCCGCGACCGATCCGTGGATGTAGAGGGTGCCGTCCTCGTCGGGTCCGTCCGGGTCCACCGCGAAGGCCACCGGCAGCACCACCGGGTGGTCGCCCACGTCGATCCCGACGTGCGCGACGAGCGCGTCCTCGAGCAGGGCCAGCAGCGCGGCGCGGTCCGTCACCGCGCGGTCCCGGCCGCGCGCGACCGTCGTACGTGGGGTGGGCGAGAGGGTCGTCATGGTCCTAGTGTGGGCCGCAAGTGGCCCGCCGTCAGGAGCCAATCCCCCACGATCTCGACAGGACACTATGAACGCCCTCGCCGTCGACCTGGACCGCTCCAGCGGCGTGCCCCTGGGCTCCCAGCTGAGCGCCCACCTGCGCGCGCTGGTCACCGGCGGCCGGCTGCCGCCCGGCGCGCGGCTGCCCAGCAGCCGCGCGCTCGCGCGCGACCTGGGAGTGGCCCGGTCGGTCACCGAGCACGCCTACGCCCAGCTCGTCGCCGAGGGGTGGCTCGAGGGCCGGCACGGCTCCGGCACCTACGTCGCGGCCGGCGGCGGCGCCGCGGCACCCCCGGGACCGCACCGGCCGGCCGCTCCCGCGGCCCGCCCGCTGCTGCGGCTCGACACCGGCACGCCCTGGATCGACCCGCGCCAGCGCCCGGCCTGGCGGCGCGCGTGGCGCGAGGTGGGCGCGGCCACGATGCCGCGCGGGTACGACGACCCGCGCGGCCTGCCGGAGCTGCGCGCCGCCCTTGCGGCCCGCCTCGGCCGCCTGCGCGGCCTCGACGTGGACCCCGACGACGTGCTCGTCACCGCCGGCACCGCTGACGGCCTGCGCCACCTGCTCGCGGCGCTGCCGCCCGGTGACGTCGCGGTCGAGGACCCCGGCTACCGCGCCGCGGTGGCGACCGTGCGCGCCGCCGGCCGTGGCGTCGCCGACCTCCCGGCCCTGGCCCCCGTCACCGACCTGGGCTCCGTGGTCGCCGCCTACGTCACCCCGGCGCACCAGCACCCGCTCGGGCCGCCCATGTCCGGGCGGGACCGCCTTACCCTCCTCGCCGCGGCCCGGGACGCCGGGGCGATCGTGGTCGAGGACGACTACGACTCCGAGTTCCGCTACGACGTGGCGCCCATCCCCGCCCTTGCCAGCCTCGACCGGGACCGGGTCGCCTACCTCGGCACGGCCAGCAAGTCGGTCGCCCCCAGCCTGCGGCTGGGCTGGCTGGTCGCGCCGCCCGCGCTCCGCGAGCGGGTCGAGCGCCACCGCGAGCTCACCCACGACGCCGTCTCCTGGCCGGTGCAGCGGGCCTTCCTGGCCCTGCTTCGCGACGGCTACGTCGACCGGGTCGTCCGCTCCGCGCGACGCACCTACGCGGCCCGCGCCGACCGCGTCGCCGCCGCCCTGGCGCCGTACGTCGAGGGGCCGGTGGCCGGCATGTACGCCACCGTGGTCCTCCCCCAGGACCTCGCCGAACGCGCCCATGCCGCCGCCCGCCGCGCCGGCTTCGACGTCCCGTTGCTGAGCGACTACTGCCGCTCGGCCTCCCTGCACGGGCTCATCGTCGGCTTCGGCGGCTGCACCGACGCCGAGCTCGACGCCGCCCTCGCCGTGCTCGCCCCCCTCCTTTCCGGCTCCACGACCCGTGTAGTGGGCGACGGGTGAGGAGCGTGACCATGTCGACCCTGCACGAGCGGCTGGCCGAGCTGGCCGAGGTGAGCGAGCAGCACCCGGACCCGGGCACGGCGCAGGCGGCGGTGGCTCGCGGCCGCGCCTACCGCCGCCGGCGGCGGGTCGGGACCGTGGCCACGCTCGTGGCGTCCGCGGCCGCGCTCGCGGCGATCCTCGGCGTAACCCTCTCCCGGTCCGGCGGCGAGGTCGAGCCCGCACCCGCGGACGCGCCCACGGGCTTGCCCGCCGAGCTGTACGAGCCCAGCCCGTGGCTGCCCGGCACCGGGGACACACCGCTCGGCGTCCTCGCCGCGATCCTGCCCGCCGAGCGGAAGACCTGGACCACCACCGACACCGGCCTCGTCGGTGTCTCGGCCACCACCGGCGCCTACCGCTTCCTCGACCTGCCCGACCCGGTCCCGCACGAGCTGCACGGCGCTGCGATCTCCCCCGACGGCCGACGGGTGGCGTACTGGACCACCGGCGACACCCGGCTCTCACCCGACTCCGACAGCGGCCCCGTGGCCGGGGTGGCGGTCTACGACTCCGCCACGGGAGACGTGCAACGGCACCAGATCGAGACCGACCACGGCGTGATGCCCGACGGCCTGATCTGGTCGGACCGAGAGACCCTGTGGCTCGGCTACGGCCAGTACGTCGGTGGGGACGCGGACCCGGAGATGGACCAGTCCACGTCGATGCAGGGGCCGTGGCTGACCTGGCGCGTCGGCCACGACGCTCCCACCCCCTCGGCACTGCCACCAGGGTCGCGTATCGAGGACGCCATCGACGATCGGGTGCTCCTGTCCGGGCGGCTGGCGGGGTATGTCGTGACCGACGCCGCGCAGTCGACCCGTCGGGTCTTCACGATCGGCGACGACCTGTCGGTCTCCCCGGTCCTTGACGCGTCGGGGGTTCACGTCGCGGTCGTGAGCGGTCGCTCCGACGAACCAGGGGTGAGCGGGTCGAACCCCAACTCCGTCCTCGTCGGGCGGCTTCCGTCACGAGGCCAGGGGAAGGTTGGGCGGCTCACCATGCGGGAGGTCCCCGACAGCGAGAACACCTTCGACGTGGTGACCTGGACCGACGACCGGCACGTCGTGCTCGTGCAGGCCGCCGACGCCTCGTCGTGGCACAGCCCGCGCCTGGTCGTCGTCGACGTCCGCACCGGTGAGAAGCAGGTGCTCACGAGCTCGGTCGAGCGGCGGGCGAACTTCCTCTCCGACCACTACGCCACCGACCTGTTCGACCACCCGACGATCACGGCACCGGAGCCGCCGCACCCCTGGGACCCCCGGGTGAGCACCGGCCTCGCGGCCGGCGTGCTGCTGGCGGGCGCCCTCGTCCTGACCATCTGGCGGCGCCGTGCCCCCGCCTGAGGACATCTCGTTCGAGGAGTTCGTGACCGCGCGGCGCGCGGCGCTGCTGCGCACGGCGTACCTGCTCACCGGCCACCCCGACGACGCCGAGGACCTGCTGCAGGTCTCGCTCGCGAAGGCCTACCCGCACTGGCGCCGCCTCTCCGACCGACCGGAGCCCTACGTGCGGCGGATCATGGCGCGCGAGTCCGTGGACCGGTGGCGGGCCCGGCGGTGGCGCGAGACGCTGACCGCGCTCCCGGTGGAGCCGGCCACGAGCGACGAGTCCGACGCCCACGACCGCCGGCTCGAGCTGGCGCGGGCGCTGCAGGCGCTGTCACCGCGCCAGCGGGCGGTGGTCGTGCTGCGCTACTTCGACGACCTCACCGAGCGCGAGACCGCCCGGCTGCTCGGCATCTCGGTGGGGACGGTGAAGTCCCACGCGCGCGAGGCGCTCGCGCGCCTGCGCCATGCGCTCACCCTGGAGGAGGAGCCGGTCCGCGACGGGTGAGGTCAGGCCTGGTCGTCGCCCTCGGCGGCGATCTGGGCGTCGAGTGCGGCGTACGCCGCCGCGCGCTCGCGCTCGATCTTGCGCCCGAGGAGGTACGCCGTGCCCCACAGCAGCGCGAAGATCCCCCCGAGGACGAACATCAGCGGGACCACGAAGCCGAGGCCGACCGCGGCGACCTGGATCGCCCAGCCCAGGCCGTAGGCCCACTCCCCGCGGAGCATGCCGGCCACCAGCAGGCAGGCCAGCATCAGCCCGACGCCGACGGCCAGCGCGGTGGCGACGTCGACGTCGGCGATCGTGATCATGACCGGGGTGGTGAGGCCGAGGGTGATCGCCTCGAGGCTCAGCACCGCCGCGCACATGCCGCGCCGGGGCGACCGGCCGCGCTGGCTCACGAGCGCCGCCTCACCAGGGACCGGGCCTCGCCGACGGTCACGACCGAGCCGGTCACGAGGACCGCGCCGGAGCCGATGGAGTCGCCCGCGGACTCGCCGTTCTCCGCGAGTCCCGCGGCGAGGTCGATCGCGTCGGCCAGCCGCGGCTCCACGGAGACCCGGTCCTCGCCGAAGATCTCGATGGCGACCTCCGCGAGCTTGTCGGCCGGCAGCGACCGGGAGGAGGAGTTCTGGGTGCAGACGATGTGGGCGAAGTGCGGCTCGAATGCCGACAGCATCCCGGTGTGGTCCTTGTCTGCCATGACTCCCACGACGCCGATCAGGGGCGAGAACGCGAACGAGTCGTCCAGCGCGTCGGCCACCGCCTCGGCGCCGGCCGGGTTGTGCGCCGCGTCCAGGACGATCGTGGGGCTGCGGCGCACGACCTCGAGCCGGCCCGGCGAGGTCACCTCGGCGAAGGCAGCGGCCACGAGCTCGGCGTCGAGCGGCTGGTCGCCGGCGAACGCCTCGACCGCGGCCAGGGCGACCGCGGCGTTCTGCGCCTGGTGCGCGCCGTACAGCGGCAGGAACACCTCGTCGTAGCGCCCGCGCAGGCCCTGGAAGGACACCACCTGGCCACCGACCGCGGGCACCCGCGAGATCACGCCGAACTCCATGCCCTCGCGGACGACCGTCGCGCCGACCTCGACCGCGCGGGCGAGCAGCACCTGGGCGACGTCGGGGGTCTGCTGTGCGAGCACGGCCAGCGAGCCCGGCTTGATGATCCCGGCCTTCTCGACGGCGATGTCGACCGGCGAGTCGCCGAGGTACTGCGCGTGGTCGACCGCGATCGGCAGCACCACCGCGACGGTCGCGTCCGCGACGTTGGTCGCGTCCCACGAGCCGCCCATGCCGACCTCGACCACGGCCACGTCGACCGGGGCGTCGGCGAAGGCAGCGAAGGCCATGCCGACCACGGTCTCGAAGAAGGACAGCGGGTGCGCCTCGGACTCGTCGACCAGGTGGGTGAACGGCGCGACGTCGTTGAACGCGCGTACGAACGCCTCGTCGTCGAGGGGCTCGCCGTCGACGCTGATCCGCTCGCTCATCCGCTCGACGTGCGGGGAGGTGAATCGCCCCGTGCGCAGGTCGAGGGCGCGCAGCAGGGTGTCGATCATCCGCGCGGTGCTGGTCTTGCCGTTGGTGCCGGTCAGGTGGATGACCGGGTACGACGCCTGGGGGTCGCCGAGCAGCTCGGCGAACGCGCGGATCCGGTCCAGCGACGGCTCCAGGCGGGTCTCGGGCCAGCGCGACAGCAGCGCGTCCTCCACCTCGGCGAACGTCTCGGCCAGGCGGGGTGAGTCGGGGGTCTCGTGCGGGGTGTCAGTCATCTCGTGTCGAGTCTAGGGATCGCGCTTCCTCGACCCCGGACTGGAACAGGTTCTAGTGTGCTCGCCATGAGAACCACGGTCGCCGTCGTCCACGCGCCAGGGCAGGACTTCGCCTTCGAGGAGGTCGACCTCGACGGCCCGCGCGCCGACGAGGTGCTGGTGCGCATCGTGGCCACCGGCCTGTGCCACACCGACATCACGATGCGCACGATGCTGCCGGCCGAGATGTTCCCGAATGTGTTCGGCCACGAGGGCGCCGGCGTCGTCGAGGAGGTCGGCGCGGACGTCGACGGCATCGAGGTGGGCGACCACGTGGTGCTGAGCCTGCGCTCGTGCCGCGCCTGCCCGCGCTGCGAGGCGGGCCTGGTCGGCTACTGCGACTCCAGCTTGTTCCTCAACTACCTGGGCATGCGCATGGACGGCTCGACGACGATGTCGCGCGACGGCTCGCCGGTGTTCGGCTCGTTCTTCGGCCAGTCCAGCTTCGCCCAGCACGCGCTGGCGTACGCCGACAACTGCGTGGTCGTCGACAAGAGCCTGGACCTGACCAGGATCGCCCCCTACGGCTGCGGCTTCCAGACCGGCGCCGGGGCGGTGCTCAACGTGCTGAAGCCCGGGCCCGAGGACAGCCTGGTCGTCTACGGCGTCGGTGCGGTCGGCTTGGCGGCGATCGCGGCGGCGCAGGCCGAGGGCGTCGCCACGATCGTCGCGGTCGACCTGATGCCCAGCCGGCTCGAGGTCGCCGCCCGCTACGGCGCCGTCGGGGTCGACCCCTCCCGGCTCGAGCCGAACGACCTCGGCACCCAGGTGGTCGAGCGGGTCAAGGAGCTCACCGGCGGCGGGGCCACCGGGGCGGTCGACACGACCGCCGTACCCGAGGTGCTCAGGCAGGCCGCCCAGTCGCTCGCCGCGCGTGGGCAGCTGGTGGTGCTCGGGCTCGGGGCGCCGGAGTTCCCCGTCGACGCGATCGACCTCATGCAGAACGGCAAGGTGATTCGCGGCAGCGTCGAGGGCGACTCCGACCCGCTGGAGATGGTGCCGCGGCTGATCGAGCTCAACCGCGCCGGGCGCTTCGACGTGGACGACCTCGTGGTGAGCTACCCGTTCGCCGAGATCGGCGCCGCCATCGAGGACGTGACCGCCGGGAGGATCGTCAAGCCGGTCCTGGTCTGGTGACAACCCACGGGTGCGACTAGTCGATGCG
Organism: Nocardioides sp. cx-173; assembly: GCF_021117365.1. Taxonomy (NCBI): domain Bacteria; kingdom Bacillati; phylum Actinomycetota; class Actinomycetes; order Propionibacteriales; family Nocardioidaceae; genus Nocardioides; species Nocardioides sp. cx-173. Next base: position 1,201,889 of record NZ_CP088262.1, on the reverse strand, counting down.
CAGGTTGGCCATGTCGACGACCGGCCGGTAGCCGACGGCCTCGTAGATCTTGTTCGACGTCGAGTTGTCCAGGTCGGTGAACAGGCAGGCTCGCGCGCCCGTGTCGAGCAGCCGCTGGGTGACTGCGGCGACCGCGGCGCTGGCGTACCCGCGCCCTCTCGCCTCACGGGGCGTGTAGACCGGGCCGACGCGCGCGACGCCGTAGGCCGGCGGGTTGTGGGCGGTCAGGTGGACGACTCGGCCGGACTCGTCCTCCCAGAGCCAGACCAGGCCCTCCTCGACCCGGCGCGCCATCTCGCGCTCCTCGAGGTACTCCCCCGTCGCTGACTCGGCGGAGCGCCCGGCCTGCTCGGCGGCGTCCGTGGCGAACGCGTTCCACCAGCGGGTGGCCAGGTCGGTGTCCTCGGCTCGGGCCGCGCGGAGCCGGCCCGCCGGCTGCGGGGGCGCGACCACCTCGGTCGCCTCCCACAGCCGCATCCGCTCGTGGACCTGTGCCGTGCCCCCCACCAGCCGGGCCGTCTCCTCGGCGACCTCCTGCGCGGCGGGCAGCGCGCCGTTGACGGCGAGCACCTCCTCGCCGCGGGCGTGCAGCATCCGGGCGAGCTCGCGGGCCGCCTCCTGCGGCATCGGCAGCACGTACGGGGGGTAGGGCGCGAACGGCGCCGTGCGCATGGCGACGCCGACGACCTGCTCGTCCTCACGGACGGCCAGCCACCAGTGCGGGTAGTCGCCGCGCACCTCCCCGCGACGGTCCGCGTCGGCGATCCGGTGGGTCACGGTCGACACCACGGTCGCCACCACCGGGTCGGCCGCGAGCAGCGCGCCGGCGTCCCGGAGGAAGGCGGCGGGGTCGACGTAGAGCTCCAGGTCGGGCACGCTCCACCCTCGCATCCGCCCGGGCCCGCCGACCACCGGAGGGCCGAGTGACGACCGGCACTAGGATTTGCACCATGACCGAGATCATCGACACCCAGGCCCCGGACACGACGCGCAGCGACAGCGGCGCGGTCGTCGTACCGGAGAAGCCGGCGCTCGAGGGTCTCGAGGACAAGTGGGCCGCGCGCTGGAAGGCCGACCAGACCTACGCCTTCGACCGCACCCAGCCCCGCGACAACGTCTTCTCGATCGACACCCCGCCGCCCACGGTGAGCGGGAGCCTGCACGTGGGCCACGTCTTCTCCTACACCCACACCGACCTCATCGCCCGCTACCAGCGGATGCGCGGCAAGTCGGTCTTCTACCCGATGGGCTGGGACGACAACGGGCTGCCCACCGAGCGCCGGGTGCAGAACTTCTTCGGCGTGCGCTGCGACCCCTCGCTGCCCTACGACGCCGGCTTCACGCCGCCGGAGAAGCCGGACCCCAAGCGCCAGGTCCCCATCAGCCGACCCAATTTCGTCGAGCTGTGCGAGCGGCTGGTGGAGGAGGACGAGAAGGTCTTCGAGTCGCTGTGGCGCACGCTCGGGCTGTCGGTCGACTGGAAGCAGACCTACACCACGATCGGTCCCCGGGCGCAGAAGGTCAGCCAGACCGCCTTCCTACGCAACTTCGCGCGCGGCGAGGCCTACCTGCAGGAGGCGCCGACCCTCTGGGACGTCACCTTCCAGACCGCGGTCGCCCAGGCCGAGCTGGAGGCCCGCGACTACGCCGGCGCCTACCACCGCGTCACCTATCACCGTCCCGACGGCGAGACGGTCGCGATCGAGACCACCCGCCCCGAGCTGATCCCCAGCGTCGTGGCCCTGATCGCCCACCCCGACGACGAGCGCTACCAGCCGCTGTTCGGCACGACGGTCACCTCGCCGGTCTTCGGCGTGGAGGTCCCCGTCGTCGCCCACCCGGCCGCCGAGATGGACAAGGGCGCCGGCATCGCGATGTGCTGCACCTTC